>CACOBT010000029.1 GCA_902625535.1 uncultured beta proteobacterium | reverse complement strand
CAATGAGTGGGATTTACAGCAGAAATAGAAGCGAAATATCAAGTCTGTTAAAAAAAAGGAATGTGTTAGATAACCAGATAGGGTCGGTATTTCTAATTAATGGAAAGGTCAAAGGTATTGAGATTTTTAATTCTAATATCGCATTTCGACAATATGAGGAAAAAATTACAAGAAGTTATCTCTTAACTTCTTTTACAAGAGAATCGGTTGATTATGACTCTCAAGAACTAGAGGAGCAAATAGAGCGATGCAGAGACAATCTCCTTAAAAAAGTAGAGATAAATATGAAGCAAATGGAAGAGCATATTCATTGTTTCCGTGATGAAAACAGATATAGTTTTGAACGACTTTTTGCTGAACTCAGGAGAGTTCGTTCATTGGAAGATATTGAGAGGGTTACACAGAACCAGAAAAAAAGGGTTCCAGAAATTAAAAATACATTAAGTGAATTTGTAGAATCTCAAGATAGGGTTGCAGAAGAACTTGATAGAGAATTAGATGAATTAAGTGAATTAATAGGACAATTTAAGTCTAGAATGAGTCCGTCAAGAACAAATTCTAATCAGGAAGAAGCAGAAAATACGAAAAATACAGATTTGATTCAAAAATCCGTAAAAGAATTTCTCGAAAGATTGAAACAAGTTAGTATTGAGACTTATAAAGGTGTTGGGATGGGTGAGAATTTCAGAGGAGATTCCAATAATACCCTGGTTGGAGGTCTATCTTGGCAAGGTGAGTTAATTCATTTGTCATCCGTTAGTGCAATAAATTAAACTTATAAGTATCTGTTATTTAGTTAAAAGGTTAAGAGGAAACGATTATGGCTTCAGTAATGAAAGAGAATAAAATTTTGACTGAACAGGGTGCAAGGGACTCAATTCAGAGTCCCTTGATTATAGAAAAATTTGAGGTAACTGATCCTGCAACGATTCGTTCAATTCGGCAAAATGCAGGGGAAAATACAAGTAAACAAACCGAGTTTATTAGAGAGGCTCTTCGAATTGGGGTACATGCATTAGATCTTGCAACATCTAGGGCAGAAAGTGAAAGATTACGAGATACGGGAGACCAGTTTTTAAAAGAGTTTCAAGGTTCCATTACTACGATTCAGGAGACAGTGGAAAAACAAGTGATCGGCACATTAAAAGAGTATTTTGACCCTCAATCGGGTAAGTTTAAAACAAGTATTAATGACTTCGTATCAGATCAGGGGGTCATAGGAACCACCCTAAGAAAAACAATTGATGATGTAAATAAAAGTGTGAAATCTGAGTTAAATCTTAAAGTAGGGCCGGAGAGTAATTTTGCAAAAATGCTAGAACCAGATAAAAAAAACCAATTCATGCAGTTCTTTAGAACTCAAGCCGGAGAAATCCTAGATTTAAAAACAGATGCAATAAAAAAAGAATTCGATATAAATAATAAAAAGGGAGCATTTTCGCTATTTTGTGAATCGTTAAAAAATGATAGTGACGGAATTAAAGAGCAGTTTGACATGAATGTTGAGCATTCTGCATTTAGTAAACTGAGGAGAGATCTAGAGAAACACAGGGAGAAAGTTTCTGGAAATTTGGACTTAAATAATAAGGACTCTGCTATTTTTAAAATGAATGAGGGCCTTAAGCAAGCGATTAAGGAAATTGAACAAAGGCAAACAACTCTTTTGACAGAAGTAAGAGAACTGATTGCAAAGCAGTCTGGGAAAAAAGAAGAATCACAGAAATCCACCACTTTTGGAAAAAAATATGAAGAAAAAGTTCTTGAGCACCTTGAACGTATATGTGGTGAGTCAAACGATATTTGTGAAGGGGTAGGTACAACAAGGGGTGTCAACGGTAAGCAAGGAGATGTATTAGTTACGATTAATCAAGATCATCGGGCTGGCGGTATAAAAATCGTATATGAAGCAAAAACAGATAAAACATTTACTACTTTGAAGAAATGTCTGGATGAGATAAAAGGAGCAAGAAAAAATAGAGAGGCAAACTATGGAGTGATAGTGATGCCAAAAAATGCACCATTAGCAAATACAATTGATTTATTTGAGAGGCATGGTAATGATTTACTTGTGGTT
>CACOBT010000028.1 GCA_902625535.1 uncultured beta proteobacterium | reverse complement strand
CCGTCAACACTTGCATCCCTAGCCACGACATCATCGTCCCCTCCGATCAGGCCATCTTCATTGCCCTGCGTGACAAGGTTTGATGTGGCTATTAGAATCATCCCAATCTTAAGAGAGTCGTGTGGAATCCAATCAATGCCTAAACGAAATACATTTTCAGGAATTCCAGGGATGCGCATACCGGGACGTGCTTGAACCGACCTTTCTCCGAAGAGTAAACCACTTTCTTGATAAGTAGCCTCTAGGTAGCTGTATGTGCCGGTCAACCTGAAAAAGTCAAATTCTTGAACAAGTTGGAAATCTACTCCTTGATTTCTAGTTTTACCAAAATTGGTAAAAAATCCTTCTCCTGAGTTTACATCCGTCGAGACAAAGATAATATCGTCTTTATTATTTGTGGTGTAGACACTCACTACGCCGAACCCTTCACCGATAAACCCACGCGACAGAGACTGAGGATTGTGAGGTAAATGCTATTCGAAAAGTAATTTGCGATGATGACTCGGAGAAAGAGGACTCTGCAAAGGTTAGTGGAAACTCAAAAACATATTCACTATTTGCATCCGACACCGCGGAAGTAGCGGATGGGATTTTTGTAACAGGTTCTGTAAGATATAACCACACAAAAGTTTCCAATACGTTGTCTACCCCAAATGAAGTTTCTGAAGAACTTGAAGCTCAACCAAAAGAGAGTTTTAAATATACGAAATTCAATCCGGCACTCGGTGTATCTGCAAAATTACATAATGGGATAAATATTTTTGCGAATGCCTCACAAGGCAATCGGGTACCTACTGTTATTGAATTAGGTTGTGCCGACAGAGATAATCCTTGTCTACTTCCGACGGGTTTGCAAGCGGATCCTTATCTGGAGCAGGTTACCTCAAGAACTTATGAATTAGGTGCGCGTGGGTTTATCGGGGAGAGTAAACAGCTGCTCTTCTGCCCTCGTATAATCCACGTTCTTGAATTTGACCAACGTCATCCTCAACACCGTAGTTTGTGCTTGGGAGAAGTCCGTTTCCCAGAAGGTTACTATCGCCAAAATATGCCATCATACCGATGCTACCAAAGTCGGTATTTTTAGTAGCTTTTCCGAAAATGTTAGAGATTTTTCCATCCGAATAATCTCTCCAACCGGACTCATCGAAATGACTTACAGATAAAAAATAATTCCCGCCATCTCCTTCGGTAAATTCACCACCAATAGAAATATCAATTTTTTTTCTATTGAAACTACCAAAAGAGATGCGAGCAGTCTTTCCGGGGTGGGACATTCCAGTTTTTGTAGTAAGCGATAGAGCACCACCCAATGTATTTAATCCATACATTGGATTTGAGCCGGGGATAAGAGATACATTATCAATAGCGAACTCGGGAATCATATCCCAATTTACTACGTCTCCGAAAGGTTCGTTAATCCTTACTCCGTCTATATAAACAGAGAGACCCTGAGCCGCACCCAAAATAGAAGAGGCCCGAAAGCCCCTGAAAGTAACGTCTCCCTGGTAGGGGCTCCCCTGAACTTCATTAGTGAAAACACCAGGAACACTCTGATTTAAAACATCAGTAATTCCTAGTGATGTTTCATTCCCTAAACTTTCCGACCCAAAAGATTGAACCTCATAGGGAAGTTTTTCCTCCTCTATTTCAAGACCCGGTAAAAGTGAGGTCCCAACAACTTCAATTTCAGATAGTTCTTCGATTGCTTTTGCAGATCCCGCCGTAAGCGTTAATATACTTATAAATATGCAAATAGTCTTTTTCATAGTGTTCAATTATTTTCGTTTTTTCTCGGTTTCTAAACTGGTTTTTAAAGGCTTTATTAATTTCATTGATATTCAACTAAAAATCGGTGGCGGCGAATCAGTAATTTTATTCTGTGATCGTAGCGTTTTACACTAATCATTTCCATAAGAGCATTCTTTAACGAAGGTGGGCCTGAATATCTCTTTGCCCGATTGATTGGAAAAAATTTCATTATTTCACAAGTTTGACGCAATTAAAAATCTATATGCAAATTCTCATCTGATCCACTCTACCCTAAGTCTACAACACAACATTAATTTACCAAAA
>CACOBT010000027.1 GCA_902625535.1 uncultured beta proteobacterium | reverse complement strand
ATGGACAGTAAATGAAACTTAAAAATGCTTATCTTTTTTGTATTTTAGTAAATTTTTTTTTTGGAACTAGTTCTTACAGCCAAGTTTTATTACCCGGAGATGCCGATACCTCACGCCTACGTCCTCCTAGATTACCTCTTCCAGCTACACCAAAATTTGACTTAAGAATAGAATCACCTGAAAGGTCTCCTGTCCCTAAGGCAGTCGACGACATTACCTTTGAAGTTAAAGGTATTGATGTTGATGGAGCTGAGTATTACCCAAAAAGCGAAATTGATAAAATATTTTCTAATCTTATCGAGAAAAAAATTAGTTTAAGTGAATTACGAGAAGCAACCGAAATATTAGAAAAAAAATATAAAGACGATAACTTCTTTTTAGTAAGAGTACTCATACCTCCACAAGAAGTGGAAGACGGGATTTTCAAAATCAAAGTTATTGAAGGTTACATTAATAAGGTTTTTATTGATGGTGGTAAAAAAATCTCTCGAAAAAAAATATTATCGATAATTAAAAAACTTGAAAATAAAAAACCGATTGACCTTCCAGCTTTAGAACGAGCACTTCTTTTATTAAATGATTTACCTGGTATCTCGGGAAATGGCGTACTTCGGCAAGGTTCGGAAGTTGGCTCATCGGAATTATTGGTCACGATAAACCCACCACCACCGACAAGCTATCTTCTCACTTTAAATAATGGCGCGTCAAAAACTATGGGTCAATACAGTACGAATATCAATGCTACGTATAACAATCCAGATTATCCAAGTAGCGTCAGCATGGGGTTTTCATCCGCATTGAAAAACGATGATGACCAACTTTTTAATCCGATTCTAAAAGCATTCAACGGTACTTATTCAACCTCTTTGGGAGACGACGGACTGATTTTTTCATTAGGGGCTCTCTTTGCTAATGCGAAGCCTCAGGGAAGTCTTAAATCACTAGGGATATTGAGTAAATCCTACTCTGTAGCCCCTCGACTTCGTTACCCTGTTAAAAGGTCTCGGAACGAGTCATATTACATCGAAGGTGGGTTGAATGTTGCACGCAGTGAAACTTTTTTACTAGATTCAAGCACAACGAAAGACAAGCTCACAGTTGCAGATTTAGTTTTTTCTGTTACGAATGATATTTGGTTTGGGGGTAGGACACAATTAAATTTTACAGTGGCTCAGGGATTGGATCTATTTGGTTCTAGGGGAGAGAGCACAAGTCTACCGGGCCCATCTGTTTCAAATTTCAAACAAACATTTTCAAAGTATAAATTTACCGGTAACCATACGTTACCCATAAAAAAGATAAATGGTAGTCTAAAACTAAACGCTCAGGCTCAATGGACAAACGATAAATTGTTAGCAGGTGAGCAAATTACCTTCGGTGGACCAGCTATTGGTAGAGGCTATGACGGAGGAGTAATTGCGGGAGATAAAGGATTTGGTCTAAGTGTAGAACTATCAAAGAGACTTACAAAAAAAACAATGTTGGGAATAGATTTAATTAATTTTGAATTATTTGTGTTCATTGACTATGCAGAAGCGAGGATTCTTAGCGAACCTATTAGCGGGATTCTTGCAAAAAATAGCTACATGGGTTCGCACGGGATTGGTGCAAGGCTTACGGAGAAATCTGGCTTAATGTTTGACCTAACGATTGCACGGGCGAGAAACGAAAAACCTAGTCAAGATGCCAGGAGAAATCCTAGGGTTATAATGTCTCTGACCAAACCTTTTTAGGTTATGTAATTATTATGAGAAGCAAAAAAGCAAAAAATATTGCTTGAAGACTTAAAACCATCACATTTGTTGACATGTTCATTGTAAGTTTTACTATTTTTTTGGAATTAAAAATTTTCCTGGCGAAAGGCTTTTCAAGTAATCTAATTGTTAATTGGTGGGATTGGGATTTTGTTCCTTCAAAAAGCTTTTCCAAGAAATAAACACTTTTTATTATGGGTCGTCTTACGACCCAATCAGAATCAAGGCTTATTGTTTTAGTACGTTTGAGGAAGGGTAACATTACGAAGAAGGCAACTCCCGCGAATAATAGAAGTTGCAGTTGGAACAGAACATGGGAGACCGTGTATGGCTCATAATTAACTTGATATGGTAATATCGAGTAAATAATTGCTGGAAAGCATCCTAATAGAATGCATAAAGCAGATAATATATACATTGCTGCTCTCATATTATTAGGGGGGTCAGGCGGCCTTAGTCCAGAATCCTTTTGAAAGAAGACAAACCACGGAAACTTTATACCGGCGTGTAAAAAAACACCCGCGGATGCCGCAACTAACCCAATCCAAACATAAAATAAGTGCTCATCTGCTGCCGCGTAGGATATCATTGATTTGGTAACGAACCCAGATGTTAATGGGAATGCTGATATTGCTAATGCACCTATGACTCCGCAAACCATTGTAATTGGCATACTCTGAAATAGCCCACCCAAATCTGTACAATTTCTTTTTCCCGTCATATAAAAAACCGAACCCGCTGACATCAAAAGAAGAGCCTTATATAGTATGTGTGCAAAGGCATGGGAACTAGCACCATTTATCGCCATTTCGGTTCCAATTCCAGCACCAACCAGCATAAATCCGACCTGGTTTACAATACTGTAAGATAAAATCCTTCTCATATCATTTTCAAGTAAGGCGTAAATAATCCCATAAAAAATCATTATCAAACCTAGATAAATTAGTAACTCAGTACCCGGAAATCCTCTAAGGATCGAATATACTGCTGTTTTTGTAGTAAACGCTGATAAAAAAACGGAACCGGAGTATGAAGCTTCTGGATATGCATCAGGAATCCATGATGAAATCGGATAACACCCGGCGTTAATTAAAAATCCAACAAATATAAATTTACCGTAGATGTTGTCAAAATCTAGTAAATTAAATGAAATATTGCCCGTCGTATCAATCATTCCTGCAATCCCTATCATAATCAGGACACCCGCAAAAAAATGAACGAGTGCATAACGAAAGCCCGCGTGTCGTGACCCTTCTGTTTTTGCTGAAAGAATCAAGAATGTGGATGCAATTGCCATGACTTCACAAAAAACAAAAAATGATAATAAATCACCAGCTAAAAGAGCACTTACTCCAGAGCCTGCATATATTAAGGCCCACGATATTTCTTTTTTGTTTTTCTGATTAATCGCAAAAATTAAACCGCAGAATGTCATTAACAGAAATACAATTAGGAATATACGAGACAAACTATCGATTCGAAGCAATATTAAATCGTATTCGGAAAAACTAAAAAACAAACCAGTTTGATTTTCTATAAATATAGCTGTAATAAATAGTAAAAAACAAACTGGAGTTGACACATACCGATGAAAAGAGTTTGAGAAAACAAAACCTAAAAAACCGAGTATGATCACAGAAAATCCAGCATGGAAAAGCATCTAATATTCCCTTTTATTTCTCATAGTAGTCTTCAGATTTCT
>CACOBT010000026.1 GCA_902625535.1 uncultured beta proteobacterium | reverse complement strand
CACTCGTATTCTCCTAAAATAAATAATCGATAAAGAATTTTTTCACACATGAAAAGAAAATTAAACGTAGTAATTGGGTTATCCGGAGGAGTTGATTCTAGCGTTGCTGCCTGGTTGCTCCAACGAGAGGGGCACGAGGTAAGGGGAGTTTTCATGAAAAATTGGGAAGGCGAATCAGAGGGCCAGGTATGTAGCAGTAAGGAGGATTTCCTATCCGCGGCTACGGCCGCAGATAAACTAAATATTCCTCTCGAATTTGTTTCCTTTTCAAAACAGTATAAAGACATAGTTTTTAAAGATTTCGTAAATGAATATGCTATTGGAAGAACCCCAAACCCTGATGTATTCTGTAACTCCGAAATAAAATTTAAAGCGTTTCTCGACCATGCAAAAAAATTGGGCGCCGACTGCGTAGCAACCGGCCATTACGCTTGCCTGGCACTAAACCGTGTTCAGTATAACCTATTAACGGCGTCTGACGAAAAAAAAGATCAAACTTATTTTTTATATCGCTTGAATCAAAAACAACTTGCACACGCTTTGTTTCCGATTGGAAATTTGACAAAAGTCAGCGTAAGAGAAATCGCAAAAGAGATAAAGTTACCTAATGCTCAACGATCAGAGTCAATGGGTATTTGTTTTATAGGCAAACAACAATTTAGCTCATTTATTACACAATTTATCAAGCCAAAGCCGGGCCCGATATGTACCGAAAAAGGAGAGTGTGTAGGAGTACACCAGGGCTTGCATTTGTATACTATAGGACAACGCAAAGGCATTGGGATAGGGGGATTGAAAGTAGCGCGTTCGCCAAACTCCGGTTTACCGTGGTTCGTTGCTCAAAAGCGGGTAAACGAAAATGTGCTAATCGTTGTGCAAGGTTCAAATCACCCCTTACTATATAGGGATGTAATAACAGCGAGATCATTACATTGGATTTCTGGCGAAGCGCCTACAGCGGGTACTCACGTAAAAATTAAAATTAGGCATGGTCAGTCGATGGTTGACGCCGTAATTGAATCTTGCGATGACGTACTCAAAGTTAAAGTTAGTGATCCGATCTGGGGAGTAGCACCGGGCCAGTCGATTGTTTGTTATGTAGAAAAAACGTGTTTAGGTGGAGGAATAATTTGTTAGTTTGGAAAGGTTTCTTTGATGAATGAAGATGAACTATTTGCGATTTGTCCATTAGACGGAAGGTATAAAAGCCGAAGCCGTTCGTTGGAGGGGACATTTTCTGAAGCTGCTCTAATTACTTACAGGATGAAAGTTGAGATCCTTTGGTTTAAAAAGTTGTGTCTTGAATCAGTTGGGGATCTTGTTCCTTTGAGCCCTGAAACAGAGAGACAGTTAGATTCATGGATTCGTGAGTTTTCTGTTGAGGATATTAGAGAGATAAAGTCAATAGAAAAGGAGATAAATCATGACGTAAAAGCTGTAGAGTATTTTTTGAAACGTAAGGCAGAGGCATCAGATGATATTTTATTGAAAAATCATATTGAGATGTTTCACTTTGGATGCACCTCTGAAGATATAAATAATTTAGCTTATGCGGGAATGATGAGAGATGCTAGAGAAAATATACTTATTCCTAAAATTGATCTTCTCAATGATCTATTGCGAGAGTTGATCATCGGAACGGCAAGTATTTCAATGGTGTCGAGAACACATGGACAGCCAGCTTCGCCAACAACGGTTGGTAAAGAATTGGCGAACTATAGGATGCGTCTGCGTATATCAAAGGAGCATTTTAAAGCAGTAAAAATTTTTGGCAAACTTAATGGAGCAGTGGGTAATTTTAATGCACATGTCATTGCAGATCCGAAAATAAATTGGCCAGAGGTGTCTAGATCTTTCATTGAAGAGGATTTGGGTTTTATTATGAATGAATTGACAACCCAAATAGAACCGCATGATTGGGTGGCGAGATATTCGAATGAATTAATAGTGATGAACTCAATCCTAATTGATTTATGTAGGGATTTATGGGCTTATATTTCTTTGGGTTATTTCAAGCAAACAAAAGAAAAAAATGAGGTTGGGTCGTCGACGATGCCTCACAAAGTTAATCCGATTGATTTTGAGAACGCCGAGGGTAATCTCGGGTTATCATCGTCGCTTCTTCAGCATTTTTCAACAAAGCTTCCAGTTTCTCGTTATCAGAGAGATTTGAGCGACTCAACGGTAATGAGAAATATTGGAGTTGCAATTGGTTATACTTTCTTATCGCTCGATTCAACGGTTCGAGGTTTAAAAAAAATTGAGCCAAATAAGTCTAGGGTTTATCAAGATATTGAAAATACCTGGGAGGTTCTCGCAGAGCCTATACAGATGGTTATGCGAAAAAATGGAATTTCGAATGCCTATGAGAAATTGAAAGCAATTTCCAGAGGAGAGCATCTCGATAGAAAACAGATATCCGCGTTCATAGAAAGCCTCGATCTTCCTGAAAAAGACAAGAATACACTTTTGGCATTACTTCCCTCCGACTATATAGGATTAGCGGAGGAACTGGCTAAAAAAGAAGTTGAAAAAGATTGAAATGAACTTTAATTTTGCGAAAAACGGCCGATTACACAAATATGAAGCGTTTTTCTTATAGCATTTTGTTTGCAACCCTTATACTAGCTGCTAATAGTTCGGTAGCAGAAAAAAGATGTTTGGTCTCATCAAAAACAACCCTCCTATATTATGAGAGAATTCAATCAGTCACAATTTGGGCCTCTAGCCTGAAAAATGCAGAAAAAAAATTCCGTAGAATGTTTCCGCATAGGACTAATATTATGAGAATAAGATGTAGAGAGCATATAAGTCCTTACGCAAGGATACCTTAAGGTTCTAAAAACTCTTCATTTTTTTTAACAGGTTGTACGAGATCTTTCCTTGAGATTCCGAGCCATATCGTGATAGGGGCCATTACAAATATGGAGGAATAAATACCAAATATAATACCTATGGTGAGTGCTAACGCGAAATAATGCAGGGCTGGTCCTCCAAATATTAACATCGCTAAAACCACTGTCTCAGTTGTACCGTGAGTGATAATTGTTCTGGACATAGTCCGAGTAATGGCATTATTTATGGTATCGACAACTGAGGCTTTCCTCATCCTACGAAAATTTTCACGAATCCTGTCTGCAACGACTACTGATTCATTTACTGAATAACCCAAAACGGCAAGGACTGCAGCTAAAACAGATAATGAAAATTCCCATTGAAATGCTGCGAAGAAACCAAGAATAATCACAACATCATGAAGGTTAGCCACTATTGCAGCTACTGAGAATTTCCATTCAAACCGAATTGCTAAATAAATCATAATTCCAATTATTACGAAGATTATTGCGAGTAACCCGTCAAACGCAAGTTCACTTCCTATTTGAGGCCCTATATACTCGATTCGTCGCAATTGAGCCTCTTCCCCGGCGTTAAGGTTTTTTATCTCGTCAAAAATCTTCTCTGCAATCTCCTTTCTTTCTCCGTCCAGGGGCACTTTTATCAAAACATCTTTTGAGG
>CACOBT010000025.1 GCA_902625535.1 uncultured beta proteobacterium | reverse complement strand
ATTGATAGTGGTGCATACAAAGTCCAGCCCGCCGCGGTTGCTCCCCCCGGAACGAAGAACGACACCAATAGTAACAGACCTGCCGGTATCACTAACCAAAAACTAAAATTGTTCATTCTTGCAAATGCCATATCAGGTGCTCCGATCTGCAACGGTATCATCCAGTTAGCGAAACCCACAAAAGCAGGCATAATTGCCCCGAACACCATTATTATCCCGTGCATCGTGGTCAGTTGATTAAACAATTCAGGTTGTACGACCTGTAATCCAGGTTGGAAAAGTTCAGCTCGTATACCTAGTGCAAGAACTCCCCCCAACAGAAACATGCTAAAACTAAACCAAAGATACATTGTCCCAATGTCTTTGTGGTTAGTGGCGAAGAGCCAACGTCTCCAGCCAGTCGGGTGATGATCATCATGGGCATCACCATGATGATCGACATGTTCCTGCGGACCTAAAACTGCACTCATTTAACTTCCTCCTGCTGGCTTGTTGATAAAGTCGCGGCCTCTATGCCAGCGACATCGATTTGTGTTGATTTATTGTCAGTACTTTCGTTGTTAGACAAACTAGAGATCTCGGCAGAAGAATCACCTCGGAGTTTTGACCCGACCCACTCCGAATACTCTTCAGCTGTCACAACCTCGACGGCTATTGGCATGAATGCGTGATCCTTTCCACACAATTCAGAACACTGACCTACGTAAGTACCAGTCTTCTCCGCCTTAAACCAGGAGTCGCGAACGAACCCAGGAATTGAATCTTGCTTCACGCCAAGCGCGGGAACTGACCATGCATGGATGACGTCATTAGCAGTTATGACTACTCTAACTTTCTGATTTACCGGAACCACTAGCGGATTATCCACCTCAAGGAGATAATCATTCGTCTTCGGAGCAATGTTAATCCTCTGCTCGTATGGTGTCGTAAGTGTTGACAGGAAATTTATCCCTTCTCCCTCTCCTTTTAGATATTCATAGCCCCATTTCCACTGGTATCCCGTCACCTTTATCGTCAAGTCAGCATTGGATGTATCCTTTTGAGCCATCACGGCTGGAGTTGCATATATCCCTATACCGACCACGACCAGAAAAGGTATAAGCGTCCACAACAGCTCGACCGTGTGGTTATCAGAAAAATCAGCAGGTTGGTGCCCCTTTGACTTTCTGTGGGCATACATTGAGTAAAACATCACACCAAAAACACCTACAAATATGATCAAACAAATGGCTAGCAGCACGTAGTGCATAAAATAGAGGTCCTTAGCAAGAGCAGTCACCGGTTCACGCAAGTTATATCGAGTATTCAGGTCATTCGCCAAAACGGGTAAGGTGAATGACCAGGCAACTAGAATCCCCCCTGAAAATACCGTGAACCATTTTGTAATATTCCTTTTAACCGCTAACATATATAACCCTTTATCTCGCCCAAAAATTTTTCTCTACTTTTTAGATCGACTAATCTTCCGACCCTTATAGACTTCGCTCCCCAGCTAAATTCAACCAATTTTCTCCCCTCCGCTTCAGCCATCCTAGCCTTCGCTTGAAACCGTGGTAACTTTTTTACTTCCCTCTTACCTCCCGATTCAAACTCAAAAAGGATTTCCTTTTCCGTTAATACAACCTTTTCAAAATCGGTTGCGTGCGAAGCATAACAAAAAAAGGCGAAAAGCAAAACCACACATTCCAATAGAACAAAGCAAAAAACTAACCAAAAACCCATAAACGCCCAGATCATACCAATACAGACCGATATAGTTCCGGCGAAACCCAAACACACACCGAACTGCCGTGGGGAGAGGACACAATTCTTTTTCAAAGTCCACGCCATGCTTCTAATCTCCCCGAAAGTATATCATATGTCTCCTGCGGTAACCTTCGATTGCATTCGCAAAATGGATAGTGTGCAAACCTTCCTAAGCTTCAACAATAGGGATAACCCTCGATTTCAGTACACCTTTTGTGGATATTCATTGTGACCCAACCACTCAATACCTACCTTTTTACTAAACTATTTATCAAAAAAAATCGGAGACAGACCTTCGTTGACCATTGCTTTGGGCTTTTTGTTCCCCTGCCATGCGTGGCCGGTAACCATCTCAATGTCCAGGGTGATATTGCCGCTGAGATCTCTGCATTTTTCCAGACACTCAAGGACTTGTTCTTTAAAATCCCTTTTTCCCAAAACCCTATTTTTTTTAAAAGTAGGTGTTAAGTACAAAAATTTTCGCAATTCATTAAATGCCGATTGAGAATCTGAATACTTCAGCACAATATTGTTAGAGGTAAGAATCGGGCTATCAAAACCAGTCTTGATCAATAAATCTCCCAAATCATGTTTGTCAATTGGTACTTCATAATTCACAGCGTTACCGAGCTTAACCAATTCTGCGTAGAAGTTATGTAACGTTCCTGGGCCTAACATGCCAAATGCAAATAAACCGTTCGTTTCGAGGACTCGTAAAACTTCCTCAAGAAAAGATTCTCTATCCTCGACCAAACATACGGGTAACGCAATGACGCATGAGAAAAAATTAGCTTTAAATGGTATCTTCTTGTTCAAGGTCAAGTTTGTCGACTGTTTGTATAAACTTTTTGTGAACCACCTACCGATTAGCTCTTCAACAATGCTGATATTTTTCCCGTTGTAAGTTTTTAGAAGCTTGTCCTGAACCGATTTCGAAACTTGACCAACGTTGTAGGACTCCTTAAACCTTTTTGCTAGTTTTGTAGTAATTGTCTGTTTTGGGATGGTTGTAAGAGTTAAAAGGTTCTTTTTATCGAAAAGTAAATTAGAAACATGCTCCTCAAGCAATGCCGTCTGTTCTATAAATAGCGGATTTTCGTCAGAAAAAAATGTGTCTTTTCGAAGAAAATAGGCATCTAATGGATTTGATTGAGTTTCCCGGGCCATAGGCTCTAAACTGGACAATGAATTTCACTCATCTGAAGGCTCTCTATTAAGCAAAGAGCCGAGAGCATCGCTTGCGCTCTTTTTTTCATCCAACAATAAGCACACTTCCTCGGTTATTGGAAGAGAAACGTTTAGCGAATTTCCGAGGTTTAGTAATTTTGGTGCATTCGTAACCCCTTCTGCTACATGCCCAAGAGCTTCCAAAATTGTTTTTAACCCAGCCCCCAAAGCTATTTCTTTTCCAACTTTTCGGTTTCTCGACAAGTCCCCGGTAGTGGTTAAAAAAAGATCTCCAGCGCCCGCTAAACCGAGGAAGGTATCTTTCTCCGCTCCTAAAGCTATGCCCAGTCTTACAGTTTCTGCCATGCCTCTCGTAATTAGCGAAGCTCTTGCGTTATAACCCAGATTTAAACCATCACAAACCCCAGATGCTATCGCAAGAACATTTTTCATTGCGCCCGAAACTTCAACTCCGATATTATCCGAACTTGCGTAAACGCGCATTCCTTCACTCGTCAAAACTACGGATGACTTTCTGGCCAATACTATGTCCTTACTCGAGCATGAAATTGCAAACGGTAGTCCTCGAGCAACTTCAGTTGCAAAACTCGGCCCCGAAAGGATGCAGACGTCATTTTTTGGAAACATTTTTTTTAACACTTCTGAGGGAAAATAATTTTTCCCATCAAAAAAAATTACGC
>CACOBT010000024.1 GCA_902625535.1 uncultured beta proteobacterium | reverse complement strand
CCGTACTTATTTAAACTAGCGTATAAGGCAAGCGAATTAATTAAACCTATATTTGGACCTTCGGGGGTTTCAATTGGACAGACTCTGCCATAATGGGTTGGATGCACATCACGCACTTCAAAACCCGCTCTTTCGCGTGTTAACCCACCTGGACCTAAAGCTGAAATCCTTCTTTTATGGGTAATCTCTGACAATGGGTTGGTTTGGTCCATAAATTGGGACAGCTGTGAGGACCCGAAAAATTCCCTTATCGCCGCCGATATCGGCTTGCTATTTATGAGATCATGAGGCATCAAATTTTCAGCTTCTGCCTGCGCCAACCTCTCCTTGACTGCTCTCTCAACCCTCACCAACCCCGACCTGAACTGGTTCTCCGCTAATTCACCAACGCACCTCACTCGCCTGTTACCCAAATGATCAATATCATCAATAGCACCGCGTCCGTTTCTAAGTTCAACTAATAATTTTATGGCCTCCAGTATATCTTCCTTCGTCAACGTCACCGGGCCATCTGAGTTTTCCCTACCGAGTCTTTTGTTGAATTTCATTCTCCCAACGCTCGATAGGTCGTAGGTATCTGAATTGAAGAAAAGTCTGTGAAAAAGGGCCTCGACAGAATCCTCTGTAGGAGGTTCACCTGGGCGCATCATTCTATAGATCGCAATCCGAGCAGACAACCTATCCGGTGTTTCATCGATTTTTAATGTAGATGAAACATAATCTCCGTAATCTAAATCGTTAACGTATATTGTTTTTACTGATGACACATTTTCCGACCTGAGCTTAACAAGCAGTTCTTCGGTAATTTCCTCATTAGCCTTCGCAACAACTTCCCCTGTATCCTCAACGATAATTGTCTCAGCTACGGACCGTCCGAGAAGAAAGTCGGGCGGTACAAAAATTTTACTAATTTTTGCTTGCTTTATTTCCTTCAAGTGCTTAGCGTTTATTCTCTTATCTTTCGCAACGATTACCCGACCGGCTTTATCCTTTATATCAAATCTGGCAATTTCACCTCTCAATCTTTCAACTACCAACTCCATCTCAATCTTATCTTTCACAAACAAGAAGTTATCAAAGTCAAAAAACTCGGAGAGTATTTGGTCATCCGAATAACCTAAAGCCTTCAGCAATATGGTCACGGGCATCTTTCTCCTTCGATCCACTCTGAAATACAAAAAATCCTTAGGATCAAATTCAAAATCAAGCCAAGAACCCCTGTAAGGAATTATCCTTGCAGAAAATAATAGTTTTCCAGAACTGTGAGTTTTGCCTTTGTCATGTTCGAAAAATACACCTGGGGACCGATGAAGCTGGCTCACAATTACCCTCTCAGTACCATTGATAACGAATGACCCATTATCGGTAATGAGCGGAATCTCTCCCATGTAAACTTCTTGCTCTTTGACCTCTTTAACTGTTGGTTTTGAAGCCTCTTTGTCCATTAATACTAATCGGACTTTAGCCCGCAAAGGGGAAGCGAAAGTTAACCCTCTTTGCTGACATTCTCTGACGTCGAACATACTCTCTCCTAGAGCGTATTCAACAAAGTCAAGCTTGGCAAAACCGTTGTGACTTGAAATTGGAAAAACGGACTCAAATGCTGCTTGCAAACCTTCTATTTTTCGTGTCCCAGCCGAGGCATCTTTCTGAAGGAATGCCTTGTATGATTCCAATTGCGTCTCCAGCAAATAAGGAACTTCAAGAAGAGATGTTTTTTTTGCAAAACTTTTTCTGATTCTTTTTTTCTCAGTAAAGTTATAAGCCATATGAAATTAACTCCCAAAGATTAGGTTAACGTTAGAAGGATCAATTGCTACTTATCATGCTTTCAAAATAAGCTATATTCGATAAAAACTACTTAACCTCAACTTTGGCTCCAGCCGCCTCAAGTTGCTTCACGATCTCCTCCTTCTCTTCCTTAGAAACCCCTTCTTTTAGTGGCTTAGGCGCACCATCAACCAACTCTTTTGCCTCTTTTAAACCCAAACCGGTGATAGCTCGTACAGCCTTTATTGACTCAACTTTTTTCTCACCAGCTGCCGCTAGGATTACGGTGAACTCAGTTTGTTCTTCGGATGAGTCAGCAGGACCTGCTCCACCCGCACCAGCTGAGGGGGCTGCAGCAACTGCCATTGCCGCAGCTGAAACGCCGAACTTTTCCTCCATCTCTTTGATTAATTCAGATAAATCCAAAACACTCATTGAACTAATTGCTTCCAAAACTTCATCTTTCGATATTGCCATTTTTACCTCTCCTAAATAAATTTACTTTTGATCCCTGATCGCAGCGAGCACCCTTACCAATCTTGAAGGCACTTCATTTAAAGTTCTAACGAAGCCCTGTAAAGGTGCGGCAGCAACTCCTAAAAGCTTTCCTATTAACTCATCTCTAGGTGGAATAGACGCAAGCTCTTTGACGCTTTTCAAATCAAGAATAGACCCGTCGAGAGCTCCCCCTTTAACAACAAGAGCCTCGTTCTCTTTCGAAAAATCAACCAATAATTTGGCAGGTGCAATCGCATCGGTTGAGATACCATAAATCAGTGGACCCTCTAAGTGCTCCCTTAAGTTTTCAAACTTCGAGCCTCCAATCGCTTTTTTAAAAATTGTGTTTTTGTAGATTTTCAATCTTACCCCAACGTCCCTTGACGCCTTTCTTAACTGAGTCATACTCTCTACATCAAGACCTCTGTACTCTCCATATACTATGGATGACGCGTCTTTAATGGATTGTTGAGCCTCGCTAAGCATATTTGACTTCAACTCCCTACTTTTTGCCATTCAAACCTCCTAATACTCTCAACTGAGCTGGTTAAAACCGGCGAAGTCAGAGAATTTGTAAAAACAAAAATGACTAATTCCGCCGCCTGCGTTGGGAGATTACGTATCTTTAAGCAATTAGCCCCAACGGTCTAAGACAACCTATCCCAAAAATTAACCGGGATAGCACTACAATCAAATTACATCAAACTATTAGGCTCAACACGAACCCCAGGTCCCATCGTCGTAGACAACGCGATTTTCTTAAGATAGACACCCTTGGATGAAGCTGGTTTTGCTTTATTCAAACCATCTACTAACGCCTTGATATTGGCTGTTAACCTATCCGAAGAAAACTCCGCCTTACCAACAGAGCAATGCACAATTCCTGACTTATCTGTCCTGAATTGAATTTGTCCTGACTTTCCATCTTTCACGGCTTTGCTGACATCTGTTGTAACCGTCCCAACTTTTGGGTTGGGCATCAAACCTCGTGGCCCTAGAACCTGCCCAAGAGCACCTACAACCCTCATTGTATCTGGAGTGGCTATTAACAAATCAAAATCGATTTTCCCGGATTTGATGTCAGAAGCTAGGTCGTCCATCCCCACAACATCCGCCCCAGCTAGCTTTGCCTCCTCCGCTTTTTCACCTTGAGCAAAAACAGCAACTCGAACGTTCTTCCCGGTTCCCTCCGGCAAAACCAACGCCCCTCGGACCGTCTGATCGGATTTTTTCGCATCGATTCCAAGCTGTATGGAAATGTCTACGGATTCCTTGAATTTGGCGGTGGCGGTTTTTTTTATCAGATCGACCGCCTCTTCTAAATTATACAACTGGGTTTTACTCACAAGCGCTTTTACTTCACTGATTCTTTTAGACAACTTTGCCACTCAAACACCCTCCACAGTTATTCCCATGCTCCTAGCGCTTCCCGCTATCGTTCGTACCGCCGCATCCAAATCCCCCGCTGTCAAATCCGGTTCTTTCGATTTTGCAATTTCCTCGCACTGAGCTCTCGAAATGGATCCGACTTTTGTTGTTAAGGGATTTGCAGCACCCTTCTCTACTTTCGCGGCTTTTCTTATAAGCACCGATGCAGGAGGCGTTTTCATTACGAAACTGAAACTCTTATCAGCGTAAGCGGTTATTACCACTGGCACAGGAAGGCCGGCCTCCATTGATTGAGTTTTTGCGTTAAATGCTTTGCAAAACTCCATAATGTTAAGCCCTTTTTGTCCCAGTGCCGGTCCCACGGGTGGAGAGGGGTTAGCTTTCCCGGCAGGTATTTGTAACTTTATATATCCGACTATTTTTTTTGCCATATTATCCCCTTAACAGAACGTTCTTCACTAGAGCTTCTCAACTTGCCCAAAGTCAAGCTCCACCGGAGTGGATCTTCCAAATATGGTAACTGAAACTCTAATTTTGTTTTTTTCATAATTAACTTCCTCAACATTGCCATTGAAATCTGTAAAGGGACCCTCTTTAACCCGCACAATTTCCCCGACCTCAAACAAAACCTTTGGCTTCGGCTTCTCAACCCCTTCCTTCATCTGAGCCATGATTTTATCGACTTCTCGCTCTGAAATTGGAGAAGGTTTACTCGAACTCCCGCCGACAAAACCTGTGACCTTATCAGTATTTTTTACTAAATGCCAAGTTTGTTCATTCATCTCCATTTCAACCAAAACGTATCCTGGAAAAAACCTTCTCTCCGATATAGATTTCTGTCCTTTTCGAATTTCGACAACTTCTTCAACAGGAACCAAAATCCTTCCAAAGGACGCTGCCATCCCGGCTTGCCTTATCCGATCCTCCAAATTTTTCAGAACCGTTTTCTCCATGCCCGAAAATGCATGGACGACATACCACTGCTTACCTGTTTCAGTCACCTTCACTTCCACCCTAAAACCATCGAGTACAAAATCCATTCAAAAAACTTATCAGCTAACCACAAGAAAATAGCTGAGAATAATACGAACAAGAACACCATAACAACGGTTTGAAATGTTTCTTTTTTTGTAGGCCAAACAACTCTCTTTGCCTCTTGAATAGAATCCTTAAAATAAACAATGAAGCTCTTTCCAGCCGGAGAGATAAATAAAAGCGCAAGCGACCCTAATAAACCGGCACCCAAGAGTAGGGCTCTCACTACCACCCCTTCCTCAGCATAAACTTGAAAACTTACAATGGATGCTAATGCAATAACCCCAGAAAGTAGTAATAGCAGTTTAGACCTTAAACTAGGCTCTACTTTTGTAAATGTTTTCTTGCTCATAACCTTTATCACACCCTTAACATGGCAGGGGCAGAGGGCCTCGAACCCCCAACCTTCGGTTTTGGAGACCGACGCTCTGC
>CACOBT010000023.1 GCA_902625535.1 uncultured beta proteobacterium | reverse complement strand
ACATGGATGTGACTACCTCGCAAATTGTTTCTGTGGCTGCCTCTTTAATTCCTTTTCTTGAGCATGATGATGCGAACAGAGCACTCATGGGTTCAAATATGCAGAGACAAGCTGTGCCGTGTTTAAGGCCCGAGAAAGCTTTCGTTGGTACTGGTATTGAAAGAACTTGCGCGATAGATTCGGGTACCGTTGTTAGGGCTCGACGTGGTGGCACCATCGACTTTATTGACTCGAGGCGAATCGTTATAAGAGTCAATGACAAAGAGACTAGTGAGGGTGAAGCGGGTGTTGACATATATAATTTGATCAAATACACAAGGTCAAACCAAAACACGAATATTAACCAGAGGCCATTAGTCGAAACAGGGGATATAGTTTGTGAAGGAGATGTCATTGCGGATGGAGCATCTACGGATATGGGAGAGCTTGCGCTCGGCCAAAATATGTTAGTCGCTTTCATGCCATGGAATGGTTACAATTTCGAAGACTCAATTTTAATTTCGGAGAAGGTAGTTGCGGAGGATAGATTCACGTCCATCCACATTGAAGAGCTTTCGGTATTAGCTCGCGATACCAAGTTAGGTTCGGAAGAAATTACTCGTGATATTTCCAACTTGTCCGAGGCTCAACTCGGCCGTTTAGACGAATCCGGGGTCGTTTACATCGGGGCCGAAGTGGAGGCGGGGGATGTTTTAGTTGGAAAGGTGACTCCAAAAGGGGAAACTCAGCTTACACCTGAAGAGAAGCTTCTTCGAGCAATCTTCGGGGAAAAGGCCTCCGACGTAAAGGATACATCTTTGAAGGTTCCTTCGGGAATGAGTGGAACTGTAATTGATGTTCAAGTTTTCACGAGGGAGGGGGTTGTTCGAGATAAGAGGGCACAAGAAATCATAGATGGTGAGTTAAGTCGTTACAAAAAAGACTTAGATGATCAGTTGAGAATTGTTGAACAAAACATTTTCGATAGGGTCAAGAAACTTTTAGCCAACGCGTTGGCCACTGGAGGACCGGGACTTAACGGAGAGAAAAGGTTAGACGAATCATACCTTGCATCTTTGGGGAAACATCAATGGTTTGAACTTCGTCTTGCGGACGAGGGTGCGGCCTTGTCACTGGAAAGATTGAGCGAATCTCTGGAGCAAAAAAGAAAGCAATTTGATCTTGCCTTTAAAGCCAAAAAGAAAAAATTACTGCAGGGTGATGAGCTTCCTCCAGGAGTTTTGAAGATGGTAAAAGTTAACATTGCGGTTAAGAGAAGACTCCAGCCTGGCGACAAGATGGCCGGCAGGCACGGTAATAAAGGCGTTGTATCCAGAATAGTTCCCGTAGAGGACATGCCTTACATGGCAGATGGTCGCCCGGTTGATGTTGTGCTAAACCCATTGGGTGTGCCTTCAAGAATGAATGTGGGACAAATTCTAGAAACACATCTCGGCTGGGCCGCCAAAGGTTTAGGAGAGCGGATATCGTCGATTTTAGAAGATGAAAAAGAGCATTCAAGGTTAAGAGATTTTTTAGGAAGTATGTATAATACCAGCGGAAAAAGTGAGGATTTAGAGCAGCTTAACGATGGGGAGATTAAGGAATTAGCTGAGAACTTGTCAACTGGAGTCCCTTTCGCTACCCCTGTTTTTGATGGGGCTTCTGAAGAGGAAATCATGGCAATGTTAAAACTAGCCTACCCAGAGAATGTGGCTAACCAAATATCCCTTAGCCAGTCAAGAACCCAGGTGAAGTTGTTCGATGGCCGCACTGGCGAGGCCTTTGATAGGCCAGTAACTATTGGTTACATGCATATGTTAAAACTACACCACTTAGTTGATGATAAGATGCATGCGCGTTCGACTGGTCCTTATTCTTTGGTGACTCAACAACCGCTGGGCGGCAAGGCTCAGTTTGGAGGCCAAAGATTTGGTGAAATGGAAGTTTGGGCCCTCGAGGCATATGGAGCATCATATACTTTACAAGAAATGCTTACTGTAAAATCTGATGACGTAAATGGGAGAACAAAAGTTTATGAAAACATTGTAAAGGGGGACCACGTTATTGATGCTGGAATGCCAGAGTCTTTTAACGTTTTGGTTAAAGAAATTCGATCCCTAGGGATAGATATAGACCTGGACCGTAACTAACACAGAGGGATAATATGAAAGCGCTTTTAGATTTGTTCAAGCAGGTGCAACAGGACCAGCAGTTTGATGCCATAAAAATCGGGCTTGCCTCATCGGAAAAAATAAGATCGTGGTCATTTGGCGAGGTTAGAAAGCCCGAAACAATAAACTACAGGACTTTTAAACCGGAAAGGGAAGGGTTGTTTTGTGCAAAAATATTTGGTCCGGTTAAGGATTATGAATGTCTTTGCGGGAAATACAAGCGACTCAAACATAGAGGGGTCGTATGTGAAAAATGTGGGGTCGAGGTAACTCTGTCGAGGGTAAGAAGAGAGAGAATGGGTCACATTGAGTTGGCTACCCCAGTAGCGCATATTTGGTTTTTAAAATCGCTTCCTTCCCGGATGGGTATGGTACTGGACATGACTCTTAGGGATATTGAGAGAGTCTTGTATTTTGAAGCTTTTGTTGTTGTTGATCCCATGATGACGCCGTTGAAGAAGGGTCAAATAATGTCGGAGGATGACTATAACTCCAAGTTGGATCAATTCGGAGAGGGTGAGTTCGTTGCTAAAATGGGAGCTGAGGGCGTAAAAGAGTTGTTAAAATCAATAAACCTAGATAAAGAAATTTCGGATCTAAGAGAAGAGCTTGGCGGGACATCTTCTGATTTGAAAATTAAGAAGATAGCTAAGAGGTTGAAGGTTTTAGAGGGGTTTTCAAAGTCAGGAGTAAAACCTGAATGGATGATTCTGGAGGCATTGCCTGTTTTACCGCCCGATCTTCGACCACTAGTTCCCCTTGACGGGGGCCGGTTCGCCACGTCGGATTTAAACGATTTATATCGTAGGGTTATCAATCGGAATAATAGACTGAAAAGGCTTCTAGAGCTAAAGGCGCCGGATATTATCGTAAGAAACGAAAAGCGGATGTTGCAGGAGTCAGTGGATTCCTTATTGGATAACGGCCGTCGCGGAAAAGCTATGACCGGGGCAAATAAGAGACCGCTGAAATCTTTGGCTGATATGATTAAGGGAAAGGCTGGCCGGTTTCGGCAAAATCTGCTCGGAAAAAGGGTCGATTATTCCGGTAGGTCAGTAATTGTTGTTGGTCCTACCCTAAAATTACACCAATGTGGTTTGCCTAAGCTCATGGCGCTAGAATTGTTTAAGCCGTTCATTTTCAATAAGCTTGAATTGCGTGGAATGGCTACTACGATCAAAGCCGCTAAAAAACTTGTAGAGCAACAGGTTGCCGAAGTATGGGACATTCTTGAAGAAGTCATTAGGGAGCATCCAATCCTTTTGAACAGAGCCCCTACCCTACACAGGCTGGGTATACAAGCATTTGAGCCTGTTCTCATTGAGGGTAAGGCAATACAACTACACCCGCTTGTTTGCGCTGCTTTTAATGCGGATTTTGATGGAGATCAAATGGCTGTCCACGTGCCCCTGTCACTAGAGGCCCAAATGGAGGCACGAACTTTAATGCTTGCTTCGAATAATGTTTTGTTCCCCTCGAACGGGGAGCCATCTATCGTTCCATCGCAGGATATTGTCTTAGGACTTTACTATACCACGAGGGAAAAAATAAATGCTCTCGGTGAAGGGATGGTATTTTCGAACGTTGATGAAGTGGAGCGGGCGTACTTTAACAATCAGTTGGAACTGGGGACAAAAATTTTAGTGAGAATTAAAGAAACCCATTTCGCGGAGGACTCAGGGGATAAGGTTGAACGTCATCGTCGTTACGAGACTACCGTGGGTAGGGCTATGCTTTCGAGAATCCTTCCTCCCGGCTTATCTTTTACGGAGTTGAATAGAGTACTTAAAAAGAAAGAAATCTCAAAACTAATAAACTCCTCGTATCGGAAATGTGGCTTGCGTTCAACCGTGATTTTTGCTGACAAGCTTCTACAGTCGGGGTTTTCGTTAGCAACAAAAGCTGGCTTGTCCATTGCGGTTGATGACATGTTGATACCCGGACAAAAGCCTTCAATCTTGGAGCATGCGGAGGAAGAGGTGAAAGAAATTGAGCAGCAATTTGCCTCGGGTTTGGTTACTCAGGGCGAAAGATATAACAAGGTTGTAGATATTTGGGGTCGTGCAGGTGACCAGGTTGGAAAGGCGATGATGGATCAATTGGGGGGCGATCTAATTCAAGACAGTAAGGGCAATCAGGTCAAGCAGGAATCCTTTAATTCCATTTATATGATGGCTGATTCAGGCGCGAGAGGTTCGGCGGCGCAAATTAGGCAACTCGCCGGAATGCGAGGATTAATGGCTAAGCCCGACGGCTCTATAATCGAGACGCCTATAACAGCAAATTTTAGAGAGGGTTTAAATGTTCTTCAGTACTTTATTTCAACCCACGGTGCAAGAAAAGGCCTCGCAGATACTGCTTTGAAAACAGCCAACTCAGGTTATCTAACAAGGCGCTTGGTTGACGTAACACAAGATTTGGTTGTGATTGTTGATGACTGCGGTACTAAAGAAGGCCTTACGATGAAATCGATCGTTGTTGGGGGTGAAATTATTGAGGCGCTTAGAGACAGGGTTCTGGGGCGCGTGACTGTGGAGAATATCATAAACCCGGAGACCAAAGAGGTTTTGGTTGAGGCTGGAAACTTGCTGGACGAAAGTCTAGTTAATTTAATAGAAAAATTTGGCGTTGATGAAGTTAAAGTTAGAAGTCCCTTATCGTGTGAAACTAGGTATGGACTTTGTTCAAAGTGCTATGGAAGAGATCTCGGAAGAGGCTCCTTAGTGAATGTTGGTGAGTCTGTTGGTGTAATAGCGGCGCAGTCAATAGGGGAGCCAGGCACTCAGCTGACCATGAGAACGTTTCATATTGGTGGCGCGGCATCGAGAACAGCAGTTGAGTCGGGGGTAGGTTCAAAGTCTAGTGGAACGGTGAGGTTTTCTAGTACAATGCGATATGTCACAAACTCTAAAAAAGAACCGGTAGTAATATCAAGGTCTGGAGAGGTGCTAATTGTTGATAGTTCCGGGAGGGAGAAAGAGCGTCAC
>CACOBT010000022.1 GCA_902625535.1 uncultured beta proteobacterium | reverse complement strand
GCAAGGTGGTTTTCTTAAATTCCTTTCAGAAAGCCAAATTGAAATTGATTTGATCGTGGTAGATGAAGCACATTGTATTGCAAAGTGGGGTCCAGACTTTAGAAAAGATTATGAGAGATTATCTGAACTCAAGAAGATTTTCACGAATTCGACGATAGTCGGGTTTACAGCAACCGCAGATAGCGCAACACGTAATGAAATCAAGGAAAAGCTATTTGCCTCGAAAGGGTTAGTCTTTGTCAAAGGATTTGATCGACCAAATTTATCGTTTTCTGTTACCTCAAAAATCAATTGGAAAGATAGACTTTTAGGTTTACTTAGTAAACATAAAGGTCGTTCTGGAATTATCTATGTGTTATCGAGAAAAGATACTGAAAGGGTTTCTGAGTTTATAAATCGAAATGGGCACACGAGTATTTCGTATCATGCAGGTTTGAGCACAGACATAAGACAAGAAAATCAAAATCTATTTATGACGAAACCTGGGATGATAGTTGTTGCAACTATTGCTTTTGGTATGGGTATAGATAAGCCAGATGTACGTTTTGTTTTTCATTTAAATTTACCTCAAAGTATGGAGGCATTCTATCAAGAAGTAGGACGAGCCGGTAGAGATGGAAAACATGCTGATACTGTTTTATTTTTCGGTATAGATGATCTTATTAAAAGAAGAGAGATGATTCTTCAATCCTCAGCAGATGAAGAGTATAAAATTCGAGAAAACAAAAGATTAGATTATTTGCATGATTATTGTGAAACATCTGAATGTAGAAGAACTGTTTTGCTTCAGTATTTTGGAGATCAGAGTACTTTGTGTGGAAATTGTGATAATTGTACAGACCCTCCTGAGCAAGTCGATAGTACATTGCCTGCTCAGATAATTCTTTCTGCTATCAAACGACTCGAGTTGCTTGGACAAACGTTTGGACGGCAACATATTATTGATATAGTAATGGGTTCTGAAAATGAAAAAATAATCGAGTGGGGTCACAATAAAAAAATAACAACTCACGGTAAAGGAAAGGAGCATTTTCCGGATTCCTCAAAGCATTTTTGGATGCATATCATAAGTCAACTAGTATCATCTGGAAACCTTCTATTAAATATTGAAAAACGTGGCGGTTTAGAATTATCTAAAAAAGGAAACGCCATATTATTTAATAAAGAAAAATTCTTAAGTAAAAGGGTTAAGGAAGAAAATTTTCAAGGCAAAATACATTCGCAACAAATTACCCGTGATAACAGCAAAACCATTCTTAATGAGACAAACGAGACTGATGAGCGATTAATGGGTAGTCTAAAAGAATTACGTTTGAAAATTGCAAGAGAGGAAAATGTACCGGCTTTCGTGATATTTTCAGATCGTACCTTAAAGGAAATGTCTAGACTAAAACCAAAAAATGATAGTGACCTTCTCCAGGTGAACGGTGTAGGTAGTGTTAAGCTTGAAAAGTATGGCGATAGGTTCTTAGCCTGTATTTCTTCTACTTACTCGGATTGAGTATAAAACTATAGTCATAAAAAATATTCCCAATATTGGTATACTAGAGTTTGATTTAAATAGGTTGGTCTGCAGTACTGTTTAATAACTACTTCTTTTAATGACAATTCGAAACAAAAATCAATGAGCAAAATCTTTACAATTAATAAGGATGATCAGTTGTGTATTGGGGGTTCTCCAATTCAATATAATTATGAGCGTAATGCAAAAATTGACTTATGTTTAGAAAGGGTTCAGGAGTTTCTGAAAAGAAGAAAGAGAACAACCTTGCGATTAGAGAAGTTCATAAATGGTAAAGATAAAAAAGCAAAAGATCAGTTATTAAAAAAGCATGAACTACTATATTTCAAAGAACCTTTAAGTCTTTCAGAAGCAATAAGGATGTTTTATGAGGGTATTGATACCTTTTTACAGACTTTTTCTAACCTACTTTGTAAAAAGTCAAACTACCCCGAAAAGCCATTTAGACTAAAGGAAGGTTTCTATTCTGAGTTAATGCAGATTGACTCAAATAGCGAAGTCTTTAATGTAATTCTTTTTGATGATGCCGAGCTAGAAATGTCCCAACGACTTATAAGTCATGAGAGCCTTAGAGAGTTAGTCTGGGAGATATATCGAGATGGAGAAAATCTTAAGTTTAGTATTGAGAAAATCAAAAAGAAAGATAGAAAGATCGTCAATGCGAAGTTATTCGACTTGTTTACTGGGAAACGGTTGGAGTATAAACTAGAAAATTAAAATGCGCATATGAAAAAAAAATTACTAATATTAATCTTACTTTGTTTTTCCTTTAATGCTTACTCTGAGCAAAAATTCAATCCATACAACAATGAATGGGAAACAGTGAACCCAGATGCTGAGTTGAAATATAACCCTTTCTCTAATAGTCATGAATACGTGCCTCCAGATGCTGTGCCGAGATTTAATGCTTATTCAGGTGAATATGAAATGGAATCTCCAGATGCTTCTGCGAAATACAATCCTTATAAAAACGAATACGAGATGGTTCCAGATAATTTTGAACCAACATATAATCCCTTTTCGGGAGAACACGAAATGGCACCTAGAGGAGCAACGCCAGAGTTTAATCCGTATAGCGGAGAATGGGAGTTTGCTAAGTGAGGAAAGTTCATGCTAGGGAGAATATGATTGAAAGTCTTCGTAAATCAATCGTAATAATTACCGACAATCAGCGTTACTCGGTTGCTATAACGTATGATATCAATTCAGATGAAGATGACCCTGTGCCGATAGTTGCTGCAAAAGGGGAAGGTACTGTATTTAGATGGATCAATCACGAAGCAGAGAATGTAGGTATAGATTTATTTGAGTCTCCTTTTTTGGCCTGCATGTTATTTATATCAACTGATTTGGGACAGGAGATATCGAGAGACCACTATTATCCAGTTGCTCAAGTAATTGCTTTTGTAGTTCAATCAAGATATGCAAACGACTATCGTTTAAGAAAACCAAAACCCGACAAATATATATTACGCAATATGGGATTAAATATTAAAACAGCATTACATAATTAAATTAGCTAAATTGTGATGCTTATCGTGTGTTTGCTTTTTGTTGAGTGTCCTACGCATTCCAAGATCTAAAAGTACGAATAATATTTATCAGATTTTTGAAGAGTCAAATTTAGAAACTATTTCAATGAAAAATGGAACTGTAGTCAATCTTCCTAATCATATTTTTTATGAAATCTGGAAAATACCAAATTGTAGCCGTAGTAACTGTGTTTAGTCTCGGTTTTATGTCTCACCATTTTATTTCTGATGGTCCAACCGTTGGTGACGTTTACTATCAGGACACACCAGAATCGCTTCAATGCACAATTAATCTAGATTGCGATAATTCTTACGACTTGGGTTTGCTATTTTCAGGAGAAGAGGTTTCACAATACATGCATTTACTAGAATATCCTGAGGTACTCAAAAACTACCGTAATCCGCGAATATAATAGAACTCATGAAATTCTTTACGATCTTTTCATACTCGTCTTGATGTATATTCGATAGAGTATAGGTACTATAAATTTAATGGGGGATTTAATCCAAATTGCCAACCCGAGCGTTCTGCTAAATTGGCTAAATAGGAGAAAAAAATGGCAAAAATCATATCTGACAAATATGTAGAGAAAGACGACCCTATCTTTACCGGTCGATATACCGTAAATAACCCTAACGTAGTTAAAAAAAGAGTGTTCGAGGATTCTAAACAAACCCTCTCTGAGAGGCGGCAACCTATCGGTGGAAACAAAAAGGGGGAGACATAATGGGAGAGAATTCAAAGTATAATGAAGTTTCCCATGATGCTGAGTTAATAGAGGAATTTCTTCTTGATAGTACTAAACTTAACCGCCTAGCAAGTTTAGATAAATCTTCGAGAAGTAAGGAGATAAAAACGTTTTTTGGAGAAAGCATTGCAGAGAAAGCTGTGGAGGCAGTCCAGAATTATTTATCACATGATTTGTATCTCAAAAATTGTATACAAAATAAATTGAGCTCAACTCCGAGATATAGGGCGTTTTTGAAACAAGAGGCATATTGCTTTGCTCTTGGTTTTAATTTGGTTGATCCGGGAAATACCATGCTCGATGAAGTAATTGTCCCATTTGATCCATTTAAAAAAGAAAGGCGGCATAAGCCCTGAACGTTCGCACTAGTAGGAAAGTAGATTAGTCACAGAAGAATATAGATATATTTGATACAGGAGAATATAGTTAATGACGATAACTGTTAATGAAATGATTGAGCTGCTGCAACAAATTGACCCGAAAGATAGGGACCTTCCGTTAGAAGTTCACCAAAGATGGGATGATGAAAGCCAAATTGACGAAATCTTTAGTTGTTTTAGTGAGGAAGAGGGAGATGTGTTGGTTACTCATCATGAATTTCCAAAATACGAGATAACGATAAAACAAGATAATAGCGAGTTTGATGTTAGCAAAAACAATGGAAGAATAGTTTCAAATCATAGCGATCAAATGACTGTGGTTCTAAGCGTAAACCATAGTCAGTTTGGATTTCATGTAGAAAATGAATACTATAAGCATCAGAAAGATTTAGCCTTAGATCGATATCAAGACGAACCAACTTTATATAAAGAAAATTTACAAGAATTAAATTAGTTGGTGCACTATCGATTTGGAAAGCTATTTGGACCAAATAAAATGGGAAATCGTTGAAGATTAACCTCTCTCCATAAGTCTTAATATTCTTGCCTGAAGTCCTATTGATTTTAAAAAAGCGATTTCTTCATGCTGGTCTTGTGATAGTGGTTCTTCGGGTTTTTTAACCTCCACAAATACTCCGTTACCAGGCTTTTTTGTCAGTGTATTTGTATAAAAAAGAAAGAGGTCGGGTGTGCCAAAACTCTTTTCTCTCTCAGGGTCATTATGTCTTAATAATATTTTTTTTAATTTTGTTGCACCGCATATTTGAAAAAGCCCAAATAGAATATTGTAACTAGGAACCTTTATTTTATGTTCTCGCATATAATCGAGTTTTTTCTGAAAAATGGTTTGAATATCTTCACTAGAAAGATAAACCCAATTTTTTACGTCGTTATCCAAAAGTTGTGGTAGTTGCCGCCAAATTTTTGGATTTAACTTTGCTCCACTAAAGGAATATCCCTTCTTAACTCTTCTTCTCCATCTATAAAGAATTACTGCTTCAGCATTTTTTTTCTCTATACCTTTTCCCTTCTGGTCCACGAGGTAAAGCACTCGAGTACCAACCTTCTCACGGCCATAGACAATATTACTAATTTTTAGTAAAGATTTTTTTTGATCGATCGGGTCGGTAAGGATTTTCTTTTTTTTCATTTTTTGATGTGTTACCTTACAGTTCCACGACTACTTTATTAACATCAATAGATTTAATTTAAGACTATATAGCAAATTGAGTTTACCGT
>CACOBT010000021.1 GCA_902625535.1 uncultured beta proteobacterium | reverse complement strand
AACTCTATGATTTTTTCTTAAGTTTGAGTAGAAAAGATATGAGACCAGATTGTTCTCATTACTATTTTCTGAATTGTTCAAATTGAAAAATTCAATAGATACAGTAGCTTAGAGGGTAATAGAGCTTCGTTGTGCGCTTCAGTGATGAGCATAATTAAAAAGGCCCGAAACCTTTATAAAACCTGAATTTCAAGCGAAATAATGGTGTCGATGGGGGAAACTGGTTTTCAACTATGGGGCTGTTGCTGTTAACACCAACTGTTCATCAATACTCACTGGATCCGTAATCCCAATCAGCGTCAACTTCACATTACCACCCTCATCACTAACTTCCACATTACCGTCCACAGTCGAAGTAGTTAAACCAGAGCCAAACGCACTCAAGTCAATCGAGTCATTGGAATCAAAACTCGTCAACAATACTTCCACACTATCAGTGCCAGAATAAGACGAACCATCCACCCTAAAGTCATCCGAACCCGCAGAACCCACCAAAATACCCTTACCCGTATTCGATACATCCGTTGTCACATACGTCTCCGTAACACGACCTCCATCACGAACAGAATCTGCCTGACTCAAACTCCAGTACTCACGATTCCCAGCAGTATCACTAATCTCCAGTGTCTCCACAGCAAAACGATCCGTCAACCCATCAAACTGCTTAAAGACCGTAACCTCTCCACTGTTAGCAATGGCATTTCCTTCATCCGATAAATCATCTGATGTAACCGTAGTCGTAATCTTCAAAGAGTTCTCACCCTCACGACCAACCTGGAACCTGCTAAAGCCCACCGTCGAGATATCATTCACACCCTCAAGATAAATCACATCACCAAGAGCATTCTTATCTACCTGCTGGGCAACCACCTGCTGCGTAGAATCATCCGTATCATCATCAGGTGTACCACCATCATCAACCACTGTTTCATAAACCGTCTCATCAGCCGAAGTCCCTGGAGTCGTCTCCACACGATCATCCAAATCAATAATCACATCCCTACCAAAACCCTGACTATCCGTATCACCCGTTAACTCCGCACCAGTTGCCTCATTTACAAACACCTGAGGAACTACCTCAAATCGATCATCAGCACCCGAAGTACTAACCACCGTATCATCAGCATTACTCAACACCACAATCGCGTCAGGTTGACCCTCTGGCTTCGGAGTAACCGAATCCGGCGTGCGATCCACTACCGTGGTCTTGCCTAATAACTCCTCACGCTTAGCATCTTGCTCAGCCTGAGTTGCCTGACTAGCAATCTGAGCCAACGCATCATCACGATTCTCAATCACCTCAGTTCTTACCGTACCTTCTCGAATCTCCTCAACCGCAATCGGAACAAACAACGATGTATCGATATCCGTTGCAGCCAAAGCCTCATCCACCACATCGGCAACAACCTCTTCTACAGCAGCAATTACTTCCGCACCCGTTACTGCAGCAGTAACCTGCTGAGAATTGAGCGCATTTTCAACCGCCTGCACTGCAGCAGAACTTTGAATCTCTGCACTCTCATTCGATAAAGATGCACTAATCGCATTCTTTACAGAATCCTTGTCTCCAGCACTCGCAGTGTCAGCCTCCCGGCCCGCATCAACAGCCCTCTCCAATGCAGCAAGCTCTGCAGCAGTCAACGAATCCATCCCAAAGAACTGCTCCAACACATGCGCATTATCAGATTGTCCAGCCCCTCCACTTTTAAACTGAGCCAACACATCTTCAATACGATCCTTCATCTTCACTGCGTTGTAGCTACCCGAACCCGTTCCATACTCATCAAAATCAATTGTTGCCAAAGTTGTTGTAGCACCATCCGAGTTCCCATCAATAGATAAAACTATCTGATGGGACACAGCAGAATCGCTTGAAACAACTACATCAACTTCTAAATCTCGAACAAAATTACGCCACTGACCAGTAAATTGTTGCTCACCGCCAACTAACTCATAAATCTCGTTTAAGGTATACCCAGCAGCCGCTAAGGATGCCGCAGTAACTTGCACAAACACAATATCATTGGACTGATTACTTCTTCCTGATAACCCCGTTCCATCAGGCGATAAGTCAAAATCTTGAATGGTTGTTCCACCACCTACAACAAACGAATCATCAAAACGACTACCCTCAGCACCATCACCATAGATAACATCGCCACCTTCTAAATCAATCAGAATATCCTCACCAGCACCACCATACACACTATCGCTACCTGCACCACCAGAAATTAAATCCTGATTCTCACCTCCATGAATCGAGTCACTACCTTTACCGCCATGCAAAATATTACGACCCAGATCACCCGTAATCGTATCGCCATAGCCCGAACCAAAGACGCCCTCTGCTCCGTCTACATAGGCAACAACATCGCCTCCTGCGGTTTGCACGGTTACATCCCAATTACTAGCAGAACTTGCTGAAGATAAATCTATTGACACTCCATTGACCAGACCATCAAAACTTACAATGTCCCAATCCTCAACAGCCCCAGTTGATTCACCAAACTCTATATTACGCTGACCAGCACCTATTGTTGCGCCGTCAACACCACCCTGAAGTACAACAACTTCAGAGTCATCTGAATAAGCAGGATGATAGCTATAACCAAAGAAATCAAAATCTGTTGAGGCATCGACAATGAATGTATTTTCATTGCCCGTGAAATCTGTACTACTTGCCGCGCCACCAGCTTTATACGTAATAGCGCCTCCATAGGAGCGATCAATATAGGTATAATCCGTCGTGCCAGCATCTCCTCCTAAAGAGATACTTTCCGATACAGCCTCTAAATGATCAAAAGTTGAGGGGACGTTATGCGTAAACTGATAGTTATTCCATGGCACTTCAAAACTTGAATTTACAGCGCTGTACTGGTTAATCATGTAGGAAACATCAAAACCGTTAGGATCATTTGAATCCGCTGCAGCCCAAAGTGGATATCCTTCTGCCCCATTCCACTCGGGAAAATTCGGAATAAATTCAAGATCCTGCTGCATCGTAGAACTACCGAGATTGATGTAAATGGAATCGTTAAAACCAGAAGCGTATTCCTGTGAACCCACTAACGAACTAGCATCGTAGATAAATTGAATAACCTCAATATCGGCGTAATCTACCGGATTTGCCCCATCTGCGGTATTACCTTGCGCATCCCTAAGATAGTGAATCCGAATTGAAGAATCAGAATTGGCAGTGGTAACCAGCTCTGTTGGGTTGTTAAAATCTAGTACTGAAAAATCAATATGCGTAAGATCAACGGGCGAGTAGTTATTGCTATCCCACCTATGGAAACTTTGCAATCCGATTTTGTACTCGGCCGGGCTCCATGAAACGTCATCTCGGTCATAAATCTCCCATGCTCCATTTGAGTCCGAGTCAAACAAATTAATATAAGTATTGAAGTTGTAACCGTCCAACCAATGGTTGCGATCATACATAGCAGTAAGAACCGAATCATCCTGAGGATTAGCTTCAAGATATAAATCTAGCTGAAGCTCGCTTATTACCTTTTCTCTAATTTCAGTATTCGGACTTATTGGCGTTAGAATGCTTCCGCCCATTCCCGAATGATTTTGACAGTAATAATGCAAGTCAGGCGCATTTTCGGCAACAGTAATCGTTGTTGTAAAGCTCGCGGTGTCAACAAACACCCCGTCTGTATACTCAATCCCAGATGCATGAATTCCATCAGAAGTGGCAGAAAAACGAAGCGGATGACTAGCTGCGTTAGACCAGTCAAAAACGTAGGTTTGCCCCTCGTAAAGGCTTAACGAAGATTGCTCAACTCCGTCAACAAAATATTTGCCATTTGCAACCGTTATTTGATACACGTCCCCTCCGAACCTATCTACGTATTGACTAGGCAACAAAACCTTTCCACTACCGTAATCAATATTCTGAACTGTCGCATAATACCCTTCATTCTCCAACCCTATGTCAGCATACGCATACGTTGGCTCATCAACCCCATAATACATACCCGAACCATCCGTAACCGTCGTAACCGTCGCATAATACCCAGGACCATCAGAACCCCTCTCAGCTAACGCATACTTAGGCTCATCAACCCCATAATACATACCCGAACCCACAGAGGTTCCATCAACAGTAACTGTGTGATAGTAACCTGCACCCTGAGGACCGTAATCCGCATACTGAGGCTGTGGCTCAACCGCTCCAAAATAGGCGCCAGAACCCTCGGTCACACTTGTTACTGTTTGGTAATAACCGGCCCCACCACTGCCATTTTCTGCAAAACTATAAGTTGGCTGCGTCGCTCCATAATAGGTTCCATTTCCATATGTTTTGAACGTAGTTGTCTCGTAATACCCGCCTCCTTCATCCCCGTAAGGAGCATATGTGAAAGAAGGCTCATCTGTTCCAAAAAAGCGCCCCGAACCCATAGTGACCGAATTAACATTTTCTGCCAGGTAATAACCAGGTCCTTCAGTACCGTAACTTACATAAATAAAGTTTGGTTCGTTCGCACCAAAATATGCGCCGGAGCCTTGTGTAGAAGATGTGGAAGATGTGTAGTATCCTGCTCCATCACTTCCTCTGCTATAATACGAAAAACTTACAGATGAGGTCCCAAAATAATCTCCGGACCCATATTCTTGCGTAGTTTTGTATTGGTAGTAACCGGAATAGTTACTACCCGAACTGTAAGGTTCTCCATAGGCGGAATACTGCGGCATAGAAGTTCCGTAATAACTCCCATAGCCTTGCGTGGTATAACCCGAATAGAAACCACTACCCGAATGCCCTGCGCTAAGGTAGCTTGGATGGGATGCGCCAAAGTAGGTACCCGATCCCCGATTACTGAAAGACCAGGGGTCAAAATAGCTACTTGTGTAATAACCAGAGCCATATGAACCACTAGAAAAATAATTTGGGTCAATGGTCGAAAATGTACCCTGGCCATAGGTTCTGCTTGCTGAATAATATCCACTACCTGAAGTCCCGGAACTATAATAAGCTAGCGACGGAAGACTCGTTCCGTAATAATTACCATAGCCCCAGTCTCTGTCGTACGAGTCTTCGTAATACCCACTTCCGGAAGGTCCATTTGAGGAATATTCTGGCGCAATGCTACTCGAAGAATAATTTCCTGCGCCAATCGTGATTGGGCTAACGTTTTCATAATAGCCTGCACCGCCACTACCATATGTTGCGTATTCAGGAATAACAGAGGAGCTGTAGTAAGTATACGAACCAGACTGCGTACCATAATCTACAGATGTGCTAGTCTCGTAGAATCCGCTGTTACTCGAACCATGAGTTGCGTATGTATAGCTTGGTAAATACTGACCGAAATTCTCACCAGTTCCAAAAGTTGTTGCAGTGCCGCTTTGGTAATACCCAGAATCATATGCCCCTAAATCCGCATACACGAAATACGGTTGGCTAGAGCCATAAAATGTCCCACTTCCTAGCGTAGACGGATTGGAGTCCTCATAAAATCCCGCCCCGTCTGTTCCTATATCAGCTATGGAAAAACTCGGCTGGGATGCTCCATAGAAATAATCGCTTCCTATATCTTCTGCGCTAACAACACTGTAAAACCCTTCGCCTTGCGAGCCTGTATTAGCAAAATTA
>CACOBT010000020.1 GCA_902625535.1 uncultured beta proteobacterium | reverse complement strand
CCTCCAAATCCCCCTGCAAACTCAAATTAGAACCGAAAGAGGCAGGTGCCTGAAGCATTTCAACAGCAACAAATTGTTCAGAGCTATCATAAAAACTACCAATTACACTATTATCACGCATACTAAACAAATGATGAGTATCTAAATCATTACCCTGCGTTGCAGTCCAGTAAGTTGTAGCATCTAGCATGGCCCACCCAGAAGGTAACCAATTTTGGTAACTAGATTGTGAAACTAAGTCTTCCCGAATACTTTGAAAATCCGAAACAGTTGGCAAGGCTAACGTGTATCCATCAACCATCACATAGCGATTCACACCTAAATTTGTAGTATCACCCCCATTGTTGAAAAGTGCATCCAATTGGTTATGGGAAATGGCATCATACGTGGGCGAAGAGGTATCCGCTATACCATCACCCGAGGCATCAACAAAAAAATATCTTTCTCCGCTTGCGGTACGGTAGGGAGCAATAAGATTTAATGGAACTCCTTCCACCTCGCCTAAATTTACCGAGAACGCACTATCAAAAACTTGACCACTAGTTACAACCGTATCGTTTGTTTGTTCCAAACTTGATAATTGATAATTGCCATAAACTAGCGAGCGAGTCTCAATATCCTGTGTAATTGTTTCTCCTTCGTTAAATAAATCAGCTGATAATGTATCTCTGGCGATGACGTCTTCCGAAGAGGCCACACCGTCATTGTTCACATCTAAAAAGAAGTAAACCTTTCCTGACTCTGTGATGAAAGGGTGAATCAAATTATAATTTCCGACATTTAAATCTTCACCTTGTAAAGGCGCACTTGAATCACCGTTTACATCAAGATAAAAATAAACAGAACCATCATCTGCAACGTATGGATTAATAAGGCTATATGAACCAAGCGACAAGCCAAGCTGATCATAAAAACTAGTTAAAAGCTGCGTACCTTCAACCCCCTCATAGCTAGCAAGGTTTTGCTCGTAACGTACTGGTGTCAATAAAGTTTCGCCAGAAGAACCCCCTGATACTTCATCACCCTGAGAAAAATCAACAGAAATTTCAGTCCCATCAAAGTTAATCAAATGCGTTCCGGGTTGGTCTGCCTCATGAGTAACTGGCTCAACCTGAAGCACAACCCCTTTGTTAAGTAACATAGTTGTTGAGTCTACCGCAGTTGTTGGGTCTATCGCATTAGCTGAATGCGGAATAACTTGCACGATAGCCGGTTGGGTAGCAAGACCATCTACTTCAACTCCAGGCCTTTCTTCAAGAACTCCATTACCGAACACATAAGTGGAGTAGTCTAAAGAACCTAAATTGATATCCCACAGCCCGAGGTAGTCTGCACTCAGAAAGCTCGGAGTATTCTCCCAACCAATTGGATATGCACCATTATTGGAATATCCTTGAACATCATTTCGAAGAAATTCTAATTCCTCTACTGTGGGAAGCACATAGGTATACCATTCGTCAGAAAATGTACGTGCATCATAGTCCGACCAAATTGTTTGACCATCATTGAAAAAATTTAAAGATAAATAGCTTCTTGATACAGCATCAGAGGTAGTGGCAAGACCATCTCCATTTACATCTAAAATAAAATATGTTCTATCATTATTCGTTGTATATGGATGAATCAAATCAATACTACCTAATCTGGGTAGTTCAGCTAAATCAAGGCCATTAATACTCGGAGGAAAGAATGTCTCTTCCTCAGCAATGACTTCGGTATATAAAGTAGTTAACTCCTGCAAAGAAGGTAAAGTATATTTATAATCACCATATGTCACCGATCGATTGTTGATATCAAATTCAACACTTCTATCGTCAAAAAAGAAACTTGATAAAGAGTCGCTATCCAGGTAGTCAGTGGGTGAAACTACTCCATCTAAATTAGTATCTAAAAAATAATAAACTTTCCCATCACTTGTAGTTAACGGGGATATAAGGTCGGCGTTAAAACCAGATCCATCATCAATATTTGTAGTCTTCTCAAAAAGGGAGTCCTGCCTGATGGAAAATTTCAACGATCTCTCATCTCCAACAAACAACGACGATTCCGAGTGATCCACATCGAGACTACTACTTTCATTAATGACTTGCACAATAGCAGGTTGGCTAGCAACAGAATCTATCTCATAGTCAGCACTGGATTGAGTTCCTCCATCAATAAAAACGAAAGCATTATAATCGCCAGCACCCATTCCAACAAAGTCTGCACTGAGATAGCTTGGAATATTTTCCCAGCCATCAGGATACAAACTACTGTCTACACCATCTAAATTCGTATCGTCTCCGAGAATGACCTGAACAATTGCAGGTTGGCCAGCAATATGATCCATTTCGAATTCAGGCCTTGCATGAAGTCCGCCGCTACTGAAGACAAAAGTGTTGTACTCGCCAGCACCCATTCCAACGAAGTCTGCACTAAGATAGCTTGGATTATTCTCCCAACCAACTGGATACAAATCACCATTACTTTGTACATCTTGTCTAAGACTCTCTAATTCCTCTACCGTAGGTAAAACATAGGTTATTCCATAATCTACACCATCTAAATTTCCATCATCAAAAACCGTACGTGAGTCACTGTCTGAAGAAATTGTTTGACCATCATTGAAAAAATTTAAAGACAAATAGTCTCTCGATACAACATCAGAAGTAGTCGCAAGACCATCTCCATTAACATCTAAAATAAAATACGTTTTATCATCTTGCGTCGTATACGGATATATCAAATCAATATTACCTAACTGCAATTCAGATAATTCTTCTGGCGTCAAATCTCCAGTTTGACGAGGTCGGTTATTTACTATTACAACTTCACTTTGTACATCTTGTCTAAGACTCTCTAATTCCTCTACCGTAGGCAAAACATAGATTTTTCCATCATCAAAAACCGTACGTGAGTCACTGTCTGAAGAAATTGTTTGACCATCATTGAAAAAATTTAAAGACAAATAGTCTCTCGATACAGCATCAGAAGTAGTCGCAAGACCATCTCCATTAACATCTAAAATAAAATACGTTTTATCATCTTGCGTCGTATACGGATATATCAAATCAATATTACCTAACTGCAATTCAGATAATTCTTCTGGCGTCAAATCTCCAGTTTGACGAGGTGTAACAATAACTTCAAATAACACTGTCTCACTTACAATATCGTTTTGATGAGATTCATTTACTATAGTGGCTCCTGTGCCTAGATTGTAGGCAATATGATCAGGAGTATCTGAAGTATCATAAACAAAGTTGTAGGTATCCCCACCAAATACAGGTGAGTTAGGAACGAAGTCATACAGTTTGCCTCCTACACTTAAGTAACCTGCCGAATACCAATTATTCGGAATACTAACGTACGGAGAAGAAGTACCAGTTGTTACAATTAAATCATTGTGAAGGTTTACTAACTCCTCTGGTGTCGGAACAATATAGGAAAACTCTCCATCAGAAAGTGATCGATTTACTAAATGCGTGTCAGCACGAATTCCATTTCCTATCGAACCTCCGACCGTCTGCATCAAATCATTCAGGCTCAATACATCACTTTCTGTAGAAAACCCATCCTTATCGACATCAACGTAATAATAAACATTTCCGTCCAAGGTTGTATAAGGATTAATTAATTCATAGTCACCAAAGTGTATCGGTTCACTATCAGTACCAGTAGACAATGATGACGTATCGCTTTGCGCGAAAGAAACTTCTACTATCGCTGGTAGCTCGTCAGTTTCTTGCATTCCCTTAGAGATGACTCCTGTAGCCAAGTCATAGATCAAATAGGCTCCGGCGTCTCCAGTCCCAGATGCGTGGCCAAAAAGATGAACCTCATAGCTACCACCATTGGCAGTTAAATATTCACCGTGATTATCTACCCAAATTAGCGCATTAGATTCATTTTCAATGTCGTGCTTTAAATTTCCAAAATCTTGAACAGTTGGTAACGTAAAAACCAGATCTCCATTCTGGAAAGATCTACTGTCAAAATTTCCTGTAATGATTTCCCCGTTGTTAAATAAATTCGAGGAAAGCTCTTCTCTTGAAACTGCATCCTGAGCAGTGGCACTTCCATCCTTATCAACATCTAGAAAATAAAAAACACGACCATCGGCTGTTGTATGGGGATTAATTAAATTGTAAGGACCAAGATTCTGAACGTTATAAAGCTCTTCAATATCGTTTTGGACAACCTCAATGACTACAGGTTGTTGTGAAAAACTATTAACGAAATGCCATCCTCCATTAGTTAGGTTATACACAGTATTATCTGGATGGTCATAACTTTCGGCAACGTGGAAATTGTTTCCTTGCCAGGAGGGCAAACTACTGTTGGCATTTGCCAGTGAATCTCGAAGCTCACTCAATTCTGCAATTGTGGGAAGGGTGATTGTGTAATCAAAATCGTAGTCAGATACTCTAACTACATGTTCATCGTCTTGAGTATCATTTTTCAGATAATTTGCGAAAAGTTCGTCTCTAGATAACGAATCCTGAGGCCATGTATCTACTAAACCATTTCGATTCTTATCGAGATAGTAATACAGTTTGCCATTTGAAGATTGAAAGGGTTCGATGAGATGAAACAAATTATTTTCAAGAAGAGTTACTCTAATATTGGGATCAGGTAAGATATCTGACTCATCGAATCTTTGTGCAAGCTCTATAACAACTGGGTAAAGCTCACCCTCCCCAGCAGAATAAGACTTTCCCGTTGACATACTAAATTTAGAATATAGGCCGGTTCCTGGATTTTCACTAGCATCAACACCGAGATTTGCTGTTAAGTAATTCTCTAGTTGTGGATATGTCAATTGGGATTCAACGGATAATTGTTCTAACTCCTTAATCGTTGGTACGATTATTTCCCAATTTCCAACATCGAACGAGCGAGAATCAGAAAGGGTATTAATTTGAATACCCCCGTCTTCCGAAAAGTAATCAGCCAACCCTTGTCTTGAGACAGTATCTAGGTAAGAAGCGAGACCATCATGATTTACATCGAAAAAATAATATTTTTTTCCATAAGAAGTGAGAAACGGATCTATTAAGCTATATGAAGATGCAATATCAGACTCAGCATATACAACTGATTCTTCCCCAGAACTTTGTTGGAAGATCTCAACGACTGTATCGTAATTTTCATCAAAATTAAATTTAATAAGTGCGTGCTGCTTACCTGTTGTATCAAGCTCATATCCCCCTCGACTAATAATTTCTCCTGTCTCAAAAGAATACGCTCCATAATCAGCAGGCGATTCATCGAGAATAACCCTGTTAGTATGGCCCCACATTGCATTTGCATCGTAATAGCTTTCTAAAACCTCTGCATGTGTGTTCGCGGTTAAAAAAGTTTTTTCATTACCGGGATCCCATTCAACTGGAAAACTAAAATCGATTGTCAGTCCATTGGGATCCAGTAAGATGAATTCATCCCGAAGTGCATCAAACTCTGATATCGTTGGAAGTGCCAGGGTGTAGGCATAATCATAATTATCATTTTGATACTGGAGTGTTCCTTCAAAACTTCTTGATTCATTATCAGAGGATATTGAATCGTCAGAATTAAAAAGTAAACTGAGTTCATCTCTCGTTACAGCATCATTAAAATTTACATCTAAGCCAGCTATTTCAACTAGTGCAACTTGTCCCGCAATATCATCGCTCTCTATACCTCGTCGTGATGTAGCTGAGCCAGTACCAGTTGAAGGATTAACTATGTAAACAAAATGGTCTCCCTGCATTTCGGTCATGCTAGGAGTAGCTGTTACATATGTTGGAAAATTCTGACCAGTCGGATCAATCTGCCAGCTTTGGGGTGCCTGCAAATAAACATTTGAAGCAATCTCAGTAAACAAACTGTTTAACTCACCTACCGTGGGCAAAATCAAAACAAAATCATCACTATTGGAACTAGAAGATGACTCTTGATCTTGTATTGGATCTAGCTGTTCCTCCATGTCATCACTAGAGAATTCTTGATCCTGTGTAGCATC
>CACOBT010000019.1 GCA_902625535.1 uncultured beta proteobacterium | reverse complement strand
CTTGAAACTCGCTAAGCTTGTCAAAAGAGGAACTAAAGTACAGTTCAAAATATTGGCACAAGGTATGCTTGTTACTGCAACAGTGGAGGCGTTAGAGGATGGACATTTGGGACAGCAAATTGAGTTACTAAATAGTGCTTCCGGGAAAACGGTGGTCGGAATTGTGACGGGATTAAACGAAGTTTCTGGCCTTTAGTTGAAAAATATTATAGTATCGGCTAAAGACGGGGTTTATTCTGTCGACACCAATTTATATAATTTTTAAAAATATAGAGAATACTATGAGTGAACCAGTAAACAGCTTAATTAAGACCATACAGCCTGATAGGCCAACAGGACCTAATCCCGGGAAACCGGCAGATGGTAATGTAAATAAGGCCAAGGACATTGAAAAAGACGAGGTTTTTCTCAGCGACGTGGCAAAAAAAGCACTCGAGACTGAAAGTTCCTTTGACGTTAAAAAGGTAGAGGCAATAAAGCAGGCTATTGAAGAGGGAAGTTATCCACTTGACTCCAGAAAAATCGCTGAAAGTTTTATAGCAATGGAAAGCCTTATTGGAAACGTCAAGCGTGGATAAATAGGTTCATTTGCCGTGATTGAGGGCAAAGCTAGTAGCGCCATACGGTTTGCTAACGAACTCCATGAGTTACTTGAAAGGGAGTTTGAGGCGCTTAGGTTGCAGGACCTATCTGAAATAGAATCAATTCAAGAAAAAAAGTTACCCATACTGGAGTACCTGAGTTCCGATTCGGTCACAGCAAACTTATCTGAAACAAGCGGGGAACCGGAGTGGAAGTCCTTTAAATCGATAATTAACGAATGTAAAAATGCCCATCGCCGAAACGAAATTTTAGTCAATCGGCGTATCGAATCTATTAAAGGTGCCCTCACCACGGTAACTGGACAAGATAAAGACGATGAGCTTGAGATGTATGACAAGCTCGGGAAATTGTCGCAAAAAAAAAATAGTAAAGGAATTTTAGAGGCTTAATAACTTTATTATATCGTAAGCCGACGATGTGGCATGCAATCACCATACTGTCAAAATATCGGCAAAATTTTGGCACACCTATTGCTGAGGTTATTACGTGAATTTTTTAAGGATGAAATCACGTGAGTCAAAAAACAAACCTCGCAGGAATAAAACCTGAGAACAAAAAACTTTATTGCGATAATTCAGATGACAAAGGACACCCTCTCAATGCCCTTTGGCTTGACCCATTTGCGCCGCCTAGTGCCCTTCACAAACAGGCATTACAACAAGCCTCGATTAATCTCCTTTCAGTTTCAACTCTGGAGCAATTAAAAAAGGTTTTAAATGAAACCCAGTTAGTTGTTATACGAATTAAAGAGGATGCTAGTCTTTATGATGAGGTTTTGGAGTTGGTAAACTCGATAAAAATACGACTACCCATCATTTGTCGGATTGACAGGAATGATTTTGAACTAGGTATACAGATAATGCAAAAAGGTGCATTTCATGTTCTGGCGAGTGATTGCGTGAAAGTTCAGGATTGGATTGATGTCGCAAAAAAGATTGTTGAAAAGCAAAATAATAAGAACACCTATGTATTTGTCGACAATGAAAGCAAAAAGCTCCTGAGTTTAGCCGAAAAAGTGGCGGAGGCAGATGTAACAACATTAATAACCGGTCCCACGGGATCCGGCAAAGAGGTACTAGCAAGGGTCTTGCATGATGCATCTTCTCGTTATTCGAGGCCATTTATAAGTATAAATTGCGGTGCGATTCCCGAAAACTTGATGGAAGATCTACTTTTTGGTCATGAAAAAGGTGCTTTTACTGGAGCTATAAAGGAGCACAGGGGTGTTTTCGAACAAGCCGACACCGGCACACTTTTTTTGGACGAGATTGGAGAATTACCTCCAAATCTACAGACAAAATTATTAAGGGTTCTTCAGGAAAGAAATATTACTCGTTTAGGTGCAAACAACCAAACAAAAGTAGATTTTAGATTGATAGCAGCAACCAATAAGGATTTAAAAAAAGCGATTGAAGATCGTGAGTTTCGTGAAGACTTATATTTTCGTATAAGTACTTTTAGACTCAGTATAGCTTCGTTAAGTAATCGTCCTGGGGACATATTACCGCTCGCAGCAAATATAATTTCGAGAACCGCGAAAAATTTTGTTAACTTATCGGACGAAGCGCAGAACAAACTTTTGACCTATCATTGGCCCGGTAATGTCCGAGAACTTGATAATGTTATTCAGCGAGCCTTAGTAATTTGCCAGGGCTCTTTAATCAAAAAAGAAGATCTGATATTCGATGATCTTCCAACTCACGAACTAGTACAAAGCTCTGGAGGAAATCAAACAAATAAGCAAACTATTATAGATAAACTTCCCGATGAGAACTATTCTTCGACGAATTCTAATTCTCCGATGAATGAGGACGTACCCGCTTTAAATTTGGATGACGCAGTCAGACATAGTGAGTATCTAACCATCCAATCTGCAATTCGTTCTACAAAGAATCGAAACGATGCAGCCAAAGTGTTAGGGATAAGCCCACGCACGTTGAGATATAAAATAGCACAACTTAAGAACTTTGAGCCGAAACAATTCAGTTTTGAATAAGGGAAAGATAAGATGATTGATAAAGTCAATAGTCCGGCAAATATCCAGGCAATGTTGCAAACTCTAAAACAGTACGAAGTAGAGGCTAAAACTGGTATTCCGAAAGAAAACGTAGGAAAAAGTGAGGTACCACAACCATCTTTTCTGGACTCAGTAAAAAGTGCGGTTGGTTCTGTTAATGATGCTGCCCAAGCTGCTGGTATAAGAAAGACTGCATATGAAAAAGGAGAAGATATACCGCTCACTGATGTTGTTTTGAGTATGCAAAGATCGTCAGTAGCATTCGAAGCAACTTTGCAAATAAGAAATAAAATGTTGAGAGCATACGAAGAAGTTCTTCGTATGCCGGTTTAAAAAAATAGAGATAATTAAATGGCGATCGCAACTTCTCCGAATAGCAATGCATTAACAGAGGATGAAAAATTAGATGCATCCTCTTCTGATGATCAGCAGGACCAGGGAAAATACTCTGAAAATCTAAAACCGTTATCTGCATTGAGAGCTTCCCCTGTCGGCCAAGGATTGTCGGTAGACTCATTTAAGCTCAACAATTTGAAGCAGTCGTTGCAGCAGATGGTAGCTCAACCTGCTGTGAAAAAGACGCTTCCTGCTTTAATTATCTTTTTCATACTTTTGATCTTCGTTTCCATATTCTCATCTGGTGATTTTTTCAAACCCACATCGTATAGATTGTTAATGCCAGGATTAAATGAAGCGGAAAAACAACTCGCACATGAAACTCTTGACGAAGCTGGTTTTGATGCGAAAATAGATAAGAAAACTGGACATTTGATGGTCGTTGAACCTCGTTATCACGAGGCAAAAATGTATTTGGCCTCAAAAGGCATTCCGAAAGAGCCCTTGCCAAACGGAATTGAAACCTTGAAAGATCAGTCGTCCATGACGACGAGTCAATTCATGGAACAGGTTAATTACGTTTCAGCTCTCGAACAGGATTTAGGACGGAGTATATCGGCGATAGCTACTGTTAAATCAGCTAGAGTTCATCTTGCCTTGCCTAAGCAAAGTGTTTTCGTTAGAGAACGTACCCCACCTAAAGCTTCGGTGGTTGTCACACCAATTCAAAACAGAGTTGTTACAACTGCACAGGTCGATGCTATGATTCATCTGGTATCGTCAAGCATTCCATATTTAGATCCAAGTCATGTTTCGGTCGTAGATAACTTTGGAAACTTACTAACCAAAAAAAATGATTCCGCTGCAGGACTTTCAACAACGCAACTATCCCACAAACAAGATGTAGAACAAACCTACAGGAGCAGGATTTTGGAAATTCTCACTCCTGTATTTGGCGAGGGTAACGTACAGGCTCAAGTGGATGTTTCGATTAATTTCCGACAAACAGAAATAACATCAGAAGATTTTGATAGTAACGGTGCCGGACCAAAAACTCGTTCTGAGACACTAGCCGAAGACAGAACAAATAAATTAGATGCGCAAGGGGTGCCTGGAGCACTTACTAATGCTCCTCCAAGACCAAACGAATTGACAGATCAAACAGGGGCTCTGCCAGACGATTTTGGGCAAGAGAGTGTAACCTTAAGCAAAAGAGCGACCAGGAATTATGAGATTGATAGGGTGGTGAGACATGTAAAAGAACAGGTCGGTGTCGTTGAACGAGTTTCGGTTGCTGTGGTTGTTAATGACAAAAGAACTCATACTGACCCAGAAATAGGTAGTAACCTAAAAAATGATGATGATACAAGCAATACGAATCAATCCAAGATTGCAGGATATTCACAAGAAGAGATTGCTAGGTTGACAAATCTCGTAAAAGGAGTAGTGGGTTTCAAAGAGGACCGTGGCGATGTTGTAACTCTTCTTCCAACAAACTTCTATGTTGATCCTCCTCTTCCATGGTACAAAGACCCCATAACCATTGATGCGTTAAAAACAGCTGTTGCAAGCTTAATATTTTTACTATTTTTGCTTGCGATAGTTAGACCAATAATGACGTCAATGTTTGCGCCTCAGTTACCTCCTGAGCCGGCGGTGAGCGCAGAAGAAGAAAAAGATTTGGAGAGTATAAAAATCGCGCACGTTGCCATAGAGATGGCTGCGTCTGAACCTGCCATCGAGGGCCTAGAAATGGCCGCGATAGAAATGGCCGCAAACGAAATAGCTACTGAGGGCCCTGAAGTTGCGCTAAGTAAAATTCATGTGTCGGAGGGTGGATTGTTAACAGATGACATGATTAACGCAGCCCAAAGTAAATTAAATGAACAAGAGGCGGAGGCTAAAAAACTCGCAGAGGAAGAAGCCGCTCGACAAGCGGAGGAAGAAAAGTTGGCAGAAGGAGAAATAGAGGTAGACGAGGGCGAATCTCTTGAGGAAATCAAAGCAAAACTGAAACCAAAGAAAGCATCCATATCATTAGATATGCTGGATACAGCGAATACATATGATGATAAAGTAGTGCTTATGAGACTTTTAGTGCAAGAGGATGAGGGCAAGGTTGCACTTGTCTTAAGAAATATGATGAAGAGTTCATAAAAAATAAATTCTTTTTTCAGGGTAAAGACTATGGCAGATGAAAAAACAGAAAATCAGGGTGAGTTAACACTCGATGAAGAACTTCAAAATTTGAGCAATACTCAAAAAGCAGCCGTGCTTATGCTGTTATTAGGAGAAGATCAAGCAGCGAACATTATTAAGTACCTCGGCCCTAAAGAAGTACAAAATTTGGGCGCCGCTATGACATCCGTCCAGGATTTATCACAGGAAGCTATAAATGCAGTGCTAGACGAGTTTTTGTCTTTCATCAAAAAACAAAGTACGATCGGACTCGGATCGCACCAATATATTGAAACAGTGTTGAACAAGGCTTTAGGTCCGGACAAAGCTGCTTCAATAATAAACCGTATAATGCCAGGAAAGGCTAGTAAAGGCCTAGAGATATTAGAATGGATGGACGCGCGAGCTATTGCCGACATGATACGGGGAGAACACCCCCAGGTAATAGCGATTATCTTATCTGTTGTTGAGCCTCAAGTAGCGGCAGACGTCCTGGCTTTTCTCTCGAAAACTGTTCGCGCAGAAGTTGTTCGCAGAGTAGCATCTCTTGAAACGGTCCAGCCATCCGCAATGGAGGAGCTTGAAGTAATCATGAAACAACAGTTTGCAGATAATACGTCTGCAGCTTCCGCAACTTTCGGGGGTGTAGCAGCAGCAGCAAAAATTATGAACTTTGTTAAGTCTGATCTTGAAACGGCAGTTATGGGAGGAGTAGAGGAAATTGACGCTGATATCGCGGGTAAAATTCAAGATAATATGTTGAGCTTCGAAAACCTCGGCGATAGTGATAATCGTAGTATTCAAACTCTGATGCGAAATGTAGAGCCAGATATGCTGATGATTGCTCTCAAAGGAGCGACAGAACCCGTCAAAGATAAGTTTTTTGGTAATATGTCGACCCGGGCTGCTGCAATGTTTCAGGATGAAATGGAAGCAAAAGGTATGTTACGAATGACCGATGTCGATGAAGCCCAAAAAGCGATTATGCGCATAGCTAAAAAACTTTCAGATAAAGGTGAATTAGTACTAGCAGGACGTGGGGATGACTACGTTTAAAAGTCAGGCCACGCAAAAAAGCGAAGGAAAAGAGTTTGTCCCTGTTAGAGCACAAAATATTGGTGGATCAAGGCATGCAGAAACTTTTCTGAAAGAAAATAAACTAGAAAAAAAAACATTTGTTGGAGGTGTCTTAGCGTCTAAATCAAAAAGTCAACAAAAAAAGGATATCGTTGCCAGTGATAAGTTCTACTCTAGTTCTA
>CACOBT010000018.1 GCA_902625535.1 uncultured beta proteobacterium | reverse complement strand
GCTTCCCCTTCCACCTGTAAAGTAGAAAGCTCATCCTGTACTTTTTTTAGTTCTTCTTGCATTTTTTGAGCCTGTTTCATCATGTTTCCTAACTTTCCCTTTATCACAGTATCCCCCTTCCCTATTTGTTGTTTATTGAACCTTTTACAATTTGTCCATCAAATTTTCTGATAAATGCATTTACAATCTCAGACTTTGAAATTTTTTTAAAAGCCTCATTGACTGCTTTTTCTTTTTTTCTTTGCTCGATTTTCAAAAGAGAACCGTCGAGTTCATTGAAAAATTCTGGTCTAAATTCAACCTTACTCCCAATTTTATCCGACACGTAAAGATTCACCTTTTTTATTACTTCCACATCCATCAAGTATGACGAATCAATCTTTACGTGACATACAGAATTAGTCGGAAAATGGTCAAAACTGACTAATTCCGATTGTGATAAAAACTGCTTCACCAGCCCATTTCCTTTCAACCTTTTTACAAAACTAGGCCATGTCTTAACATCTACATTTTTTAGCATCTCCACAAACAAATTTCCATTTTTAGTTGGCCCGTCGATTTTTTCCAAGTTAACATTTCCTTCAGAGACTTTGGTTTGATGACGAGAGGAATTTCCTACCGATTTTTTTTTTTCGGATTCTGGACTAGTCGGTAGAAAAGCAATTATTCTAAGAATTGTCATCTGCAGTCCCACAAGCTCATTCGGGGCTAAATACAAATCTCTCTTCCCCAAAATACAAATTTGATAAAATAAGTTTGCATCCGTTTCGGTTAGCGGTAACTCCTCCGGCAGCGCAATCTTTTCTTCTGTATTCGCTTCTCCCTCAGATTTTAAAATCTTTTCCCGACAAACATTGTGAAAAACAATTGCTAATTGATCGAGAATTGTTCTAGCAGAAGCACCTTTGCTCATTACATCGTCAGAAATTTTCAAAGCTTCTGGTACATCATTTCTGACAATGGCTAGGACTAACGATTTCAAGACTTTACCTGAAATCAAGCCTAACATCTCCAGGACTGTCGATATTTTTATATCCTTTCCACCCGATGCGGCAATTATTTGCTCGGTAACCGAGAGTGCATCGCGTAAGCTTCCCTCTGAAGAAGATGCTATTAAATCGAGAGCATCTCGATCAAATCTTATATTTTTTTTTTCGAAAAGTGTTTCTAAATAGTCTTGAATTTTATTTCTCGGAATACTTTGCAGGCTAAATTTAATACACCTGGAAACGATTGTAAGTGGCACCTTATTAAACTCAGTAGTCGCTAATATAAAAACAACATAGTTAGGAGGTTCCTCAAGAGTTTTGAGCATCGAGTTAAAAGCATGATTACTCAACATATGAACTTCATCAATTATTATGACTTTCATTTTTCCTAACGAAGGAGGGTAACGAAGTTGCTCAAACAGTGCCTGAATCTCCTCAACTCCTCTATTGGACGCAGCGTCCAGTTCAATAACATCCAAAAACGAACCTTCTTCGATGCCCTTGCAACTTTTACACCCTCCGCAACAATCTCCGTGTTCAGACAATTTGCAATTCAAACCCTTTGCGACTAACCTCGCCAAAGTAGTCTTTCCAACACCTCGTCCCCCAGTGAACAAATAAGCATGGTGAATGTTTCCAGATTTAACCGAATGAGTAAGTGCCTTTACGACAAGGTCTTGTCCAATGACTGAAGCGAATTTATTCGGTCGCAATGAGCGGGCTAGTGCCGTATATGAAATATCGACTCTCCTTTGGTTAATCTTGCGGGCTGCTTTTGATACACTCACCAACAAATGCCTTGGCTGCTTCGTTTCCGACCTGACCAGGTTGACATTCTAGGTAATGTAAAGAGCCCGCAGTATAAGTTTACCAACTGATTTCTTTTTTTTTTATTTTTTCTGTTGAAATTACCAAAATAGTTTGTAACAATAACAGGACTATCAGAACTAAGTTAGTTTAATTTGCAAACTCTTCCTGCATTTCTCGGTATTTCCTTCAAAATCCCTGTTTTTAAACGATGACACAATTGGTAACAGAAATTTCAGATGACAGTTTTGAGGTCGAGGTCTTAAAATGCTCAACCCCGGTGATTGTCGATTTTTGGGCTGAGTGGTGCGGTCCCTGTAAGTCAATCGCTCCTATAGTCGAAGAACTAGCTAGTGAATATCAAGGAAAAGTAAAAATTTGCAAACTAAACATTGATGACAATCCTGAAGCGCCTACAAAGTTCAGTGTCAGAGGAATACCAACATTGCTGTTATTTAAAAATGGAGCGGTTGTATCCCAAAAAGTTGGGGCTGCCGCAAAATCACAATTAAGTGCGTGGATAGATAGCAACACTTAAAAAGCAAAGCCTATACCATCCATAACAATTACTGCTAAATATGTACTTATCGGAACTTAAAGCATTACCTGTAACAAAGTTAGTTGAATTAGCTAGGTCTCTTGATATTGAGACCGCGAGCCGCCTGCGAAAGCAAGAATTGATGTTCGCAATATTGAAGCGGAAAGCAAAAGGAGGAGAACAAATCTTTGGCGATGGAGTTCTTGAAGTTTTACCAGATGGATTCGGCTTTTTAAGATCTCCCGAAGCTTCATATATGGCCAGCACCGATGATATTTATTTATCCCCCTCCCAGATAAGGCGATTTAATCTACACACTGGAGATGCCATTGAGGGAGAGGTTCGGACCCCAAAGGATGGAGAAAGATATTTTGCGTTAGTAAAAGTTGATCAGATCAACGCCCAGTCGCCGGACGCTTCAAAGAACAAAATTTTATTCGAAAATCTGACACCGCTCTTCCCAAATGATCCGATTCGATTAGAAAGGGATATGAGAGGCGAAGAAAACATAACAGGAAGAATCATTGACATGGTAGCCCCTATAGGAAAGGGCCAAAGAGGCTTACTAGTTGCGTCGCCCAAAAGTGGCAAAACAGTTATGATGCAACATATAGCACATTCAATAACGACAAATCACCCTGAGATAAAACTAATAGTCCTGCTGATAGACGAACGACCTGAAGAAGTTACTGAAATGCAAAGATCAGTAAGAGGTGAGGTCGTGGCCTCCACTTTTGATGAACCTGCAGCCAGACATGTTCAGGTCGCAGAAATGGTTATTGAAAAGGCTAAACGTCTAGTGGAACATAAAAAAGATGTTGTGATTCTGCTAGATTCAATTACCAGACTTGCGAGAGCTTACAACACGGTTGTTCCTACCTCCGGTAAAGTTCTTACTGGTGGAGTGGATGCTAATGCTTTGCATAGACCTAAACGATTTTTCGGGGCAGCGAGAAACGTCGAAGAGGGCGGTTCCCTCACTATAATAGCTACTGCACTTATAGAGACAGGTAGTAGAATGGATGAAGTTATATATGAAGAATTTAAAGGAACCGGCAATATGGAAGTTCACCTTGAGAGGAGGTTGGCGGAAAAGAGAGTTTATCCGTCGATAAATATCAATCGCTCGGGAACCAGAAAAGAGGAATTGCTTATCAAGCCTGACTTATTGCAAAAAATTTGGATCCTACGTAAACTTTTACATGACATGGACGAATCACAGGCGATTGAGTTTCTGCTTGATAAGATAAGACAAACTAAGAGTAACACTGAGTTTTTTGATTTAATGAAAAAAGGTGTCTAAGTTAAAACACAAGGTTTAGGATTCACAAAATGAAAAAAGATATTCACCCAAATTATCGAGAGGTTGTATTCGTAGATGTTTCAAATGATTACAGATTTCTCACGAGATCAACGGTAAAAACGAAAGACACTACGAAGTGGGAAGACGGCAAAGAATACCCTCTGTACAAACTAGATACTAGTTCTGAGTCTCACCCTTTTTACACGGGTACTCAAAAAATGGTTGATACCGCTGGGCGGGTGGAAAAGTTCAGACAAAAGTTTGGTGCTAAACGGGGTACGAAGGCCCAAAGCAAAGAATAAAAATAGGGATACATCTAGTATTCGTTCAGTGGTCGAACGAAACAAACTCGACAAACTACTTTCATCGTTTGGGGAATCTCGTCAACCTCCAGGGCTAGTTGCATCCTCAGCGGAATTGGTTCCGGTAACGTTCTTAATAATCATTATCTTCGGGATACTAGCATTTGGAATAGTTGACAGAGAGCCCTGGAAAGGACCAGACACAACCGGTACAGCTCTCATTAACTCATGTCTCACCTCCTTCAAAAACAATTCTCCAGCTACTTGCTTGAATCCGAACTTATATGGAGTGCCAATAGAGGGTGAAGCGCCACTATTTTTCTTCATTTCGGCAAGCCTCATCTATATTATGGATAGTTTTTATCACGTAATGTTTGGCGATTCTATACCCCTTCGACACTATGATGATTTCGGGAGAGTTTTACAAATCACATTTGTTTTGTTAGCGTTAATTGTCCTGTGGAGGGGTACAAAAATACTTGCAATACGCAGAGAGTCCAGACCAGCAGACCCTCTTGGAATAGGGCCCGATGCTTCAACATTCGGTAATAACATAGGAGCATGTGCGGTTTTGCTTGCTATGTCATGTCTAGGAGTTGTTACCCGATGGCATGAAGTGGGTAGCGAAGGTTTATCTTTCTTTTTACAGGCAGTCTGCTTTTATTCGATTTGTCAAAGCCCAGAAAAAACTAAAGAGTCTGCGTTATTTTTTTGTGTTGGCGTAGTAGGTCTATTTCTCGGAACAAGTCTTTTTGTTGCTTTGTCATTTGTTTTAGCATCAGCTTTTACCTTTTTGTTTATATACCCATGGACAGTGGTAAGAAAAAGCTTCTACATTTATACCCTTTGTTTTTTTACTCTCATACTGTTTTTTTTATTGTTGATTTTTCCTTCGGATGAAACTAAAAATCTTTACTCCTGGATCAATCATCAGTTAACTTTTTTCGAATTTCGGCCATTTTATATTTTAAAAAACTGGCTTTGGATGTGGTGGCCGCTCTGGCCGATCTGCTTGGTTATGTTATACAACCTTGCTAAATTTGAGAAATTTAATCAGCCGCATTTACAATTTCTTTGTCTCCTACTAATTACACAATCCTTTTTCCCATTGACCGGTTTCCTTACAAATGACGGTCAAAAATTCATCCCTATGATTCCTCTTACAGTTTTAGCCGCTTTCGGACTATTATTTCTTCCAAAATTAGTTGCCAATTTACTCGACTGGTTTGCGTTATCACTATTCACCTTCTTGGGATTTGTAGTTTGGTTTTATTGGATAGCATTACACACGGGCTTCCCCGAGGAAGTATTTTCCAATATTTTGAGAGCTGCGCCTGGAGTTTCAACAAATATGTATTTCAACGATTTAATCATTGGAGGAATTGTTTCTCTTTTTTGGGTCTATTTAATACTTTGGAGACTTAAATTTGTTCATCCAAATATCTGGAGACCAGTAGTTCTTAGCGCAGGAGGGATTGGACTAACCTGGGCACTAATCATTACGCTATGGGGACCTGCCTTGAATATCAACAGGGGATTTCAGAACATACGTTTGTTACTTGAATCTTTACCCGAAAAGGTAGTTTGTGTGCATGATGAGGATAAAAAGCTTATGGCTATTATCGCCTCTCATAGCAACACTAAGATAATTTCCTTCTCGAAAAACCCTAATAGTAAGAACTGTAAATACTTGTTAGTCAGGGGGACTGCTAACAATTTCACGGTTGACAAACAATCATGGAGTCAATTTTCTCAAACTTACCGTAAGAGCGATTCAAAGAAACGGAAACCTATAACTACATACATTCGAAAATCTTTTTAGCGAAAAAAGTTTTCCCGGTAGAATTTAAGTTCATTGATTGACTCAAGAGTGTCTGCCATCGCGGTATGAGCACCTTTTTTTGAAAAATTTTTAACAATGTCTGGGCTCCACCGCTTACACAATTCCTTGATCGTGCTAACGTCAACATTTCTATAGCTGAAGTACGCATCAAGCTTGGGCATGTAAAGTCGTAGAAATCTTCTATCTTGATGAATCGAATTCCCACAAAGAGGCGAAGTCCTCGCCGGTACAAATTTGGAAAGATAATCTAAAATCCTAGCCTCCACAAATCCTTCAACCAATGAAGATATCTTAACTTTGTCAATCAAACCACTTTTTTTATGGGTAGTCTTGTTCCAGTCATCCATTTTATTCAAAAAGTAGTCAGATTGCTTCAAGACAAACTCGACCCCATCATCTAAGGGATTGAGATCCCTGTCCGTCACAATAATAGCGATTTCGAGAATTCGGCAGGTATGAGGGTCTAAACCACTCATTTCCATGTCGAGCCAGACAAGATTATCCTTGCGAGTTGAACCCGCATTTTCATGGTTAATATTTTTGTCTTCGTAATTTTTTTTAGGAATACTCATAGATTCTTATACACTTACAGTTAAAACTCTAGGAACAAATTTGGCTAAAACCAGACACAAAGTTTTAAGCAGGTCACAAAATTCGATACTACTTGAGCCACCGCTAGCTTGTTCCTGGAGGATTCCGCAAGGTATATTATCGTCTATAGTGGTGAACGATTCAATCGAGACAGTCGTTAAAACTAAAAAACTTCAGGTAAAAATCTTACGACGTAGAAATTTGTTATCCAGGTTTGAGAAAGTGGAGAAAAGAATCGGCGCTAATATTGATCACCTCTTTCTCGTGGTAGCGAATTTCCCCCCTTTTAATTTAATGAATTACGCTAACATGGCACTAAAAGCTCGGAGCCAAAATATTCCATTTACAGTACTAATAAATAAATCTGATCGCTCTGACACAACCGAGTCTTTTCAAAGAAAGGTGGAGGCACTCATACCATATACATTTCGATATGATGACCCTGATGGTAAACTACAGAAAGGTATACAAGTTTCAATCTATGATGAACATCTAATGAGTAACCTAAAATCGGAAATAAAAAAAATTGCGAACACCTGTAAGGGAAGTGAGATGTCAATTTTCTTCATAGGTCAATCAGGTGTTGGAAAAAGTTCTATCATTAACGCATTAATCCCATCTGCAGGACAGAAAACTGGTTTAGTTTCTACGCGCTACAAGAAAGGAAAACATACAACCAGACACTCTAGATCGTTCGAATATAAACTGGTTGAGCACTATAAACAAAAGATATATTTACTGGATACTCCAGGAATTGACTCTTTTGGCGCAGAAGACCTAAAAAAACAAGAAATCTTGAAGTACTTTTCTGAGTGGGATGAGATAAGTCAGAAAAACTTTTTTTGTCGATTTAATAACTGCCAGCACATGCAAGAGCCAAATTGTGGAATTCGAAAATTTTTAGAGTCTTTGGAGCAAGATGGCGACAGTTTCAACCACTTGACTAGCCGGTTGAAGTTATGGAAAACTTTAATGCGCGACCTTAATAAAAAAACCTTAAAAAATAACCAAAGCTAACAAGTGTAAAAATTACCATCAATAGGATCAGGCTTCGCCACATTAAACCAATGGCGAATTTCATCGAATTTGCATCTGGTTCTAAAAGGTCAGGCCTGCTAGAGATCTCATCCATATTATCCAACTGTTGGGTTCCGGAAACCGCCGTTGGGATGGTCAAAGATAACATCATTGCTCCCTCTCCCGCCGCTAAAATTAGCCTGTCCGAGTCGGAAGCAGACTTGAAAGTGATATCAGTAGCTTCCAGCCTCCCTAGCGCAAAAGCGTCCTCAAAATTGCCCACTATAGCGAAAATTAAGGCTGTAAATCTTGCAGGCAACCAGTCGACCCAGAAAAAACCACGGCTCGCAACACCTTGAAATACGCTAGGTTCTTCCGTTTTGTTCTCTTCCACGTTTTCCGTCGGGGTTTTTTCGTCTGACTCCAGAAAGTTATGGGCCTCATTCTTTGAAGGGGCAAAGTTCGCGGTATCAATGGTATTTCGACTCCATTCTCTCTGCGTCAACAGGGCTGACTTATACAATAAAACTCCGACAGGTCCAGGAAGAACGACTAACCAAAATATCGGAGCGAAAAGATTTTTGTGCAAGGATAAAACTAACAACTTCGTGGCCTCTCTCGCTATTTGCCCCGCATCACCGTTTTTTACAGCATCTGTGACGACCTGTTTGGACATAATACTGACAGCCCAGTTGTTAACTTCTGATCTTGCTTTTTCCAGTTCTTCGTTTTTTAGGCAAGTGTTGATTTTTAGGAAAATATTAATGAACCGCTTAAACCCTAAGTTTAAATAAAGAAAAATAACTAAAAAAACAAACGCAAGTATAGGATGAATTAAAAGAATAACTTCCCATAAAACCCAAATCGTCAATGAGCTACCTGATATCATTAATAGCCACGTCAAGAGAGCTAATCTCCCATCCTCAACAGAAACCTTATATCTAATCCAGTTAGCAACCTTGCTCAGATATTTATCTAGAATATCCTCTGTTGGCGTAAGAAAATACTCTAGCAAAAAGGTAATAAATAGACTACTCAGTAGCATGCGATTTCTTATTGGTTATGCATCGAAAATTGAAATGAATATTTTTCACTTAGGAGATAATCTAGTCCCTTTTAGTCTTTAATTTTCCAGGTAGTTTTTCTTTAATTCTAGCTGATTTTCCGGATCTTTCACGTAAGTAAAATAATTTAGATCTCCTGACATCTCCCCTCCTAATGACCTCAATCTTTGATATCAGGGGAGAGAAAAGTTGAAAAGTCCGTTCAACCCCGACTCCTGAAGAAATCTTTCGAACAATAAATGAGGAATTTAGTCCTCTGTTACGTCTACCTAAGACTACTCCCTCAAACGCTTGTAACCGTTTTCTTTCACCCTCGATCACATTGACACTTACTTTAACAGTATCCCCCGACGAAAATTCAGGAATTTGAATCTCACGTTTTGAGATCTCGTTGATTTCCAGTTTTTCTATATAGTTCATAATTGCCCTTCCAAATGTTATCTTTTAATCTTTTAGTTAATAAGGCTTTGCTTTTCGCGAATATAAATGAGCTCGGACTCGGAAAAATATCCCGAATCGATAAACTTACTGATCAAATCTGGCCTGTGTTTCAAGGTTCTCTCAATTGCTTTTTCTCTTCTCCATGCCTCTATAGCTTTATGGTTACCAGACTTTAAGACACTAGGAACTCTCATAGATTCAAAAATGTCCGGTTTCGTGTAGTGGGGGTATTGTAACATTCCCTCCATAAAAGAATCATGCAATGACGACTCTTTGTTTCCCAACGTACCCGGTAAACGCCTCAATAAAGCATCTAACAAAACAAATGCCCCCAACTCACCACCAGATACAACAAAATCTCCTAAGCTTATCGAAATATCAACATATTTTTGAATAAATCTTTCATCAATGCCTTCATACCTTCCACAGATCAAACAATATTGACTCACATCATCGGATTTCGAGGTCAATTGTTCAATAAAATGTTGATCAAGTTTCTGCCCACACGGCGAAAAATTTATTACTACAAGATTCCTTCCGGAATGTTTTTCGGCAATGGTGTTGATCGTCTTTCGCAGAGGTTCGGCCATCATTACCATTCCAGGTCCGCCACCATAAGGTCTTTCATCAACCGATCCGTAGGAATTACCTGCAAACTCTCTCGGGTTAAAACACTCTATTTCGGCAATTCCCCTTTTTATTGCTCTCCCAGTAACACCAACCTCAGCAAATGCATCAAATAGCTTTGGAAAAAGAGTCACGATGCTAATTCTCATTGATTGTTTTCTATCCAACCATCTGACCAATTAACTATGATCGTCTTCGATCCTCTTTTTACCTCCCTTACAATACCTGGAACATTCGGGATTATAGTTTTTGATGTCTTAAAATGGGTCTGAAATTTCGACCCTCCGATTTCACTTACGGTTCCTAAACCTTTACCTTCTAAATTGACCACCTTAAACCCCATGCAAGTGCAAGAATCAAATTGGGTTAATGTCCCATCATCTAAGAGTTCTTCGAGTATGAGCACATCCGAAAGGCGAAGTTTAGAAACGTCATTCCTTGTATTCAGTCCCTCAATCGTAAAGTAAAATCCTCCATGCAGTACGCGACATTTTGAAACCTTTGCTTCGAAAAACCTATCTTCTATACGAAACATAAGTATTTTGTCAATAAGTATTCCTGACTCGAATTTCTTTCTATTCAACTCATACAGAATACCCAACATGGGCTTTACATAAATTTCACCTTTCAGTCCTCGAAACCTTACAACGGTCCCTAGCTCAAAAAAACGACCACACTCACCTTTTCGTTCTCTGAAGTCTATTAGATCTGTCCGCTTAGTCTTGACACCGAGGTTGTTTAGTCTCCTAAGCGAGAAAAGGTTCCTGTTCCTAATCGCCCTTTTGCTACTTTTACCCCTGTTTACCAGCCTTTTCTTCAGGTTTGTCCGTGATATTTTTCGCATTCATTTTCACCAATCGAGCAACAGCGTTACTCACTTTGGCACCCTTGCTCACCCAATACTCGATTCTTTCTGAAACAAGCTTTAAATCAATTCCAGAAGCAGATTCAATTGGATTATAGAATCCTAGTCGCTCAATAAAGCGCCCGTCCCTTTTAAAACGAGACTCAGTAGCAACAATGTGGTAAAA
>CACOBT010000017.1 GCA_902625535.1 uncultured beta proteobacterium | reverse complement strand
TGGCCAACAAATAGGTTACAGAGTTTCGTTTACTGATGATGTTGGGTATTTGGAGACATCTTCGTTGATCTCTAGTTCTGATTTTGTTCAGGAGCTGCAAGTTGGTCCGTTTAACTACCAGGTTTCAAACTCTTCAATTGTTTTAAGTTCTGATGTTGATGGTAATGGTTTATATGATGTGGGTGATACGGTGTCTTGGAATGGGTATCTCACGGAAGATATGTTGTCGGGAATTAATGATGGGTATGTATATCTTGCAGATGGTTTATCGGTTGAATGGATTACGAATTATGATCAGTCAACAGGTTCTTATACAACTTTGGGTTCGGAGTCCAATTATACAATTTTAGAGAATGATTCTGGTTCTAATGTTCAGGTGCGTGTGTCGTACACAGACGATGCTACAACACCTCAAACACATTCCTTTGTTTTAGGTAATTCTATTTCTGTTGAGGTTCTTAACAGCCCCGCTTCTTTTGGCCCGATGGGATTACAAGGAAAGTTTGAGCAAGGCTCTACAATTAACCCTAGTGGCATTTTGATTAACGATGCTAATGGGTTTAGTGGTTCGTATCAGATTGAGTATTATCATGTTGATGATCTGGATGAGGTTATTGGTACTGGTGATAGTTATACATTACAGCAAGCTGATGTTGGCCAACAAATAGGTTTTAAGGTTTCGTTTACTGATGATGCGGGCTTTAATGAGGTAGCATCATTTAGTTCCGTGGAGGATGTTCAATCCCCTCCTACTCTTGAGTCACTTCTTATTCATGATGTAACAGGTGGTCATGGGCATATAGACTCTTTATCGGAGCATATTTCTTTTAGAGGCGATGCGGGTACGACAGACTATACATATATGGATCGTTCCTTTGGTGGTGCGGTTATTTATAATACTGATGGTACGACTTTTAATATTGATTTTGTTGGCAATGAGAACACGTTTGTTTTAGATGCATCTTCAGAGTTTGATTTCTTTGGTTATAGTTATGACTCTGCGTATACCGATGATTCCGAGGTAGTAGTTCTTCAGGGAAGTGTTGGAGCAGGTACAAGATCGATTGAGTTTGGGGAATCAACAGATGCTACAGAGGATTGGGACGTAGTTAGTTTTGATGGTCTTAACTCAGGTATTACTCTTGATCTATCGCAAGTAGATTCGAACTATGATGCAACTGCCGTAAGTAATGGTAAGGCGGTTGTCTATGTGGATGGTGCTGAGGGTGTCTTTGGAACTGCCTTTGGCGATACTGTAAATGGTGATGCTGCTCGCAATATTATTCACGGTGGTGATGGTACGGATTATCTTGCCGGTGGAGACAATCAGGATTTAATCTCTGGTGGAGCTGGGTTGGACCATGTCTATGGTGGAGCTGGAAAAGATATCCTAATTGATCTCGAAGGTGGGGGTAAGATTTGGGGTGATAATCAGACCTCTAGTGATAATGCTCCTAAGTATGATGATACTTTTGTGGTTGGTCAGGGTACGAAGGTGATGGATTTTGATTTATCTCCGGATGGAGCTGGGTTATCCGGCAGGAGTAACCAGATTAATGATGTGGTGTTTGTTCAGGTAACGGCAGCATCTTTGGCAGCAGCTGGGTTTACGTTAAACGAGATTTATGAGTTGGTCAGTGGTGATGAGCAGTATTCGAGTCAGTGGCGTGATTTTGTAAAAGACTTAGAAGTGGAGGTTGTGCCTGATACTACAACGGGCAATTCGTATAATGAGATTCGTTTATCGATAGATGGTAATAATGATGGTCAGGCAACTGATTTGGGTGCGATATCCTTTTTAGAGGCTGGTACTGGGTCAGGCAATTATAATGCGGTGAAGATGAAGTCTCAGTTAGAAGGGATTATGGCGCAGTTTGAGTCAACTACTTCGGATAATGCGCATGTCTTGGAGCAGTTCTTTGGGATGGATACGTTGACTGCTTTTCAGGTTGCGGCTTTGGAGCATGCTGCTGAGGCTGGAGAGGATGCAGAAGCGGATGGTGGGGATACGGCTACTGTGATTGCAGCAGTTGAGGCGGAGTTAACGGGTGAGACTTTTGAGGCAGCGCAGGCGGTTCGTGATGCGTTGACTGCTCAGGTAAGTGGTTCTCCTTCTGATGTGGTTGCTGCGGTGGAATCTGTGATTGATGATGTTGTTGATGAGGCTTTGGCTGCAACGGATATGGATACATCTTTGTTTGTACCTGTTGCTGTTGAGGAGATAAGAGAAGGTACTGTAAGAACAGAGGTGATTGAGGATCGTGATGCTGCGATAGCTCAGATTAAAGCACTTGAGCAGACGGATCAGCAGGCAGCTGATGCGTTGCGAGAGGATTTATTGACTGTGACTACGATTGTGGATCGTGAGCCTGAGCCTTCTGCTCCTTCCGATCCTGCGCCTGAGGCGATTGTTGTGTTGAGTAATGCTGATGATGTAGTGGTTAGTACTTCTGGTGCAGATGATCGGTTTGAGGTTGTGCCTCAGGTCTTTGTGGATCAGACGGATAATGCTTTGACGAATCAGGATGCGGGTAAGGATGTGATTGTGGACTTGGATAGTCGTGATTCTTCTGGTGCGACTCAGAGTTCTCAGGACTCTTCTGGTGTAGATTCTGGTGCGAGTCAGTCTTCTTCGGTTGATTTAGATGCTCTTGGTGATGTGGTGTATCTTGAGGGTGTTAATGGTATTGAGGGAGTGAACTTTGAGAGGCAGCAGATTGGTCGAGAGGGCCAGAACTCTTTGAAGATTACCACTACTGTTGAAGGTGTGGATGAGAATGGTACTGTTGTTGCTTCGAATGCTAGTGAGGTCAATATCTTTAAGCAGTTTGATGCGTTAACGGACAGGTTTGCTATTGAGACCTTGGAGATTAGTGATAAGCAGGGCAATAGTGAGTACTGGAGTTTGAGTACAGCAGAAGCTGATCGCTCTGGAGGAAGGATTACGGATACGCATATTGTTACCGATGTATCGAATACAGGCAAAGGTATTTTGATTGGATCAGATACTGAGACAGACACCTATGTGGTTACCGGTGATGGTGATGCTGCTCAGATTAAGGTGGTAGGTTTTGATGCTTCTGATACGATTGACTTGACTTCTTTTGGTGATGATTTAACGACATCGGTTAATGGAAGTGATGTGGAGGTAAGTAATGCTGATGGAGTTGTTGTCACACTCATTGGCTTGGGTGATGCTCAAACAAGTATTGATGAACAACTGATCGGAGTACAGCAGGTCTAGTCATTATTGAGAGAGAGAGAGTTTAGTCACAAGTTAAAAATCATCTCGTAAAGAAAGTACAGGTTATCAAAGTTCAAGACCCAAAAGACTTACTAAACTACTTCGACAAACGACTAACTATATGAGGGAGGGGTAGTGCGATATAATGATGAAATAGCGTGGTGGTGCTAATGCTTTTTGACTATAAAATTGAGACCAGTTGGACACAGTTTTGTCTCAGTTGAAAAAGGATTTATAAGTAACTTATTGAAAAATAATGTAAAAACAATCACTTATATTTCCCCCCACTGACACCAATTTTTTCTCCATCGACAACAAAAATTACGTTGTGGGCAGAGATTTGTATGATGTTGGTGCGATTTTGATAACTTCATCACAAGTATTCACAACTTAAAACAACAAATGGTAACGATAAAATTAGGAGTCATCTCACTGGATTCTGATGTCGATTTCCATCTATAGATAGTAATAAAAAATGCATTTAATTGGCAGACTTTTTGAAAATAAAAGTCAACTAATCCGAAATGTCAGCAGATTGGTTTGCAGTTCGAGACAAATATGAAAGGAGTGTCTGTAAGTTCTATGACCTGTCGGAAATACTCAACTTAATTTGGCAACTTGAACTGGTCAATTCGGTTCCCAACTGAAATGAAAACAAAGCTTTATTCCGTTTTAGTATGATGAAAAACTTTAGTTCTATGAATTTGTTCGCCAATTCTAATAATAATTATTTGAATCTATATTTCTCGACATCCATGGCGTTTAAGCTTCAGAGAACTACCTCGGGTTTTTTCTTTTTACCGGATTCAGTACTCAATTTGGCTTAAATTTGGTTTTTTTTTATTTTCCCGATAAATTGGCGACAAAACTCTATTTTTTGATGTGTTGGTTGGTTTATTCAAAAATTAAAAGCCTATGCCACATTAACCAACGGAGTATTGCCATAGTTTGAGACTGTAATGAAAATGGGGATATCTTTCAAGCAAGTGGTATAGGCTGTGAGACATCGGTATTACAATAAAAAAAAATTTGTGTATCTGATGTCGTTTTTCCGAAAATCCGGGCTTAGAAAAACGTAGATTTGTAGTGATTTTTTCCACCAACTTGACGAAAGTCGAATATTTAAACTTCAATACCGTTTTTTTGATAATAAAAATAAAGACAATTTTTAGTTAATTAGATTTCCTATTCTAAAAAGGAAGACTAGAAAGGAAAACAACTTAAATTGAGATTAAAAAGTATAAAAATTAGAAAAAAAAATTAAAGAATTGTTTTGTTTAAATCAAACATAAAAAAAGAAACTGACTTTATTGCTCAAACAAATTAATTTATTTTTTTTATTGTAAAAAATTAAAATTCTTTCGACGGTTTGGTAAAAATAATCCGACAGGATACTAATTCCAAAATTTTTTAGAAACTGTGTCTACTGCCAAAGCGCAAAAAGGCTTGCTGGGAGCCACTTTACGGGGGTTGGCATTAGCTAATTTCAATCTATTCAATATAAATGATTAAGCCATAGTATTTTTACACCTCAATAACTTGATAATTACCTAATTGTCTAAGTCAAATATGTCAATAGTCTGACAAAAATTTAATTAAAAAATTTAACGTATTGGTTTGTAAAAAACGTATACACTTTTATTATGAGTTTAAAAAAAGATCGGTCTCCCCGAGAGGATTTCGAGAAGGCTTTGGTTGTTCTTAACAGAGTTAAACATATTATGATGAGGGAATATCGGGAAAAGAGGGCTGTTGTGGAAAGGGTTGTTCGCGAAAAGATGCAAAAATAACAGTCGTTCATTTGCATGATTTACAAGCGGTGAAATGATCGATTGAGTGCACTCCGTTTGGTAAGTGGGCATTTTTTCGTTTGCTGTTAGGTTTGCTTACTGCGTCCAGGTTGGCACATACTGCGTGTGGAAAAAATTGTGAATAAGTTGTCAACTTTGTGCGATGCAATGCAAATTCTAGGGCAATAACAATGGACTGTTAAATCGGTATAAATCAAAATGAGTAATTTGTTGCTGTAATTAAACAAACTGTTTCTTAGAGGCTAAATTTTTACCCGGGAAAACCCGATGTTTTTTTTATTTTTTGCATTCTGTTTCCCAAACATAGGCTGAGTAGATGATAGTTTTCCACACAAGAGGTAGTCTGATGAGTTGGTTAAAGTAATGGTTAAGTTCAGTCGTTCCGGTGTTGAAAAATTTTTGTCTTGCAAAAGATGCTTTATTTTATACTACAAGTATAAAATTAATCCTCCTTCTCTCCCATTTACCCTAAATTCCGCTGTTGACAATCTTTGTAAGAATGAATTTGATTATTACAGAAAACGTAAAGAACCACATCCACTCTTCTTAGAACATGGAATTAAAGCGGTGCCATTTGATCATCCCAAACTGAATGAATGGCGGGAAAATTTTAAGGGTATTCGTTATCGCAGCAACGACCACGATTTTGATTTTGGTGGAGCAATTGACGATGTTTGGGAAAAACCGAACGGGGACTTGATAATCTCAGATGTCAAAGCCACGTCAAAAAAAGTTTTTGACTGGGAAGATACATGGAGTAGGAACGAGTGGCCAAAAGGGTACAAACGACAGCTTGAAATGTATCAATGGCTTTTTAGAAAAAATGGTTTTACAGTTGCCGACGAGGCGTACCTAGTCTATTTCAATGGACTAAAAAATGAGCCAATGTTTAAACAGACATTAAAGTTTGAATTGCATTTAGTAAGATTAGATTGTAATGATGACTGGGTCGAAAGTTCAGTAATTGCAGCAGCAGAGCTTCTTCGCTCTGACACTTTTCCAGAAGCCTCCCCAAAATGTGAAAATTGTAATTACCTGAGAGCTAGATGGAAAGCATCACCAAAAACCGGTTAGTACCAAAACTTTGCAATGTTGAATTAATAGAAGATTTTTTGGTGAATAGTTTGAACATATAATGTTTGTTGAGGAGACACCCGTGATAACTATATTTACGTTAATATTTAAATGTCATTAGTCAGGATTTTTCCAACCGGTCGCTGTAAATATCAAATCTTTTGCCCGGTTATTTAAACAGAATGATTTTTCCCTCTGGTCGGTTGAATCAGTCTTTATACTTTGAAACAAAAAAATTCATACGAAGATTATGAAAAAAATTTATTATGTGTTTGGCTTTCCCAAGAGAAAATTCATGAGAAATAAAGTTATCCCCATATTGAAGTGAAGTTATGAACAACGTATTGGGGATAATTTGTAAATAATAAAAAACCATAAAAAATTTATGTAAAAAATTTTTTTATAACGTGTAATGTATGAGGACAGAAAACTAAAAGAGGCGTCTCGGTGACAATTAAATCACAATCTAAAAATGATTATCCCAATGTTTTGCGTTCCGTGAAAGCGATAATTGAAGCGGAGCGCGTAGAGCGACGAAAGCCAATTAAAAAGATGATTGCAGAGAATGAAATTGTTCAAAGACCGTCCTCAATAGAAAGAAAATTGCGTCCGTAGACTAAAGTTTCTTATTTTTGGTTTTTAAATTCAATCGCAGAAAAAGAGAGGAGGTGTCGAGGTGTCCGTAGCCATTAAAACTAAGCTCTTCGTAGAATTTTTTAATTTGTTTTGTAATATTTAAATCCGAACTTTGTAGCCTACCTTGCTTTAAAACAATCTCCAGGTCCTTTACCATGTGGTCAACCGCAAAACCGAAATCATATTCTCCTTTTAACATTGTTGACGCTCTATTGTCCATTTGCCAACTCTGAGCTGCACCTTTAGAAATTACCGACAGCACCGTATTCATTTCGAGTCCTGAGTCAAGTCCGAACTTCAACGCCTCTGCCAAACCCTGAAGTAAACCCGAGATACAAATCTGGTTTACCATTTTCGCAAGTTGGCCGGTACCTACTGAACCGACTCGTTCTATTGTTTCTGAGTATGGAGCAACTATACTTTTGAAAGCTGGTACCTGTTCCATAGCGGATCCAAACATTACTGATAAATGACCATTTTTTGCACCGACAGTTCCTCCGGAAACAGGTGCGTCAAAGAATGAAATATTTTTTTCGCGTGCGAATTTATTTATCTCTATCACAGTACTAAATGAAACTGTGGAATGATCGATAAAGAATGTTCCTCGGCTCATAGATTTGAAGCATCCATTTTTTTGAAAAGTTACTTCCTTGAGGTCTTCGTCATTGCCGACGCAACTAATAATAATTTCGCAGTCCCGGCCCATCTTTTGTAACGAATCAGACTCGTTCACGGAGTAATTAGAAAATACATTTAACCAGTCATATATTTTTTTTTTACTTCTATTGAAAACGTGAACGTTATGACCAGCAACCGCTAGGTGACCAGCCATCGCCCCACCCATCCTACCTAAACCAATAAATCCAATTTTCTTTGGTTTATCAACAAATATTTTTTTTGGATTTACAAATTTATCGATTGATTTGATCGCCATGGTTTCCCTTTTGGATATAAAACGAGTGCAGAATCGTTGTGTTGTAGAGAAATGGTTAAAGGTTTTGTCGGAACAATCGGCATGCGAAAGGAGTGACCGAATTTTAATTTGATCGTGCTATTTTCCGCTCTAACAGCCACTAACTTAAATAATTTATTGGGTGGTAAATAAATTGAGTTCATATTGTTGGCAAGAACAGGATGCCAATTATTATCATGAACGATATACAACTTAGTTGTTTTTTGGGATTTCTGTCTACTAGTGACCGTTAGACTGAACGTTGTCAACAAAAATCCGGAAAATGCAGATAATAAGGACCGCCTTTTCTTCACGTGTCGGGGTTTCACTCAAGACCCTGCAAATTAATTAATTGAAGCTGCTGTGTTAATCCGATGAGGGCCGTTGACCTCCCCCCAGAGCGGCAGTAAGCCACGACCGGTTTTGGTAGTTTATTTAAGTGCTCCGCCATTTTGGCGGCATCCTCGTTTGATTGAAAATTACTTTGCACAGGATGAAACACAAACTGCATACCTAATTTTTCAGTTGCTAACATTACAGCATGCGCAGTCGGTTGATCAGGACCACTTTCTCCATCTGGCCTGTTGCATATTACACTTTTGATACCTAGTCTAGAAAGCTCAAATAAATTCTCAGGATACAGTTGATCCGAAACTCCTACGTTATCGCTTAACCAATAAAGTTGCATTAATGGACTTTCCTACGGAATAATAGAGAGTATACACAATTACCTAGTTTTTTGCATGGCAATTAAACTACACAGTTAATCACTTTTTAAAGAGAGGTATTTTTGGAAAAATTTTCAGATTTTATTGAAAAACAGGTCACGCGGGATTCGAGTTTAAACGATTTGAGAGGAGTCATCAATGCTTTGATTTGTTGTATTTCTGATATTGCTTCGGAAACTAACTTTGGGGCTATCGGAGGAGTCCTCGGGAATACGCAAACAAAAAATGTACAAGGAGAAATTCAAAAAAAGCTTGATGTGAAAGCAAATGAAATTTTTATAAAGAACCTGAGAGCTGTTGACTCGATTGTCGCTATAGTTTCTGAAGAAAATGAGAAGCCAATCTATGTAAATCAAAATCTTAATGAAGGATACGTTGTTTTTTTTGACCCGCTTGATGGCTCTTCAAACATCGACGTGAACGGTATAGTTGGTTCAATCTTTTCGATATTCAAAATAAATAAGAATTGCAAAGACCAACTGGATTTGCTCAATCCCGGCTCAACACAAATTGCCGCGGGATATTCAACATATGGACCTTCTACTATGCTTGTTCTCACGCTTAGTAGTGAGGTCAACGGGTTTACTTACGATAAAAATTCCCATAATTTTATGCTAACGCATCCAAATCTTGAAATTGAGTCCGATTGCTCCGAGTATGCCATCAATTCAAGTAATTATAGGTTTTGGGAGCCTCCGATACAGAAATATATTAAGGAGTGTAACGAAGGTCTGCAAGGGAGTAGGGAGAAAAACTTTAACATGCGTTGGTGTGGGAGTATGGTCGCCGATATACACAGGATATTAATGCGAGGTGGAATCTTCATTTATCCGAAGGACAATAAATTACCCCAGAGAGCTGGCAGATTAAGATTAATGTACGAGGCAAACCCTATGGCATTGATTGTCGAAAGAGCTGGTGGTAAAGCCTCGACTGGCAGGGAGCCCATATTGGAAGTCAAACCCAATAATTTCCATCAAAGAGCCGCAGTTATTATGGGCGCTGCTGATGAAGTTGAAAAAATTGTAACTTATTACGAAAAATTCGATTCTGGAGAACTCGAGTTCGATTCTCCACTTTTTAGAGAGCGTTCACTTTTTGTGGAACGTAAGTAGTGTCAAAGAAGTATCCAATTGTAGCTATTACCGGATCTTCAGGCGCTGGAACGTCAACTGTGTTACATAGTTTTAGACATATTTTTAGGAGAGAAAAGCTTAAAGTGCAAATAATACATGGTGATTCATTTCACAGATTTACTCGCGATGAGATGAATCAAGCCATGCGCGCGGCTGAAAAAAGGGGTAATAAAAATTTTAGTCATTTCGGTCCGTCGGCAAATCTTTTGGACGAACTTCAAAACCTTTTTAACAGTTATGCAAGTACAGGCACTGGAAAATTTAGACGTTATTTGCATAACTCGGATGAAGCTGCATTTTATAAGCAGACCGAGGGTACTTTCACGTCATGGGAGGAGATTAAGGATAATACTGATCTGTTATTCTACGAGGGTTTGCACGGTGGATATGTTCACGGCGATGTTAATATCGCAAGATATGTTGACCTACTCGTCGGGGTAGTTCCAATAATAAACCTTGAGTGGATACAAAAATTGCACAGAGATAAGACGGCGAGGGGCTACTCTCAAGATGCGGTTGTGGATACCATTCTTAGAAGAATGCCAGATTACGTTAATCATATAATTCCTCAATTTTCGAAAACGCATGTAAATTTTCAGCGGGTTCCATTAGTTGATACTTCAAATCCATTTGTTGCTAGAGATATTCCCTCTGCAGAGGAGTCAATAGTAATAATTCGTTTTTCGGACCCTAAGGGAATAGATTTCCCATACTTGCTTTCGATGTTATCCGGCTCATCAATGACCAGACCTAATGTACTTGCAGTTCCCGGGGGCAAAATGGGACTTGCAATGCAGCTTATTTTCACACCTATGATCCTTAGAATGATGGATGGAAGGGACGGTTGAACTCGCATATTTAATTGATAGGTTAAAGTCTCGGGTAAGGGCTATTGGCGCTTATTGGCTGTGATATTTTCTAGATCAGGAATCAAAACATGATTACAATTGTCTTGTGGGCAGTTATGAACTAAAAAGTTCTAAAAATGTCCGACTAATGTGTTATTTGAAGAGCGAAGCATGAACGATAACAGGAGAGATTTTTTAGTAAAAGGCACAACAGTTCTTTCGTTGGCTGCACTCGGATTCATATCTATAAGTAACAATGCCATTGGTAAAGTAAGAGCATGGCAACAAAGTTGGTTCGAAAGAGGAAAAAGTCTGGACGAGACTTTTGACGCTCTTGGAATAATTAAACCAACAGTTGATGGAAGAGTAATTATTCATGCCCCCGACACTGCAGAGAATGGAGCTTATGTTGGTATAAGTGTGGAAACCGTTATACCAAATGTAAGCGGCGTTGCATTTCTGGTAGAAAAAAATCCGAATGCATTAGCCGGTTATTTTGAAATCAAAAATACGGATAATCTAAAATTTGCAACAAAAATAAAGATGGCAGAAACATCCGACCTGGTTGCTTTAGTCAAAGCTGATAACGCATACTACGTAAACAGCAGACACATAAAAGTAATCCTAGGCGGGTGTGGGAGTTAATTTATGACGAAGGCAACTAAGATACGCGCTAAAGCTACCAACGGCGTTATCGATTTTCGTATGTTAATGCGCCATGAAATGGAGTCTGGATTTAGAAAAGATGAAAAGACGGGAGATACAATTCCCGCATGGTTTATAAAGGAGTTTCGTGTTTTTTTAAATGCTGAGCAAGTTTTGGTAGGATATATTGGTCCGACCGTCTCAAAAAACCCGTACATTAAGTGCACTTTTCCTGGCAAGGCGGGAGACAGTGTTAAGGTTACGTGGATCGATACAAAGGGTGTTGAAAGAGTCGATGAGGATGTAGTGAAAGGCTAGTTATCGTATGGAGTTCGTTAACTATTGCAGTCAAGTTTTTATGTGATTGAGCAACGAAGCGAATAGGCCTGGGGTGGATTATGGGGACGCATTTAAAAGGGTGAGGGGAATTGTATTGGTTAATACGTTTTATTACGCGTTAAGTTGCTTCGTTATTAAATTGCGTTACCGGCTTTGTGCAATTATTTTTCTAACAATTTGCTCCGCTACTCTAGGGGCTCCCTTTGATAACGGCGATGCAAAAAATGGTGACTTACTGCACGCAGAAAGTTGTAGTAGCTGTCATAACTCCATGTTTCCTGATGGAACGGGGAACGAGATTTATGACCGCGATCTGAGGAAAATTAAATCCTCCAAGTCGTTATACGCAATGGTCGAATTTTGTGCGAATAATAACGGACTAGCTTGGTTTGAAGAGGAGATTACTGATGTCTCGAAGTATCTAAATCAACGATTTTACGACTTTGAAAATTAGTTTTTTTTCTCACAATCAGGTAAACTGTAATGGAGCAGGGGTGCCCATTGGGCTGAGATAAACCCTTAAGACCTGATTTGGATTGTGCCAACGTAGGGAGCTCCTTGCTCTTATGGAAAACTATGAGCAAAAAGCCAATCTTACTTACAATTGCGGGATTTGACAGCGGATGTGGTGCAGGAGTTGTTGCCGATGTTTGCACAGCTCGAGTTCTCGGTGCTTACGGCCTTGTCGCTCAAACTTGCATTACTGTGCAAAATACAACTGGCATTAGAAATATTTTTCCAATACCCGAGAAAATCGTGCAGGAACAGATAGAGGCTCTTTTTGAGGATTTTGATATTTCAGCAGTAAAGATTGGAGTGCTCTATTCGCGAGGTATCGCATCAATAGTTTCCAGTTGCTTAGAGAGATTTAATCCAAAATTTATTGTTCTTGACCCGATAATTGAGTCCTCTTCGGGAACTCTTTTATCCAACAACGCGGCTTTAGAATTAATATGTGAGAAGATAATTCCGATCTGTTCCGTTGTAACGCCAAATTTTTCAGAGCTATGTAAACTGCTACGGTTGTTGGGAAAACCAAAATTAGCCGATGCGTTGGAATGTAGCGAATCAAGAATTCATCTTGAAGATTTGTATGCTAAAGTTTCGGAATTTTTTCTAAATTCAAATTTACCTGCTTTTTTTGTTAAAGGGGGTCATCTTCCGGCGTCTGTTTTGAGGAGTCCTAAAAAAAAGCAACTGACACATTTTGATGCATTATTTTCTAACGGTTCTGTGGATATTTTTGAACAGGAGTTTGTTAATACCGACAATTCTCATGGGACAGGGTGTGCACTGTCTACTGCTCTAAGTGTTGAACTATCGAGAAATATAACCCTTCTGCAGGCAGTTAAAAAAGCACAAGAATTTGTGTTTCAGAGTATCCTTCTAGCTAGAGAATCCAATTTTGGCAGTGGAAACTGCTCTGTAGAGCATTTTGTACCAAATTATCTTTTAAAGTATCACCTAAAGGGGAAGTTATGAAAGAAAATGAAAGCAGTTTAGTAGATAGAGACAATCAAGCGGTTGAGAACATGTTCTCTTCGAGTGAACGCATATATGACTGCGGTAGTCGGGATGATCTAAAAGTTCCTTTTAGGAAAGTATTGCAAGAAAATACTATCGGGGAAAATGGAAATGAAAAAAACCCCCCGATTTTTATTTATGACACGAGCGGTCCGTTCGGTGATAAAAAGCTAGGGGACAGCTTTAGAGAAAGAGTGGATGTCAGGAAAGGTATCCGATCTACGAGAGGAGTATGGATTGAAGAAAGAGGCGATACGGAGGTTCTATCTCGACCCACTAGTATGTTTGGCAGAGAGAAAACTAAAGAGACTGTTACGGATTTAATGTTTTCGAATAAAGCCTCTCCACGAAAGGCTACCGATGGAAAAAACGTTACGCAGTTACATTATGCGAGACGAGGAATAATTACCCCTGAAATGGAGTATGTAGCGATAAGGGAAAACTTAAAGCGAAATGAACTGTTCGACCATGACAACAAAATTTACTCAGCTTTGAAGAAAAAGTATGAAAGATTGGCGAGGTTTCATGGGGGAGAAAACTATGGAGCTGAAATCCCGTTAGAGGTCACGCCAGAGTTTGTTCGAAATGAAGTTGCAAAAGGTAGAGCAATTATTCCATCCAACATTAACCATCCGGAGTCCGAACCGATGATAATTGGTCGGAATTTCCTTGTTAAGGTTAACGCGAATATAGGAAATAGCGCTTTGAGCAGTAATATTCGCGATGAGGTTGACAAATTGATTTGGGCGGTTACATGGGGTGCTGATACTATTATGGATCTTTCTACTGGAAAGAGAATCCACGAAACACGAGAGTGGATCGTTAGAAACAGTCCGGTTCCAGTTGGAACGGTTCCCATTTATCAAGCATTAGAAAAGGTTAATGGGAAGGCAGAAAAACTATGTTGGGAATTATTTGAAGACACTCTTATTGAACAGGCCGAACAAGGCGTTGACTATTTCACAATTCATGCTGGCGTGAGGTTGTCATATATTCCAAAAACAGCAGATAGAATGACAGGTATTGTAAGCAGAGGAGGGAGCATCATGGCAATGTGGTGCTTAGCTCATCATAAAGAAAATTTTCTGTATGAACATTTTGGGGACATTTGTGAAATCATGAAGGCTTACGATGTCTCTTTCAGTCTAGGGGATGGATTGCGTCCGGGAAGCATTTGGGATGCTAATGACGATGCCCAATTCTCAGAGCTTCAGACGCTAGGGGAGCTTACAAAAATTGCCTGGAATCATGATGTGCAGGTGATGGTAGAAGGACCGGGTCACGTTCCAATGCAAATGATCAAAGAAAATATGGATTTACAGTTAAACCACTGTAAGGAAGCACCATTTTATACTTTGGGGCCCCTTACCACAGATATTGCTCCCGGATACGATCATATTACATCGGCTATTGGTGCTGCCCAAATCGGGTGGTATGGTACAGCGATGCTCTGTTATGTGACTCCGAAAGAACATTTGGGCTTACCGAATAGAGAGGATGTGAAAACTGGAATTGTTACGTATAAAATCGCTGCGCACGCGGCAGACCTCGCTAAGGGGCATCCTTATGCACAATTGAGAGACAATGCATTGTCGAAAGCAAGGT
>CACOBT010000016.1 GCA_902625535.1 uncultured beta proteobacterium | reverse complement strand
ATTGTTGGTCCTATTTGTGAGTCTGGGGATTGGCTTGCTAAAGCAAGACGACTAAAACTTTTAGAAGGGGATTTAATTTGTTTTTTTTCAGCCGGAGCATACTGCAGTTCAATGGCATCAAATTATAATAGCAGACGGAAGCTATCTGAGATAATCGTAAATTGTAACGGCTCTGTGAAGGAAATCGTAAGAAGAGAAAACTACGAAGAAATGTGGGCACGAGAAATTACCTAGATACCACTAGTAGAATTTTTTCAAATCCATGCCAGTATACATTTGACCAACTAAACTTTCGTAACCGTTAAAAAGCCTCGTGGGAATCTTGCTCGCAAAAAGTCCTCCCATTCCAATCCTCCGTTCCTTTGCTTGAGACCATCGAGGATGAGAAACATTTGGATTAACGTTAGAGTAAAAACCGTATTCGCTAGGAGCGGCCCTCACCCATGTCGTTTGCGGTTGCTTTTCCACAAAACTTATCCGAACAATTGATTTAGCTCCCTTGAAGCCATATTTCCAGGGAACTACAAGTCGAACAGGAGCCCCGTTTTGCTCTAAAAGAGTTTTACCATAAAAACCGAAAGTCAAAAGTGTTAATGGATTCATAGCCTCATCCATGCGCAGACCTTCAACATAAGGCCATGGTAAAATTGGTCGCAACGCCGCAATGCCTGGCATCATTTCTGGGTCTGCAAGAGTTGTAAAGGAAACATATTTAGCCGAACCCAGTGGCTTTACAAGATTGATCAACTTACTCAAAGAATAACCAATCCAGGGAACCACCATAGACCAACCTTCTACGCAACGCATGCGATATACCCTTTCCTCAAGGTTAGTTAGCGAAGCCAAATCATCGATTCCAACGGTTTTTTTTTTATGAACTAATCCATCGATTTCGAGAGTCCACGGCGAGACTCGCAACATTGACGGAGCCAACCTACTTGGGTCTCCCTTACCTGTCCCATATTCATAAAAGTTGTTATAGCTAGTCGCGTCTTTATATTTGGTTATATCCTCAACCTGTCTAAATTCGTCTGGCTTAACGTGGTCCAGTTTCCGGTGGTAGTCGCTATTTTGAGTGGTTTTGGATTTTATCTGACTAAAAGGCACCCCAATTAACCCAAAACTTGCTAACGATTTAGTAATGAATCTTCTTCTAAAAAAAACTGACTCAGATGTGACCTGGTTGCCTAAATCATCACCAAAAAGCACCTTTTTTTTTATAAAAGTCCTTATGGTCACTCGAGCCCGGCCAAATATTCTGCTAGTTGCTCGATTTGCCCTTCTGTTAGTCGAGAAGAAATTGCCATCATCTGTTTGTTGTTTGCGCGTTCGCCAGTTTTATAGGCCTTTAGAGTGGTGGCTGTGTATGTGGCATGTTGCCCACTGATTCTAGGAAATTGTCCCGGGATGCCCAACCCCCTTGGGCCGTGGCAGGATGAACAGGATGGAATTCCTTTGCTATTATCCCCAGCCTTGTAAATGAGCTCTCCTGCTTTTGCCAACTGAATATTTGCGGCAAAAGAAGGAATTATCTTCTGTTGACTGTAATAGGCGGACAAATTTTCGATGTCATCATCGGATAGCGTCGATGCGATCCCAGCCATCACAGCATTCTCTCGCTTGGCTTTATCCTCTCCCTTTTTTACCTGGAAATAATGTAACTGATTTTTTATGTAACTAGAATGCTGCCCAGCTAAAATCGGATTAGTCGGTATTACACTATTACCGTCTGACGCATGGCAAGCTGCACATAAACCCTGAGCAACCGTAGCGCCTTTTTGAGCATCCGCTGAATACGACTGGGAAGTTACAACACTATTAACAAAAACAAACGCTAATAAAAACGATACGAAACGGGAACCCATCAAACTGTTTTTCCTCATCACAATTAACTCCCCATCAACAATTCTTAAAATGTTATTAAAAAACAAAAATTGTGTGCACTTATTATCAGATGATACTATGGCAAAGGACTTATCGTAAAGGTCAAAGAGAAATCCCAATGAAAAGACTTATAAAAGACAGTCTAAATCATGAATTTTTTGATGATGTACAGTTTGAAACGAGCGCTGCACGCTCCTCGCAGTTCCCGACCATGACAATACCTGAAATCGCCATAGTAGGACGCTCTAATGTAGGAAAAAGCTCTGTAATAAACTGTATTTTTAATAGAAAAAAATTGGCCTACACCGCTAAGAACCCAGGAAAAACCAGATTACTTAACTTTTTCGCAATCAAGTATAAGGGTGTTGTTTCGTCGAGAATAGTCGACCTTCCAGGGTATGGCTATGCGAAAGTTGATAAAAGCTTGAAAAAAAGTTGGGAAAAAACATTGCTAAATTTCATATGGACACGGCAAATGTTAGTTGCCTCATTGATGATCACAGACTGCAGAAGACCATTAACAGATATCGACGAACTTATGCTTGATATTCTAATAAAAAAAAAAATTCGTTATCACATTCTACTAAACAAATCGGACAAACTTAACCATAGTGAGAAAATAATTGCTTTAAAAAATTGTAACGTCGCTCTTGAGGAAAAAGATCCTGCGTTTAAAAATAATGGGAGTTGTTCACTCTTTTCCGCTACCAAAAGATACGGTCTTGAGGAACTTCGATTTAAACTGATGGCATGGCTAATTAAATGAAAGGAATTTTAAGATGCAGCAATACCCCCTTTATAGACCTAGAAGATCCAGGCGATGGAAATGGAGTCGAGATCTATTCTCTGAATCCAAATTATGCACGAGTGACTTAATTCAACCTTTCTTTTTGGTAGACGGAACAAACAAAGAAACAAGTATCGGCAAAATGCCCGGAATCCAGAGATACTCTGTTGACCGATTATTCTATAAATTGGAAGAAGTTGAGAAGCTCAATATTCCATTGGTAGCAATATTTCCATGTCTTGAGGATAATTTAAAAACTGTTGATGGAAAAGAAGGCGTAAATGAAAAAGGTTTAATTTGCTCAGCCATAAGAGAAATAAAAAAAAGATTTCCCGGAGTAGGTGTTATGGCGGATGTCGCATTGGATCCATATACGAGTCATGGGCAAGACGGTCTCGTTAATCGCGATGGAAACGTAATTAATGACGAAACCGTTCGTATTTTGTGTAAGCAGGCTGCAATTCAGGCTGAAGCGGGAGCAGATGTGATTGCTCCATCAGATATGATGGATGGAAGAATTATCGCTATACGGGAAACTCTTGAGGGTTTAAAAAAAACAGACACCCTCATCATGTCTTACGCTGCAAAATACGCTTCAGCATTTTACGGCCCATTCAGAGAAGCAGTTTCCTCGAAGTTGGGGAACAAGTCATCAAAGAATACGTATCAAATGGACCCCAGAAATTCAGACGAGGCTCTGCGAGAAGCCACCCTGGATACATATGAAGGAGCCGACATGTTACTTGTGAAGCCTGGACTTCCGTACCTAGACGTCGTATACCGATTAAAAACGTCGCTTAATATGCCAATCTTTTCTTACCAGGTAAGCGGGGAATACGCGATGATCAAGGCAGCTATAAATCAATCAATGTTAGACGAGAAGAATACTGTAATGGAGTCCCTAGCTTGTTTCAAAAGGGCAGGCTCAACCGGAATAATAAGCTACTTTTCAACGCAAGTAGCCAGATGGATATTAGACAAGGAAATTTGAACTTAAATTTCGTGATCACAACCTATCTTAATTTTCCTCACCTTCGCTAGAACCCTTATCTACGAACTCCATAAGCGCCATCGGTGCGTTATCACCGGGTCTGAAACCGTTTTTGTAGATTCTTGTGTAGCCCCCTGGTCTATTTTCGAATCTCGGACCAAGCTCGGAGAACAACTTCAACACATTATCTCGATCTCTTAATCTAGCAAACGCTATTCTTTTATTTGCTAATGTGGGTTTTTTCCCCATCGTAATTAACGGTTCTAGAACCTTTCTCAATTCTTTGGCCTTGGGGAGCGTGGTTTTAATACTCTCGTGCTGTATTAGAGCATTAGCAAGATTTCTGAACATCGCCAGCCGGTGACTAGAAGTTCTATTTAATTTGCGCAATCCATGTCTATGTCTCATCTGTTCTCCAAGCTCGTAACCTATTAGTGATCAAAACCCGCTGGTGGCCAACTCTCCAGTTTCATGCCTAATGTCAGTCCCTTGGTAGCCAATACCTCTTTAATTTCGTTCAGTGATTTCCTACCAAGGTTGGGCGTCTTTAATAACTCATTCTCTGTCCGTTGAATCAAATCACCAATATAATATATACTTTCCGCCTTCAAACAATTGGCCGAACGAACGGTCAACTCTAAATCATCAACAGGTCTCAACAGAGTTGGATCAAATTGCTGTCCTTGTGGTTGTTCGTCCTCAGTCTCCGCCTGATCAAGGGCCGCGAAAACTGATAACTGCTCCACTAAAATCCGAGCTGCTTGTCTGACCGCATCCTCTGGAGTTACGACTCCGTTAGTTTCAACCTCCATCACGAGTTTATCCAAATCTGTTCTTTGTTCTACTCTGGCGTTTTCAACCATATAACTTACTCTCTTGACAGGGGAAAAGGTTGCGTCCAGAACGACTTTGCCAATTGTTTTCCCCTCCTCTTCAAATTGCTGTCGAAGGGAACCGGGAACGTAACCTCGACCTTTTTGGACTCTAATTTGAATGTCTAGTTTGGCATTATCAGAAAGCCTCGCCAAAACGAGGTCAGGGTTACATACTTCGACATCATGCGGTAGTTCAAAATCACTCAACACAAGATTTCCTGGCCCAACTTTTTTTACAGATAAAGTAACGTCCCCTCTTCCCTCAAGTACAAAGACAGCTTCTTTAAGGTTGAGAAGAATATCAACAACGTCTTCCTGTACTCCTTCTATGGTGCTGTATTCGTGTAAAACTCCTCCAATTTGGACTTCTGTAACCGCGAAACCTTCCATAGAGGATAAAAGGACCCTTCTAAGGGCGTTACCCAATGTGTGGCCAAAGCCCCTTTCAAAAGGCTCTAAGACTACTTTAGCATAGTTATCACTATGGAAATCTACGTCAATGATCTTTGGTTTTAAAAGCTGGTTAAGCATGAATTTTTCCTAACTTTGGTTATTCTGTCTTTAAAATTATCTGGAGTATAACTCGACAATTAAACTCTCATTTATATCTGGTGGTAGGTCACCTCTGTCTGGTACTCGTTTGTATACTCCTTCCATTTTTTTCGCATCTACGGTAACCCAATCTGGAATCCCAATCTGTTCCGCTAACTCAAGTGAGGACTTAACCCGTAATTGCACTTTCGCTTTTTCTACTAAGCTCACGGTGTCGTTTGGCTTGACTCTCGCTGAGGGAATATTGTTTCTTTTGCCATTTAGCAAAATAGCTGCATGACTAACGAGCTGCCGTGCTTCAGCTCTTGTTGAACCGAATCCCATCCTGAATACAACGTTATCTAATCTTGATTCCAAAAGCTGGAGTAAAGTCTCCCCAGTATTTCCCTTCATTGACGAGGCTTTAGCAAAATAGTTTCTGAATTGGCGTTCCAATGTTCCATATATTCGTTTTACTTTTTGCTTTTCTCGGAGTTGCTTCCCATAGTCTGAAGATCGCGCGCCAGAAATTCTTCCATGTTGCCCTGGCTTACTATCTAATTTGCACTTTGATTCCAATCCTCGACGTGCACTCTTGAGGTACAAATCTGAAGCCTCCCGTCGAGATAATTTGCATTTAGGTCCTAAGTATCGTGCCACAAACAAGCTCCTTTCAAGTATTAAATTCGACGCTTTTTTGGCGGGCGGCAACCGTTGTGAGGAACAGGGGTCACGTCTGAAATTTGGGTGATTCTAATTCCAAGAGCGTTGAGAGCTCGAACTGTCGACTCTCTTCCCGGACCAGGACCCTTTATTCGAACCTCAATATTTTTCACACCGCATTCAACGGCAACTTTTCCTGCCGATTCTGCTGCAACCTGTGCCGCGAAAGGGGTACTCTTCCTGCTCCCTTTAAATCCCGCACCACCGCTAGTCGCCCAACAAAGGGCGTTACCTTGCCTATCTGTAATAGTGATAATAGTATTGTTGAAGGAAGCATGAATGTGGGCAATTGCATCCGTGACATTTTTCCTAATTTTTTTCTTTCCTCTGGTTGAGGATTGGTTTCTAGCCATGAACTTTTACTCCATATTATTTTTTAAGGGTGATGCTACCTTTTCTGGGACCTTTTCTCGTCCTAGCATTAGTTCTAGTTCTTTGTCCTCTCACCGGGAGTCCTCTTCTATGCCGTAAACCACGATAACAACCAAGGTCCATTAATCTTTTAACACTAATGGAAACTTCTCTCCTCAAGTCACCTTCAGTGGGCATCTTAGTGATCTGCGCTCTGATATGTTCGAGCTCATCGTCATTCAAATCCTTTACCTTCTTACTGCAAGGAATATTTAATAATTTGCAAATCTCCCTCGCCTTAGACCGGCCAATTCCAAAAATAGAAGTTAACCCAATTTCTAAATGTTGGTTGCTAGGAATGTTAATACCAGCTATTCGTGCCATAAATTTTCCTTATACCTGTTTTTATCCTTGCCTTTGTTTATGTCGTGGATCTTTGTTGCATATAATTCTCACAACTCGTTTTCTTTTAATAACTTTGCAATGTCGACAAATTTTTCGAACGGATGCCATTACTTTCATTTCTTCCCTTTTTCACTTAACTCTAAAAATGATTCTAGCCCTAGTTAGATCGTACGGTGTCATCTCTACGGTCACTTTATCGCCTGGCAAAATTCTAATATAATTCATTCTCATTTTCCCCGATATATGTCCTAATACTACATGGTCGTTTTCCAACTTAACCCTGAACGTGGCATTTGGAAGTGTTTCGATAATCTCTCCCTGCATCTGTATTGCGTCATCTTTTGCCATCAAATTACCTCAAAGCCCCTCCAGGTTTAAAGCTGGATTTCTTCATCAAACTTTCATACTGCTGAGACATAATGTAAGACTGAAGCTGTGCCATAAAATCCATGGTAACCACAACGATAATTAATAACGAGGTTCCTCCAAAGTAAAAAGGAATGTTGTAACCAAATACAAGAAACTCCGGAAGCAAACAAACCCCGGTTATATATATCGCACCTATTAACGTTAACCTTACGAGCACCTTATCAATATATTTCGCAGTTTGTTCACCAGGCCTGATACCAGGAAGAAAGGCCCCGCTCTTTTTTAGATTATCCGCAGTTTCCTTGCTATTAAAAACCAAGGCTGTATAGAAAAAACAAAAAAATATGATCGCGCAAGCATACAACGCTATGTATAGCGGTTGACCCGGAGACAGCGAAGCAGCGAAATCCGCAAATAAAGTGGATGGGCTAAATCCTTGATCCTCTATACCCGTAGCTGGAGTCCCAAACCAGGATGCAAGCGTAGCTGGAAACAAAATAATGCTTGACGCAAAAATTGGAGGTATAACGCCAGCCATATTCAGCTTTAGCGGCAGATGTGAAGATTGACCCGCATATAATTTATTTCCGATCTGTTTCTTAGCATAATTTACCGTTATTCTCCTTTGCCCGCGCTCAACAAAACATACAAGGCTTGTTACTAATATCACCAAAGCAACAATAAAAAGGGCAACTATAGGCAACATAGATCCCGTTCTGACCAGCTCAAATAAACCCCCTAGTGAGCTGGGCAAGCCAGCAACTATTCCGGCAAATATTATTAATGAAATACCATTGCCCAAACCTCTCTCCGTAATCTGTTCTCCGAGCCACATTAAAAACATGGTCCCGGTAACTAGTGTAACGATGGTTGTAATTCGAAAAACCAATCCCGGGTCAATCACTAAGTTGGGTTGGGACTCTAAAGCAACAGAAATTCCCACAGCCTGGACAATTGCCAGACCGAGTGTACCAACCCTCGTGTATTGCGAAATCTTTCTACGTCCAGCCTCCCCTTCTTTTTTTAGTGCTTCTAATGTCGGTGACACCGCCGTCATCAACTGCATGATTATGGATGCAGATATATAGGGCATGATTCCAAGGGCAAAAATAGTAAATCTGGATAAAGCTCCTCCAGAAAACATATTGAACAACCCAAGAATACCGCCCTCTTGCGACTTGAACAATGAACTTAATTGGTCAGGATCAATACCGGGTACGGGGATGTGGGCGCCCAATCGGTAAACTAATATTGCGAGAATTAGAAAGATGATCCTACGTCTTAGGTCACCAAATTTATCTGAACGCGACGCCATAAGACTTATTTATTCTCTTCTTTGTTATTGATTTCAATAGAACCACCTGCCTTCTCTATCGCTACCTTAACCGCATTAGACATTGCAATACCTTGCACTTTAATAGATTTTTTAATTTGTCCAGACAAGTATATTTTTACACGACGTGTCAAGGAACGAACTGCCCCACAGTTAATAAGTTCGGATAGATTGATTATGCTAATGTCCAATTTATCCAAGTCTCCCAGTCGAATTTGTTCTGTGTATAAAGATTTTACTGACTTAAATCCTCTTTTGGGTAACCGCCTGTGTAATGGCATCTGCCCGCCTTCAAAGCCAATTTTATGAAAACCTCCCGACCGGGACTTTTGACCCTTGTGGCCGCGACCACACGTTTTTCCAGACCCGGACCCTACACCTCTCCCAACCCTCTTTTTGTTTCTGGTGGAACCTGCTGCTGGCTTAATAGTGTTTAATCTCATTAGCTTGATCCTTGTGTTTTCACTTTGAACTATTTGGTTGGATAACTTCAACCATATATGAAATTTTCCGTATCATTCCACGCACACATGGTGTGTCCACCAATGTCCTTTGGCTATTAATTTTCCTCAAGCCGAGCCCCCTAAGGGTAGCTCTGTGATCCTTGTGTGTCCCAATCGAACTCTTGATTTGCTTAACTGTAACTGTACTTTTTTTTGACCCCATAAATCTACTCTCTAATTGACGATCTGTTCAATTGTCATTCCTCTTTTCTTTGCAACTTCTGAAGGAGAATACATTGTTTCCAAACCGTTTAAAGTCGCTCGAACAAGATTGTAAGGATTTGTTGACCCGAAACTTTTTGCGACAACATCCGACACTCCCATGACTTCAAATATAGCCCTCATTGGGCCCCCAGCTATGATTCCAGTACCTTTCTCAGCTGGAGAAATCAAAACCGATGAAGCTCCGTGCTTTCCGATTACACTGTGATAAAAAGTGCCCCCCTTCATCCTCACTGTTACCATATTTTTCCTGGCCTCATCCATAGCTTTCTGCACAGCGAGAGGCACTTCGCGAGATTTTCCTTTCCCCATACCGACCTTTCCGTCACCATCTCCAACAACCGTCAAAGCCGCGAAACCGAGTATTCTCCCCCCTTTAACAACTTTCGTTACGCGATTGACAGCTATCATTTTTTCTCTTAAGCCGTCGTCTCGGTCCTCAGTTGCTAATTTTGCTTGCATTTTGGCCATCAATTATTCCTTCTTTTAAAATTCTAGACCAGATTGTCTAGCAGCATCTGCTAGAGCTTTTACTCTACCGTGAAACATAAATCCGGACCTGTCAAATGCGACTTTTTTTATACCCTTCTCCTGAGCTTTTTTAGCCACGGTCTCTCCTACAAGGCTTGCTGCTTCTATGTTACCTCCTCGCCCAGATTTCTCACCTAGTCTCTCCCTCATATTACTTTCAAGCGTTGAGACAGAGACAAGGATTCGACTTTTATCTGGACTAATAACAGATGCGTATATATGTAAGTTAGTCCTATGCACAGACAATCGCGGTAATTCGCTTTGCTCTATTCTGGCCCTAGTTGACTTTGATCTTCGGAGTCTTGCTTGTTTTTTCTTCATAACTATTTCTTCTTAGTTTCTTTAAGCACAACCACTTCATCTGAATACCGGACACCCTTTCCCTTATATGGTTCGGGAGGACGATACGCTCTTATCTCCGCCGCTACTTGACCAACCTTCTGCTTATCAGCTCCTGAGATTACAATTTCAGTCGCAGATGGCGTCGTAGCTTTCAATTCTTTGGGAATTTCGTAATCGACGGGATGCGAAAACCCCAGCGCTAAGTTTAATATCGACCCCTTAGCTTGAGCTTTGTAACCGACCCCAACCAAAGAAAGCTTTTTTTCAAAACCCTCTGTAACTCCGTAAACCATGTTGAAAACTAGCGATCGTATTGTTCCACTCATCGCCCGAGAATGTCCACTGGTGGAGGATGGGGAAACACTAATCTGATTATTGTCAATTCGTACAGCGACATCCGATTCGTTATATCGCTGCAAAAGCGTCCCTTTAGGACCTGAAACTTTAATATTATTTTCCTGAATTTCCACTTCAACTCCCATGGGCACGGTTATTGGCATTTTAGCTATTCTTGACATAACGTCACCTCTATGAAACCATTCCGATAACTTCTCCGCCTAGCCCATCAGCTCTCGCCTTGCGATCTGTCATCAAGCCTTTCGAAGTCGAAATAATCGCGACTCCTAAACCGTTCATGACGCGTGGCAACGCGTCTTTCCGTTTGTAAACACGGAGGCCAGGGGTAGATACCCTCTCTATTTTTTCAATCACCGGCTGTCCTGCATAATATTTCAGTTCGATTTCTAAGTTTAGTTTGCCATCTCCCTCAACTACTTTGTAATCGTCGATGTAGCCTTCTTGTTTCAACACTGATGCGATCGAAACTTTTAGTTTTGAAGATGGAATTCTCACTTGAGCTTGATCAACCGCCTGTGCGTTTCTTATGCGGGTGAACATGTCTGCTATTGGGTCACTCATACTCATGATTAGAACTTTTCTCCTTATTACCAACTCGCCTTTGTCAAACCAGGAATTTCACCCTTGAAAGCAATTTCTCTAAGCTTGCCTCTCCCCAAACCAAACAACTTATATGTCCCTCTGGGCCTTCCCGTTAACTCACACCTATTTCTCAATCGAGTTGGGCTGGAATTTCGCGGTAAAAGTTGCAAGGCGAGCCTTGCTTCATATCTCTCTTCCTCTGATTTAGACATGTCATTGATTACCTTTTGCAAATTAGTCCGTTTTGCCTTAAATTTCGCAACTAGTCTTTGTCGTTTTTTTTCTCGATTAATCAGTGATAGTTTCGCCACTCGTCTTTCTCCTATGATTTTTTAAAAGGAAATTTAAATGACTCAAGAAGAGCCTTAGCCTCTCCATCGTTATTAGCAGAGGTAGTAAAGCAAATATCTAAACCTCTAACTTTGTCTATCTTGTCATACTCCACCTCTGGAAAAATTATTTGCTCCTTAACCCCAAAACTAAAATTTCCTCGACCATCAAATGATTTTCCCGAAATCCCCCTAAAATCTCTCACCCTAGGCAGGGCAACAGTAATTAGTCGATCTAAAAATTCGTACATTCGGACGCCCCGCAATGTGACTTTAGCCCCGATAGGCATACCTTCTCTTAATTTGAATCCTGCAATTGCTTTTCGAGCCTTCGTAATAATTGGTTTTTGCCCAGCTATACTAGCTAAATCAACAACTGCAGATTCAACGAGTTTTTTATCTGAAACACCTTCGCCCAACCCCATATTAAGAGTAATTTTCTCAAAGCGTGGCACCTGCATAGGGCTCTTGTATCGAAACTTTGACATTAACTCTGGAACAACCTGTTCTTGAAATTGTTTTCTAAATCTAGCCATCATTTTTTACCTGCGACAGCCGGAATTTCATTACCGGATGAACGAAACACACGCACTCTCTTCCCATCTTCTTTAATCTTTATAACCACTTTATCTTTCTCCCCTGTGTCAGGATTAACTATGGCCAAATTAGAAACGTGAATCGGCATCGCCTTATTTGTGATGCCCCCAGGTTCATTCTTGTTGGGGTTAGGTTTCTGGTGCTTTTTTACAATATTAATTCCATCCACTACTACTTTATTACCACCAACCCTCGTAGACACAATGCCCTTTTTCCCTTTATCTTTTCCAGTAATAACCAGTACCTCATCACCTGTTTTCAACTTATTCATAAATTCGAATCTTTCAAATAACTTCTGGAGCCAAAGACACAATCTTCATGAAACGCTCTGTTCTAAGCTCCCTGGTAACCGGTCCGAAAATTCTGGTCCCTATCGGCTCTAACTTTGCATTCAGAAGAACAGCAGCATTGTTGTCGAATCGAATTAGCGAACCGTCATTCCGCCTAACCCCTTTTGATGTCCTAACAACGATAGCGTTGTAAACTTCTCCTTTTTTAACACGACCTTTCGGAGATGCTTCCTTAATAGCAACTTTTATAATATCTCCGATGGATGCGTATCGGCGCTTTGATCCACCGAGCACCTTTATGCACATTACATCCTTTGCGCCCGAATTGTCTGCAACATCGAGTCGCGATTGCATCTGAATCATCACATAGTCCTGTAAAAATTACCCAACTTTTATTAAGAAAAATAAAGTATTGGGGCCCGTTTGAGCGACCTATAACATTACAATTTTTTTCTTATACTGTCAATTCTATTCCACCACCACCCAGCTCTTCTTCTTCGAAACTGGTCGACACTCACGAATCCTAACCTTATCGCCAACATCAAACTTACCACTCTCATTGTGTACCTGGTACTTCTTCGACTTGGAGATAAATTTACCTAACATTGGATGCTTGACTTTTCTCTCAACTAAAACGCTAATCGTTTTGTCCTGAGAGTTACAAATAACTCGACCGATTATAAATTTTTTTTCCTTAGTCACAAAATTATTTCCTATATTTAAGAGCTTTTCTTACTCGAGTTACCTACGGACTGCTCGCTAATGATCGTCCTTATTCTAGCTATTCCACGCCTTAGCTCTTTCAACTTAGCCGTGTCACTACTTTGTTGTACTGATATTTGCAATCTGTGAGATAAAAACGCCTTACACGAGTTCTCTAGCTCTTTTTTTAACTCAACTACGGACTTTTTTCGCAACTCTGAAGCTTCCATTTTTATCTTCCTAACTGTCTGGTAACAAACTTGACAGAAAGGGGTAGCTTAGCCGCAGCAAGTTTAAACGCTTGCCTAGCTAAATTTTCCTCGACTCCGTCCATTTCATACAAAACTTTCCCGGGTTTAATTTCGGCGACATAAAACTCTACATTTCCCTTGCCGTTTCCCATCCGAACTTCCGCTGGCTTTTTCGAAATAGGCTTGTCTGGAAAAATCCGTATCCAAATTCTTCCTCCTCTTTTTATATGCCGAGTCATTGCCCGTCGGGCTGACTCAATTTGTCGGGATGTAAGTCTTCCGCGGGTTGTGGCTTTAAGTCCAAACGACCCAAAGGCCACCGCCGAACCTCGGACAGCAAGTCCGGTATTTCGACCTTTATGCTCTTTTCTATATTTTCTACGCGCCGGTTGCAACATAATTACTTAGACTCCGGTTTCTCTGTTTTCACCTTCTTTGGAGACTTCTTTTCTTTTTTTTCAGAAGAAATTTCATCTGTTGCATTTTCGCCCTTAGAAGGTTTTTTTGAAGCTACTCTGCGTACTTTTTTTGCCGTGGGTTTTTCTTGAGCCTCTTTTTCTTTTGGCTCTATTTTTGCACTTGTGGTGGATTCACTACCTTTCTTTTTGGTCCTCACCCTCTTCGCTGGTTTTTCCTGCTCCTCGTTTGAAAAATCTACGTCCGGAGCAACACCAACAACGTCTGACTTAGTTAGCGTTTCCCCCTTGTAGACCCAAACCTTAACTCCTATAATTCCATAAGTTGTATTTGCCTCTGAGAAGCCGTAATCAATATCGGCCTTCATGGTATGCAAAGGAACCCTACCTTCACGGTACCACTCGCAACGAGCGATTTCAGCGCCGTTAAGCCGTCCGGAGCTCATTATTTTTATACCTTGAGCCCCCAAACGCATCGCGTTTTGTATTGCTCGTTTCATAGCCCTTCTAAACATAATCCGCTTTTCTAACTGCTGTGTGATGCTTTCTGATACCAGCTGAGCGTCCAATTCAGGCTTTCGAACCTCCTCAATATTTACGTGAACAGATACGCCTAACATCTCGGCTAACACTGTTTTTAATGCCTCTATGTCTTCCCCCTTTTTCCCAATTACGACCCCTGGGCGGGCAGAGTAAATTGTTATCTTTGCATTTTTTGCAGGACGCTCTATAAGTATCTTGCTGACAGCAGCAGATTTTAGCCTTCCTTTGAGGTATTTTCTTACTTTAATATCTTCGTTGAGCATTTTGGAAAAATCTCGATGGCTTGCGTACCACTTCGAAGTCCAATTTCTTGCTACAGGAAGCCTAAAGCCAGTCGGTTGTATTTTCTGTCCCATAATCCTACTAGCCCTTCGATTCTGCAGTTGCTACTGAAATATAGATGTGGCAGGTTGGTTTTTCAATTCTAACGCCTCTGCCTTTAGCGCAAGCAGCAAACCTTTTCAATTTTGTACCTCTTTCCACGAAAATCTTCTCAACAAAAAGATCATCAATATCTTCTCCATCGTTATGTTCTGCGTTGGCTATGGCTGACTCTAGAAGATTTTTAACGATATTTGAGCCTTTGGTTGTTTGAAATCGTAACGTATCCAAAGCCTTCTCAACAGACAGACCCCTAATAGCATCAGCTACTAACCGGCCTTTTTGTGGAGACAATCTAACTCCTCTAACTGATGCAAATGTTGACACCTTAATTCCTCTCTTTTTTCAGTTTAACGTTTGGTTTTTTTGTCCGCAGCATGCCCTTTAAAAGTTCGTGTCAAGGCAAATTCTCCGAGCTTGTGACCCACCATATTGTCGGTAATATAAACAGGGAGGTGTTGCTTGCCATTATGAACTGCAATTGTAAGACCAACAAACTCAGGCAATACTGTTGACCTTCGAGACCATGTTTTTATGGGCCTTTTGTCTCTATTTGCCGTAGCAGCCTCAACCTTTCTTACTAAATGCTGGTCAACGAATGGCCCTTTTTTTGATGAACGTGCCAAGCCTTATCCCTTTCTCTTTCTACGATCAACTAAAATCATTCCCGATGTACGTTTATTACGACGGGTTTTGAACCCTTTCGTAGGTGTTCCCCAGGGACTAACGGGAGCCTGCGCTGCTGCCGTTTTTCCTTCCCCGCCTCCATGCGGGTGATCAACAGGGTTCATAACTACCCCTCGAACGGTTGGTCTAACGCCCCGCCACCTTTTAGCTCCTGCCTTACCGAGCCTTTTTAAACTATTTTCACCATTACCAACTTCACCTAGCGTCGCTCGACAATCGATGTGGACCTTCCTCACTTCACCAGATCTGAGCCTAATTTGAGCGTATTGACCTTCCTTTGCCAACAACTGTGCATAAGCTCCTGCCGACCTCGCAACCTGTGCCCCTTTTGCGGGCATCATTTCGATACAATGTAAGACAGAACCAACGGGAATATTTCTAATCGGCAAACAATTTCCGACACTTATTTGAACGTCGGGACCGGATTTCACTGTGTCACCAACGTTTAGGTTTTTTGGACAAATTATATATCGACGCTCCCCGTCAATGTAAAGTATTAACGCTATATACGCGCTTCTATTCGGATCGTACTCAATGCGCTCAACTTTACCAGCAACTCCATCTTTGTGGCGTTTAAAGTCGATAATTCTGTAAAACCTCTTATGACCCCCCCCTCTATGGCGAACCGTAATTCGACCGGCATTATTTCTACCTGAAATTTTTCTCTTAGGTTCTAACAACCTTTTTGAAGGCTTGCCTTTAAATAAACCCTCCCGAGAAACCCTTACAGTGCCACGTCTTCCTGGCGAGGTTGGTTTAAGTTTGAAAGTAGCCATAAACCTAAGCCTCCCCACCAAATTTGATAGTTTCCCCATCTTTTAATGAGACGTAAGCTTTCTTTTCATGCGCCCTGCGTCCAAGTGTCCTTCCAAAGCGCTTTTCTTTGCCCTTGCGATTAAGGATTTGCACAGCCGTAACAGTTACGTTAAAAAAAAGTTCGATTGCCTTTTTTACATCATCTTTCGTAGCTCTTCTCGACACTTTGAATACATATTGATTAGACTGCTCCCCAACCAATGTTGATTTCTCAGAAACAACAGGGGAAATGAGTACATCGTAATACCTATCAATACTCATGCTAAACTTTCTTGAATGTTCTTCAGTGCACCTTCAGAAACATAGGTGACGTCTGCGTTCAACAACGAGACAGGGTCAACACGCCGAGAACCTATGACCTTCAGATCTCTTACGTTTCTGCTAGCCAATTCTAAAATATTTCCGAGCTCTAACGGAATTACTAAACGCTTGGCTCCTTTGTAACCTTCCAATTCCTTAATGAGTTCTTTAGTTTTCGGTTTTTTTACCGATGGTTCACCTATGATAAACAGCCTGTCCTCCCTTGCAAGCTGCGAAAGTATGCACTGCATACCAGCTTTGTACATCTTTTTATTTATTCGTTTTGAGAAATTCTCTAAAGGCGAGCTTGGGAAAGTTACTCCTCCCGACCTCCATAGCGGGCTAGATGCTCGACCGGCTCGCGCTCTACCTGTTCCTTTCTGCTTCCATGGTTTTCTTGTCGAAAATTTTACATTGCTTCTATTTTTTTGTGCGCGATTACCGCCTCTCCCATTAGCACGATAAGACTCGACTAGTTGGTGTACTAATGGACCGGAATAATCTCTGGAAAAGACTGTGTCAACTACTTCTCTAGTCTCCGTTATTTTCCCGTTTTTATCTAAAACCTTAAGTTCCATATTACTTAGTTACCCAGTTTCCTATTTTTTTTTCCAACTGCAGGCTTTACAACGACTTGTGAGCCATTATTGCCGGGGACCGAACCCCTGACCATTATTAGCATCTTGGAACCATCAATACCCACGACTTTCAAATTCCGCGTTGTTCTCTTCACTGCCCCTAAATGACCAGACATTTTTTTTCCTTTAAACACTCTCCCAGGGTCTTGACACATTCCAGTGGAACCTATTGCCCGATGGCTTACAGAATTGCCATGCGAAGTTCTTTGAGAAGAAAATCCATGTCTTTTTATCGCGCCGGCATACCCCTTACCCTTAGATACACCAGAGACATTCACAAACTCACCTATCGAAAAACTTTCAATTGACATGATAGAACCAACAGTTGGCAACGACTCCGCGTTAGGTACTCTGAATTCCTTAAATTTTGAAACTAAGGGCAATCCTAGTTTTGTACAATGCCCCAGTGCAGGTTTGTTTAGCTTATTTTTTTTTGTTTCGCGATAACCAACCTGAACAGCACAATATCCATCCTTCTCGACGGTCTTTACCGAAGATACAACATTCATTCCGACGTTAATGACCGTGATGGGAACCGAAACACCATCTTCCTCAAAAATACGAGACATTCCTACCTTAGTTCCAATTAGACCAAAAGTATTTTTTTGGATTGCCCCGCCGTTTTCCGAAACAACGTTTTCATTCATAATAACTTAACTAAAACTCCTAACCAAAGCGTATAATCCTATCACAAAATTATAATGAGTCGTTACTGTAATTTTATCTCCACATCCACTCCAGCCGGCAAATCAAGCTTCATAAGCGCATCAACCGTCTTATCTGTTGGCTCGATAATGTCCATTAGCCTCAAGTGTGTTCTAAGTTCAAACTGATCTCTCGACTTTTTGTTTACGTGGGGACTTCTCAAAACGTCCAAACGACGTATTTTTGTTGGCAAGGGTAAAGGACCTTTAACAACAGCGCCTGTCCTTTTCGCAGTATCAACGATTTCCAAAGCCGAATGATCAATTAGTTTATAATCAAA
>CACOBT010000015.1 GCA_902625535.1 uncultured beta proteobacterium | reverse complement strand
TCGTCTTACAACAGGGAAACGAATAATTTCCTTAAAGCTAATGATTTTTTCTTGATTCAGAAAATTCATACTTATTTCACAGATAATTACAGGGCTGGGAATAGACATATCTGAACAAAGTTGGGGATGCAACTCTCCGATATAACCAACAGCATTTTCTTCAAGAAAATTTAATCCGAACGTTTTATTGTCTTTTTTAACTTTTTCAGGAACAATCATGCCAGATTTTCCCGGGTGAACAATAGTATTCTCTGATTTAAGTTCATGAATTACCAATGGGACTGGAGAAAGCTCATCGATTAACATTTTGATATCATAAAAATCTACAAATTCACTGCCCGTACCCCACTGCCGCTCATACCTCGGACCAAACCCAATAACAGAAAGAACTTTGTGTTGAATAATCGCTTTATTATCTTTTCCTAATGCAGAATATTTATTTAAAAAAATATTTCCTATTTCGAATAAATTAATTCTCTCTTGTTGATTTTTATAATTTTCAGCTAATACATTAAGTAATCCCGGAATTTGACTAGTTCTCATTGTTGAGTTGTTGACGGATATTGGATTGATAACATCAACAGTATTAATATTTTCATCAAATGGAAAGAGAAATTTTTCAGCTAATCCTTTTTCGATAAAACCGAATCCGATAATTTCCGAATACGACTTAGTAATTAAATAATCCCTTATCTTGTCCGCATTTTTAAAATGACTATTTTTGTCTTTTGGCTCTATGGTGCCGCGAGGATTTGACGGAACAATGGCATCGTACCCAAATATTCTTGCTATCTCTTCAATCAAATCTTCTTCAATTTCTATGTCATAGCGATAGAGGGGGGGCGTCACACTGATAATATCGCCGTTAAGATTTTCATCGCTTAAACTCATGTTTAAATTTTTGAATATCCGCTCAAAATCTTCATTTTTAATTTCTATGCCTAAAGTTTCAACGCATCTTTTTTTACTAAAATTGATCTTTTTTTCCTTTCCAGTAAAATACGTTTCAATATTTATTTTTCCAATATTCCCACCAACAGTTTTTATAATACAGTTACAAAGATGTTTAAAATCGAGCTCAAGTGATACGGGATCGACCCCTTTTTCGAACCGACTCGCCGCCTCGCTACTTAACGAATACTTTCTAGCCTTACCCCTGATTAAAGATGGTAACCAGACAGCAGATTCAATCAAAATATTCGATGTTTGAGCAGTAACCATAGTTGAGCTCCCCCCCATTATACCCGCCAGAGCGAGCGGGCCAGTTTGGTCTGCAATAACAAGCGTATCCTCCAATTCTTTTACGTCGTCCCCATTTAGCAGGGTAAGCTCCTCATTCGTGTTCCCTCGTCTAATTTCTAAAACACGGTTTTCTTTGCATAGCTTGTCAAAATCAAAAATATGACTTGGTCTTCCAAGAACAAACATAAAGTAATTTGAAATATCCACAAGAGGAGAAATTGATTTTTGTCCAAATTTATTTAATTTACTAATAAGCCAGTCGGGACTAATCGCTTGATTGTCAACTCCTGTAATTATGACGCTTGCAAAAGCATGACAAACCTTAGAACTTACCCCTTCTACACTGTGATCAATTTCAAGGTTTTCTCTTTGTATTAAGCTTTCCTGGTTGAACCCTTCGGGAATTGTGAAGCAAACTGAGTTGCTCATAGCACTCAAATCTCGAGCAATACCTCTTACTGAAAAGCAATCAGCCCGATTAGGTGTTGGTTTAATATTTAGAATCTTATCATTTTTATTTAGTACTTCACTTACAGGGTCACCAACTCGTGAAGTAAACGTGTTTGACAGTACGAATATCCCTTTAGCATCATCTGAAAAACCTAATTCTTTTTCAGAACACAGCATACCATTACTTAAAACACCTCTAATTTTTGAGGGCTTAATTCTCAAATTCCCGGGTAACACAGCTCCCGGCTTGGCACAAGCAACATATTGATTTTTCTCAACATTTGGAGCGCCGCAAACTATCTGTAATTTTTCGTCCGTTAGAACCTCGCAAACTTTTAGTTTGTCTGCATTAGGGTGATTAACTACGCTGAGTATTTTGCCGATAACAATGTTTTTTAGCCATCTATCCTCAGCAATAATCTCCTCAACCTCTATGCCCCCCATTGTCAATGTCTCTGCTATCTCATGAGTAGTCAATTCTGTATCAATCCACTCCCGAAGAATTTTTTCTGAAACTAGCATTGAAATTGCCTTAAAAATCTGAGATCGTTTTCGAAGAATAGTCGTAGATCGTTTATTCCGAATTTCAACATCGTCAGCCTTTCCAAACCCATCCCGAACGCAAAACCCTTAATTTTTTTGGATTGTAAACCAAAATTCGCCACAACATTAGGGTGGACCATTCCGGCCCCTGCTACTTCAAGCCACTTTCCTTTCAAAGGACCATTTGAGAATTTCATATCCACCTCAGCAGATGGTTCGGTAAATGGGAAGTATGATGGTCTAAAGCGCACCTGTAAATTAGTAGATTCAAAAAATTCTTTTAAAAAATTTATGTATACGCCTTTCAAATTTGAAAAATTAATAGTTTCGTCAAGCCAAAGGCCTTCAATCTGATGAAACATAGGTGAGTGAGTAGCGTCATTATCAACCCTGTAAGTCTTTCCTGGACTTATAACTCTTATTGGTGGTTCATTATCTATTGCGTATCTGACTTGAACTGGGCTTGTATGAGTACGTAAGAGCAAGTTTTGGCCAAATTCATCTTTATTTTCAATGTAAAAAGTATCTTGCATTGATCTGGCCGGATGATCTTTTGGATTATTTAACGCAGTAAAATTAAACCAGTCCGTTTCTATTTCAGGTCCCTCGGCAACTTCAAAACCCATACCTTGAAAAATTTCTCCTATCCGTCTTAAAGAGAGGCTTAAGGGGTGAATTGTCCCGCTGTTTAGTCCTCTACCAGGTAAGCTTATATCAATCGCCTGAGATTTAAGTTTTTTAGCTATCCTGTCTTCCACGAGCTTTTTCCTACAACTCGCTAGAGTTTTCTCTATTGTTTTCTTGGCAAGATTTAGTTCGTTACCTAACTCTTTCCTATGTGCTTCGTCTAACCCCTTTAGGTTATTAAACTGGATAGTCAGCTTTCCTTTTTTACCTAGAAAAAGCGATTTCGTGTTTTCTAACTCAGGTAGTGATTTTGCAGATTTAAATTCTGTTTCTGCCTGAAAGACAATTCGCTGCAGGTCAGAATTCAAGATGGTGTGCAGGCTTTTGCAGTTTCTACAAGTTGCGCGAATGCTAATTTATCTGACACAGCGATTTCCGATAAGACCTTTCTATCCAACTCCACCCCAGATTTTTTTAACCCCGCAATAAATCTACTATACGTTATGCCGTTCGTTCGACAACCAGCATTAATTCGTACAATCCATAAAGCACGAAATGTCCTTTTTTTCAAACGCCTGTCTCGATACGCGAACTGTCCCGCTCTGATGACGGCTTGCTTAGCGACACGGTAAACACTTTTCCTTCGGCCTCTGTATCCTTTGGCCTGAGCAAGTATCTTCTTATGTCTAGCTCGAGCTGTGACACCCCTCTTCACTCTAGGCATTCAAAATCTCCTTTTCCATCAAGATGCGTAAGGCATCATTGCCCGCGCGGAGCGAGCGTCTCCAGAACTCATTTGAACCATTCCACGCAACTGTCTCTTGTTTTTTGTCGTCCTTTTCGTTAGGATATGGCGCTTTGTCGCTCTAGCTCGTTTTATAACTCCGCTACCCGTAACTTTAAACCTCTTTGCAGCTGACTTTTTTGTTTTCATTTTCGGCATAACAACATCCTGTTTTAATGATCAATTTACTTTTTTTTAGGAGCCAGAACCATCACCATTTGTCTACCTTCTAATTTGGGCAGTTGCTCGACTACCGCTTCCTCTTCTAAATCTATGCGAATTCGCTCCAACATCTGCATTCCAAACTCTTGATGAGCTATTTCTCTCCCCTTGAACCTCATTGTAACTTTCGCCTTGTCACCCTCATTTAGAAACCTAACTATGCTTCTAACTTTAACCTGATAGTCGTTTTCTTCGGTGCCAGGCCTGAATTTAACCTCTTTAAGTTGAATAGTCTTTTGCTTTAACTTAGCATCATGAGCTTTTTTCTGCTTTTGGTACCTAAATTTGCCAAAATCCATCAGTCGGCAGACTACCGGCTGTGCTTGTGGAGCGATTTCGACCAAATCAACTTCAGCCTCATCGGCCAATTTTAACGCTTCCCTAAGTGGCAAAACACCCAAAGCCTCGTTGTTAACCCCCAATAGCCTAACTGTGGTTGAGACTATGTCTCCATTGATTTTATATTCTTTATCGATACTTATTTTCAGCTACTTCCAGTTAAAAACATTTTCATTCTCAATCACGCTCCAATTCTTTCGTCAAATTAATCAAAAACTCCCCCACCGATGCAGAAATAGACTCTTTACTTCCCCGCCTTCGCACCGATACCTGCTTGCTTTCCACCTCGGCGTTGCCAATAACGAGGACGAATGGAAGTTTCAAAAGACTAAACTCCCTGATTTTATAGCTTATTTTTTCGTTACGCAAGTCTTCAATCACCCTAATGCCTCTCTGCTCTAAATCTTGTTTAACTTTTAAGGCGTAGTCATTTTGGTCGCGCGAAATTGTTGCTATCCCAACCTGTAAAGGCGAAAGCCACAAAGGAAAAGCTCCACCGTAATTCTCAATCAAAATGCCGATAAATCTCTCTAGAGAACCAAGGATGGCCCTGTGCAACATCACCGGAGTTTTTCTTTCATTGTTCTCCGACACATATTCTGCCCCGAGTTGCTTTGGCATATTAAAGTCAATTTGAATAGTGCCGCATTGCCAAACTCTGCCAATACTATCTTTCAGTGAATATTCTATTTTTGGTCCGTAAAAAGCACCCTCTCCGGGCATTACGTCCCATTCGACCTCCGATTGGTTCAGAGCACTCTTAAGAGCCATCTCTGATTTGTCCCAAATTTCATTAGAACCTACTCTTTTCACCGGTCGCGTTGATAGCTTATAAATAATATCCTCAAAACCAAATTTGGAATAAACCCTTTTTAGTTGTTTAGTGAATCGAAAAACTTCATCTTGAATCTGATTTTCAGTGCAAAATATATGTCCGTCATCCTGTGTAAAGTGTCGCAGACGAAACAATCCATGAAGTGCACCTGATGGCTCGTTTCTGTGGCATGAGCCGAACTCGCCAAACCGTAAAGGTAAGTCCCTGTAACTACGTAATTTTCCGTTAAATATTTGCACATGACCTGGGCAATTCATTGGCTTAATGGCGTATTCTCTGTTTTCTGATGCAGTTAAGAACATATGTTCTCTATAATGTGCCCAATGGCCTGACTTCTCCCATAACGCCTTGTCTAACATCATTGGACATCTAACTTCCTGAAATCCGCTAGTCACATATACTTCACGCATGTATGACTCGACGATGTTCCATAATTCGACTCCATTAGGATGCCAAAAAGCCATCCCAGGGGCAGAATCTTGATAATGGAATAAGTTTAATGCCTTACCCAATTTCCTATGATCTCTTTTCTCAGCTTCTTCAATTTTAAATAAGTGATCATCAAGCTCTTTTTTGGTAGACCATGCTGTCCCGTATATTCGTTGAAGCATTTTATTATTCGAATTCCCCCGCCAATAAGCTCCAGCGATCTTAGTTAGCTTAAAGTGCCGAAGAAATCTTGTATTTGGAACATGCGGTCCTCGACACATATCAACATATTCCAGGTGATGATATAAGGCAATAGTCTCGCCCTCAGGTATGTCTCTGACAATCTCTATCTTATAATCTTCTTTTCTTTCACTAAAAACGGCTATAGCTTTTTCAGGTACTACAACCTCCCTAACAACATCGTAATTTTGTTTCACTAAATGATTGATTTTTTCTTCAATTTCTTTCAAATCTGATTCGCTTAGATTTTCTTCAAACTCAATATCATAATAGAAACCATTAGTGATAACCGGACCGATCGCCATTTTAGCACTTGGGTAAATCTGTTTAACTGCGTGACCAATTAAATGAGCAAAAGAATGACGGATAATTTCAAGCCCATCATCATCGGACTTTTTAACGATCTCTACCTTACAATCGGACTCAATAAAAACACACAAGTCTTTCAAAATACCATCAATTTTTCCCGCCACAGCTTCCTTCGCTAAAGAAGGGCTTATAGCTTTTGCAACCTCAAAGAGAGAAACCTTTGTTTCAAAATCTTTTGTATTTCCATCAGGAAATGTTACTTGAATCATGCTGTGTTCTAAATTGATTGTATGGTAGGCGCGATTGGATTCGAACCAACGACCCCCACCATGTCAAGGTGATGCTCTAACCAACTGAGCTACGCGCCTAAATTCATTATGTTACCACTGATGATCAAGTTTGCGGATTTATTAACAGGCATTATTAGAATTTTGAGTGCAACAAATCATTGTTCAGGCTTTCGCCCAAATGCCACCGTGAATCTCTCGCGGAAAAAAATTTAGTTTCAAAGTAGTCCAATCTCAGAATTTATTGATTTGGATTCTGTAAAATAATAACTCAAAGAAAACTTTATTCCGACTTTTCTCCACTCCCTTACCTCCTGCTTTAAGGTGAAAGCAGTTAAAGGGTGCAGATCAATCCAATCCTTAGACATTTCAAGAATATAAACTTGACTTTTGTCCTCATAACGAAAAAACATTTCAGGAGGATTTAAATTCACCCTACTCCTGGAAAAAATTGCGGCAAGCCTCAAACATATCAGTGAGGCCCTAAATTTTTCATGATTCAATATATGCGAAACTTTCGGCAATTTTCCAGTGTGCCCAAGAATGAGTGATGCCATAACTGTTTGTTCACGGAGGGTAAAACCAGGCATATCCGAATTCGCAACTATATAAGAGGAGTGCCTATGGTAAGCATTATGGGAGAGTGTTTGCCCGATTTCTAATAGGAGAGAAGTCCAATGAATAATTTTTTTTAATTCTTTGTTGTCAGATGTTGAAAGATCGACTAACTGCTTTAAAAAATTTGTTGCTAAATTGCTCACCCGACTTGCATGCAACCTATCAACTTCGTATTGCTCTATTAAATGTTTTACTGTTCGATCTCTCTGATCTGGTTGCCAACCACGTCCTGCTATTTCGAAAAGTACACCAGTCCGCAATGCTGCAGTAGAAAACTCTAAGTTTTCTATCTTTAGTTCATGAAATATCGCTTTCAGGATGGCAACTCCTGCGGGAAAAGTTGAGGCTCTATCACCTTTTAAACCAGGGATAGAGTATTCTTGCAAATTACCTACCCTGCACGTCAACAGAATTATCTCGTTGAGCGACTCAAGGCTAAGTTTTGATCCACCCAATCCATTTGCTCGGCAAACATCGTTAACGGATTTTATAGTCCCACTGCATCCATATGCGATGTCCCAACCGACTTTTCTAAAGTTTCTTGTAATAACCTGTATTTCTTTTCGAGCCCATAAAACAGCATTGTTAAAATTCTCGATTTTTATTTGTTGTGTTGAGAAAAAGTCAAGTTTAATTTTCGATGTGCCAATGTAGACACTTTCCAATAAATTTGGATCAGGGCCACTGCCTACAATAAATTCGGTTGAACCACCTCCTATATCAATGACTAGTTTTTGCTTTCCGTTGGAATCTAAAGAGTTACAAACTCCCTTATATATCAATCTCGCCTCTTCTACTCCGCTTATGACATTTATCGGAAATCCGAGAGCTTGTTCAAATTTTGGAAGAAATTCCCCAATATTTTTTGCGACTCTAAAAGTGTTTGTTCCAACGACTCTTACCCTCTCTGGTGAAAAAGATCTCAATCTCTCCGAAAAACGAGTTAAACAGCGAATCGCCTTAAGTAAATAAGGTTCCGTAAGTTCTTTGTAAGCATTTAATCCGTCAGCCAGCTTAATATGTTCTTTTACAGAGTCAATTTTTTTTAACCTAGAATCATTTTTTTTAACACTACTCGCGCGACCATTAGATGAAAACTGTTTGAACCGAGATCGACCGCAGCAATCAGCTTTTCATTTTCATCAGGGGATTGCGATGTTTTTGTAACTACAAACATAATGGTTTTTCCTAATTTACAATTTAAGTTTACAACAAATTTTGTAAATTTATCGCTGTAACGACATAATATATTTTTAACTTTCAAAGTATTCCGTGGCAGAAAAAAGACACGTCTTTCAGATGAAAACAAATTCTCGCATTTCAAATTTTCCTCGACTATCGAAAACGGAACCTCTTCTTCCAAATCAATCCTCTGGCAGGTATATTAACCGAGAATTATCTCTCATATCATTCAATGAAAGGGTACTTTCTCTTAGCCATGAGCCTTCAATACCTATATTGGAAAGACTTAAATACCTCTGTATAGTTGCGAATAATTTAGATGAACTTTTCGAGATTCGTGTAGCAGGCCTGAAAGCGAGATCCCATGAGGAGTTGGAAAATTCTTATTTGCCCGATGGATTGACGATAAAAAGAACTTTAGATATTTTAGGTAAGCGGACACAATCGCTAGTTCAATTGCAATATAAAATTCTAAATCAATCGGTTATCCCTGAGCTGAAAAAAGAGGGCATCAACCTCCTAGATTTCAAAGAATTAAATAGGCAACAAAAGAGGTGGAGCTCTACATATTTCAAGAATAATGTTTTGCCAATATTGACTCCGCTCGGTTTAGACCCCCTTCACCCTTTTCCAAAGGTTTTAAACAAAAGTTTAAATTTTATTATTGAAATGCGCGGAAAGGATTCGTATGGCAGGAAAGGTCGAGTTGCTATCGTACAAGCCCCCAGGCTACTTTCAAGGATAATTGAGATTCCACGGAAAAATGATGAGTTATCAATCACCTTTATCAATCTATCCTCTCTTATCGAGGCTCATGCCTCTGAGATATTTCCGGGAATGGAAATTTTAGGAATATTTCAGTTTAGAGTTACTCGTAATAGTGATTTATATGTGGATGATGAGGAAGTAACCGATCTTCGACAGGCACTGAAGGGCGAACTTTCGCAGAGAAATTATGGGGATGCTGTTCGAATTGAGACTGATAATTCAATATCAAACTTTTGTCTTGATTATCTATTGACAGAATTCAAATTGGAGAAAAAAGACTGTTATCTGATTAATGGTCCGGTAAATTTAGGCAGACTCATAACATTACCGGACTGTATTGAAAATCCTAAATTAAAATTTAAGTTTTTTTCACCGAAATACCCTGATTACCTCAAGGGCGAAGAAGTAATATTCGACTATCTTAAGAAAAACGACATCTTACTGCATCACCCATATGAATGTTTTGATGTAGTTGCTGAGTTTATAAACAATGCCGCGGAGGATAAAAACGTTGTCGCAATATTCCAAACTATCTACAGAACCGGTAGTACATCGGGTTTGATGCGTTCACTGATAAATGCAGTTAACAAGGGAAAGGAAGTAACGGTAATACTAGAATTAATGGCCCGTTTTGACGAGGAAACTAATATTAATTGGGCTTCGAAATTAGAGGAAATAGGAGCACACGTTGTTTTCGGAGTTGTAGGGAATAAAACCCATGCAAAAATGTGCCTTATTGTTCGTCAAGAAGAAAAAAAATTAGTGCGATATTGTCATTTGGGAACAGGAAACTACCATCCAAAAACTGCGAAACTGTACACAGACTTTAGCTTATTAACCAGTAACAAACCCGTATGCGCAGAAATACACGAAATTTTTCAAAGATTAACCGGGCTAGGAAAAGTAAAACCACTGCGTAATATTTGGCAATCTCCTTTCAAACTTCACAAAAACGTAATTCGTGCAATAAAAAATGAAATGGCGATATGCAAAAGTGGCGGTAAAGGTAAGATCATCGCACGGATGAACTCACTCGTAGAAACAAAAGTAATTGATACTCTTTATGAAGCGAGCGAATGTGGCGTTTCCATTAATCTTTTAGTTCGAGGGGTATGCATGCTAAGGCCAGGTGTCCCAGGCCTTTCTGACAACATCAGCGTCAGATCTACTGTCGGCCGATTTTTAGAGCACAGTAGGATCTTCTATTTCAGAAACAATGGGCAGAATGATTTGTTTTTGTCCAGCGCCGACTGGATGGATAGAAACTTTTTCAGGAGAGTGGAAATAGCTTTTCCTATCCTCGACGAAGTATTAAGAAAAAGAGTGTTTGAAGAGGGTTTGCAACTACATTTTACAGAGAGCTCTAACAATTGGCGAATGAGTAGCGATGGCTCATATTTATTGAGAAAAGGTTCGTCAAATCAGATCATTTCTTGTCAAGATGGATTATTAAAAAAGTATTCGTGAATAAATCACTGTTTAAGGGAGTAAACCTGGTTTTTCAAAAAAAATACAACTGGGATAACGAGGACGACCATAGCAAGTGATGGAATAGCTGCAAGGCCAAGTTCCTCGTCAGCAGCAAAGCCATATGCACTAATCGCTAAAGTCTCAATATCTAACGGTCTTAGAATTAATGTCGCAGGTAACTCTTTCACAATATCAAGAAAAATGAGTGTTCCAGCAATAATTATTGAAGGTCGCAATAACGACAAATGGAGTCTAAAAAAAGACTTCATTGGAGTCAATCCCAAAGTACTTGATGAATAGTCAATATTTTTTGTGATTGATTTAGAATTCGTATTTAAAACATTATGCCCAACGGCAAAATAACGACTCAGGTATGCAATAAACAGAAGAGTTATGGATAAGAAAAATGCAAACTTTCCTCCCCCGAGGATACTATCCGGTAATAAACTATTGAGGTAACCCGCAAGAGTTAATAATGCCAAGGCAGACACTAAACCAGCTACGGCATAATTTGAAGTGAAGATTTGCGCGCAAGTATCTGACATGTTGTTGCGACTATTTCTTATAACGAAAATAACTGTAAGACATGTAACTAAAATAACAAACGTTGCAGCTGCAGACAAAAAAATTGTCGTAGAAATCGCACTTATCAGAAAGTGAAAATCGGTCAACACAAAATTAGAAAATAAAAATTCCTCAAATGCGGCTTTCATTAAAAAAAAGAAAGGGAGCAAAAAACCAAATAAACCACCGACAGATAGAAAGGAAAATAAAAAAAAGCCCCTTAATCCAACGACCTTAATTTGGTTGAATTTAACTCTATTTGAACTTATACGATAAATCTCAGGTTTTATTATCCTATCAAATAATGTCAGTGTCATTGCAATGAAAAAAATGAATATTGCCAGTAATGATGTCATGATCATGTCACCATAGCCAAGCCATGCTTTATATAAGCCAGTAGACAATGTTTGAATTGAGAAGTAGTATACAGTCCCGAAATCAGCCAGACACTCCATCGCTACTAAAAGAGACGCTGCAACTATAGCCGGTCTAGCAAGGGGCAGAATGATGTTAAAAAAAATGGTTCTAGAATTCGCTCCCATTGTTTTTGCGGCATCTATTAACAGCAAATGCTGTCCCTGAAAAGCTCTTCTTGTAATTAAAACAACGTACGGTGAAAGTGATAAAGCCAATAAAAAAGAGGCGAAATGAATTGACCGTATTTCAGGCCAAAAATTCTTTGTAATTGTAGGATCGTTTATTACCTCTAATGATAAAAGAAGTTGACCGAATAAGTTTGCAAGCCAGCCAGAATAATCAAGTGCATCTGTATAAGCGTATGCCAGAATATAGGCAGGCATTGCCATGGGCAGAACAACCAGAATTTCGATAAGCGTTTTACCCCTGAAACTATAAACTGCCAAACACCACGCAACGGGAATACTGTAGGATACTGATAAAAGAACCGCACCAAAACATAAAAAAAAGGTATTTTTTAAATAAGTTGATACTTGCATGACCGCAACATCATTCTGCAAACTTAAAAATATGTCTCCACCAGTCGATATCGCAATTAAAAATATCCCGATTGTTGGAGCTGAAATTAAAAGCCCCAGCAACACGAAGCTGATAGTTGCAAAATGATGTTTGCGTCTGGTAGCATTCAACTCTGTTCCTTGCATTTGGGAAAAAGATAGCTTGATTATAGTTGATACATGAGAATTACGCTGAAACTCGAGAACATTTCGTTTAACTATGGAAATAAAAAAGACTCAGCGATCAACCCTATTTTAGATGACCTTGAACTAGAATTAAAAAAAGGGGAGATTGGGATTGTTCTTGGACCATCAGGTGGCGGTAAGACAACAATCTTGAGAGCTATTGCCGGGTTTGTTGATCCCTTTAGGGGACGAATTGTGATAGACAATCATGACGTTTTTAATTCCGAAAATCAGTCAACATATATCCCGTCAGAAAAAAGGCAAGTGGGAATGGTATTTCAAGACTTCGCACTCTTCCCACATTTAAATGTTAGAGAAAATATATTATTTGCTCTTACGAAGGGTAAATTGCGTTCTGCAACTAAACAAAATTTATACCGATTGAAAGAGATGTTATCACTTACCGGCATGACAAATCTTGCTGAAGGTAGTGTTCAAAATTTATCTGGGGGACAGAAGCAACGCGTTGCCTTAGCCAGAGCTCTGGCTCCCTCGCCGAAATTAATTCTATTTGATGAGCCATTTTCAAATTTAGATTCAGCGTTACGGCAGGTATTAGTTAAAGATGTGAGAGATATGCTTAAAGCAACTAGCACAACCGCTTTATTTGTAACTCATGATCAATTAGAGGCATTTAGCCTTGGGGACAAAGTAGGGATTTTAAACAAAGGAAACCTGCAACAATGGGATTCTCCATATCAGCTTTATCATGAACCAAAAAATATTGATATCGCTAGATTTATTGGAAAAGGTGCTTTAATAGATGGTTATCAAGATGGTGATTTTGTCACCACTGCACTGGGAAAATTGCCATTAAAAAAAAGTGTAAATGTGACTAAAAAATTTAGTAGAAGACAGGTCAAAGTCCTTATTCGACCAGACGATATTATTCATGATGATGAGGGTGGATTATCTGCCGTAGTCGTCAGAAAAATATTTCGGGGTTCTGACTTTCTGTATACTTTAAAACTATCAAGCCAGGAAGAGGTACTCTCTTTTATTCCAAGTCACTTTAACCATTCTCTGAATCAATCAATCGGGATTAGGCTTGATATTGACCATGTTGTTACGTTTGATTCAACAGAAACAAGCCTTACATTTTAATCAAGTAGATCAAAAATAAGTCGCTCAACGCCATTGAAAACATAAAAATGTTTACCGGAACATCTCCCTAACAATGTCATGTTAACATTTCTAGCCATTTCAACCCCCATTTGCGTTACCCCAGAACGAGATAGAAGGAATGGTATATGCATTTGTGCTCCTTTTATAACCATCTCTGACGTTAATCTACCGGTAGTATAAAATAGAAGGTCTTTTCCTTCTAAACCAAATTCCCACATTTTTCCCGCAATAGCATCGACTGCGTTGTGGCGACCGACATCTTCGCAGTAAAAAAGCATTTTTGATTGTTTGAATAACGCACATCCATGAACCGAACCAGCCTGTTTATAGATTGAACTATACATCCTAACTTCATCAATGATTTCTAGAAGATCTGATTGTTTAAGTTTAAGATCAACACCTAACTGAAATTTTTCTAATTCTGCCGTAACATCTCCGAACATAGTTCCTTGCCCACATCCACTAGTTAGAGTAACCTTACCAGTCAAGGTATCAATATTAGAGTTCGTATTTTTTGTTTTTACAACAGCAGCATTGACTTCCCAATCTATTTGGATAGATTCTATTTCATCTAAGGATTTTACTAGCCGTTGATTTCTTAAGTAGCCAATTATTAGGGATCTGGTATTTGCACCTAAGGTCATTATAGTTAGCAACTCTTTTTTGTTTACATACAAGGTGAGAGGTCTCTCGGCAGGAATACTCAGGTGCTTTTTCCGCATTTTTTCATCAATTACTTCTACGTCGTAAGTGATCGCATGTTCTTTCAATTAAACACCATACGCCTTCAACCAACAGTTTGTTAGTATAAAAAAATCTACTTCCATATATATAAAAATTAAAATATACATTAACTATTACTTCTTTTTTTTTAACTGATCTAACGTATTAAAGTTTTCAAAACAACTGTCGTCATCGAAAAAAAATTCACAAAAGCTTTCAGCATCAGTCCATATTTTGATTTTTCTCCCGCCGTTATTCAAATAGTCGGCAAGACTTTTCCTTAACCTTGTTTTTACCAACATTATAGTGGGGTGAAATAACTTCTTTCCATCTTTTGCTTTGGTAAATGGAATTACCCCTTTACAATCATTCTCATCCACAAAATTTACCAAACTTTCAATGAAATTTTGTGAAAGAAATGGGGTGTCACAAGGAACGCTAATCAAGTACTCAGTTTCACAGTTTGTGAGGCCGGTATGTATCCCAGCCAAAGGCCCTAATCCGCCACTAATTGTATCCTTATGCACCTCGTAACCAAAGTCTTTGTACCGTTCAATGCTTCTGTTAGCGCTAATGATAATTTTATCGGTATAAGGAGCGACCGCATTTATTGCATAGGTAATCAAGGGATGGTTATTATAGAGGACCAATCCTTTATCTACCCCTCCCATCCTACTTCCGTGCCCGCCGGCCAACACTAGACCTGTAAGATTTTTATGCATTAAAGATGATTTATTTAATTATCGTGTCACGATTTAATCATTTTTTTAAATACTTGTGCAACCTTACTTGAATCTTCTGATACCAATAATCGCATTAGAACCACCTTGTCGTCATATGAACTTGAGGTATCCAGCATACTAACATCGATTTTCGGTTTTTTCGGTTTTAATTTTGCCTTCATATCAGCTAATGACTGACCCTCTTCTAAATTTACCTCACCATCTGCTACCGGTTCCTCTGGTTTTTTGTCAATCGTTTCTACTTCTTTTTTTGGAGCGTCTATACGACCATCAGGGTATATAATAGTGCCATCGGACTTTACTAACCGCCCGTCAGGGTATCTTATACTTCCGTCAAGGTATTCAATCCGTCCATCTGGATAGACTAAAGCTCCATCAGCTCTTTTTGCAGGACCACTAGTAGTTGACGGTAAAGCTCTACCTGTCTCATCAAATTCCATTATCTTCCCGTCGGGCTGTGGACCACCAATTCCTGGTGGCGGCCCAACTACAATTGCCGGCGTTTTTACCCTCTTAGCTCGGTCAGCAATCATTTTTTTTCTTAACTCTTCTGCATTAACTTTTAACGGTTTTCTTTCACTCTTAGGTTGGGGAAATAAACTAAGAACTTTTGATCGTAGATAAATCAGAGCGAAACCTAGAACAACCATCCCCATGAACCCAGCAAAATCTGGAGCCAAAAATACATCAGGGTATTGGAGTGCTAAAGCAAAATACCCCGTCATAACAAGGTAAAAAGCAAAATTAAAAATAAATCGATAAATTTGATGCCTGAACAGATACACTTCAAACCCCAGTTGGTCTCAACCCTTCAGAGTCTTCAGTAGTGTTTGGCTCAGTTCCATTACCATTTACTGTGCTACTTTCAACTCCATCATTTCGCCTTGATTTTACACTACTTTCTATCTGTTGTATGCGGTCACAATCGCGTAGAACGTCGACTTCTAACCCTGAGGCAACCATACCGGCTTGAGCGGCACAAACGGATTTTAGTCTTTCAGTCCATTGATTCATTTCTAAAGCTTTTTCAAAAGCCTTTGCCGTATCAGGATCCTCTTTGCCTTTAACCAAAAGCCTAAGGGCCCCAATCGCTAAATAGCGCTCAGGACTTTCATTTTTTGCATTTTTAGCCGCATTTTCAACGTCAGAAAGAGCTAACCCGTTTGATAGCGCAGATTTTACAGCTTCTAACTCTTTTTCTTTAGCAATTAGTTGTTGCAGCCGTATAGGACTGGTCCCCCGATTAGATGACGGTTTCTTTTGTAATTGATCATTGGCCTTAGCAAGCTGGGATTTCAGCTCACCTATTTCGGCTATCTGGAGATAGATAAAAGTAGCAGTTCCAGCCAGTCCTGCCCCAAGTAAAATTTCAAAAATTAAACGAATCCACTGTTTCATAATATTTATATCGACAAATTATTCAAACCCTTGAGTTTGCAAGGATTTTATTAAATTAACTAGAATGATCTTAAATTACATGATCTCAAATTACCAAAGCGCTAAAAAGAGACAACTGGCAGTTCCTTACCCAACAATCAAAAAAAGTGAAAGTTACGGGGAGAAAACTTGCCGGTTTTATAATAATTCAAGACGTATTCCCTTACTAACTCCATGGTACACCTGCTTTGTCTATTCAGCAAAAACCACACCAAAAATTTATTATTAACTGAGATTGTATTCGCCATTATTAAATTTACTAATTCTTAGAAATTGATAAATGCCGATAGCTACCGAATTACTAAGATTAAGACTACGACTTTTTTTTATCATTGGTATCCTTAACAAATTTTTTTTTTCAAAGATCTCTTTTTGAGCTTGAGAAAGACCCTTACTCTCTGCTCCAAAAAATAACCATGCTTCATCCTCAGATTCATTTATCTGAAAAAGAGATTTTTCAGTCTTGGTTGTAAATGCAAAGCAATTTGCTAAGTTGGGACTTTCTGTTTTCCAAAATTCATCCCAATTCACATGTTTTCGAAATACACAGAATTCCTTGTAATCTAGTCCAGCTCTGTGCATCAAGCGATTATCTAAAAAAAAACCCAATGGTCCGATTAAATGCAATTCACTTCCAGTACTCGCACACAGCCTCATTATATTACCTGTATTTCCTGGAATTTCTGGCTCCACCATTACGACCTTGATAGTGTTCATCATTCTTCCCATCTTTTTTGATATAACAGAAAAGCGTTCTGAGGCCGAGCACTTCCGACAATACCATTGATAAGGGAAATGATTTTTACACCGGTTTTTTTTACAGAATCTAAATTTTGAAAATTAATTCCACCAATAGCAACAACAGGACTCGGTAGCATATTAACCCAATAACTAAGATTTCTTTCTCCTTGCGGTAACCATGGCATTTCTTTTACACGCGTTTTATAGATAGGGCCACAGGCGATATAACTCGGAGAAAATTGAAGCGCATAGCTCACTTCCCAAAAACTATGAGTTGATAATCCTAACCTTACGCCACTTTCCTCAATCTTATATAAATCAGCAGTTTTGAGGTCTCCTTGACCGAGGTGAACTCCGAAGGCGCCAAATTTTATTGCAGCGTCCCAATAGTCGTTTATGATGAGTCTAGAGTTTGAATATTTTTGAGCAACTCTAACGGCTTTCTCGACTTCGTGGTATATATCCCGCTGAGATTTGTTTTTTATTCTCAATTGAATTAAGGTTGCACCAACGTCGAAAAGTGTTTCAAGATCATGTAAATTGTCAATTATTGGATAAACCCTTCGTTCTTGATAACTTAGAGATTTAAAGTGCTTCTTAAAGGGTTTTGTGTACGATGATGTCTCACCAGATTTTTCATAATCGGTTCGACGGTTGAAAGCCAAGAACTTCGGCAAGTAATCAGATTGTAAAATTGATTCTTCTAACGTTAACCCATCCTTTTTCCCCTGGGCAATCATAGTACTTATAACTGAGGAATCCTCTTCAATAAAGTTCTGTTTCAAAGACCATGAAAAACCTTTTTTCAAATCCTCAAATTTAAGCTTTTTGTAAACCTGAATTTCTCCGCGAAAAAACGGCCAGTCCGCAACAAGCGTGGTTTTGCTTGTGTTTTCATTTTTATTATCTATGTAAAACTTTCCTCTATTTGTGTGTGCAATGATATCCATTTTCGATAATGACTAATTATTCAAAAATATTCGTACTAAAATCGGTTGTAGGAGTAGCCATAGATTGCGAATTGATTAACCCTGCCTCAAATCCTTTTCTACCAGCTTTTACTGCATCAGAAAATGCTATTGCCATTTTCACTGGATCCTTTGATTGAGAAACAGCAGAATTTAATAAAACTGCATCGTAACCAATTTCCATTGCTTGACACGCATGAGATGGTTTGCCGATTCCAGCATCAACAATCATTCTAGTTCGCGGAAATTTTTCTCTAAGTCTCTTCAATGATTCAATATTTAATAGACCTTGACCAGAGCCAATTGGCGATCCCCATGGCATTAATACGTCACAGCCAACGTCAACCAGAGCCTCCGCAACAACTATATCTTCGGTACAAAAAGGAAAAACGCTTATCCCTTTTTTTATAAGAATTTTAGTAGCAGCTAATAATTCGAAGGGGTTCGGCTGAAGGCTAAAGTCATCCCCAACAACTTCCAATTTAATCCTATTAGTTTCGAATAATTCGCATGCAATCTCTGCTATTTTCACAGCTTCTTTAGCAGTTCTGCATCCAGCTGTATTCGGTAAAATTGGAATACCTGAACTGAGTATTTCATCAAACCAAACCCGACCGTGATTACCGGAATGTCCTACGATCCGCTTAACCCCCATGGTGACTATAGAAGCACCCGACAAGTTTAGAGCGTTTTTTAACTCGTCCGGTGAACTAAATCCAGAGGAACCAAGAAATAATCGACTAGGTAATTTTAAATCAGTAATTTCAAAATAATCTTTTGCCACCTAAAATTCCTCAAATGTTATTATCCGCCTGTAATTGGTCCAAAGATGTTTACACGATCCTTTTCTTTTAGAATCTTATCTTTTCTTTCATGTCTAAGAATCAGATCCGAGTTTACTGACGTAGCTATATTTCTGGTATCCACACTTTCACTTCTTAAGAAGTCCTCTAACGTTTGGTTCGCATCAATTTGTAGCAATTTATCACCGAAAATAATGGTTATTTTTTTCATTATGTGAAACTGTAGTCAGTAATAGGAATTTTCAGCTTTGAGAAAACCTCAACTAGAAGAGCAGGAGCGATAAGCCATCCATGCCTAAACAAACCATTAACATGTACTAGATTTTTTTTAATTTTAAAAAAAGGTTTGTTGTTAAATGAGGCTGGCCTGAGGTTGGTATCAGTCGATATTATTCTAGATTCACTTAACTCGGGTAACACATACTGAGCGACAGTAAGTAAATCTAAAGCACTTTGTAATGATATTGGAGATAAGTCTTCCGATTCAATTTCCGTCGAACCAACCAACACTCTTTCTTTATCATGTGGGACGATATAGATCTTAAATCGTGGGTGCAAAAAACGAACTGGATGACTGAGAAAAAAATTCGGAGGGGGAGCCAGTAAAATTACCTCTCCTCTTACTCCTCTAATCCCGACATCAGAGGCCTTAACTCCTCTAACGTCCAGAACATAATCATAGTTAACTACATTTTCCCGTGTTTTTATCCATCCAGGTCCAAATTCGTTAATTTGCGTATCAAAATGCCAAACAGACTTATTCGTGACCAACTTATTCGTTGCCTCAACTAATGTATTTAAGGCACGTGAAGGATATATTTGACCTTCATCAGGAACAATCCAACATGTTAATTTATCGGATAGGTTTGGCTCAATCATCATTCGTTGATTTTTAGATAGCGGCGCACTATTGAATCCGATTTTATTAAATATGCGCGTAGCGTAGTTAATCTCCGCAGGAGAAGATACAAAAAGATTTCCCTTCAGAAATAGACCCATGCCCTCGTTAACGATCTCGCTGATTTGGTCGTCGATTTGATGCCATAATCTTAATGACTTCATCCCGAGGTCGAAAATAACATTACCTCCTGTTTCTTTTTCCGAAATCGGACTAAGCAATCCCGCCGATGTAAAGGCAGCCGACCTTGAAGAAGTTGGAGCAGGCCTTTGGGAAGTTCGCTCATAAACCTCAACCGCATGTCCTCCTTTGGTGAGCATGAACGCCGCCAATCTTCCTAAAAGCCCCCCACCCACAATGCCAATTTTCATTATATTGATCTCAATAAATTTTTGAGCCTAATTGCTTGAACTCAATTGCCTTCTCTTCCATTCCCACCTCAAA
>CACOBT010000014.1 GCA_902625535.1 uncultured beta proteobacterium | reverse complement strand
TAAGTGTAAACTAGTTTAATAATTATTTTAAATAAATGAACGCATTTTTTTTCAAATATATAAAAAAAATGAAAAAATCCTTAATTATTACCAGTTGCACTAATAGAAAAAGAAAGGTCAGAATAAACGGTTTATCACAACTTGGTGAAAAACTTTCCCTCGCAGATATCAAAACAACCACTCATAATGGGTTACAAAAGTATGTAAAAAACTGGGCTAAAGTTTTAACGCAGAGTCTCACCTCGACTCATCCCAAGGTGCCTGCAGGTAAACTTTATGTTGGAAGATCAATTACAGAGATTGAAAAATCCTGTATGAATTTAAGTGCATCTTGCTATTTTATTTCTGCCGGCCTTGGGTTTATCCCAACAGAAAGGAACATTCCCTCTTACGATGTTAGTTTTATTGGAAAAAATACTGATTTAAGTAAAATCCTTAAGCACTATAAAACGATGCCAAGTTCCTGGTGGAACTTACTTTGCAAGGATAGTCCATATTCAGATAATTTTGAAACAGTGTGCTCTAGTGAGAAGTGGGATTACATATACTTATGTCTTCCGAATCAGTACTTAAAACTGATTCAACCCAATTTAGAAAAATTCGATTCATACACAAAGGAAAAAATTAGAATTTTTTCATCCGAAGAAGGTATTCGAAAGTCGGTACCTGAGAATATGAAAAATAATTGTTTTGAATATGACGAGAGACTCAATTCCTGTGAAGGATTCAGTGGAACAAGGAGCGATTTTCCTCATAGATCCTTGGCACATTTTTCCATAAAGATCTATAAAGAAATATCTCCAAAAAAGTCCACTCAACAGTTGAGAACTGACGTGGCAAAACTCATGTCACTATTAGAAAAACCAACTTTAGTAGGTTCTAAAGAAAATGGCAAAAGAGTAAGAAAAAGCAATGAGGAGATCAAAAGATGGATCGAAAAAAACTGGCAAGATAGTGAAGGAAGATGTTCAGTTTTACTACCTAGATATCGAAAAACAGAAGGGTTTGCCTGTGAGCAATCAAGGTTTTCAAAACTATGGAGACAAGTAAAAGAAAAAAAAGACAATCATGAAAACTATAACTTTTTTTTTCCCGAATGAATAACAAAACCACTATAAAAATACGTGCTTTGAATGCAAATCAGGGTAAGGATCATGAAATTTATGCTTTTTTCATTAGAGGATCTGACATTGTAAAAATTGCCGATATTAGTCGAGTGGAACGAGATACAGAGGAAGTATTAAAAGGATTTCAGCGAAGCGAAATTCAAAATCATGTAAAGGGAATAGTGGACTACCTTAATCACGGTAATGTTTTATTTCCTAACGCCATAATATTAGCTATGACCCCAGAAGTTAAGTTTACAGCAGCTAGAGGCATGAGACCGGGGATTATTGAAAACTTTTCTGACATGGGAACCCTTGAAATTCCTGTCTATAATGAGGGTGAAAAAATTGCTTGGATAGTTGATGGTCAACAACGTTCACTCGCATTATCGAAAGCAATTAATCAGGACATAGTTGTTCCGGTAATTGCTTTTATCTCAGATAATCTAGATATGCAACGAGAGCAATTTATCCTCGTAAATAAAGCTAAACCGCTTCCAAGTAGACTTATTAATGAACTTCTTCCAGAAACCAGCAGCGTACTTCTTCCTCGTGAACTAAGTATCCGAAAAATTCCTTCTCAACTCTGCGGCAATCTCAATCGTGATAAGACCTCCCCTTTTTTCCAATTGATTAAACGTCCCTCTGACTCAAAAGAAAAACGTGCAATTATCACAGACACCGCTGTTATCAATATGATTAAAAATAGTCTCGGTAGCCCACTTGGAGTGCTCACACAATACAAGGCCCATGGAGAAAAACCTGCCGATTTAGAAAGTATGTATGGAATTTTAAAAACATTTTGGAGTGCAGTGAAAAATGTTTTTCCTTCAGCATGGGGGTTGGATCCAAAAAAAAGTCGTCTTATGCATTCTGCAGGAATTGAATCCATGGGTGTATTGATGGACAGGATTTATGCACGACTTCTTGCTGATGATAGTGACATTAAAACCGTAGAGAAAGAATTATTAAGGGTAAAAGATCATTGCTGCTGGACTAGTGGAACATGGACAGATTTAGGAGTAGGTTGGAATGAAATCCAAAATACACCCAGAGATATCAAAAAATTACAAGAAAGCTTGTTGAGGGCGTATCAACAAGGTATGAAGTAATGAAAATTTAAGAGAAAAGATTTGAAGTTTATTTATTCAGATTCCAGAGATATGGTTGACCCAAACTACGATTTTCTAAAAGATCGTAATGCAAAAAATAGAGAAATCTATTGGGATGATGTCTATGCACACGAGTTAATTAACCCTGCTCCATATGATGGGTTACTAGTCTCGATGAGTGCAGTTCGCAAAAAAGATGGGATAAATGCTGGAAGAGTAAAATATGCTATTAAAGAAGAGCAGAGATTATTAAGAGATGGAATCAGAAAGTTTTTACGATTGGATACAGAGTATTTGAAAGACCGAATAATCATGGGTGATTGTGGAGCATTTGCTTATGTAAAGAACAAGGAACCGCTATTTTCGCCTCTAGAAGTAGCAGAATTTTACGAAGATGCCGGTTTTACCCATGGGATATCACCCGACCATATAATTTTTCGTATGGATGAATCAAATCCAGCAAAGGGAAGTTTGACTACTGACGAAAAGTATCGTTATGAAATCTCACAAAATCATGCTGAAGAGTTTCTTAAATTAGTACGTCAAAAAAAGTATCCTTTCGAACCAATTGGTGCTGTTCAAGGTTGGTCTCCAAAAAGTATTAGTGAATCAGCGAAAAATTTAGAATCTATGGGATATGAATATCTAGCAATCGGGGGACTCGTTCCGTTAAATGCTAGACAAATTAAAGTAGTACTACGTTCTTTGAAAGATGTTTTGAAAACTACTACTAAACTCCATTTACTGGGTTTTGCTAAAGCAGAAGAAATACATGAATTTCAAGATTTCAATATCTACAGTTTTGACTCTTCCTCTCCACTAATTCGCGCCTTTAAAGACAGCAAATCTAATTATTATTCGCCGAAAAATGGAAAAGGTTTGATTTATTATTCTGCTATACGAATACCGCAACATAATGAAAACTCAAAACTACTGCAGGGAATAAAAAAGGGACTTTATAGTCCAGAAATTTTATTAGAAAAAGAAAAACTATCGCTTAAGTTATTGCGAGAATTTGATAAAAAATTATCCAACAAGGATGATGTAATTGAATCTGTACTGGATTACCTGGAATATCAATTGGACGGTTCATCCAAAGATGATCAAAGAAAACAAAGAGAACTGAAAGATACTCAGGTTCACCTTGAAAGAACATTGACAGACTGCCCATGGAAGACCTGTGAATGTCCTATATGCAAGCAAGTTGGAGTAGAAGTAATAATTTTTAGAGGAAATAATCGCAATCGAAGAAGAGGTTTTCATAACCTATATGTCTATAAAAACTATTTGAACAGTTTAGGTATTCATTAATGAAAAAGATTTCTTATCAGGCACTTTTAGCAAAACAAGCAAAAGATAGACAGATTTTTGTTTTTAAAGCAAAGCCTAAAGATATTCTCTCTTTTTCTGAAATAGATCGAATCGGAAGAAATGAGGACGGAAGTTTAAAAGGTTTTCAAAGGCATCAGGTCGCACCTCATATCAAGGAGATTGCTTCATATTTAGAAACAGAAGAAGCAATCTTACCCAACGCCATCATTTTGGCTTTTATCGATGGACTTGAGATTGAAAGTACTGATAATAATCTAGCAAGGGTCACAATATCATATGATGAGAAGAAAAAACCAGGTTTTGTAGTAGATGGACAACAACGCTTGTCTGCATTTTCTACTATAGAAAAAAGTAACTTTGAGGTATTTGTATCGGCCCTCTTATGTAAAAATATTGATGAACTTAAGCAGCAATTCATTTTAATTAATAGCACACGCCCTCTTCCGAAAACCTTAATTTATGAGTTACTTCCTTCAGTAGATGGGTTGCCTGAAAAATACACAACAAGAAAATTTGCTGCAAAAATAGTAAGCGAATTAAATCATCGTTCAGATTCCAGCATTCATGGACAAATCAAACAACATACGTCTTCTACCGGAAACATTAGTGATACCGCCATGCAGAAACTTATATCAAACTCAGCATCTGACGGAGCAATTCGAAGTTTTATAAAATATGAAAACCGAGAAGAGTTAGCGTTCGAAATGGTTAATAATTTTTTTAGTGCTCTTATTGAAGTTTTTGGACCAGAATGGAATGGAATGAATCCACGAGAGTCCCGTCTTCGTCATGGGGCAGGACTTGTTGCTATGGGCTTTATTATGGATATGATTCACTCTATTACTAATGAAACAACTACCAAAAGCTTTGTCCCTTACCTTAAATTATTACAACATGATACTCATTGGACTTCCGGAACATGGTACTTTTCTGATCAAGATATTAGGGAGTGGAATAAAATTCAAAATGTTTCCGCAGATATTGATACATTGACCCGCTATTTACGAAAAAAACTGAAAGAATCTATCCAAAAATCAAAGGTTGACTTAAGGCAATGACTCAAAACGCACTCGTAATGTTTTCTGGAGGACAAGACTCTGCAACTTGTTTAGCTTGGGCTTTAGAGAATTATTCCTTTGTTGAGACAGTTGGGTTTACGTATCATCAAAAGCATAGTGTCGAACTAAAATGTAGAAAAAGCGTATTACAAAAAATTGGTTCCATAAGATCAAACTGGTCAGAAAGACTTGCTGATGATCATGTTATTGATTTATCAATCATTTCAGAACTTGGCGAAAGTGCGCTAACAAGGGATATGGAAATAAAAATGATGGAAAATGGACTTCCCTCTACCTTTGTTCCGGGAAGAAATTTGTTTTTCTTTCTCGCGGCGGGTGTATTAATGTATCGAAGGGGAATATCTGTTTTAGTTGCAGGGATGTGTGAGACCGATTTTTCAGGTTATCCGGACTGTCGAGATGAGACCATTAAAGCGATGCAAAATGCTTTAAATATGGGATTAGAAAAACCCTTATTGATCGAGACTCCCCTAATGTGGATTGATAAGTCTCAGACATGGAAGATGGCAAAAGATTTGGGGGGGCAAAATCTAGTTGATCTTATTGTCGAAGAAACTCATACTTGCTATCGTGGAGAACGCTCAGAGAAATATGATTGGGGTTATGGATGTGATAACTGTCCAGCATGTGAGTTAAGAAAAAATGGCTACCGAAAATTTTTGGGATCAAAAGAATGACAAGGTTCCTTGATCATTTTGTTATCGCATCAGCTAGATTTGAAGCAGCAAGATCGGTTGACACACCAGGAGTTCTTCCAGAGAATCATCCATGTAAAAGACTTCATGGTCATAGTTTCTGGGCAAGCTGCATGCAACAATTAAAAAATGATGGCAATGGTTTCGAACATCACGTTCTTGATCAAGAACTTTCTAAAAAAATTGAATCGATGAACTACTCCCACTTAAACGAATTTATTTCTATCCCAACAGATGAAAATCTTGCAAGATACATCTATGAACATATTAATGATGCATCAGTTTCAACAATTGGCCTTCAAAGCACTAAAGATCAAGGAATTCATCTTGAAAATAAGGACAATATACATTTGTGGAAACGCTATCAATTTGAAGCAGCCCATCAACTTCCTAATGTAAAACCTGGGCATAAATGTGGAAGAATGCACGGACACAGTTTTCAGGTAATACTCCATGCGCGAACTTCTATAGAGTCAAAATCAATTAGTATCGATTATGACGAAATTGATCGTATATGGAACCCTATTCATCAGGAGGTCAATTATAAGTGTCTAAACGATATAAATGGACTACAAAATCCTACTAGTGAGTTATTGGCCAAGTGGATATGGGATAAAGTGAAACCTACTTTATCGGAATTATCTTGCGTATCAGTTTATGAGACACGCTCATGCGGAGCACATTATAATGGAGATGACTTTACCATTTGGAAAGACTTTAGTTTCGATAGTGCTGTAAAGTTTCCAAACTCTACTACGCTTCTTAATAAAAAAACAGATCTTGAATTTATTCATGGCCATACTTATCTACTGCGATTAAATCTTAGTGCTCCACTTAATCCGATCATGGGTTGGACAAAAGATTTTGGAGATGTGAAAGAGATATTTTCTCCAATTTTTAAAGAAATTGACCATCGTCCTCTCTACGAAAATTCTGATATCAAAGAACCTACCCTGATCAATATCGGGAATTTTATTTTAAAGAAAGTGAAAATCAAGATACCAGAGGTTAGTGGACTCGAACTCTATGAAAAAGAAGGAATTGGAATAATCCTAAAAGATTCACAGACAGGACCTTTGCTTCCACTAACACAAACCTAGATATGAGTTATCAAATTAAGGAAATATACTATACACTTCAAGGCGAAGGACATCATTCAGGACGTCCAGCAGTTTTCTGTCGATTTGCAGGTTGTAACCTTTGGTCGGGGAGAGAAGAAGACAGAAAACATGCGATTTGTAACTTCTGCGATACTGATTTTGTTGGTACTAATGGAATTAACGGAGGAAAGTTTGAAAGGGTCAAGGAATTAACTACTGCCATAAAATCATTATGGCCAAAGGATTCAAAACAATTACCATTCGTTGTGCTTACTGGAGGAGAACCAATGCTCCAGGTAGATGAAAATCTAGTCGATGCTTTGCATAAGGAAAGCTTTTTTGTTGCTATAGAGACTAACGGTACGATTTTATGCACAAAATCCATTGATTGGATCTGCGTGAGTCCTAAAAATAACACGAAACTTCTCCAGACAGATGGGGATGAATTAAAACTAGTGTACCCCCAGAAAAAAGCAAAACCTGAAAAATTTGAAAGTTTAAATTTTCAACATTTTTATCTCCAACCCATGGATGGTATAGATAAGAAAAATAATACAAAAGCAGCGATTGAATATTGTAAAGAAAATCCTATATGGAATTTATCTATTCAAACTCATAAAATATTAGAGATTCCGTAAATCCTTACTCACTAGAAACATGATATCTAAATTTCGAACCTTTAAATAATTTAAATTTACATTCTAGTTTATTTTCCCAAAAATAAAAGATAATTAAGACTGTTTGGACTACTCCTACATTGATTTCTTTTTAAGTATCTGGCTCAAATAAATGTTTTTGTCCTGCGTCACCTGAAGATAGTTCAGTTCTCCTAGTACGTGAATCGCTATCTACAACTGAATCTTTTTCATTGCCATATTTTCTTAATATTTTTTTATATCTTTCGTCAAGCGATAAATTCAGAACCTTATTATCCTTTAGGAGATTCGTTTTTGTAATTCCCGAGTTGTAAAAAATACTTGAATTGACCGAGTCTGGAATTAATCTTCCTATGTAAAAGGCCGTTTCATTGATAATTTCGTCCTCCTTACAAAGAACCTTTAACATTGACAAATCTAAAAGAAGATTTTCTAACTCGGGCATTTTCCCACTTTTAAAGATATCCATATAATTAAAGATCATTGCTGCTGAGGCAAAGTTAATTTTACAATCGTCTTCTATATACGATAACTTTTTAATCGTACTGAATAATTTATCATTACAGTTATACAAGATAGGTTCAGTTATACTATATTTTTTTTCTTCGTTAAAAATTTTCTTAGCAACATTTAATTCTTCACGTATATTTTCTATGTTTCTTGTTACTTTACTTAGTGCTATCAAAGCACACATCCACCCATAGGTTGTCCGCCCGGAAAGAGTTTCTAATTTACTACTTTGATCACTCGAGAGTGGACTTTCAACACCCTCATACCACTTCGAGACAAACTCCTTAGTGAGTTCAATATGTTTAAATTCTTTTAAACTTAAAGATTTTAAAAAGGTACGTCCTCTCCTATCTGCTGACTTTTTTTCGAGATCTCTTTTAAAACTATTCCACAAAGGTTCAAAAATAGGAGCGCTAAGCTTACAGTTAGCCCTAGTCGATTCAGGTCCTAATAATCGGTTAGCATGTTCTGACATTCCAAAAAAATTGACTACATTCCCTATTCTGAGTGTAAAATTCAGCTTTTTTGGATCAAAACCAAAATCCTTTAATTCAGCAACAACGTAACCAGATTCATCAGAAAAATTTAATTGAGGTGCTTTTAAAACCATTTCTTTAAATTTTTCCTGGTCCATATCCCCAGAATTAATGGCACACACCCTGTTATTTAAGGAAATTTCGGTCCAACTAATCAAATTTAACCATTCTGGTAAAAGCAAAACTGCGAATAATTTCACTGATTTATCATTAGTCGATATATCCCTGTCCGTTCTGTCATTCTCTTGAATGGTTTTCTTATCTGACTCTTCTATTATTCTTGTATTAGGTTCGAATATTTTCTTATATCGAAAAAATCTTTCCCTCATTAATTCTCTTAGTAACCCACTACTTGTAGGACTTTTATTCATTATTTACATCTCCGTTTTTCATAATTTTTTGATCAAAAATCATCAATTAAATCCTCATCATCATCGCCATACTTCCAGACAGGATCTGGGTTCTTGGAAAAAGTGATTGAATCCTTGGGTAGTTGCCGAAGTAGGTGGTGGGGTTGTGATGATGTATGAGAAATAAACAGATTTTGTCTACTTCTAGTTATGGCCACATATAATAATCTTTTTTCTGCGTTTTCATCTCTATCGAGCGCATTCTCACTTACTACTTTAGCATCATCATTCATCAGAGGAATGAAAACACTTTTAAAATCTAACCCCTTCGAACTATGGAAAGTCATTATAAAAATTTTGGGAATACGATCAGACTCCTCTAAATCGCCGTGTTTACTCCCGAAATACTCAATATTCACATCTTCGTTTTCATCGTGTTTTATCTTGAGAAGATAATCTTTAAATGCCGCATAATCTATTTTGGCTTTTTGTTTATTCTTTTCACATGGGGGATCTTCGTAATCATAAATTTCTGCACAAACAGAAAAAAAATCATAGATGCTCTGGTGAGTAGGAAAAAGAATTACGCATGGGTCCTGAGGCGATGCATCATTTAAAGCTCTGTTGATTACCCAATCCACCTCTTGCTTCACAGTATCGAATGAACAAATTGTAAGATCTGTATCACGCATATTTTTCATTGGAGTGCCCTCATGGATACGCGACTCGGGGAAAACTGACAAAGCAACATTTCTCAATTTCGGTGTACAGCGGAAGACTTCAGTTAACTCTCCCTCGGTTAAAGGATTTAATACCCGTTTGATGGTTTCTTCAGTACAACCATACTGATAAATTTTTTGCTCAGTATCCCCTGCTACGACAAGCACATCAGAAAAATCATTAAGGCCAACTAATTCTTTTCTCCAGACATCCTGCACTTCATCTAGAAAAACATAGTCATAAAATAAATCATCGGCCTTACATTTATTGAGAAAGCTTTTATGTGTCATCACTTCAAACAGATTTTGTTCTGAATCACCTTCTCTACTAAATCCATGATTTACAAGGTCAGTAAGAGCGTGGGTAAATGTAAGAAAGGCTACTTTTGCCTCAGGTTTCTCAATTTTGATTCTTTCCATTGCATGAGTCATGATAAGTGTTTTGCCACTTCCAGCAAAACCTCTTATCCAGAAATTAGACTTACTCGCAACAACCATATCGATTAGGGCACGTTGCTTAAGACTGATTTGATCGTATTGTACAAACCATTTCATAACTTATTTCTTTGTATTTTACTCATCACTTTTTCCAAAATTCGCTTTGCCGGAAGCTAAATCCTTTTGTGTAAACGAAGCAACTTTTTTGTTTTCCTTAAACCTCTGATAAGCCTGTCTAACATTATCCCTCAGGTCAGTATTACCATATCTTTCAGCAAGTTCTGTTAAATCCAACAACTCCCTTTCCTTTAGATTTATTTTCAATAAAAATTTTTCTTTAAGTATCGAGTAAGCTTTTTGAAAGCATTCTTCTGCACCAGCAATATTTTCTTTTTCAAGTATTTGCCCCTTCTTATAATAAGGATCGGGCAATTTAGAATCAAGTCGTATCGATTTATCTAACCACGAGATCTTATCCTCAATATCTTCTTTGTCGTATGCAATATTATAGGCTCTAGTGGCTGTTGGCTTTCTATCGAAAGCTATTTCAGACCAATACTCAGACTTTTCTTTCAAGCCCATTCTGTCGCAACAAATAGAAATCTGATTTGCGTAATCGTTTTTTTCTCCTAGTCTTTCGAGTAATTCATAATTACTAGCTGCAGTTTCCCACTCTTCAGCATCATACGCATATTTAGCAAGATCTAAAATAATCCTCTCAGGAGGGGGTTTCCCTGGTTCCTTGAATAATGCATAGTTATATTCTTGTTTTGCTATGAGCATTTTTTTTTGTATCTCCGTTTGCGTCTGATTTGACATAGGATTCTCAAAGGAATGATTTGTAATTTTTTGATTGATTGTTACCCGTACATCTAAAGTTTTATCTCTATTTAAACTTGCTGTGATCTGTATCCAATCCCTCTTCTCAAAACCATTCGGATCATCACTTTCTACCCAAACAATCCCCAAAAGTTTGTCCTGATTTCCCACACAAAAGGGTAACCCAACCTTCATCTGTCCGTTCCGAGCTATCTCCAATTTGTGTTCGAATGCCTCTTCTGAGGGTACATTTGTTCCTGACGGAATAATAATTTGTTCGCCAATGTACTCCCCATCTGATATTAAAACTAAAATTGACTCAGCAGTGATCGGTTGAATAATATCGAATTTAAATCCGTGCTTTCCCAGGCTGTGCAACGCGGCTCCTTTGGCAACATGTGTCTGCAAATCTTTCGGTACAATTGCTTCTACATTGGGCGAAAGATTTTTCATTACTGCATTTCTAATTAGCGGATCTTTAGCACTACCTCCAATAAACAAGACAGAGTCTATTTCATTTGTCTTTAAGCGTGACTTATCCAATACATCTTGTACAGGAGAAAATATATTTTTACGATTTTTTTCATAATTATATTCTCCCAAAAATATTTTGATAGCCGAAAAAAATCTTTTGACGGTTAGTGTGGGCGATTTAAAAACAATAGGGCCTAAGTCTGGCAACTTAAGTGATATCGATTGTAAGGTAAACACCTGATCGTTGGATTCTAGTAGATCTTCTTCTGTGGTGATTTTATTTAAAATCAACCATTCAATTACTAGTTTTTTTAACTTTTCCGCAGTAGGAAGTAACTTAGGTAAGATCCTTTCATTTATATCTCTGAAATAAATCTTTTCCTCATCCTCTAAATATTGGTCGATCAGTTGTGGTATTAACACTGATCTGACTATCGCACGATCAAAGTCGTCACCTCCTAAATCGGTAAACCTGGAAATTGCTAAGTTTTTGGACTTTATGTTACGGTCTTTTGCAGAAATTTGTAATATAGAAACGTCGCAAGTGCCAGCGCCAATATCGTAAACAATTATATTTTTTTTCTTTTCGAGATCATTCAGAAAACCTGCATTTTCATTTTCTCTAGAAACGCTATGTAAGAAACTTAAAAAAGCAGCATTTGGCTCATCAATTAGGCAATAATCTTTGATATTGGCACTTCTTAAACACTCAACTAAATCTGATCTTTGATTCGACTCAAAAGAAGCCGGTACAGTGATTGCAACTTTCAATTCTCGACTAATACCCTCTCTTTCTAGAGCGAGCTTCACCTGCTCAATTACTAATTTAAAAAATTCACGAGTTGCATCTTTAGCACTACTGATTTGTATTTTTTGATTACTACCGTGTATTAATAATCCCTTAGCTAAACTGGAGCGAGGATAGATTGGACCCAAATTTATACCTAAAGCCATTTTAAATGATGAGAAAACATTTCTACCCTCTTGAAGATTGGGTTTGACTTCGTAAGCATCTAGTCCGAATATAATTCTGGATTCCTGCCTACCTTTATTCTTTTTTAGAGCCAAAACCGTTGGAATCAGATAGTTAGTAACCTCTCCTCCATCTCTCAATGGTTGATCAATTTCTAGTACTTTAGCACCAGATTCTTGATCGTTTGCCGAGTAATAACTTACAACGGTTGTAGAGGTTCCAAAATCAATACCAACAAAAGTTTTTTCTTTAGTAATCGCCTTTATTTCATTTAAATTAATTGAATCATCATAAATCCATTGTCCAAAATTAGAATCAATTGGTGACTCTGAACTCTCTTCTTCAATCTTTGTTTTAAACCCATTAAGTTCTCTAATAAGACGTAGAAAAATACTCCAAACTACAGAAAAACTCTGAATATTTTTTGCATTTGCAAGTTCTTTAAGTTCCTCCCGTATTTTAGATCTCACTTCGACATTGTCCAAAATCTCACTTCCGAAAAGTTTATTTTGTCTTCTTGCCTCTTCTTCTATCCAAACTGCGCTCTGTTCGGGTATGCCTCGCTGTTGATCTATATTATCTTTTTCATTTTGGTGTCTATTAGAGATTCCATGAGCAATCTTCAAAACAAGAGTCTCATAGTATTCTTTAAGAGGACGAGTTTTTTCATCTGATGCATTCAGTTCTTTTAATAGTCTCATTGCCGCAGAAACATCATCTAAAAAATCTCTCTCACTAATTCCCTCAATACCATCGTGAGCATGACGATTTCTAACCTCTCTAAGTCGATGGCAGAGATTTCTTATTTGTAAGTTCTTAATATGACCTAACTGAAAATAAATTAAATTTTTATCAAGGAGACGCAGGAGATCCGTAAATTGAAGTCTTTCGTATTTAAAACTTGATTCTTCAGGAAAATTAAAATCTGAGTGGTGATTTGAGAGCGCATTTTTTATACACTTGGTATATCGGTCCTCAATAGACAGATTGCCGATCTCTTTTTTGAGGAATAAAACCAGAACCTCGCAAAGTATAAACTGAAATTCGGACCATGTTTTCATAAATTAAACTTTATTTCCAATTTAATATTGCCAAAATTCAAAAAAAAAATCAAAAATTTAGCCGTATAATTGAATTTCAGTCGCATTTAAATCTGAGGGAGGAGAATTATAATGACTAATCCATACTTATCAAAAGATATTGAAGTTCCCTTCGAACAACTCTTTGCTGACCCGAATAACCCGAGGTTGCCAATATTTGAAACAGGAATAAGTACCTCAGTGGAAAGAGTCGGGTATGATGACCCGAAAACCTTATTTAATCCCGAATACCAAATTTGGCAAGATTCATGGGAACACTATTACAAAATTTCAGATTTGATGACTGTAATTTTAAAACAAGGTTGGATTGCAGTTGATCCTATATTTGTCTGGCAACATCCAGAAGTAAATGACAAATTTGTGGTTTGTGAAGGGAATACTCGACTCTGGGCACTTAGGAGAATTCGGGAGGAGTTCCTGAAAAAAGAAGCTTTACTTAATGATATTGAAAGTAAAGGAAGTCGAGCAGTTAGCAGGAACCGGATAGATGAGTTAAGGAAGGAAATCGATCAGCAACGTATGGTTATTGAACAAACCAAAATTTTACAAGTGAAGCCAATTGCAGCTAAAGACACCGAGCAGTTAAAAGAAAAATTATCAATCGTTCTTGGTGTTAGACATCTTAATGGTGCAAAAAAATGGCATAACTACCCAGAGTCGATGTATCTATATAACAAATATCAAAGAATGTTTATAGATGAGTACGGTGAAGATGAATGGATAGATAATAAGAGAATAGAACCTGAGGTGCTTAAAAAGCAAGCTCAACTTGACAGCTTAGAACCTCCAAAATTAAAAAAGAAAATTATTGCTGCAAGTAGACATACCGTTTTTAGAGAACTCTATCGCATTAATGTGGAACAAGCTGGGAATACATTCAGAGACGGAGACCATTTCCTTTTTGAAAATCTTGGAAAAAATAATGACGTGAGAAACAAATTTGGATTCGAAGCAGACTGTCTTGAATTACCCGCGCATACAATGAAAGTTCTCTTTGAGTGGACATTTAAGAAACCAAGAGCATCTAGTGATGGATCTGATGACAAGGAAGAAGAGAATCCTAATATCTTTCATGCACACAGAAATATTTACGAGTGGAATAAAATAATAAGACATGATAACAAATATAAGACTAGCATTGCTAATGGAAAATTCGAACCGGATGAGGATAGTTATGAGGACGTTCCACCTTTTTCAGATATTATTGCAGACTATAGATTAAATAAATCCGTAAGAGATCCAGTACACACTATCGAAAGAGCAGTCGATGATTTGAAAAAAATCACTAGTAATGATTTTGTGGGAGGCGGCCAAAATCTAGAAAATGCGTTCAACGAATTAGAAAGTTGGCTTAAGGTAAATAAGAGTATATTCAATACAGTAAAAGCAATGCCAGAGGATAGAAGGGAAGATACCGGAACTGGAAAACTAGAAGAATAGTAAGATAGAACAATGAAAAAGAAACCCGATTGGTCTTATCAAAAAACGGCGATCGAACAAACATTCAAAAAATTTACTAATTCGAATGGTTCAAAATTAGGCATTTTTATTCCAACAGGAGGTGGAAAAACAAGAATAGGACTCAGTATTGCATTGAAACTATTACTGCGAAATAAAAATGAGAAAAATAAAAATATTTTATGGATAACAAATCGAAAACACCTAAAAACTAGTGGCAAGAATGATTTGAAAGAAATTCTTGCTGAAAAAAAAGTTGATAGTAGAACAATAAAATCGATAGAGCGTAAATTTGAATTTCTTGTAGTAAATAGTATGGATAATTATTTAAAACAACATACTCTTTCAAATACTGAGCTAATCGTGATTGACGAGGCACATCATTCAGCAGCACCATCCTATGAAAAAATTAAACGCTCGGAAAAAAATTTGCTTTTCCTTACAGCAACGCCAGTAAGGACAGATGGACTATCCCTAGGACTTGATGAAGTATCTTTTCAAATCTCATATCGCCAATTATTTGAAAGAAATGTAATCATAGAACCAACTTTCGAAAAGCCAATCATTCTTCCGAAAAGTGGAACATGGGATGGAGAAAAGGAAAATGCAATTTTAATTAAGTCCTTTATGTCACTCTGTGAAAATTATAGAAAGCGCTATAAAAAAATTATTTTTGTTATGAACCGAGTAAAGGATATAAATTGCCTTTTTGAATCACTTGAAAGAATAAATGAAAACTCAGAAATACGCATTGAGAATATCAGTTTAGAAAAAGACATCTGTTTTATTCACGGAAGTGATAACTCATTTAAAAGGATAGATAAATCCTACAATACAAATAAGGCTCTGGATTTATTTAAAAAGAGAAAAAACTGCATACTTTTCACTACAAAGGATCTCATAGGTGAAGGTTTTAATGATCCCATGGTAGATACGATAGTTGTCACCTATCCAGCAGGAAGCATTCTACAACTAATGCAAATATCCGGAAGAGCACTTCGGTACGCCGATAATAAAGATCATGCTTTTATTATCCAAACGAAACACTCTGAAATTGAATATCACTTTGAGCAGCGTTGGTTGTATCAAGATATCTCAGATAGACCACGCCCTCGTTTACTCGATTATTCTTATCATAGTAATGCAGATCTAATTACGAAATGCGATGATCTACTGCTGCAACATAATATTGCAGACTCATACTTAAATAGACTTCGTACAAAAATAGGAAAAGTTAAAGAAGGTGAAGATATATCTATTCTCTTTTGTGGGTTAAAGTATGACGAAAGATTACACGCATCAGATTTCTCTAAAAAAGGGAAATATGTTGCAATATTTATAGATCAACAAAACAGAAATGAATGCATCAAAATATTTAATACTTTTTGTGAAAATTTGGATATAAATAAGTCCCATTTGATAAATCTTTATCTGAAAAACGAGGACCCTTTAATCGAGGAAAAAAGACCGAATTATCAGGATATGCTTTATGCGATTGAAAAAGCATGTTCAGAAGTAGAGGGGGTGCCAGAATTTGAGGAGAAAAATAGAAATTATAATAATGATAAAGGGAAAGGGACCACCTTTCTTACCTATGTAACATTTACTCATGAAAAACTCCTAAACCAAGAGCTTGGTAGATTTCTCAGTGATTGTGAAAACAAAGAACAGATTCTCGAAAAAATTTATAATCCCTCTCTTCAGTTTTCGTCTGTAATTAAGATCCCAAATTATATCGATGGCAATTTAGCTTTTCTCTTGACAAAAAAGCAAACTGAATGGCTCCATGCTAATATTGAATTATTAAAAACGCACATTCATAATGCACGTAGAAATGGTCTTCGATTTTATGAAGGTATTACAAGTTACCAAAATAATCTCGTTGAGTCTGTATTGCCCTTACCGATTATTTTACGACTAGAATTTTTTATTAATAATGGTTCTACAATGATTTTTAGCCTGGAGACTTTTGACGATGACTACCCCAAAAACGTTCGAATACCCCGCAATAGAAATAAAGCAAAATAATTCAGCAAAACCCTTTTATATGCTAAGTTGTAGTGCAAAAACTTTACTTCAATGGTCTGGAGTACCTAGAAAAGAAAAGGAATTCTATGTTGGATACCAAAGAACTCTTAACGAAGGCCGTTTAAATGAAATAAAAAATTTTTTTTTACACAATGAGAAAACAAACGTTATACCAACGACAATTCTCGTTGCAATGAAAGAAAATACATTTAGCTTTGCCGAAGCCAGCCAAAAATGTACGATTACATTACCTGAATATAGTGAGGAGGAAAAACTATCTTATGTACTTAAGGAACTCGAGGATAGATTAGGGAGAGAACCAACAAACAAGCCTCAGTACAGACCATTAAGTGCTGAAGAAAAAGAGTTCAGTGGAGATACTAGTGATATTTTTGAAAATCAAAAATTTGACTCTTATATAGTTCAGATTATATTGCGTATAAAAGCCATTTTAAAAAAAAGAAAAGGAGATCTGGACCAGGACGACAAAAATTTGATTAATTATATAAATGATTACGTTAAACCTGGACTAATATTGGATGGCCAGCACCGAGCCCTGGGAGCTAAGAGTGTTGAAGACTTTCAAGTTAACCTACCTGTAATTGTAATGCCAGATTTGTCGCCTGTAGAACAAGTTTTTCATTTCTTTATCGTAAATAATAAAGCAAAACCTTTAAACAAAACTGAACTTAGACAAGTATTATCAACATCCATCACGGATAACGAATTTGAAACACTCAAGGAACGTTTCATTCAATCAGGTATTAAAACAACTGACTATTATTTTTCTACGCGAATGGATAATGATGAAGATTCGCCTTTTAAAGACCTCATAAATTTTAGTCAAAAAAAACAAATTGGAAAACCCATAAAAGAATCTGTTGCAAATGACCTATGTGTACAATTTTTTAAAAAACTTAACACTGATTACAATGATTTCATTGAAAAAAATCAGAATTGGAATAATTCGAATGATGGAAAAAAACAGGATGAATTTCGACTCTCGATCTTTTACGGTTTTTGGGAAGGGGTCAGAGGTACATATCCCAATACCTGGGTAAAAGGAAGTGATAACACTAAAGATATTAACTGGCAGATATTCATGAAAATATCCCTTACTAGTCTTCAAACATTTATCCTTCGGCAAATGTGGATACAGTTTGGTATGTATGAAAAGTTAAGGATTGATCCGTTCAGTACCCCGACCAAAATGACTGAGTGTGTAAAGGATATAATTAAAGATTTATCCAAAAACTTTTTTATTAAAGAATGGAAAGTTAAATCTTTGAATCACGATGCGGGCAGAAAACTCTTTGAAGAGTCTCTTACATCGGCGTTTAATAAAAAAGAAAAATTTCAAGCAAAAACTAAATTATTTAAAGGGTAGGCTAATTATAAATTTTATTTAATATGGATACAAATGAATTATATATGCTAAAACAAGTGCTAAGAATCCAGGATGATCAAAAGGAGCAATTTATTAAGATTTTTGGTAAAAAAATATTTGACCATCAACGTCAAGAATCGTTAAATAATTTTATCCATGAAGTAGGATTAGAGATTTTCGGTATTACAGATTTACGTCAACAATTAGATTTTTCAGAAGTGCAACTTAAGGCAGCACTCCATTTTTGTCCCAAAGAGGCAATAAATTTCGATAATAGTCGTGCCGATCAACGTAGAGACGTGATTTATGCCTATCTAATAAACAATCACAAATTTCCTGAGAATAATGATACAGTTGTGATTGCCAGTTCAATAAGTAAAATTGTTGGTAATTGGGAACAAGACAGAGAAAAAACAAATTTGTATCTATCCCCTCTACTTGATAAACAAGAAGGCAAATGTGCACATTGCCATGCAAAGATAAAAAGAGGAAACAATAACTTAACACAACCTCGGAAAGATATATACAAACCTTACTATAAAAATAGAACACTACAAAATCCGGAAATTGATCACGTCAAAGCAATCAGTCTCGACGGAACAAACGCGATTGAGAATCTTCGAGTTTTATGTAAAATGTGCAACCGAGGTAAAAGCGATAAAGCTATTTCAGTAAAACACGAGTTAAGTATCTGCAGCAAGGAAATTGAAGAAGTTACAGTAGCAAACATATCTCGCCTTTTTTATCACCGTGTCGCATTAAGTGATAGTAAATGTGACGTTTGCGAAAAATCAAATCAGGAATTAACAATTAGAAAAATTCATGAGGATGGTCTTTTTATTTTAAGTAACTTAAGGGTAATATGTTATAAATGTGAAGATAAAAAAACTAGCCGCTAATAAATGTTTTTTTATTTTTTAACGATGCTTGTAGTACGCTATAATTTAAAATAGTTGGTCTTCTAAATTGCTAAATTCATTCATCAGCGACTTAAATTCAGAAATTCTCTCACGCCCAAAAAAGTCTAACTTAATATTTTTTCTAATTAAGGAAATAAATAGAGCAGCACTATATGCCTGGCAATTAAAGGACTTTTTAGGGTTAAAAGCGATATCCGTAAAACCTTCATATTCTAAAAGTTGATTTCTAATCTGTTCATTCTCTAATAGCGCATTCATATAAAGCCAGTCATAAAATCCTTCATTTAACCCCCACTTTTCTCCCTCAAATAAAAAATATTGTAACCTTCCATTTTCCTTGAGACGCAGATCGGTTTTCGCATCTAAGGAACTTTTATCTATAAGATCTAAAAAAGGACCTCCATTATCAAAAACCTTACTTGCTTGATAAAAACATTCCACAGACGCTTTTTTTGGACCAAATGAAGTCTTTAAATTAAAAGCACTCATCTCTACCCCGAGTGGGTTCTCTGAGTTAGAAGAAATTTCCAGAATTCTTCTGAACCCAGTTGCTTTAAATATAGCCTCATGAAAAGATTTTATCGATTTTTGCTTTTGACTTTTTGAGAATCCAGAAAACCACGTAAACGAGATGGTTCTTTTATCTACCAAAGAGGTATCTAATTTCGATGGTATATATACAAATCGCTGAGCCATAGGTTATTTCTGCTAGATTCGATTAACGGAAATAAAGAATTCTTTTCCTATATCCCCGTCTATGATTATTTCGGCCTGTGGTTCCGTGGTTTCAAATGACTCTCTACCTTCTCTATTAAAAATTCTAGGTCCATAACCAGAGGTATACCTTATTTCATTTGAGAACATCCCCTCAAAATATTCTGGAGTTATGTTGTCGTCAATATCGCTAAACTCGGAACCCGCAGCATTTCGAAAAAAAAACCAACATTTCTTATATAGGATTATTTCAGGATCAATGGCAAATTCAATCCAACATTCATCTGGATACCTTTGAATACATTTTCTTAAAAACCAATCGTTCTTTTTACTAACACTAAGACAAATACCATTTCTTTTATTATCGCTTCGCACTGGATCGGTAAATTTATAACTAATTTTCCTTTCTTCTAAACTTGCTCTTCCTAATAATCCAAATTCTAGTATTTCGGTTAAATTTTTTCTGTTAGAAAAGTGGACTAATTCAGTAATCTTTCTAGCCCTTATGATATCCAAAAATAATTTAGCGTTTTCTTTTCTATCTAAATTGGTAAAAACTTTAGTTTCCATGATTTTATAAGTCGGTTTATTAAATCACTATCCAAAATATATACTTATGGTATTGGATCTTTACTTTCTTTTCGGGGGCAATTATGTTTCCATTTCTTTGTGCTACTGCGTTCTTTAGAAAATTCTGGAGATGTCATCCCTGCCTTTTTTCGTATATTCGTGAACTCAAAGGGTTTTAAATCTTTTAGATGATTGTTAGGAAATTTTACTTTTTCGCCATTATCAATTTTATAGTAACTATGATCGGTTCTTAATGATTTTCCCTCTTCATCCTGGTCTTTCCCTGCAAGATATTTTTTAACGAAATTTTCTCCTTCTTTAAGAGAAATAGTAGCTAACGATTTTAACGATGCGCTAATAAATCGATAAGGTTTTATCCAATAAATAGGACAATTACGATACGCAAACTTATTGGATAGCATTCGTTGGTTCCAAAAAAGGTTATTTAATTCGTCATAAAAAAATTCTTGACTTTCCCTTCCTCGAATTACGCGATTCAAATGAAATCGTCCCTCAACTAATAATTGCTCAATAAATAAATCATAAATTGACATAGATTTCTGATTCCGTTGAGACCCATAGTTTCCAGACAAGTTTGGCCATTTGTATAAACCAGGTTTTTTTACATTTAACGATCCTAATTTATACGCTCCAGGAGAATGTTCTACAAAATTTACAAACCATTGAACTAAGGAATCTCCGGTGAGCACTCGGTTTTTCAAACGTACTCCGGGAACCTTTTTTAGGCCTTTATGTTCTGCAATAGATTCTTCAAACCACTCATCTATAAATAATGTCTTAATTCGCTTCTTAGCAACCCTATAAAAATTCTTTCCATATTTTCCTTCAACATGTAGTGAAGCGGCATCAGTATGAAAATGAAAGAGTTCGTGATTATAGAGATAATTTAAAAATATCAAAAACGATTCCTGAAATGTCATATTTAGATCTGATGCCAATTCCATAACAATATCGTCAACGAGACTCTCTACAATAAAAATCCCCCATCGCCCCCTATAAGGAAGTTGATTGACATAACGAAAGGATTTATAAAAAGCGATAAACTCTAGTCCATATTCCGAGATTGGGGCTAAAACATCATGTGCACCTTCACTAACGGAATCCGTTTTCCTACCTTCTCTATCTAAAATATCCTCAGGAAATACCTCTCTAGGGGGAAAATCGTTAACGTCGTATTCCTCCGCTTTTTCTAAGGGATCGAAGTGCTCATTCTCCGGATTCTCAATGGAATCATCGAATTCATCTTCATTAGACCCCTCGACATTTTTGGCTATCTCTACGATTTCATCAGAGGCACGTTTATCTCGATTAATCTTCCGTATTTCATTTATATGATTGCTTCTTTGCTGCATTTACATCGATCCCCATTGACGATACTTTTTTATGCGCTATAGAAAAATATTTCC
>CACOBT010000013.1 GCA_902625535.1 uncultured beta proteobacterium | reverse complement strand
TTGAATGAGGCTATAACAGAGGGAACGATTCATTCTGGTGATAGGTTGTTACTGCAAGGAGTTGGTGGAGGATTAACTTGGGGTTCGATATTAGTGGATCTGTAAAAGGACAAATTGCTTTGTTATTTCCTGGCCAGGGATCACAGTCGGTCGGTATGATGGATACCTTTCGCGCACTGCCAATTGTTAGCCAGGCAATAGAGGAATGTAGTGATGCGCTGAATGAAAACCTATTTGAGTTGATTGATAATGGACCGGAGGCAAGTTTAAATTTGACTAAAAATACTCAACCAATTATGCTCGCATGCTCTGTGGCGATATGGAGACTGTTTTCAGAAAGATGCAGAGATTTAAAACCGAGTTATTTCGCAGGACATAGTTTAGGCGAGTATTCTGCGCTAACCGCAGCAAAAACTTTTTCCTTAACGGAGGCTGCTGAGTTAGTTCGATACAGAGCGGAAGTTATGCAATCGATTACGTCTCCGGGAGACTGCGGCATGGTTGCTGTTATCGGATTCGGTCTTGAACATATTAAGAAACTATGTACAAGCGTTAACGAAAGTCTTCAAAGCTCTACCTGCAGACGAGGAGAAAAGGAGTATCCCCAAATCGTTGAAGTGGCAAATATAAACTCAGAAAAACAAGTGGTTTTATCAGGATCTAAACTAGCTTTGGAGTTGGCAGTAACAGAAATCAAGAATGTTGGGACAAATACGCGAATTGTTGAGCTCCCCGTTTCTGCGCCCTTTCACTCCTCAATCTTAAAGCCGGTAGAGGATTTACTCTCAAAAAAATTTGAATCTCTTCTTATTAAGGAGCCTGAGATACCAACAATAAGCAACTACCATGCGGAGGTATACGGTTCGGTAGAAGAAATTCGAAAAAATACTACCGAAACAGGCATTCAGTACCGTTCAGTGGAAGGCTTCTATAGAGAAAATGATAAGTTCAGGTGTAGAAGTTTTTATAGAATGCGGTCCTGGAAAAGTCTTAAGTGGGCTTGTTCGGCAAATGGATAGAACGGTGAAAGTTTTGGGTCTTCAAGATTTTGATTCTCTGTGCAAAACTGCAGAATATGTTGAAAATTTTGGAAGAATGGGGGCAGAGTGAATAAGGAAGTTGTTTTGATCACGGGAGGCTCGAGAGGAATTGGAAAATCTATAGTTGAGACATTTGCTAAGACTGGACAACACGTTGTTTATGGTACTGCAACTTCGATGTCTGGGAAGCGGGCAATTGAACAGACTTTGGAAAAATGTAAGGGAGTTGGTGCTGGACTCGTTCTTAACATGGCCAATGATAGTATCGAAAAATTTATCAAAAAGTTTCTTTTAGAGCATGGAGTTCCGTCGATCTTGGTAAATAACGCGGGTGTAACCGATGATGCTCTTTTCGTAAGAATGCGCGACTCACAGTGGGATAACGTTATTGGGACAAATTTAAAGGGGGCTTTTCAAATCACCAGGGGGTTTATGCGGTACATGATCCGGGCGAGAAAGGGAAAGATTATTTTTCTAAGTTCCGTTGTTGCAGCTTTGGGAAATGCCGGCCAGGTTAACTACGCTGCATCGAAAGCTGGGCTAGAGGCAATGTGTAAATCGATCGCGAGAGAGGTTTCAAATCGCGGTATAACCGTTAATTGTGTTGCTCCTGGATTCATAGATACGGAGATGACTCAGAAGCTTCCTGGTGAGTTGAGAGAAAGGTTGACTGAATCCATACCTATGGGGAGATTTGGTTCGCCGCAGGATATAGCTGAGGCGGTTTTTTTTCTTTCGTCGGAAAAAGCCTCATATATTACAGGAACAGTTCTGAATGTGAATGGAGGAATGCTAATGTCCTGATACAATATAGTAATGAGAATTTTTTTTAAGGAGAAATATGGAAGAGATTGAAAAACGCGTAAAAAGTATTGTTTCAGAACAGCTTGGTATCAAGCTTGAGGACATCAAAAGCGAATCAAAGTTTGTGGACGATTTAGGAGCGGACTCTTTGGATACGGTTGAGTTAGTCATGGCTTTGGAAGATGCCTTTGAGTGCGAAATTCCAGACGAGGAGGCTGAAAAAATTACGACGGTCAAAGAGGCGATAGAATATATTGAAACGAACAGCAAGTAAGGCACTCTCGATTTTATTTATTTCTTATTTGGTTGGGTAATATGAAACGAGTTGTTGTGACCGGCCTAGGTATGGTTTCTCCTATAGGAAACAATGTAAAGGATGCCTGGGACGCTGCTGTTGCTGGGCGGTCTGGAATAAGAAGAATTTCAAAATTTGATGCGGAACAGTTTCCTGTGCAGATTGCCGGTGAAGTTTCAAATTTCGAATTAGGAGATTTGTTCTCTCCTAAAGAGAGTCGGACTATGGACTCTTTCATTCATTTTGGATTGGCGGCTGGGGCTGAAGCATTCTTGGACTCAGGGTTTGAAGTTTGTGAAAAAACTCAATACAAGGTAGGAACACTGATCGGGTCCGGTATTGGTGGATTGCCCCTGATAGAAAAGACTCATGAAACACTTTCAAAAAAAGGAGCGAGAAGGATTTCGCCTTTTTTCGTTCCGGGTTCGATTATAAATATGATTTCTGGTCATCTCAGCATAAAGTATGGGTTAAAAGGGCCAAATCTTGCCACTGTAACTGCTTGTTCCTCAGGTCTCCATGCTATTGGCTTAGCTTACCGGTTGATCCAGATGGGGGATGCAGAGGCAATGTTAGCGGGAGGATCGGAGTCCACTGTATCTCCTCTGGGTATCGGTGGTTTTGCTGCAGCTAGAGCTCTCTCAACGCGTGACTGTGAACCAGAGGGTGCCTCAAGGCCCTTCGATAAATTGCGAGACGGGTTTGTGCTCGGCGAAGGAGCTGGAGTAATGTTTTTAGAATCTTATGACAGTGCCGTGAAAAGAAACGCAAAAATTTATGCGGAGGTTGTTGGGTTTGGTATGAGTGGTGACGCGTTTCACATGACTGCTCCGGATAAGGAAGGGGCAAGCAAGTGTATGGAAGCAGCATTGATTGACGCAAAAATAAATCCTTCAAAAATCGGATATATAAACGCGCACGGTACATCCACTCCGCTAGGTGATAAGAATGAGACCTACGCTATTAAGCGTACATTCCAGTCTTGCACGAAGGAAATAATCGTCAGTTCAACAAAATCTATGACTGGCCATTTATTAGGAGGTGCAGGAGGGTTGGAGTCAGTGTTTACAGTCCTTAGCGTTTTCAACGATATCATTCCACCGACAATAAATCTGGAGTTTCCCGATGATGAATGTGACTTAGATTATTGTCCGAAAGAGGCCAGAAGCAAAAAAATCTATTTTGCCTTAAAAAATAACTTTGGGTTTGGTGGTACCAACGGTTCGTTGATATTTAAAAAAATTGGTGTGGATTTGTGACAACTTCGGAGTCTGATCAGGAATTAGTTGACAGGGCAAAAAGGGGAGATTTGCGCGCCTTCGATTTACTAGTTCTTAAGTATCAGAGAAGGGTATTTCGTTTAATTTCAAGACTGATCAAAAACACATCTGAGGTTGAGGATGTAGCGCAAGAGTGCTTTATTAAAGCTTTTAGGGCTATACAACAGTTTAGAGGGGATAGCGCTTTCTACACCTGGCTCTATCGAATTGCGGTTAACACTGCTAAAAATCATCTGTTTTCTAAGGGTAAAAGACCAATTACTCTAAGCGAATTAGTAAAAAATGAGGATTCTGAATCTTTTGATGGTATAGATGCTGTTTCCCATGAGAGCCCTGAGGGTAACATGGCTGGTCTGCAAATCGCTGAAGCTGTGAATAAGGCTGTGAACAAACTTCCAGAAGAACTGAGCACTGCAGTAATTCTTCGCGAAATGGATGGTTTAAGCTATGAAGAAATAGCGGAAGTTATGAATTGTCCAATCGGAACGGTTAGGTCAAGAATTTTTAGGGCTAGGGAAGCAATTGCTCAGGAACTTCGACCCCTCTTAGACACTCAGGGTAATAAGAGGTGGTAAAAATATACTAATGATTATTTTTGAGAGAAAGTGCAATGACCAAGCAAACTGATAAAGAGCTACTATCGCGGCTATTCGACGGCGATTCAGATAAGGTATTCCCGAAGGAGATGAACCGGGATGATTGGAACACTTACGCAATTATAGGAGATTCTATGAGAGGTGGGTCCGAGTTTTTGGCAGGAGATGTATCAGCGAGAGTGAAAAAGGAAATAGAAACAACAGTCCTCAGCAAGTCAGCCGGTCAAAACTTATTCGAGCGATTTGGATATAGGTCAATCGTAAGTTATTTACGCAACTTGTTTTCATCACCAAAAACGGGTGCTTATCAATTCGCCAGCGTGGCTATCGTTTTTGTATTAGGTTTTTCATCTCACAATGTAGTAAATAGTTTTAAGTACGACGATGTGGATAACTTTTATGTCGAGAGCGGGATCCCCTCTGTGGCGGTCCTGAATTCCTCAGAGCAGATTGAATCAGATTGTGATATTTCGGAGGTATTTGTTGACGAACTCATAATGATTCACCAGAGACTCTCTGGTTCCTCAGATATTTGTTAACTATGACATTCAAGATTTCATTCTCTGTACCCCTGGGAATATGCTGTGTTGTTGATCGCCTTGACTGCGCCAAATTGTTTCTAGGTCTTGTTCTCGGGGCCATTGGTATGTTTAATCTATCGGTTGCGACTGCTGGGGAGGGCGATGCCTTGACAAAACGTCATGTGCTCCAGTTGATAGAAAAGATTCAAACAGCAGGATTAAGGGAAACGTTCACGGGGACAGCGCTTTTTGAAACCTCTGGGGCAGCAAGGAGAATGAGTAATATTTCTCAGGGAGTATCTGACGGCGCGATAAAACGCAAAGTTGTTTCACTGAAAAAAAATCATGTCGTTGAAATTTATTCTGACAATACCCTAGAACAGTACCTTCCCTCCAAGAAAGTAGTTATGATTAGTAAGGTCAGCCGGGCTGGATTTCCCAACATTTTCTCGGGTGATCCTTCGCACATAACTAATTATTACGTGTTTTCAAGAAAACCCGAATTGGATTCGGTTATCGTTAAGTTGAAAACGTTAGCTTACGAAATAGTGCCCACAGATACCTTGAGATGGAAGCTCAGATTATGGATAGACGCAAAGTCATCTCTACCTGTGTCTGTTGAATACATTGATAGTACAGGTTCTGTCATAAAACGGGAGGCATTCACAAGTCTCAATATTGGCTCCTCAAACATTGATATGGATAGCGCTATTCCTAATAGGAAAGCGTGGCGAAAGTTTTATGTTTCTCGTTACAAGAATGGGATAGAAAATTTTTTTTATAATGAACCTGTGAAGGGGTTTAAGCTTGTAAATTGTTTTGATTCTAAATTTCACCGATCAGGAATGGATTCCGGTTCCGAATATAACCAAAATCACTGTCTATTTTCGGATGGCGTTGCGCACGTTTCGTTGGTTGCTTTCTACGAGCGAGAATCAAATATGTATTTTAGAGTAGGTAATTGGACGAAGGGTTGTTCCTCATTCAAAAGTGGGATTGTATCAAACAGGTCGGTAATTAGTTTCGGCTGCGTCCCAAAGGAAACTGTTCAATTTTTTTTCAACAACTCTGTTGTTCGTTAGACACTAGAATTAGGAGTCTGTTATGAAGGGTCTTAGCTTGAGTTTAAATAAGTCAGTTTTAGCTTTGTTGATTGCTCCGCTAGTCGCGATAGGGTTGTCCAAAGCGTCTGCTCGTGGTTTGCCGGATTTTACCGAACTCGTTAGAGATTCCAGCCCGGCGGTTGTTAATATCAGAACCACGAGTGATGGAAATAATGGAAACTACGTACCTGGTGTTCCTGGTGTGCCTCAGCTAGATGAAAATGATCCAATGTATGAGTTTTTTAAGCGTTTTTTCCCGCCGGGAGATAATCAACAGAGAAGGTCTCCCCGGAGGCAAGGACCGCCCGGAGGACCACAACCTAGAGGTGTTGGAAGTGGATTTATTATTTCCCCTGACGGGTTTGTGTTATCTAACCACCACGTTGTTGCAGGAGCAGGCAAAGTTATTGTAACTATGGCTGATAGAAAAGAGTTTTTTGCGGAAATTATCGGGTCCGACCAAAGGACTGACGTTGCGTTGTTGAAGATTAAGGGGAAAAAATTTCCATACCTCAAGTTAGGTGATCCTGCAAATTTACAGGTCGGTGAGTGGGTTCTTGCCATTGGGTCTCCCTTTGGATTAGCGAACACAGTGACTGCCGGCATAGTTAGTGCGTTGGGCCGAGACACGGGCGATTACTTGCCTTTTATTCAAACCGACGTAGCCGTAAACCCTGGTAACTCGGGTGGTCCGCTGATAAATTTGAAAGGTGAGGTAATTGGTATTAATTCCCAGATTTACAGTCGCACTGGTGGATTTATGGGTATATCATTTGCTATACCGATCGACGAGGCAGAGCTGATAGCCGCGCAACTTAAGAAATCAGGAAAGGTTGTTAGGGGACGTATCGGTGTAATGATTGGTGAGGTCAGCAAGGACGTTGCAGATGCGCTGGGTTTTCCTGCTTCGGGCGGAGCTCTTGTGCGAAGTGTGGATCCTGATGGTCCGTCTGCCAAGGCGGGAATAAAGCCAGGGGATATAGTGCTTTACTTTGACGGGAGAGAGATAAAAAGAGTTTCTGATCTACCGCGAACCGTTGGCAGTACGAAACCTGGAACCAAAGCGGTTATAACGTTGTGGAGAGCAGGTAAAGAAAAGAGGTTGTCGGTAGTTGTTGAAGAACTCGCCACATCAGCTGTAGTTGCCACAAATGCCACCAGGCCCCAACCGAAGAAAAAACCTCAATCGACCGCATTTAGTTGGCTCGGGTTAAGCGTAGCAGAATTGCCGGAAAAAATAGCGCAAACACTTAACATTGAAGGAGGAGTTGTGATATCGTCCTCAGAGGGTGTCTCTAGAGGAGCAGGTTTACTTACTGGTGATGTTATTACATCAGTCAACAATAAAAACGTTGGGTCGGTCTCTCAATTTAAAACTGCGGTGGGTAGGATTAACCGAGGGAAGGTGTTAGTTTTTTTAGTTAGACGAGGTGCTGAGGCATTATTCGTACCGGTAAAACCATAAAAAGCATTTGGAAGATATAAGAAATTTTTCAATAATTGCTCATATTGATCATGGCAAAAGCACGTTAGCCGATAGGTTAATTCAGTTTTGCGGCGGTCTTTCTGACCGCGATATGAACGATCAGGTGTTGGACTCCATGTCCATCGAAAGAGAGAGGGGAATTACTATCAAAGCGCAGACCGCTACCCTGTCTTTTAAATCAAAAAATGGGCAAAGTTACACGCTGAATTTAATTGACACCCCGGGCCATGTAGATTTTTCTTACGAAGTTAGTAGGTCATTAGCTGCGTGTGAAGGGGCCTTACTTGTAGTTGATGTTTCACAAGGTGTTGAAGCTCAAACGGTTGCGAATTGTTATACCGCAACGGAATTAGGGTTAGAGGTTCTTCCTGTTTTAAACAAAATAGATCTCCCCTCAGCTAATAGAGAGGGCGTCTTGGAGGAAATTGAGGAAGCAATAGGAATTGATGGTAAAGAAGCCTTATCGGTAAGTGCAAAGACAGGTGAGGGGATAGATAAACTTCTTGAGGCTATCATAGACAGGGTTCCTCCCCCTGCAGGAGATCTTAATGCACCGTTGCAAGCCCAAATCGTAGATTCCTGGTTTGACAGCTATGTTGGGGTGGTTATGCTTGTGCGTATATTTAGCGGCGTAATTTGTGCGAAATCGCGGATAAGATTTATGGGTAGTGGGAAACAGCATGTCGTTGACAAACTGGGAGTTTTCACTCCTAAGGCAAATGAAAAGGAAAAGTTACAGGTTGGGGAAGTTGGATTTATAATTGCCGGGATCAAGGAAATTTCGAGCGCGCGGGTTGGGGACACAATAACAACTGTTGAAAGGCCTGCAGAAAATCCTCTAGCTGGGTTCAAATCCGTAAAAGCTCAGGTATACGCAGGTCTATATCCAGTAATAAGCAAAGATTATGAATCACTGAGAGATGCTCTCGAAAAACTTGCGTTAAACGATAGCTCACTTCAGTTCGAGCCTGAGGTATCCCAGGCATTAGGATTCGGATTTCGCTGTGGGTTCCTAGGTTTGCTGCATATGGAAATAGTGCAGGAACGTTTAGAAAGAGAATACAGCATAGAATTAATCACAACGGCTCCGACGGTTATTTATCAAGTTATCGATCACAATGGTAATGAAATTCATATTGATAATCCGACGGAGATGCCGGACGCAGGAAAGATTTCTGAGATTAGAGAGCCAATCGCAAATTTAATTATAATGGTACCCCAAGATTTCCTCGGTGCTGTTATTACGCTCTGTACTTCTAGGAGAGGAATCCAAAAAAATCTCACTTATTTGGGTAGACAGGTGAGTGTCGAATATGAGGTGCCTATGAATGAGGTAGTTGTCGATTTTTTTGATAAATTAAAATCTATCTCTCGAGGTTATGCCTCGATGGAGTATGAACTTGTGAGATATGATCCTTCGGACGTTGTTAAATTAGATGTACTGATAAATGGTGATAAGGTAGATACGTTATCTGCAATAGTACACAGAACTAATTCGCTTTACAAGGGAAGACAACTTGCTGCTAAGCTTAAGGAGCTCATTCCGCGGCAAATGTTTGATGTCGCTATTCAGGCAGCGATTGGGTCTAATATCATAGCGAGAGAGAATGTTAAAGCCCTGCGGAAAAATGTGTTAGCTAAATGTTACGGCGGGGATATTACGAGAAAAAGAAAGTTGCTAGAGAGACAGAAACAAGGAAAAAAGCGAATGAAACAAGTTGGTTCAGTTGAAGTCCCGCAAGAAGCTTTTTTGGCAATTTTAAAGTCCGAGGCAAAGTAAAGTGGATTTTGAAGTTTTGATATTTTTGCTATTGGTAGTCACCGGACTATTTTGGCTTGCTGACAAAATATACTTTCGGAAATTTAGAGAAGAAACAGAGGATAGACCTATTTTTCTTGAATATACCGCCGGTTTTTTTCCGATCATTCTAGTAGTATTCGTCATCAGGTCTTTCCTATTTGAACCTTTTAATATCCCGTCGGGGTCAATGATCCCAACTCTTAGAATTGGCGATTTGATTTTAGTAAACAAATACGAATACGGGGTTAAACTACCGATAATCGATTTTCAATTTATGGAAAATAAAGTCCCTGAAAGGGGAGATGTTGCTGTTTTTCGGTGGCCCAGAGACACATCTCTCGATTATATTAAACGTATCGTAGCGTTACCTGGTGATGTTGTCGAGTACAAAAATAAACGGTTAAAGGTAAATGACGAAGATATAACAAAAGCTAGAACCGTAGACTATCTCGACTCGTCTACATTTAAAGTTTCCAACCAGTTTGAAGAGACCTTTGAAGGTAGAAGTTATAGAGTTTTGAATGACATGGGAGTTATAGATTTTTACTTTGATGAGAAAATTTTTAACAACAGTTGTAAAAAGATTACGAATGGGATATCGTGCATTGTTCCGGAACGACATTATTTTGTATTGGGGGACAATAGGGATAACAGTAGCGACAGTAGATATTGGGGTTTTGTGCCGGAAGGTAACCTCGTAGGCAAAGCCGTATTTATATGGTTCAACATATATGATATCTTAGACGGCAATTTTGATCGACTCGGTTTTATAAATTAGTTGATTGTTATTTTTAATGACTGACGAAGATTTTGCAGAATTACAAAAAAAAATTCACTTTAATTTTGAGAAACGTCAACTTTTAAAGAGGGCGCTTACCCACAAAAGTTTCTCAAAAGACAATAACGAAAAGCTAGAATTTTTAGGGGATAGTGTTCTAAACCTAACAATTACCACCTTAGTTTTTAAAGAAGGAAATACCTTTAACGAAGGTCAATTGTCGAGAGTCAGATCGAATCTTGTTAACCAAACTGCATTAGTAAAGGTTGCTCGTTTTATTTCACTGGATAGATACCTGTATGTAGGTACCGCATTAAAATCAAATAATGGGATATTGAAGGATTCAGTCGTCGCTGATTCGTTAGAGGCCATTTTTGGCGCCATAAGCTTAGACGGTGGTTTTACTGCAGCCAGCGATGTTATTATAAAATTGTACCGGAAGGTTTTACTAAAGAACGTTAACTTGTCGCAAATTGACATACGGGATTCAAAAGGAGAATTGCAGGAATTAATGCAAAAATATGGGGTAGACGTTCCAATATATTCTGTGCTCAAAGTGTCCGGACCTGAACATGCCCCTTTCTATGAGGTGGAATCTAGCGTCAACGTTTGTGTAAGTCCTGAAAAAAGAATAAAAAGAATTGTGAGTAGGGGGAAAAGCTCTTCAATCAAAGGCGCTGAACAATATGCTGCCAAATCCATGTTGGATAAAATCCGTTTTTTAGAAATTATAAAAACCCGCTGATAACAAAATGGTAAAGAAAAATGACAATTTCTTAACGGGCTACGTTAGCATAGCAGGACGTCCAAATGTTGGAAAGTCTAGTTTAATGAATAGGATAATTGGGGAACCGGTTAGTATTGTTACTAGGAAAAAGCAAACTACCAGAAGCCCCGTTCTCGGTATTTTATCCTCACAAGATTACCAAATTGCATTTATAGATAATCCAGGAATTGATTTTAAAAACAAGCTCCTTCTCAATAAACGTTTAAAAAAGATAGCATTTTCAAACGTTATTTACACTAGTGCAAACATTGTTGTATTGGAAGCAAAGACTTTGTTTTCTGACGATCTTAAAATTTTATCAAATATGCCAGAGGATGTTCCGCTGATAATTGCTCTCAATAAAATAGATAAAATAAAAAGTGTTTCCGACAAGGAAGCAATGTACAAGATTGTGCCAGAACTGGAGAAATTTAAGCCCGTTAATATTCTTCCTATTTCAGTTAAGAAAAGTTATCAACTTGAATTACTAGTTAAAATAATTAAAACTTATTTACCAGTGGGGGAACCCTTATTTGAGAACACATTGATAACAGATCAAAATCTTTATTTTAGGATTTCTGAGATTATAAGAAAAAATATAATTAATTGTGTTGGAGATGAGCTGCACTACAATATTGCTGTTGAGGTTACAAAGTTGCAAAAGGGCTATGCCAGATCCTCATGTACAATTATTGAAGCAACTATTTTTACAAGTAAACTGAGCCATAAACCTATGATTATTGGAGAAGGAGGGCGAAAATTAAAAGCTATTAGACTCCGGTCTACGAAAGAATTGAAAATTATTCTTGGAACTAACATTCATCTTTCTTTATGGGTCAAACTTATGACCTGTTGGAACAAGAATCCTTCTTTTCTCAATCACATGGGTATTACTTAGTGTGATTTTCCATTCTTCATTCGTTTTACATACTTATCATTGGCGAGAGTCTAGTTTAATAGTAGAGTTTTTCACTGAGAAAGAGGGCAGAGTTTCAGCGGTTGCAAAAGGTGCGAGGAGGGCAACTTCTAACTTGAGGGGGCTATTGATACCATTCAATAGGATTCTGATCAGGTATAGTAAAAAAGGTGAGCTTCGGTCACTAATGTCTGCAGAATGGGACGAAAGAGGAGAGAAAAAACTAACTGGAGAGCAACTATTTACTGGATTTTATATTAATGAGTTGATTTTAAAGCTTGTCCAAAAAAATGACCCATTTAAAGTATTATTCTCTGCTTACGAGTCAACATTAAAAAGTTTAGCATTGCTACCTGAATTACAAGAAGTTCACCTTAGAAGATTTGAGTTTGCTATGTTAAAGGAAATAGGAGTATTTCCAGATTTTTCTGAGTATATAATTTCTGGAAAAAATCATTTGTACCTAACTCCTGAGCACGGAGTAGTTTCAGAAATTGATATTCATAATCGTGGGTATACTATTGGTTACGATTATTTTCCGATTGGATCTGACTTGTTAAAAATACTAAAAATGTTGACTTTTGACTTTAATCAGTGGGTTAAGATTTTTCAAAATAAAAAATATTGGATGAGACTAAAAAGCCTATTGAGATTTTTATTAAATGGCCAGCTTAATTCAGCCGAGTTAAAGTCAAGGCGTATAATGAGAGAAATTAACGAATTTTCGAAAGGAATAAAAAAATAGTATGTTAGAGCTAGGGGTAAATATAGATCATGTCGCGACTTTAAGAGAGGCAAGACAAACATTTGAGCCTGACCCGATATGGGCTGCCGTTGAAGCACATTTAGGAGGTGCAGACGGAATAACAGTGCATCTAAGAGAGGATAGAAGACATATTCAAGACGCTGATGTGGAACGATTAAGAACGCACACGCAGATAAAATTAAATTTGGAAATGGCGCCCACTGAAGAGCTATTAGAGTTTGCTCTTGATGTGACCCCTGAGATGGTGATGTTTGTGCCTGAGGGAAGAAATGAGGTTACCACTGAAGGTGGGCTGGACATAGTAAGCCAGGAAAAAAATCTAAAGAAAATGGTAAAAAAGCTTCTTCAAAAAGGAATAATGGTTAGTGTTTTTGTAGATGCTAATAAAGAGCAAATAAGGGCGGCTGAAAACATAGGATCTCAAGTTTGCGAAATTCACACAGGTCCATATGCTCACGTATTTTACAGCCAGGGAAGAGACAAATCATCCATAGAAGTACAATCAGAATTGGAGAAGATTAAGAATGCAGGTGAGGAGATTAGAAAATTAGGTATGAGGTTCAACGCTGGTCACGCACTAAATTATTTTAATGTTCAGCACGTTGCCGCCATTGAAGGATTACGGGAGCTACATATTGGCCACGCTATTATTTCGCGATCGGTTTTTGTTGGAATGAGAGAAGCTGTTAAAGAAATGAAGAGATTATTAAGGGAGGCTGAACGATGATCTTGGGAATAGGGATTGATCTCGTTGACATTACTAGAATTAATAATTTAAATAATAAATATCCCACAAAGTTTGTTAAACGAATTCTTGCACAGAAGGAGTTGGGCATTTACGAGAATATCCTATTTTCGCCCGTAAGATCCCATGAAAAGGCGAATAGGTTTCTGGCAAAACGATTTGCTGCGAAGGAAGCTGTTTCTAAGGCCTTTGGTACCGGGTTACGCGGTAGACTTTCTTTAAAATCTATTGAAATATCTAATGACAATCTGGGCAAGCCTTATGTAGAAATTCTTACTTTAAAAAAATCCTCGACACCTCCGAAATATAAAAAAATTCATATCTCTTTAACTGATGAAAAAAATTTTGCTCAGGCAATAGCAATAATAGAGGGTTAGCCTTGTGAATCTTGGTCCATTAATAATTGATATATGCGGACATGAACTAAGTTCCGAAGACAAGGAGGTTTTAAATCATCCTCTAGTGGGTGGTGTGATACTTTTTTCGAAAAATTTTGTGTCAAAGGATCAGATTTTTCGGTTAATAAACGATATTCACGGGTGTACAAGAGGTAGAGAATTATTGATTACAGTAGACCATGAAGGTGGCAGAGTACAACGGTTTAAAACAGGCTTTACCTCCCTTGAAGCGCCTAGCGCTATTGGTAATATCATTGTAGAGAGAGGATTTACAAAAAAAACTGTATCAGAAGCATTGGCGAAAGCTTACTCCCATGGTGCAACAATAGCAAAAGAGCTAGTTGCAATCGGTGTAGATCTTAGTTTTACTCCATGTTTAGATCTTAATTGGGGACGGAGTGATGTAATTGGTGATCGTGCTATCTCCTCCGATCCCGAGTTAGTTGCGATTCTGTGTTTGGGGATCATAACTGGATTAAGGGATTTTGGATTAAAAAACTGTGTTAAACATTTCCCTGGACACGGTTGGGCTAAGGAGGATTCTCATAACACTTTCGCAAGAGATGAGAGGCAACTTGAACCAATCCTTAAAAAGGATATTTATCCGTATAAATATCTGATTGGTACGTTAAATGTAGTATCGTCAGTCATGGCATCTCATGTTGTCTATGAAAAATGTGATTTGAGTCCGGCAAGTTTGTCCAAGTTTTGGCTTGTTGATGTTTTAAGGAAAAAGCTTAATTTTAAGGGAGTTATTTTTTGTGACGACTTATCAATGCAAGGAGTAAAAATAGAATCGGGATTATTGGACTTAGTGGACGTTGCTTTCTCCGCTGGCTGCGATTCTCTGTTAATTTGCAACGATAGGTCAGGAGTTCTTAAAATTTTAAACGATTATCCTATCTCAACTGTACCACCTGGGTTAAAAAAAATTTCCGGTTTGAAAAAAGAGTTAAAAAAATAAACGGTTGTGTAATGGCTTCAAAATTAGAGTGTATAGACTGTAAGCGATTGGTAATGTTAAGAAAAGAGAATACTGTTAAATTTCCAACCTACCATAACAATCCTGTGGTTGCACATGGCCTTAGAAAAACGGGACTATTAATACTGGGGTTAGCACCAGGACTACATGGAGCAAACGCTACAGGTTTGCCGTTCAATGGAGATTATGCCGGAAAGTTTTTGAATCAGTGTTTAGAGGAAAAGGGATTCAGATTATCTGAGGGTGGTAGTTCTACGAGTATTGGGTATTGTATAACAAACGTAGTAAAATGTTTTCCGCCATCAAACCGTCCTTTACAATCAGAGATAAATAATTGCATCAAATATTTAAAAAAAGAAATTTTGTTCGTTCAACCAAAAATAGTATTATGTCTCGGTGTAGTAGCGCATGATGGTTTAATGAAAGTACTGAAGGGAAAAAACTTTATTAAATTTCGACATGGTAATTTATTCAAAGTTGGTCAACTATTAATTGTTGATAGTTATCACCCCAGCAAACTCAATATTTTAACCGGGAGACTCTCTAGAGAAATGTTTAGTACAATTCTAACAAGAATACGTAAAGAGTTTGAGAAAGGCATTCGATCGGAATAAAATAAAGAAATGGGTGAAAAGTTTACTGATGTAATTAAGAGGTTACCAAAAACACCTGGTGTTTATAAATTTCTTGGTAGTAACAAGGAAATTTTGTATGTCGGAAAAGCAAAAAACCTAAAAAATAGAGTTTCTAGTTATTTTTCAAAGACAAGTCGCGGTCCACGTATTGAACATATGCTTTCAAGACTAATAAGTATAGAATTTTCGGAAGTTCGTTCCGAATCGGAAGCACTGCTTTTGGAAAATAATCTAATTAAGACTTTGACGCCACGGTATAACATTTTATTCCGTGACGATAAGTCGTATCCGTTATTAAAGATCAGTGACCATAAGTTTCCTCAAATTTCGTTTTATAGGGGAAATACTGGTACGTCCGATAGATTTTTCGGTCCGTATCCAAATGCATGGGCGGTAAAAGAAAGTATTCAGATTCTTCAAAAAATATTTAAACTTAGGGATTGTAGAGACTCGATTTTCTCCAACAGGTCTAGACCCTGTATTCAATACCAAATTAAGCGTTGTAGTGCACCGTGTGTGGGAACGATATCCCATGAGGATTATCGGGAAGATGTAGCAAGGGCTATTTCATTTTTAAATGGAAATTTTTCAGAAATTTTTGAAGAATTAAAAGTATTAATGGAAAATTCCGCAAAATCTTTAATGTTTGAAAAGGCGTCGGAATATCGAAATCAGATTACAGCATTATCAAAAATAATTCAAAGAAACAATATGGAATCTTCCAATGGTAAAGATTGCGATATTTTTGTCGTTGCGAGTAATGGATTGCTTATTGCAATAAATACTGCCACGATAAAAGGGGGTAGATACTTGGGGGATAAAATTTCCTTTGCACAAAATTCTGAGAATGCAGGATTGAATTCGAAAGAAGTTTTAGCTGAGGCACTGACATATTTTTTAATTCAATATTATGAAAGAAAGAGCTTTCCACCAGTCATTATTGCTAACAGCAAATCCGCGATTGAGAACTTAAGTAAATGGTTGGATCTATGTACAAAAGGCAATACAGATCTAAAGAAACCTAAACTTGTTTTCTCTCCCAAATTAGAACAGGGCGATTGGTTTGATTTAGCAAAACAAAATTTAAACCAGGCCCTAATGAGGAAGACTTTAGAGGCTAAAAGTCTTAAGGATAGAATGAGGTACCTTGTAAGGTTTTTAGGTTTAGAATTGACTGAGGAAAAAATGTCAACTTTTAGAATTGAATGCTTTGATGTAAGTCATTTTTCTGGGGAGGCTACATACTGTTCTTGCGTTGTTTTCCAGGGTCTCTCTTTACAACACGCAAAGTACAGAAAATACAAGATCAAAACTGCAAAAGCGAATGATGATTACGGTGCTTTAAAGGAGGGGCTCTATAGAAGATTCAAAGATGCGCAGGAGGTACCTAACCTCCTTATTATAGATGGTGGGAAAGGTCAGCTTGCAATAGCAGAGGAGGTTCTATGTAATGCCGGGGTGACAAGTGTAATAACGATTGGGATTGCAAAAGGGGATGGAAGAAAGGTCGGTCTAGAAACAATCTTTTTTGACGCGAACAATCGGGATTTAAATCAACCCGATCAAACAACTTTGATGTTTCTTGCGTATATCAGAGACGAAGCCCATCGATATGCAATTTTGGGGATGAGGAACCAGAGATTGAAAACTTCGAAAAAATCGATTCTTGATGAAATCGAAGGAATTGGTTCTATAAGAAAGAAAAGGTTGTTAGCAAGATTTGGTGGTTTGAGGGAGCTTGAGAGAGCCTCTATAGACGAACTAGGAAGTGTGAATGGGGTATCGAAAGCACTCGCCAGTAAAATCTATGCATATATTCATCAGTAATTTCTTTAACTATGATTACATTACCCACTCTAGTTACTTTTACAAGAATTTTTGCAATCCCTGTGCTGCTACTGATTATTTATGGTCCTATGGATATGCCAGAAACGAAAAAAAATATGCTTGCGACGATAATTTTTGTGCTTGCTAGTTTAACAGATTGGTTTGATGGATGGTTGGCAAGAAGGCTTAATCAAACGTCGGCATTTGGAGCTTTTCTAGATCCAGTCGCTGATAAATTGATGGTTTGTGCAGTTCTAGTCATACTAGTTGATCTCGAACGTGTAGGAGCGGTTATAGGTATAATCATAGTGGGCCGGGAAATCGCAGTTTCAGCATTGCGTGAATGGATGCTTAAAGTAGGTTCTAAAAGAGGCCTGAAGGTAAACATGTTGGGCAAATTAAAGACATGTTCTCAAATGGTTGCCTTACCATGTTTACTGTACGATTCTGATATTCTATTTTCGGGGATTAATAGCGGTGTAGTTGGTACGTGGTTAGTTGGTCTTGCCGCTATTCTTACCGTCATCTCATTTTTTAACTATATTACTATCGCAGTAACCGGTACAAACTATAAAGATTAATTCTCACTATCTTTTTTTTTTTACATGTACAATTATATATGCGCGGGAGTAGCTCAGTTGGTAGAGCGATACCTTGCCAAGGTATAGGTCGCGAGTTCGAATCTCGTCTCCCGCTCCAATTTATCGCGTTTCTCAGTACGATGGCGGGATGGCAGAGTGGTTATGCAGCGGCCTGCAAAGCCGTGTACGCCGGTTCGATTCCGGCTCCCGCCTAATAAATTAAGTTTTGCTTAGTACTGTCGATTCGTAAAAGGAAAAGGTGTCAGTGTCACTTGCAATTTTTGTGACATTATTTGTTTGGAAAGTGCGTTTTGAGAATTTTAATCACAAATCAGAAGGGCGGTGTCGGAAAGAGTACAATCTCTGCCAACTTAGCACATTATTTTGCCTCAATCTTGAACAGACGGACAACGCTCGTGGACTTTGATACCCAGTCGTCATCAAGCAAATGGGTTCGGTCGGTTAAACCACAAAGAATTACAGTCTTTAAGGGTAGTCTACCTTTATCGGATGGTGCTAACAGAATTCTGATAGAGTCAAGAAAGATTATTCAGGGAGTTTACGCACGGTCAGAAATCGTCATTGCCGACCTAACGTGGTTTGATGTGTTTGATTCGGAGATGATGTTAGATTTTGATATCGTTATCTTGCCTACGGCTATTTCGGAAGTTGAATTAATTGCGACTATGGAGTTTGCTGCACGACATGAATGGGTTTTTCAGTCGCTTCAAAGTCCATCCCTTGTTATTGTTCCAAGCAGGGTCCGGGGTGACCAGGCAGTAAAATTTAGGCACAATACGGAAAGATTTCCATTTGGGTTCCTATTAACCCCGCCAATTATTGACTCGGTAGAGGCAAAAAAAAGTTTTGGAAATAGGTTTCTTTTAGATATGAAAAATCATAAACTTTCGAATTCATTTAAGATATTCTGTCAATCAATTGAACAGACTGCGCGAATCCATTTTGATAGATTGAAGAACAACAATGCCTCTGTGCAACCCTCCCGGGCCAAGCTCGCTTCGTCGCTCAGTTATAACATCAAAAAAACAGATGCAATAAGGACTCTTGATAAACAAAAAATGTCAGTTACAAAACTGGAGGAGCAAGCAAAAGAAAGTCCGTTGAGAATGCCAGCAGGCGGCGTGACAATAAGTCAGAGCGATCCGAAAAAGGTACAAACATCCTCTGAGCCTAGTCTGGGCGTTTTACAAGATTCAAACTTCTTTACTGAAAATCCAGTGATACAGGACGAAAGCTTTGCTGAGGGAACATACGGCAATCAAAAAATCATAAGAAGAGAACCCAAAGCAATTTTCTCTCTGTCAAGAAAGGTTTTAGGAAAGCCACCAAAGTTTCTTCGTAAACAGGATACTAGCAAGTGATCATGTCAATTTTTTTGCCAATACATCAATAGCCATAGCACTCACGCTCGCTCTGACAGTTGCTGCAGACAGTTTTTCATTTTCAGTCTTACCTAATGCTTTCAATGTTTGTAGCAAATTTTTTCTCGTGTCTTGAATGTCATCATCTAATAACGACAATTTTTCTAATACTTCTCTACGAAGGTCCAATTTTTCTTCCATTTGCCTACTGAGCTCAGCAACATCTTTCCAGGTTGGCTCATCAGTCGTACCTGAATTCGGGCTAGTAGACTTATTTAATGTTTCAAATAATTGTTCTAAAGCATCCCCAACGGCTAAAGGCTTATCTTCGTTCTCAGATAATTCAGATACAGTACTATTTTTTTCAGTGTCGCCAGAATTATTAGTTGCCATTTTAGACGAAACATTGGTAGACTCAGAACTCAATGTACCTTTTTCACTGCTAGAATCATGGTTTTGATCGTCAATCCAACCCTCGTTCGGCGAGTATATCCTTACCCCTTTTTTTGGAAGTTCAAGCGATTCGCTCATTATTTTAAAATATGAATTACCCTAACAAAGTTCTTCCGATTATATCAAAATTATTCGTCGGCATAAATCTCTCTTTTTTTATAACAATCTTCGTTATAAAGACCGAGACAGCGGGAGGGATAAGCTGGTTTACAGGCTTTTCATGGGTCTCAATTTTTAACATTGTGATAGATATCGCATTAGGCTCTGAGATCTCCAGTACTCAATTTATCTGTATTTGGTTTATTTTTACGTTTGTATTAAGTTCTATCTTCTTTTTCTCGATGCGTTTCGACAACCGTACAACCAAATCGGAAACTCTCAGATCAATAAAAACGATGGCCATCGATATTGATGACCTAAATGCGTTAGATAAGTCTGCAAAACCGGAGCAGGAAAATGGTAAAAAACCAATAAATTTTTCCGATTCATTGTCAGAGGTTAGGAACCAAAACCATAAAAAAGTTGACAGTAAAGGTGTTAACGAAATAAATGATCTTATGGCAACAATTCCTCCAGATATCGCAGAAAAATTTAAAGATCTGAAAAAAACTTTGGAGACAATTGATACTCAAAAATCTGACGACTCCACGATTCAACCCGAGAAAACCTAAATTATTAGGTTACCCCTCTTTTTCGCTTAATTCCGGATATCTGACATTCTCAAGTAAATCTATATTTTCTTTTGGCGGAACCTTTGTAACCAAAGAAACCAGCACAGTTACTATAAATCCCGCTGGGACACCAAAAATTCCGGCCGAAATCGGATCAATCCCGAACCATATGTCGGTGATAGGTGCTTCTTTTGGAATATTAAAGATCATTTCCCTCAGCCATGGTTGATTAATAGCCATGTAATAAAAAGAAACGAATATACCTGTTAACATACCTATAGATACACCTGCGTTAGTGGTGCGCTTCCAAAAAATTCCCAATATTAATGCTGGAAAGAATCCTGAAGCCGCAAATGAGAAAGCAGCAGATACCAAAAACAAAATGTCTGCCGGGTTTTGTTGAGCAACCAAAGCCGCTAAAACAGCAACTATTAACAACACAGTTTTGGAGATTCTGACTCTCTTATTTACAGAGGCTTTTGGGTCTATCATCTTATAGTAAAGGTCATGCGAGAGTCCATTAGCCATAGCTAGCAATAGTCCATCAGAGGTTGAAAGGGCGGCAGCTAATCCCCCAGCAGCCACCATCCCGGAAATCACGAAGGGTAACCCACCAATTTCGGGTGTTGCTAAAACAACTATATCTTTATGGATCGAAATTTCGGCTAACTGTATAATGCCATCTTTATTTATATCAGTTATGGAAAGTAAGCTGGCATCAACAGCCATCCATTTCTCCACCCAAATGGGTAAACTTGCAAACGAAGACCCAACAATATCATTGTAAATTACGAATTTAACCAATACAGCAAGTGCAGGCGCCGTTAAGTACAGTAGAAGGATAAATAACAAGGACCACGCGACCGAGGTTCGAGCCTCACTCACAGATGGAGTTGTATAGTATCTCATAAGTATGTGCGGTAGGGAAGCCGTCCCTAACGTTAAGCAAAAGATTAGTGCGAAGAAATTCTTCTTTTCCGAATTGATGTCCTCTTGAGTTTCCCCAATAAAAGGGTCTGCGTGTGGCCTGGGAGAGGACGTTGAGCCCTTCGCAATTACCTTGAGTTCTTTTTTCTGATCCCCGTCAAGCCTTTCCCCATTCTCATTTTTGTCGTCTAAAAGTTTTTGTTTTGCATCCGCAACCATTTTCATAACCTCAACTTCAGCTGGATCTGAATTAATTTTATTTTCCAGAACAGATACTTTTTGCAGTTGTTGGCCAAAGGAGAGTTGGGGAATTGGATTGCCTGTTTGGGTTATCGATAGCCATACTACGGGTATAAGATATGCAATTATCAAAACAATATATTGAGAAACCTGTGTCCATGTAACAGCCCTCATCCCTCCCAAAAAGGAGCAAACTAAGATTCCGGCGAGTCCCAAAAAGACACCAACTTCGAATTCAACACCCGTAAGCCTTGTTGTGATAACACCAACTCCCTTGATTTGTGCGACGACGTATGTAAACGAGCATAAAACTGCAATAAAAATTCCAATTAGGCGTGGAAGAGAGCCACCATATCTTGTTCCTAAAAAATCAGGAATTGTATATTGTCCAAATCTCCTAAGAAATGGAGCCAGGAGAAGCGCTACAAAAACATATCCCCCTGTCCAACCCATTATAAAAGCAAGGGCTTTATAACCTCCGACATAGAGACCGCCGGCCATTCCTATGAATGATGCAGCCGACATCCAATCGGCTCCGGTAGCCATTCCATTAAATAACGCCGGGACCCTTCTACCTGCTACGTAGTAGTTGTCAGGTTCGTTAGTTTTACTGAGAAACCCGATCCCTGCATATAAAAAAATGGTAGCAAATAGGAACGTATAGCCAATGAACTCCTGGGATACACCTAATTGTTCTAAAACAGCGAGCACCACACAAAAACTTATGAAGCCGAGAGTGTATAGGCCATAAACTTTTTTTAATCTGCTCGCAAAAGAACTTTGGGGCAGATCAGGATTAAATAGTTTAACCACTAATTTCTTCCAGGCGACTGTAACTCATTCAAATACGTTTTGTCCAGTTTATTTACGAATGATGCATAAATCCAAACAATGAGCAAGTAAATTAACTGTGACCCCTGGGCAGCCATCCAAAAAGAAAACGGCCATCCGAAAAAATCAAACGTGAGCTCGTTTGCAAAAAACGAAATTACAAATGTTGGGATAAACCACAAAATAATTAAAATTAGGGTTATTGTTTTTAACTTGTTCCAATATCTTTGTTTGATAGGATTATTTTCTTCCATTACACTAAGTTTCCAGTTTAAGTTCTTTTTTGAGTTGGTTACCAACCTGTGGCTCAAAGGTTAAAAGTTGCTGAATAATTTGTTTCGATTTTTCTAAATTGTTCATCTTCGCATACGCATGCGCAAGTCTGTAGTATGCATGAGGAGCGAAGGGTTGAATTTCAATTGTTCGTTTTAAATCCACTATCGCTTTTTCTATTAACCCATTTTGAAGGAAAGACTGTGCTCTACCGTAGTAAGCAACATCACATTTTTCATTGATTACGATAGCTTTTGAAAGAAAGCCTATCGCATCATGATGACGATTTTCATTTTGTCTGAGAAAACCCAGGTTAAAAAGTGCTTGATAATATGTGGGGCATCTATCCAAAGCTTTTAAAAAGAACTGTTCAGCATCTTTCGAATTTCCATTTTTAAAGCAGATTAAACCAGCTGTGGTCAAGTTCTCCGCGTCCGGACGATTGTGTGCAATCTTACGCCAGCAACGTTCAGCTAACTTTGTTTGGCCAAAAATTTCAAAAACATCCGCTATGATCGTTAGTAATCTTGTCAACATAGTTGCTATTGTATATTAAAACTTGACGGGCCACCGATAATTACCTTCGCGACAAGCAAAACGAACCAAATTGACAGGAAAAAAATAAATGTAAAATATGGCAGATGTTTCTGCAGGATGGTTTTTACTGTAATATAAGAAACCAATTGTTCAGGTACTTGCGTGAGCAGTAATAGTATCCTGTAGATCAGGTTGTCATTATGTCTTCCAAACGCGAGAATATATAACACACACCTACCGATATACAGGAATAGAACAAATTCTGTAATTGCTTTGCTGAGAACAATTAATTCGAGCATAAATATCGTCAGTGTGGTGGAAACGGTATACACAACAGACTTAAAATCTGTCGCCTATTTAAGGCTTGGGGGTTCAAGTCCCCCCACTGACACCAATCTTTCGCTTGAAACCCAGGAGGGATAAGGGTTTCGGGCATTTTCACTATTTCAACACAAGGCATCATAATTAATCCCTAGTTATCTCTATGTTACTGTATTTTCAGGGATTTCTCAAATCGGTCAAATAGCAAAACGACCCGTTATTTTTGAACGGGCACAACTTGGGCACAGATTTGTCACTGTAAAACTAGGTGTATAAAGCTGTTAGAAGGAATGGGTGTTTTGGAAAAGAAAAACTGTGCCCGTTTTTCTAATTTTGGGCACAGATTTCGTTATTTAGTGGTGGATTCTTCTTCAATACGGTCATCATAGGTGTGACTTGTTGTATCTCCGAGTCTCCATTTTGCGTGTTGCTCTACAGAATAGTCGAAAACTCGTCCTTCAATTAGAAGGACAAACAGGGCGACTGAATTTGAGTTCCTGTCCTCAACTATGAATGGTTTGAATCCTTTTTAGGCGAGCGAAATTCATTAACATAATATTGAAAAAACAATCGCTTTATTTTACACTTTTAGGGTCTGACTCGTGAACTTTTAAGGTTTAGATTCTCAGTATGGCATACTCACTTGGCCCTTACGCCCTCATCAATCCCTACATTAGTGTAAACGGAAAAACCTATTTTTATGTTGATGTAAATGGTGACGGGCTTGCATCGATTGATGATGTGATCTCCAGAGACCAGTTATCTGTCTATTTTAATGATGGACAGACGATAACTGAGTCTCTTGATACGCGTACATATGTGGTAAACACATCCGATGGCACAAGCACAACTTTCAAGCTTCCCACCACTGATGAACTAAGTCAACTTAGACAAAGTCTGGTTAGCGAAGAAATAGAGTCTCTTCCACAGGGTTGGTATAGCGGGCCTCCAGCTTACACATTTGTAACTGCGAATTATTCTGAAGAAACTGGTCTTCATACCATTTTTGGTTTAGGAGATGGCAATACTTATTCGCGGATGCCGTATGAGTTAGACAGTGTTGCTGGACA
>CACOBT010000012.1 GCA_902625535.1 uncultured beta proteobacterium | reverse complement strand
GAAATTGGTGAATTTAGTATTGGAATTCAGTTTGCAGAATTTGCAGCAAAATGGCTGGGTGGTTATCAAAGCTTTTGAAACTGGCACTAATGCCCTTAAATTTCGAGAAGATTTAGCTAGGTATTTTGAAAAAGTTTGGTTGAGAAAGCCAATGGCTTCCAAAAAAGTGTCATCTGAACGCTTTCTGGTGGCAAAAACACTAAAATAATAGTGTATTTAAAAACTTATTTAGAATATAGTAATCCAATTGAGCATCAATAACAAATATCGGGGACCGTTTTGAATAATACTGTATCAAAAGTAGCAATATGGATGGTGATAGCGTTAATTTTGTTTTCCATATTTCGCCAATTCGATGGGACGAGAGGAATTAGTCGAGAAGTTTCCTATTCGCAGTTTATGGAGGAAGCTCGACAGGGTGCAATTAAGTCGGCCGTGGTCGATGGAAGAACTGTTAGGGCTACCACAACAGATGACAGGCAACTTATGGTCAACGCTCCACAGGATTTGTGGATGGTATCAGATCTTATGAAATATGGAGTTATCGTATCCGCAAAGCCTGAGGAACAGCCGTCATTATTGATGAGTATTTTTGTATCTTGGTTTCCAATGTTGCTTCTCATAGCCGTTTGGATTTTCTTCATGAGGCAGATGCAGGGAGGAGGAAGAGGCGGCGCGTTTTCGTTTGGTAAATCCAAGGCTCGTATGATTGACGAGAACAACAACGTGATTACTTTTTCGGATGTTGCTGGATGCGATGAGGCGAAAGAGGACGTGACTGAGCTGGTAGACTTTTTGCGTGACCCAACAAAGTTTCAGAAGTTAGGGGGAAGAATCCCTCGCGGAGTTTTAATGGTGGGATCCCCTGGTACCGGGAAGACCTTACTTGCAAAGGCAATAGCTGGAGAGGCTAAAGTACCATTTTTCTCCATATCAGGGTCAGATTTTGTAGAGATGTTTGTTGGCGTGGGTGCTGCGCGCGTTAGGGATATGTTTGAAAATGCAAAAAAGCATTCTCCGTGCATAATTTTCATTGACGAGATTGATGCTGTCGGCAGACAAAGGGGAGCTGGACTCGGCGGCGGAAATGATGAACGTGAGCAGACTCTAAACCAGATGTTAGTTGAGATGGACGGTTTTGAGACAAACCAGGGAATTATCGTAATCGCGGCAACAAACAGACCAGACGTTTTAGACCCTGCTCTTCTGCGACCGGGTAGGTTCGACCGACAAGTTGTAGTACCTCTCCCGGACGTTCGGGGGAGAGAGCAGATTCTTAAAGTACATATGAGAAAAGTGCCCGTAGCCTCTGACGTCAAAGCAGATATTTTAGCGAGAGGAACTCCGGGAATGTCGGGGGCCGACTTAGCAAATATTGTTAACGAAGCCGCACTTTTTGCCGCTCGACGCAGTGGAAGAACAGTGGAAATGGATGATTTTGAGAAAGCGAAAGACAAAATTCTCATGGGTTCTGAGAGAAAATCTATTGTCATGCCAGAGGAGGAAAGGAAAAATACTGCCTACCACGAATCTGGGCACGCAATCGTTGCGAAAATGCTCCCGAAAACCGATCCAGTTCATAAGGTTACCATTATTCCTCGAGGACGGGCCCTCGGGGTCACCATGCAACTCCCGGAGGGAGATAGGTATAGTATGGACAAAGAGAGGATTCTTAATACAATAGCGGTGCTATTTGGCGGAAGGATAGCAGAAGAGATTTTTATGGACCAGATGACCACTGGGGCATCAAACGATTTTGAAAGGGCCACCCAACTTGCGCGGGATATGGTAACTAGGTACGGGATGAGTGATACATTAGGACCAATGGTCTATGCTGAGAATGAAGGAGAAGTATTCCTCGGTAGAAGCATTACGAAAACCACTCATGTATCAGAATCTACAATGCAAAAGGTTGACTCCGAGATCCGAAGAATTATTGATGAGCAATACACCGTGGCTAGAAACATCATAGAAAGTAATTCTGATAAGATGCACGCGATGGCGAAGGCCCTCTTGGAGTGGGAAACTATTGACGCAGAGCAGATCGACGATATTGCGCAAGGAAAACAACCGAAGCCGCCGAAAGACAGCCTTAAATCAGGCCCCGAGAACGACGGCGGTAATAGTTCTAACTCGGGAGGAGGGTCGAGTAAAAAAGGTGGTACTGAAGCTCCGCCGGGTGCCGCCACCGCAACTAATTGACTTCTTGACGGATTTCCACGAGTCCGGGGTAAGATTTTTTGGGAATGATGCTCTGCATTTGACTGATAGCTCTGGGGTCTGCTGATGAAATGCTCCTCAAATGGTTCAAGCTTTGACTGCGGTAGATTTAAACTGAGTTTGGATAGGCCGCTGATAATGGGGATTTTAAATCTGACTCCTGACTCCTTCTCTGACGGGGGATCCTTTGATGGCATTGATCAGGCTCTAAAGCGGGTTGACACTATGGTCTCTGAAGGTGCCGACATCATAGATCTTGGTGGTGAAAGCACGAGACCTGGGGCCGAAAGAGTCTCTGTTAACGAGGAGTGGAGGAGGATAGAAGGTGTTTTAAAAAGAGTTTGTGAGTTAAAAATACCCGTGTCGATAGATACAATGAAGCCTGAAATTATGAGGCGTGCCGTTGATATGGGCGTGGACATTATCAATGACGTCTCTGGCTTTAAATCAGAGGAGGCACTTGAGTTTTTGAGCGAAATGGCGGAAACTAATGTCGGGTTCTGCATTATGCATATGCAAGGAAATCCTCAAAACATGCAGCAATGTCCACGTTACGTTGATGTTGTATCCGAAGTTGAATTTTTTCTACAGCAAAAAGTGAATGAATTTTACGAATATAGAATTGCTGAAAATAGAATACTTATCGATCCAGGCTTCGGGTTTGGGAAAACTTCGCAGCATAATTTGTTACTTCTAAAACAAATTTCAAGGCTGAGGAAAATTTGTCCATTGCTTGTAGGCTTGTCTAGAAAAAGAATTATTTCAGAATTATCCAGCCGGAAAAGTAATCCTCCTGACAGATTGGGTGGCAGCCTCGCAATGGCTCTTTGGTGCGCAATGCAAGGAGCATCGGTGCTAAGGGTGCACGATGTTAAAGAAACGAGAGAGATGATAACAGTCTTTAGAGCCGTTAGTTCGGAATCCCTGTTGGTTGATAAGAACGATGGAAAATATTCTTGAATTTGGTACGGATGGAATCCGTGGTAATGTTTCTGAAAGCGCTGTCTCACCTGAATTTGCACTTAAACTGGGCATTGCTACTGGAATAGCCCTGGCAGATAAAAAAAAAGCGACCGAAGTCATCATTGGGCGAGATACGAGGTCATCAGGAGACATGTTAGTAAGCGCACTCGCTAGTGGTTTAAACCAGGCAGGTCTTAATGTGCGGAATGCTGGGATAATTCCAAGTCCCGCTGTGGCATTCTTAACAAAATCGATAGGGGCAACTGCTGGAATCGTCGTAAGTGCATCACACAACAAGTTCCATGATAACGGATTTAAATTTTTCGATAGTTCCGGAAAGAAAATCTCAGAAACTATGGAAAAACAAATTCAAGATAACTTAAACTCATTTTGTCCTATTGACCCTCTGAACCTGGGCACGCAAGAGAATTGTGAGGATGCTACTGCTAGGTATATAGAATTTTGCAAGTCCTGTTTTCCAAGAGATTTATCTCTAAAAGGGAAAAAAATTGTTTTGGATTCTGCAAATGGCGCGGCATCATTTTGCGCGGGAAAGATTTTGAGAGAACTTGGGTCTGAGGTAGTAGAGATCGGCAATGAACCAAATGGAAAAAATATAAATGATTCTGTGGGAACGCTTTTTACTCAGAAGCTCGTGGATAGCGTGCTTAATGTTTCCGCTGATTATGGAATTGCCCTTGATGGTGATGGAGATCGACTTAAGCTTGTTGATCATCTCGGAAGAGTTTTTGATGGTGACGAGCTACTCTATGCAATCACTAAAATTCGAGTCAGGACACAGGGAGCGAGTAGCGTTCAAGGTGTCGTTGGAACACCAATGAGTAATTTGGGTTTAGAGAGAGCTATAAACAAATTTGGACTGGAATTCCGAAGGGCGAAAGTTGGGGACCGTTACATCCTACAAATGTTAGAAGAAAATGGTTGGTTCCTTGGTGGTGAAACATCGGGACATATTTTGGTATTAAATATGCACACCACGGGTGATGGAATTATTAGCGCTTTACAGGTTTTGGAAGCGGTGATCACTATCGGTGATGACCTTGCTAACTTTATTGATGATTTACAATTGTTTCCACAGTTATTGAAAAATGTTCCACTCATACCAAAAAAAAATTGGCCGATTAATGATAAATTCAAGAAAGCTCAAAGGCAGGTTACTGATAGATTAGGTAGAGAGGGTCGCATTTTAGTTAGGGCATCTGGCACGGAACCCTTGATAAGGGTTATGGCAGAGGCATCAACTGAAAAACTTGCGCAGGAATGTGTAGAGTACTTAATATCCAATTTGTGAACTATTATTCTCGCCGTAACACGTTCATCATTGTCGGACAACTAAATCCAGGTCCGATACTATTGCTTTCAACTCTTCCCTTCACTGAGGGACATTTATATATACATGTTGTGCCGCCATCACTAATTTTTTTTCGCTCTCTTAGGTAGCAGTTGATTGAGTCCCTGCGGGCTTTCTCCCTTTTTATTTTATCAATGCGTGCTTTTCTCTTCGCCTCGAGCGGGTCTATACCCCTGGGAGGTGGAACAGCGTACACGCTACTAGTAAAAAGTAACAAAACTACAAGAGAATAAAACCTTTTATTCAGCGCCATATATTACTCCTGTTGAAGGGTAGTTATTTAACGGTAACATAGAATGGGACTCTTCAAATAAATATTAGTTTTAATCAATTCTAAGATATTCATGAGAAGAACCAATTTTTTTTTTTTGACTTTTTTACTACCTTTTTTTCTTCGTTGTCATATTTTTGTAATACTTTGTGGTCAACATTGACTGGTAAATTAATCTTTCTGAGGAGTTATCATGAATTTTCGGTTTTTTATTCTTTCAGGCCTTAGTTTGGCTCTATGTTCAGCCTCCTGGGCTCGAGACTACGTAAGTATGAAGGGGTCATCAACAGTCTTTCCATTCGCCACGATAGTTGCTGAACAGCTAGGTAAGAATCCTTCAATAAAGACTCCGGTGGTTGAGGCGGGCGGTTCATCAGTTGGCAAAAAAGGTGTTTGTGACGGCACTGGTACCCAGTTTGTTGATATCGGTAATGCGTCTTCTCGGATGAAGAAAAAAGAGTTGGCATTTTGCGAAAAGAATGATGTCAAGCTTACGGAAATAAAGGTCGGCTATGACGGAATTGTAGTTGCTAATTCAAAAAAAGGTAAAAGATTAATTATTTCCCGAGCAGATCTCGCAAAAGCTCTGACGGCAGAGGTACCTAATGAGGCAGGCATTGCTTTCGTACCCAACTATTATGAGAAATGGTCAGATATCAAGCCATTACTTCCGGACGTGCCAATAAAAGTATACGGGCCGCCTACAACTTCAGGAACAAGAGCCTCTTTTGCAGAAATGATAAATCAGAAATCTTATTGTGGTACGGACTCGGTTGCTAAAAGGCTTTCGCAAGCGCGCGGGGATAAGAAAGGGAAGAAGTGTAGGGCAATGAGAACAGATGGTGCTTATGTTGAGGCTGGAGAGCAGGATAATTTGATTGTGCAAAAGCTCAAAGAGGACCCCACTGCATATGGAATCTTTGGGTTTTCTTACCTTGATCAAAACTCCGACACAATGCAAGGGGCAGTTTTAGACGAGATTGCTCCCACGTTTAGTGATATTGCATCTGGTAAGTATAAGGCCTCAAGAGCGCTTTATTTTTATGTAAAGCACTCCCATATAGGTGTTGTACCCGGTATCAAAGACTATATGGAAGAATGGACGAGGCATTGGGGCGATGACGGTGCTCTAGCTGATGCAGGCATGATTCCTATGAGTAAAGACGAGAGAGCTAAGTTTAAAAAAGCAATGACTGACCTCCCGGTCCTTGTCATGGATAACTTATCAAAGTAAAGTCCTAAGAAGGTGTCGTTTTTTTGTTTTGAAGGGACCCCAGCTCATAAGAGCAAGGTCCCTTTTCTTATAATTGGAGGCTTGTATTTTTACTTCCTTTCACGTCCTGCTTGTGATTGTTGTAATTAGTCTTTTGTATGGGTTAGTAACATATCGAATACTTTTGAGAAGCAAAAAAAGACAAAAATTCGATTCCTTACCAAAATATCACGTGTACTGGTCCATTTTGGGTGCATTGTTACCAGCACTTTTATTTTTGCTATTTTTTTCGATAGCAGATGGTATTCTTTTCAAATTTTGGGTACAGGATTTTTACCCGAATTTATCTGGAATTTCACAGACTACAAAAGAAATCAACTTTATAAAAGTAATGAATGAGTTAGATGGGATTACTTTTGGTGAGCCCGAACAATGGGTTATTTTGGCAGCAAACGAATGGCGAATATGGGAAATAGCTGCTGCGAATTTTATTTTTTTCGGATGTTTGATCATCGCAGTTAGTTGCGGATATTTAGCATCAAGAAAAGTAACTCCCTCATTCAAAGCGAGAAGTCATGTTGAAAAAATCGTACAGTGGATCCTAGGTTTGAGCTCACTTGTTGCGATTATGACTACTATCGGCATAGTCTTGTCGGTTTTATTTGAAACGGTTCGGTTTTTTGATCTTATTCCGCCTGATGAGTTTTTATTTGGGCTTACATGGAACCCCCAGTTTGAGGGAGCAGTTCGGGCTGGTTCGGAAGGAGGTGATCCCGAATACGGAATGGTTCCAATGTTTGTTGGCACCTTTTTGATATCCCTTGTCGCTGTCTCAGTTGCGGTTCCAATAGGCTTATTTAGCGCAATTTATTTGGCAGAGTATGCAGCCCCAAAGGTCAGGTCAACTGTCAAGCCTCTTCTGGAAATATTGGCAGGTGTTCCAACCGTCGTGTACGGCTTTTTTGCTGCTCTAACGATAGCTCCCATGGTTAAGTCGGGTGGAGAGGCTATGGGTCTTACTGTGTCCTCAGAATCTGCTCTGGCAGCGGGGCTCGTCATGGGTGTTATGATTATTCCGTTTGTATCGTCGCTGTCCGATGATGTTATAAATTCAGTACCTCAATCATTGAGGGATGCAGCATATGGGCTCGGTTCAACTGTTAGCGAAACGACTAGACTAGTTGTTTTACCGGCGGCTCTTCCTGGGATTGTGGCAGCTGTCATTTTGGCCGTGTCCAGAGCAATCGGCGAGACTATGATCGTAGTTATGGCTGCCGGACTAGCGGCAAACCTCACTTTTAATCCCTTAGATGCCGTAACAACTGTGACTACTCAAATTGTAACTATTCTAGTTGGAGACCAGGAATTTGAGTCGGCTAAAACATTATCAGCATTCGCCCTAGCACTTATACTAATTATTACTACACTAGTGTTAAACTTCGGCGCTTTACAAATTGTAAAAAGATACAGAGAACAGTATGAGTGAGAATGGCAAAATTTTAGATGCTGCTTACGCAAGAAGAAAAATAAAAAAATCCCTTGCAAAGCGACATTTTCAAGAGACGAGATTCAAATTCTATGGACTGAGTGCAGTTACTCTAGCTATTTTTTTTCTTTGTTTTCTCTTCTATTTGATTTTATCAAATGGGATTCCAGGTCTTTTCCAGCACTACGTAACTTTAAGCGTTAATCTTGATCAATCAAGATTAGATCCAAAGGGGGATTTATCCGACCAGTCTCTTTTTTTGGGTGAGGCGTCTGAATTGATTCGTGAATCCCTGTATAAGACCTTAGGCGTGGTAGACGGGAGAAAGGAAAAAAAGATAGCGAGATCGATAATTTCCTCTGCATCCGACACTCGCCTAATAAATTTCATAAAAGAAAATCGAGATTTAGTTGGAAAGACCGCTAGTATTAGATTTGCTTTAGATGACGACGTTGATACTTTTTTGAGAGGTTATATATTAAGGGAAACCCCAGAGAAGGAAAGGAGATTATCGAACCTTGCTATTCAGTATATTGACGCCTTAAATTCGAAGGAATTGATTAGTTACGAGCTATCAGATTATTTGTTTTCAGGTTCTGCATCAAGAGAGGCTGAAATTGCCGGAATAAAAGGCGCCTTAGTAGGTTCTGTTTTGGCTATGCTTGTATGCCTTTGTATTGCTTTTCCGTTGGGCATTATGACTGCGATATATCTCGAAGAAATTGCACCTAAAAACTGGGTTACGGAACTGATTGAGATCAACATAAATAACCTCGCTGCAGTACCATCCGTGGTTTTCGGGATAATGGGGTTGGCTATTTTTATAGTTGCTTTTGGTTTACCTCGATCAATTCCTCTCGTGGGTGGTGTTGTTCTTGCATTAATGACACTTCCCACAATAATTATTTCTTCCAGAGCCGCCATAAAAGCAGTTCCTCCAAGTATCAGAGAGGCTGCTTACGGGATTGGAGCATCAAAGATGCAGATGATTTTCCACCATGTTTTACCGTTGGCTATGCCTGGGATGCTAACAGGTACAATAATCGGAATGGCTCAGGCGCTCGGTGAAACAGCACCATTATTGATGATCGGAATGGTTGCGTTTATAGTAGATATTCCGGGGGGAGTTTTCGAGCCGAGTACTGCCCTACCAGTACAGATTTTTATGTGGGCAGATTTTGCTGAAAGGATGTTTGTTCATAAAACAAGTGCCGCGATCATGGTTCTTTTGGGGTTTTTGTTGTTAATGAATTTCAGTGCGGTGATATTGAGAAAGAAGTTAGAAAAACGGTGGTAGTATTCATAAGAAAATAATCGTGGAAAATTCAAATTTTATGAGTGGGTCAGGTCTTCAAAAAGAAAATGCTCTGCCTTCGTTGGAGATAGAAGATCGGCTGTTGCCAGAAACAACAGTCGGAAATGTATTTGTTCAGAATCCACGAATCTCTACACGTAACGTAAATGTTTTTTATGGGGATAAACAAGCTCTGGTCGATGTGACGGTAGACATCGCTGAGAAGGAAGTGATTGCTTTTATAGGGCCATCTGGTTGTGGAAAATCCACTCTATTGAGAAGCTTTAATAGAATGAACGATACGATAGATAGCTGTCGGATAGAAGGACAAGTTCTACTGGATGACCAAAATATCTATGACCCCTGTGTCGATGTTGTGGGTTTAAGAGCGCGAGTTGGGATGGTTTTTCAAAAACCAAATCCTTTTCCGAAATCAATTTTTGACAATGTTGCTTATGGTCCTAAGATTCACGGTCTTGCTGAAAGTAGGGTAGATTTGGAGGAGATAGTGGAATCTTCTTTAGCACGTGCTGGCATCTGGGATGAATTGAAGGATCGTCTTGATCAACCTGGAACCGGTTTGTCTGGCGGTCAACAACAACGTTTATGTATAGCACGAGCGATCGCTGTTAATCCGGAAGTGATTTTAATGGATGAGCCTTGTTCGGCACTTGACCCAATAGCAACTGCGAAAGTAGAACAACTTATTTCGGAGTTGAGATCCGAATATACGATTGTCATAGTTACACATTCAATGCAACAAGCTGCGAGGGTTTCGGATCGAACCGCTTACTTCCATCTAGGAAAACTGGTTGAGGTTGGTAAAACTAAGGAACTCTTTATAAATCCCGTTAATGAGTTGACACAGGATTATATTACCGGTCGGTTTGGATAAACAAACATCCTTTACTCTGGGAAATTTTGCTATATACTACTTGATTCGGGGCGTAGCGCAGCCTGGTAGCGCATCTGCTTTGGGAGCAGAGGGTCGGATGTTCGAATCATCTCGCCCCGACCAGAATTATTCTGCCGGTAGCTCAGCTGGATAGAGCAACAGCCTTCTAAGCTGTGGGTCGGGGGTTCGAATCCCTCTCGGCAGGCCAGGTAAGGATATTCGTTTATCATTTATCTTTACTCGGTACGTTTTGAGAGTGGTGGTCGTAGCTCAGTTGGTAGAGCCCCAGATTGTGATTCTGGTTGTCGTGGGTTCGAGCCCCATCGACCACCCCAATTTTACAAAGTTGGATAGTACGACTTGTCGCCCTGTTGTTTTCTTTCGAACTTCAAGAATTCGTAATACCCACATTTGGGAGAATTGGGGTATTGCCTACATACTTTGGGCCGAGCGTGGTAGATGGTACATTGCCGCGATTCGCTGTCCAAAAATTTGCAGACAGACTTAAAAATATGGTCTTTTTTATGTCTTAGGATAATCTCGAAAATATTTTCTTTTTTATTTTTAAGTTTGTAAGTCTTTAAATGTTTACTTTTAACATCTTGTTGACTGATTTCGAAGTATTGCGCCAACCGTCTTATATCTTTTTCGGATACTTCGATTCTATCGTAGCTGCAGCAGTAACCAGTGCATTTCAAACAATTGTATTTCAGTTTTTTTCTTTTCATTTTTTATCTCTAAAATGCTACCATCATATAAGTATGACAGAGTTAAAAAAAAAGACGCGTCGGTTGCGGCAATTGAACATGTAGAGAATGACTGTATCCTTGGAGTTGGTACTGGGTCTACAGTTAATCATTTTATCAAATGTTTGGGACATTCAGGGAAAAGACCTCGCATAATTGTTGCGACTTCGAAACAAAGTGAACGGCTTTTGCAATTAGAAGGGTTTGACTGCTCAGTCTTGTCAAACATGAAAAGGCCGGTGCTTGATATTTATATTGACGGTGCTGACGAGGTTGATCCCAGGCTTAATCTTATTAAAGGTGGAGGCGGAGCTTTGACGTCAGAAAAAATCATCTTAAATTGTGCAGAAAAGTTTGTATGTATCGTCGACGAAAGTAAACTTGTTACTAGATTAGGAAAGTTTGGTCTTCCGATAGAGGTTATTGCTGCTGCCATACCTTCCATACGAGCATTTATTGACGTTAATTACGGAGGAGTCGCTAGAGAAAGACCTGGGTTTATCACAGAGCATGGTAATCCGATTATTGATGTATCCGGTTTAGATATTGATCAGCCGGAGTTTATGGAAAGGGAATTAAACCAAATACCCGGTGTCGTAACAGTAGGTATATTTTCAAATCAAAAACCGGCAGTTTGTATTGTTGGTTGTGATAGCGGTGTTAAAGAGCTATTTAGCGAAGAAATCGTATAAAAAAGTAACATCTGAATAAGGAGACATTCAGCGAAATGAAAAATACTGCCAACACCCTTGTAGAAGCCGAGATTGAAGCCATTAGATCACGCATGCTTTTGATGGGCGGGATGGTGGTTGAAATGATTAAATTTGCGTTGGAAGGTTTGATCAAGGGGTCTGAAGAATCTTTTCAAAAAACCTTTGAGTTAGAGGAAAAAGTAAATGACGCGGAAGTAGAAATCGACGCTCTTTGTAACAAATTTATCGTTTTGAGAGCTCCTGCCGCTTACGATTTACGTTTCGTGCTATGCACTTTGAGAATGATTAGGGATATAGAAAGAATTGGAGACGAAGCAGAAAAAATGGCTAGGATGGCTAAATTTTTCCATGATGACGTTAATACGGATCCTCCAAAACCGAACCTTTCTTTGATGGTAACAGATGTTGTACAAATGCTCGAAAAAGTTCTTAATGCATATGCGCGCGACGATGATGCAGAGCTCCGTAAAGTAATAAACTTCGATGAGGTTGTCGATGAAAAATTCAAAAGAACACTTAACGATTTGATGTCATTTATAATAGATAAAAAAGATAGCGTTGGCTGCTGTATTGATCTAATATTTTTCGCTAAAGCTTTAGAGAGAATTGGGGACCATGCGAAAAATATGTCCGAGAGCGTCATATTCATGATTAGGGGCAAGGACTTGCGACACGTTGGTTAAATTAAAAGACTAAGCATCTGGCGGTGGTGTGAATCCGGATGCCGTTTCTGCTCCGTCACCGAAAAAGTGGGCTTCCATTTGATCAGCAAGGTATTTTCGAGCTCTAACATCAGACAAGTTTAGTCGATACTCGTTTACAAGCATTGTCTGGTGCTTAATCCACTCATTCCAGGCTTCTTTGGAAACATTTTCCCAAATTTTTTTTCCAAGCTCCCCAGGAATGGGAGGGAAATCAAGGCCGTCGAGCTCTTTCCTTAGTTTTACGCAATGTACTACTCTTGACATATCAAGCGGCCTCCAAAGAAGGTTGAGCAAATCCGCGGTATCGATCAGCCGCACAACTTGCAGCAAATGCATCGGGTTTGATTCTCGGGGATACGTTACAAACCCCCTTAATATAACCAATCGCCTGCTGAACTACGCTCTGTGACATAAATGATGGGTCAGGATTTAAATCCAAATGAATCTCGACAGCCCTTTCTTCTATAACATCGACGATTTTAAGGTACAATTCAGCAACTTTATAAACTTCGTTCATAAGACGAAGCTGGGGTTTCTGGCCAGATTGATCAAAATCTAATTCTCTAGTGGTTTCGCCAAAAATTTTACAACCGTGCTTTCCGTCTATATGTACGACTATCACTGCTGTATAATCCGCGAACCATTTCTCCCCTGATATTATCCTGGTAGAATCGACGCCAATATATATCTTAGTCGCTGATGATTGTAAACTAAGAAAGTCTCGAACATTTTGGATATTGATCTGCATGATTTATATTGTTCCAAAAGCGAACAGTCTGCAAGGTATTTCTTTTGTATTTCTCTTTAAATCTGTATGGTTATTTATTATGAAAAAAATTGTCAATTAAATGAGTATTCGAGAGAGTGAGGATGATAAATTATTCTGCAATAAATAAAAAGGTTATCATATGGATTGGCATTTTCAGTGCGTTGAGCCTTTCGATCATTTTTTTTATCAATGATTCCTCGGAACTGTCCTGGAAAACGGAATTATCTTTCGTAGGTTCAATTGATGAGGGAGTCTCGGCGACTGGGACAATCAATCCGAAAAATACTGTTGAGGTGGGTACACAAATTTCGGGTATTATAGAGGGCGTTTTTGTTGACTACAACGATCAGGTGGAAGTCGGCACACTCCTTGCAATCGTCGACTCATCTATCATTGACGCAAATATTGAACAACTTGAAGCAAGTCTTTCCGCGGCAAAGGCTGTTTTTAAAGCAAGTGAGTCGAAATATGCTAGGGAAAAGAGGTTACAAGCTCAAAATTTCATCTCTATGGCAACACTGGAAACTACGGAAAAATTATTCTTGGAATCAAAATCTCGACTTGCCTTAGCGCAAGCAGAGTTGAAAAGGGAAAAAAGAAACAAGACATTTACGAATATTACTTCGCCAATTTCTGGGGTAGTGATGGAAAAAAAAATAGATGTTGGGCAAACTGTTGCTGCCAGATTTCAAACTCCAACGCTGTTTAAGATTGCAGCAGATCTCAACTCAATGCAAATTGAAGCTCTGGTTTCTGAAGCAGATATTGGTCAGGTACGACAAGGCCAAAAAGTAAAATTTTTCGTTGATGCATTTTTTGAAGAGTTATTTGAAGGAAGTGTTGAGCTTATTCGTTTAGAACCGAAGGTTGAGCAAGGCGTTGTAAATTATATTGTTGTAATAAATGTAGATAATAAGGAAAAAAAATTGTTGCCGGGCATGACTGCACAGGCGACAATAGTAACAAGTTCAAAGAATGAAGTGCAACTAATCCCTGTTGCGGCGATTAGATTTAAGCCTACCAAAGACGTAATAGCGGAAAAAATGAAGTTAGATAAAAAAGATGTCGAATCAAAAAAGGTTGCTACTGTGTATTCCCTGAGCAATCATGGCCGACTTGTGGAGCATGACGTCCATACAGGAATGTCAGATGGTAAATTTATTGAGATAATCGACGGTTTTGAAATCGGTAGTCGAGTAGTTATCGGAGAGGTAAACGCAAATAAAGATAGACGTCGACCATTCCGGTTTAGTATACGGTAATATGAAACCACTGATTTCTGTAGATAATTTATATAAAGAATATAGCGAAAATCTACCGGAGCCTGTGAAAGTGTTGCAGGATTTGAATGTGAAAGTCTTCAGGGGCGAGTTCGTATCGTTGATGGGTCCGTCAGGCTCTGGTAAATCTACATTACTAAATCTGTTAGGCCTCTTAGATAGTCCTACAAACGGGACAATTACTTTCCAACAACGCGAGGTTTCAAAACTTACTCATTTTGAGAAAGCGAGGTTACGTAATTCATCATTCGGTTTTATTTTTCAGGGTTTCAATCTTTTAAAAAAAAACTCGGTTCTCGAAAACGTTATGCTTCCCTTGCTGTATTCCAAAGTTACAAGAGACAAAGCAGTGGATGCCGCAAAAAACATTCTCTATGCAACAGGTCTCGAGTCTCTCACGAACCGTTTTCCTTCACAACTCTCTGGTGGTCAGCAACAAAGGGTTGCAATTTGTAGAGCGTTAGTTGTACAACCACAAGTTGTTCTCGCGGATGAGCCTACCGGGAACCTTGATAGCGCCACTGCTATACAGATTATGAAAATTCTAAGAGATTTAAATCGGGATCAGGGAATAACGATTATATTAGTAACTCATGAAAAAGACATAGCTTCATACGGCTCACGTTTAATCCAGATGAGAGATGGAGTTATTCAAAAAGATGACACTTTAGGTATAAAAGAAAGATGAATTATATTGATTGTTGTTTAGAAGCTTTTTCTTCTTTGAGACAGAATATTCTTCGGACATCATTAACCGTTTTGGGTATAGTGATTGGTGTAATGTCTGTAATAGTTATGCTTGCTGTAGGCAGGGGTGTTCAAACACAAGTAACGGATACAATATCATCCATAGGTAGTAATCTTTTGGTGGTATGGCCGAAATATCAAACGTCTAATAGAGTGAAAATTCCAGGCACTGGGTCAGTAACATTAACCCTTGATGATGCAACCGAGCTCAAGTATCTCGATGAAATTGATGAGGTGGCCTCTGTTATTGCAAAAAGCTTTCAGGTACAGTTTCAAGATATCAACTGGAACGCAAGGGTGTCCGGCATATCGCCAGCTTATAATGAAGTGAGAGAATGGAATCTGGTTCAAGGTACCTATATCTCGGAGAAAGACTTAAAAAGCTCTGACCGCATAGCTGTCATAGGTCTAACTGTTGCACAAGAGCTGTTTAGTAACGTAGACGTCGTAGGGAAAATAATTCGAATCAAAAATATCCCTTTTCGGGTGGTAGGCGTTTTAGCAGAAAAAGGAACGTCAATAACGGGTAGAGATCAAGACAACACAATATTAGTTCCGATAACAAGCGCAAGAAAATATTTGATGAAGAGCAAATATCCTCGCTCTGTATCTTATATTATCCTTAAAGTAAAAGAAGATACTCAGTTAACCTCAGCAGAGTCGAGCGTAAAACGTCTTCTACGGGTAAAACACAAATTGAGAACAGATGAAAAAAATGATTTCAGTGTTTCAAACCTTGCGGATATTGCTTCAACAGCGTCAGAGGCAACTGAAGCGCTCACCATATTGCTTGCCTCAATTGCTGGTATTTCTCTTCTAGTAGGGGGTGTTGGAATAATGAATATCATGCTAGTGAGTGTAACTGAGAGAACGAGGGAAATCGGTATACGTTTAGCTATCGGAGCAACCCAGAGAGATATCATGAACCAGTTTTTAATTGAATCGTCACTTGTTTGTTTTACTGGGGGATTTGTTGGCATCCTAGTGGGGATAGGCCTATCCTATACAATAGCAACGGTAGCACCAGTTTCAGTAGAGGTGTCTATGAGTTCAATTTTCATTTCGTTTTTTATTTCGATCGGTATAGGTATTTTTTTTGGGTGGTATCCTGCCCGTAAGGCATCAAGGATGGAACCTGTTGCAGCATTAAGGATGGAGTAAAACAAAGTATGACTTTGAAAACACGGTTCGCCCCAAGTCCGACAGGAGATCTCCATATAGGCGGTATTAGAACAGCTCTCTACAACTGGGCTTTGGCGAAACATTACGGCGGTAAGTTTTTACTGCGGATCGAGAATACTGATATAGAGAGGTCATCAAGCAATCACGTTGATGGAATATTGAATGGTCTGAAATGGCTAAATATTGACTTTGATGAAGGACCTGTCTTTCAAACAGATCGTCTTTCCAGGTACACGGAATCCGCAGATGCTCTTTTATCGGAGGGGAGAGCATATTTTTGTTCTTGTTCACAAGCCACTCTGGATGAAATGCGACGTGAACAAATTAAAAAAGGGTTAAAGCCAAGGTATAACGGAACCTGCAGGCCGCAAGGAAAAGTAGAAAAAAAGAAAAGCGAAGAACTGAATGGGTCTCAAGTAATACGATTTATGAGTCCACTTAACGGTGTAGTTCGTTGGAAAGACCTTGTGAAGGGGGAAATTAGTATTTCAAACCAAGAGTTAGATGATCTGATACTAATTCGCGCAAACGGCTTACCGACTTACAATTTTGCTTCGGTAGTTGATGATTTAGATATGGGTATTACACATATCATTCGCGGGGACGATCATGTTAATAACACTCCGAGGCAGATACACATTATAGAGAGCTTAGGTAAGGCCTTACCTTTTTTTGGACATCTTGCGATGATACACGGACCCGATGGTCAAAAGCTATCCAAGCGACATGGCGCTGATTCGATTCTAGAGTTTCGAGAGAGAGGTTTCCTACCGGTAGCTATGATCAATTATTTGGCTCGTCTAGGATGGGGTCACGGTAACAGTGAACTATTTTCCATTGAGGAGTTCATCAAACTATTCTCGCTTTCTGGTTGTGTTGCATCTCCAGCAAAATTTGATTCGGCTAAGCTAGTCTGGCTTAATGGAGAGCATATGAGAAATCTCCCTATGCCCGAAATAATCCGACAACTATCAAAAAACATTGATCTCAAACTATCAGAAATTAAAAAAGATGGAATTGAGGTAGAGGGACTATGTGCATTATTGCTAGAAAGATCAAATACTCTTTGTGAATTGAGTAACGAGTTGTCTACGTATCTCTTTAAACCCAAAAACATATCTCTTAGAGAATTATTTGAAAGTTCCAGTTATTACAAAAACAGGGTTAGTTCTGAGCAGTTACTCTATGATATAGTAAACGATTTTTTAAATAATCTTCCCGATGACTGGACCCTTGAAGGTCTCAGCGGCCATCTTAAAACGACTTTGTCAACATGGAATTTAAAAATGCCCCAGCTAGCTATCCCTCTAAGGGTGATTGTTTTAGGACAGTACAAGTCGCCTGCAATAGAAAAAGTTCTTTTTTTGTTAGGGGGAGATGAGGTGAAAAAAAGATTGAGAAATTTTTTAGGAGAATATGTTAATGAGCGGTAACTCGATCGGCCTAGCATTTGTTGTAACATCTTTTGGCGAATCACATGGACCCGCTATAGGTTGTGTTGTTGATGGTTGCCCGCCGAACTTACAAATATCTGCACAAGAAATTCAACGGGAGTTGGATCGTAGAAAACCAGGTACCTCCAGGTTTGTGACCCAGAGAAAAGAGAGTGATGAGGTGGAAATAATGTCCGGGGTATTTGACGGTGTGACTACAGGGACACCGATAGGATTACTTATAAAGAATTCTGACGCTCGCAGTAAAGATTATGAGAGTATAAGAGACAAGTTTCGACCCGGTCACGCAGATTTCTCGTATCAAAAGAAATATGGAATAAGAGATTATAAGGGTGGTGGAAGATCTTCTGCTAGAGAGACAGCTGTAAGGGTAGCTGCCGGAGCAATAGCAAAAAAATGGTTAAAACAAAACTTTGGCATTCAAATTCGGGGATGCTTGGAACAATTAGGAAAACATAAAATAAAATTTGAAGATTGGAAATTTACCGAAAAAAATCCTTTTTTTGCCCCCACGTCAGACGACTTAGAATCTGTTGAGCTGTATATGGACGAATTGCGTCGAGCTGGAGACTCATGCGGTGCTAAATTATTGTTTGTTGTTGAAGGAATGCCAGTAGGTTTAGGAGAGCCAGTATTTGACAGGTTGGACGCAGATCTTGCGCATGCACTGATGGGAGTAAATGCGGTAAAGGGAGTTGAAATTGGGTCTGGTTTTGATTCGGTTTCTCAACTAGGTTCGGAACATAGTGACGAGATTTTTCCAGACGGTTTTGGCTCCAATAATTCGGGAGGTGTTTTAGGAGGTATTTCCTCTGGTCAGAATTTAGTTGTCCGAATTGCAATTAAACCTACCTCAAGTATCAGAAAAAATAGAAATACTGTCGATAAGGATGGAATGAGGACGGTAATCAGCACCACGGGCAGGCATGACCCTTGCGTTGGAATCAGGGCTACTCCTATCGGTGAGGCGATGATAGCAATTGTTTTAATGGACCACGCACTTCGTGATCGTGGGCAAAACCGGCGCTGATTTACATTTTTTAACCGGGGGGTTTTATTCAATGTTAGACAGACGAAGCTCTGTAAGCACTTTTTTCTTTTTTTATTTTGCTTTTGTAGGTTTGTTTTCTCCGTACCTATCCCTTTGGCTAAACTTTAGAGGTTTTACTCCAACGGAGATTGGGATACTGATGTCTCCGATGCAGTGGACCAGGATTATCGGCCCTGGTTTTTGGGGAACCTTAGCCGATTATGGGAAAAGATTTGTATCAATCAAAGGGATTATGGTCACCGCTGCGCTATTAGCTTTGTTGTGTAGTTTATTGTTGTTTAAAAATTTTGATTTTTTTTTATTGTTACTTATCTTAATATCCTTGACATTTTTTCTAAGTGGGCTAACCCCACTAAGTGAGGTTATTGCCCTAAGAGTTAGTAAAAAGATTGCTTGTAATTACGGTGATCTTAGAGTCTGGGGCTCTGTAGGATTCTTGGTTTCCGTATTGGCTTATGGGATTTTGATTGATACCTTCGGAACCGAAAATATTCCAATTTTTTTATTCATTTCGCTCAGCTTTGTTTTACTTTCTTCTATTCTTATAAATGGTGAGACTGACGGAACAGAAAAAGTAGAGACAATTGTCATTCGAGAATTATTCAATTCGAAAGTAAGGTTATTCCTAATTGCTTCTTTGTTTATGATTATGTCTCATGCAGTTCTGTACACTTTTTTTTCGTTATGGTTAAAGAGCGTTGGCTATAGTAAAATAGAGATCGGTTCAATATGGGCAATTGGGGTACTATCCGAAATTGTATTCTTTTTGAATCAGGATAGGATATTATCTCGGTTCAAAAATCTCATGTTTGTTTGGTTTTTATGCTTTGTCGTTGCTGTAGTGAGATTTCTCGTATTTTTTTGCTCTGACGGATTATTGGTTTTGTTGGTTTTTGGACAACTACTCCATGCAATAACTTTTGGTTTGCACCACGTGACCTCAATTATGCTGATAGCTAATCTTTTTCCAGATTCCGCCAAAGCAATTGGCCAGTCTTCGTATACAATCGCCTCGTATGGTGTCGGGGGTTCTCTTGGAGGTGTTTTTTCTGGTTTAATATGGGAAGAGTTTCTTCCTGATTCAATCTTTGTTTTTGCATCTGTAGTTGCTTTTTTAGGCGTATTGGTTGCGTGGAGATTATTCAGGAGATACAAAGGGGAGTGGGATTGAAATGAAACGAACGTTATATGATAAGCTGTGGGAAGAACATATAGTACGCAGGCAGGCAGGTTCTGATCTGTCGCTTATCTATATCGATCGTCATTTAATCCACGAAGTGACGAGCCCCCAAGCATTCGATGGGATGAGATTGAACTCTAGACCCATATGGAGAACCCAGTCAAATTTAGCAGTGGTGGATCACAACGTTGCAACTATTGACCGGCATCTAGGAATCAAAGATAAAATTTCGAGGCAACAAATTGAAGCTTTAGAAACGAATACTTCAACCTACAAGATTAAATTCATTGATCTACAAGATCCCCATCAAGGAATTGTTCATGTCATTGGGCCAGAGCTCGGAGCTACATTGCCGGGAATGACTGTAGTCTGCGGTGATTCCCACACAAGTACGCACGGAGCGCTAGCCGCATTAGCATTTGGGATAGGAACTTCAGAGGTGGAACACGTTCTCGCAACAAACTGTTTGCTTCTGAAAAAGATGAAAAACTTTTCTATTCGATTGGACGGCAAGGTTGGAAAACAAGTTTCTGCTAAGGATATTATTCTATTTATCATCGGTAAAATTGGAATTGCTGGAGCGACCGGACATACTATCGAATTTGAAGGAGAAGCGATAGAAGCATTATCCGTTGAGGAGCGAATGACAATCTGTAACATGTCCATAGAGGCAGGCGCTAAATCCGGGTTAGTTGCATTCGATTTGGTTACCGAGAATTATGTCAAGAATCGACCTTTATCTCCTCGTGGAGAAAAGTTAGAGAAAGCACTATCGTATTGGCGGACTTTAAAGTCTGATCGAGGAGCTTACTTTGATCAGAAATTGCATATAGAAGCAAAAAACATTAGTCCGCAAGTTACATGGGGCACAAATCCGGAGATGGTAACCTCATTCGATGGCAAGATCCCGTCTGAGAATCAAATGAAAACACCTGAGAAAGTTCAAGCTTTTAAAAGAGCTGTGGACTATATGGGTTTAATTCCAGGAAGTCCAATTAAAGATATCTCAATTAATAAGGTATTTATTGGGTCATGCACCAATTCAAGAATTGAAGACTTAAGAGCAGCAGCAAATATTTTAAAAGGGAAAAAGAAATCAAAAACATTATCTCAAGCCCTTGTTGTCCCTGGTTCCGGACTAGTAAAAAAGCAAGCAGAGGAGGAAGGTTTGCATGAAGTTTTTTTGTCGGCGGGTTTTGAATGGAGAGATCCTGGATGTTCTATGTGTTTGGGAATGAATGCAGACCGACTAAACGAGACTGAACGATGTGCCTCGACATCCAATAGGAATTTTGAGGGAAGACAAGGAAGGGGAGGTAGAACTCATTTATTGTCTCCGCAAAGTGCTGCGGCCTCCGCGATCGCGGGGAGGTTAGTGGACGCAGGGAGCCTTTAAGAATGAAACTGAAACCGTTTTCTTGCCACACGGGATTGGTCATGCCACTCGATATCCCCAACGTAGATACTGATTTAATTATTCCAAAGCAGTATCTTAAATCAACCAAAAAGGTTGGTTTTGGTCCTTACCTATTTGATGAGTTACGTTATCTTGACAGTGCAGAATATGGAGATGATTGTACAAAAAGGAAACTTAATCCTCAATTTATTCTAAATAGAAAGGAATATAAAAGTTCTTCAATTTTGTTGGCACGCGAAAATTTTGGTTGTGGATCATCTAGGGAGCATGCACCCTGGGCCATCACAGATTACGGTTTTAAGGTGCTTATAGCTCCGTCATTTGCAGATATTTTTTTTTCTAATTCAGTAAAAAATGGTTTGTTGCCTATCGTTCTTAATGCAGAATTAGTGGAACGCCTGTTTATTGTCACGACTGAAAACTTTCCTTTTCAGTTGAGTGTTGATTTACCCTCTCAGCTGATATCAAATTCAGATATAAATTTCAGACTACAATTTGAAATTCCAAAAGAGGTTAAGGATTATCTCATCGCGGGCATGGATGAAATATCCACCACGCTTCAGTATAAGGAAGATATTAAAAATTATGAAAGACAAAGGTTGAAGGAAAAGCCTTGGATTGCAGAAAACCCTGAGGAGATTTTGAAATGAAAACGGTTAATTTGGCAGTCTTAGCGGGTGATGGTATCGGGCCGGAAATAATGAATCAGGCTCAATCAGTTTTAAGATGCCTGAAAAAAGCAGGAGTTATAGACATTCAAATACAAGAAGCATTGGTTGGCGGTGTAAGTATCCGTGATTCGGGGACTGCTATCACAAATTCAACACTGGACATGGTGAAAGCTGCGGACGCAGTTCTTTTTGGGGCCGTAGGGGACTACTCATTTGATCATTTACCGCAATCACAAAGACCAGAAATCGCGATTTTGAAACTACGAAAAGAGTTAGAGTTGTTTGCAAACATCAGGCCAATAATAATCTTTAATGAACTAGTTTCAAACTCTAATCTCAAGGAGGAGGTGTTGAAAGATGTCGACTTTATTATCGTACGCGAGTTGACCGGGGATATTTATTTTGGAGAACCCAGAGGGGAAAAGATAGTAAAAGGAGTCCGTTATGGATTTAATACGATGACGTATTCCGAGCCTGAAATTGAGCGTATTGCAAAGGTAGGATTTAAATTAGCTGAGGCTAGAAAGAAAAAAGTCACCTCGGTTGATAAGGCAAATGTGCTTGAGACAATGCAGGTTTGGAGGGATGTAGTTTCTCGGGTATCGGAGTCTTTTAAAGATATTGAATTACAACATATGTATGTGGATAATGCTGCAATGCAATTGATAAGCTCACCAGCACAGTTTGATGTAATTGTGACCGGCAACATTTTTGGTGATATTTTGTCAGACCAGGCCTCTATGATCACGGGCTCCATAGGTCTCCTGCCATCTGCTTCGCTTAATGAAAGTTTGTTTGGGCTTTATGAACCTATTCATGGGTCTGCACCCGATATCGCTTACAAGAATAAAGCAAACCCTATTGCGATGATACTGTCCACTGCGATGATGTTTAGACACTCTTTTGAAAGGTCAGACCTTGCAGATTTAATAGAGAAAGCAGTCAGACTTACTCTTGAGAAGAGAGTGGGCACATTAGACATTTGCAAAGGAGATTGGAAAGAAATTGGGACGGACGAAATGGGGAATGAAGTTTGTAAGGAGTTAAACAAACTATGCTAATAGGAATTGTCGGTTGGAGGGGAATGGTAGGATCCGTTTTAATCCAACGTATGTTACAAGAGGAGGATTTTAATTATTTTGAGACAAGATTTTTTTCGACATCAAATGTAGGAGGAAAAGTCCCGGAAACTATACAATTCAGGGGAAGCCGTGTATTAGCTGATGCATTCTGTGAAAAATCGTTAGCCGATTGTGACGTTATTCTAACCTGCCAGGGCTCTGAGTATAGTAGAAAAATCCTTCCTTCAATTCAATCAAAGGGGTGGAATGGGTTCTGGATTGATGCTTCAAGAGAGTTCAGAATGCAGGATGATACAACGATTATTTTGGATCCTCTAAACAGGGAGAGTATTGAAACTGCGATCAAAAATGGAAAGAGGATTTTTTGCGGGGGTAATTGCACCGTCAGCTGTTTGTTGATGGCAATTCATGGTTTAGTCAAAAACGATTTGGTTGAATGGATAAGCAGTACAACTTATCAGGCTGCCTCGGGAGGTGGTGCAAAACATATGAAAGAGTTACTTAATCAAATGGGAAAAATATACAAGTGTATTGATACCTCTCTTTCTCAAGATAATTTCAATATTTTGGATATTGATGACTCGGTTTTGAATACTCAGAAAAATTTTACCGCCGAAGAATTGAGTTGTTTCAATGTCCCACTCGCTGGATCTTTGATTCCCTGGATTGATCAAGATAGAAATGACGGTTGGAGTCTTGAGGAATGGAAGGGCGATGTGGAACTGAATAAAATTTTGAATCTTGACCAGGAAGGAATAAAAGTAGATTTCACATGTGTAAGGGTTGGGATTATGAGGTGTCATAGTCAGTCAGTGATTTTAAAGCTAAAACAAAAACTGGAAATTGAGGATATTCAAAGAATATTGAATGAAGCAAATCCTTGGGTAGAGGTAGTACCTAATAAAAAAGCCGAGACAGAAAAACGTCTTTCTCCCTTATATACCAGCGGAACGCTCAAAATTCCAATTGGACGAATTAGACGACTTAATTATAACGATTTATGCATAAGCGCTTTCACAATTGGTGACCAGCTTCTTTGGGGAGCGGCAGAGCCACTGAGAAGAATGTTACGAATATTATGTGACGAAAATTTTGCAGAGGAATTTTAGAGTGCGTCTAGCACTGGGTGTTGAATATGATGGGACTGATTGGTCAGGGTGGCAAAGCCAACCGGAGAAAAACACTATTCAGGATTGTTTGGAAGAGGCCATAAAAAGATTTTCGTTACAGGAGATAAAAGTTGTTTGCGCGGGTAGAACAGACGCAGGAGTCCACGCGAAAGGGCAGGTTATCCATTTTGATACGAGTTTAAAACGAGAAAGATATAGTTGGTTACGCGGCATAAATAGCCTCTTACCTGCATCGATAAATGTTAAATGGGTACAGACTGTGTCTTCTGATTTTCATGCCCGTTTTTCTGCAAAGTCTAGAAAATATAGTTACTCGATTTTAAATCAAAAAGTTAGGTCCTCTTTAAATAGAAATTTCACAACATGGATTGCAGTTCCGCTTGATTTAAATCGGATTTCAAATGCAGCAAGGTTTTTGCTGGGAGTACATGACTTCTCAGCTTTTCGTTCAAGTGAATGTCAGGCGAAATCCCCCATCAGAAAAATCATTCGTGTTAATGTAGAAAAAAATAATTCAATCATTAGAATCGAAATCGAGGCGAATGCTTTTTTACACCACATGGTAAGAAATATAATGGGATGTTTTTTTGAAATCGGCAGAGGTCGAAAGCCAATTGCATGGATCAGGGATGTTATTAATTCTCGTGATAGGAGCATATGTGGGAAAACATTCCCACCCGAGGGATTGTGTCTTGAGACTGTTAACTACGGAGATTTATTAAATGCGAACTAGAGTAAAAATCTGTGGTCTTACGCGGCCGGATGACGTAAATTTTTCCGTTAGAGCAGGAGCAGATGCATTGGGTTTTGTATTTTACAAACCAAGTCCTCGTTATGTTAGCCCGGAAATTGCAAGGGGATTGATTAGCCTTGTTCCTGCATGGGTTTCTACAGTAGGTTTATTTGTCAATTCGAGTTACGATGAGATTTTACAAGTCATAGATCATGTTGGAGTGTCTCATGTACAGTTACATGGTGATGAGTCCGAGAAACTTTGTGAAAGAATTTCCAGGCCAGTGATAAAAGCTATACGTCTACCAACGGAGGCTATCATAGATCAAACGATGACGGACAAATTCGCGAAAATATCAAACAGTTATTTGGAGTGTTGCTCTGCAGTCTTATTTGATAGCGACACTCGGACTTATGGAGGGAGTGGAGAGACCTTCAATTGGGAAGTTTTAGACGACTTGATTTCCCAGTGTAGAGGAAAATGGGTATTAAGTGGGGGTTTAAATAAACACAACATTAAATTGGCGATGACTAGGTTTAACCCTCCTTTTGTTGATGTTTCAAGCGGTGTAGAGTTGGTAAGTGTAGACAAGGTGCCTGGAGTGAAAGATCATCACGAAATAGAAGGTTTTTTGAAACTGGTAGCAGGTTTTAATTAATTTGATAAGTTAAAAAAATTAGGAGTGTTTAAGAATGAAATTTAATAGCTTGAAAAGTTATAATTTTCCAGATTCTGAAGGACATTTTGGTCCGTACGGCGGTTCGTTCGTTGCTGAAACTTTGTTTGCTGCATTAGAAAAACTAGATAACGACTATGCTATTGCTATTAAAGATGACAAATTTTTAGATGAATTTGAAAAAGAGTTAAAAACATTCGTTGGCCGCCCATCTCCGATCTTTCACGCAAGAAGGTGGTCTGAAAAGATTGGAGGGGCTCAGTTATTTTTTAAAAGAGAGGACCTTAATCATACTGGAGCCCACAAAATTAACAATACCATAGGTCAAATATTATTAGCGAAACGGACTGGAAAAAAAAGAGTCATTGCAGAAACCGGAGCCGGACAACATGGAGTAGCAACTGCTACGGTAGCAGCTAGATTCGGTATGGAATGTACTGTTTATATGGGTGCCACTGATGTCGAGAGACAGGCACAGAATGTGTATCGCATGAAACTTTTGGGTGCAGAAGTTGTTCCGGTTAATTCTGGTTCAAAAACCTTAAAGGATGCCCTCAATGAAGCAATGAGAGATTGGGTGACAAATGTAGAGAATACTTTCTACATTATCGGCACTGTCGCTGGTCCACATCCTTACCCTAAGTTAGTTAGGGATTTTAATTCCGTTGTTGGTAAGGAATGTAAATTTCAAATGCAAGATTTAGTTGGTAGGAATCCGGATTACATTGTTGCTTGTGTCGGTGGAGGTAGTAACGCACTGGGGATTTTTTATGATTACATACCTTGTGAGGAGGTAGAGTTAATAGGCGTGGAAGCCGCGGGAAAGGGATTAGATACCGGCAAACATTCTGCTTCTTTATCAGCAGGAAAACCCGGAATATTACACGGAACGAGGACTTATTTGTTGCAGGATGTCAATGGCCAAGTCGAAGAAACACACTCTATCTCTGCGGGTCTAGATTATCCTGGGGTTGGGCCGGAGCATGCGCATTTAAAGGATATTAATAGAGTGAGGTATGTAGGAGCTTCAGACAGGGAAGCGTTAGCTTCATTTCATGACTGTTGCAGGATAGAAGGAATCATCCCAGCCCTTGAAACTAGCCATGCTCTTGCGTATGCAACAAAGCTTGCCCGGGAGCTTGAGAAGGAGAAAATCGTTTTAGTGAATTTATCTGGAAGGGGCGATAAAGATATGCACACAGTTTCTCGTTACTTGTCTGTTGACACGTAAATGCCCTCATCGCGTATACAAAAGTGTTTCAACGAGTTGAAACGTTTTAAAAAGAAGGCTTTGATTCCGTACATAACGGCGGGCGATCCATCAGTTAATCTAACCGTGAGTTTGATGCATGCCCTTGTAGAGAGTGGAGCTGATATTATTGAATTAGGAATTCCGTTTTCTGACCCAATTGCTGACGGGCCGGTAATACAAAGAGCTAGTGAAAGGGCTCTCGAACAAGGCGTGAATCTTGAAATATGTTTGAGTTTTGTCAAGGAGTTCCGAGAGAAAAATGCAAGTACCCCAATTGTTTTGATGGGGTACATGAACCCCATCGAGCAATTCGGTTGGGATTATTTTGCCAATATGGCGGCCAGTGTTGGCGTTGATGGGGTGTTAGTAGTTGATTGTCCTCCAGAGGAATCAAGGATTTTCTTTGACAAACTAAAAGGAGTGAATATCGACTGTATACATTTAGTTGCTCCAACAACCTCTCAGGAAAGATTAAAAAAAATTTTAAGAGGGGCTTCAGGGTATATATACTATGTTTCTTTAAGGGGTGTTACTGGGTCTAACAAGTTAGACCCAGTAGATGTCTCGGAAAAAATTAATTATGTGAAAAAGCATACTAAATTACCTGTGGCAGTTGGCTTTGGTATATCATCTAGGGACAGCGTTTCTGACATTGCCAAAACTGATGCAGATGGAGTAGTAATTGGTAGTTCGCTTATCAAGGTCATGGAGGAAGCAACAGTAAAAAAAGGGTCTCCTATACAATTAGTAAAAGATCGACTAGAAGATTTCGGTAAGGGATTGTCAGAGAAAAGGTAACATTGGTGAGTTGGTTAGAGAATATAATTCCACCCAGGATCAAAAAAGGTAACGGCCAAAAAAAGACCATCCCGGATGGTGTGTGGGTAAAATGTCCCGATTGTGATTCAGTGTTGTACAGGGCTGATTTAGATGTAAATATGCAAGTATGTCCCAAATGCCAGTATCATCTTCGAATAAGTGCTCGTAAAAGGGCGGAGCATCTTTTAGATGGTAATAATTTTCAGGAACTAGCAAAGAACGTTAAATCTGAAGACTTTTTAAAATTTAAGGATTTAAAAAGTTACCCGCAAAGAATAAATGAAGCATCTATGTCAACCGGGGAGTCAGACGCTCTTATTATCCTAGTTGGCCATATAATGAAAATTAGAACAGTAATTGCACTATTTGAATTCGATTTTATGGGCGGTTCTATGGGCTCGGTGGTTGGTGAGAAATTTGTTCGTGGTATTGAGTATGCTTCGGAAAATAATATTCCATTTATCTCTGTGGCCGCAAGCGGTGGTGCTCGCATGCAGGAGGGTTTGATGTCATTAATGCAAATGGCAAAAACCACTGCAGCTCTAAAAAAATTAGATGAAAAGAAAATTCCTTATATTTCGATACTTACAGATCCCACAATGGGCGGAGTGTCTGCCAGTTTTGCATTTGTAGCTGATATTGTAATTGCAGAGCCAAATGCTTTAATTGGATTTGCCGGACCTAGAGTAATTGAGCAAACAGTGAGAGAAAAACTTCCCAAAGGGTTTCAGAGATCTGAATTTTTGCTCGAAAAAGGTGCGATTGATTTGATTGTCGATCGCAGAGATCTGAGACCAAAAGTAGGCAATTTGTTATCTTTGCTTAAAGATTCAAAGATGTAAAAAGTTTTTCTGATGATTGATAATCCCAATCAGTTAGATAAGTGGTTAGCAAAGCTACTGGAAGCGCACCCTAAACAAATCGCACTGGGTCTTAAAAGAGTTCGTTCTGTCGCAGAAAGGCTTAACCTGCGGATACTGGATCGGCAAATTAGGTTGAGTTCGACGGTGATAGTCGTTGGAGGCACCAATGGTAAAGGGTCTGTATGTGCGTTTTTAGAAAATATACTGTTATCCGCAGGATACACAACAACACTCTATACTTCTCCGCACATCTTGACCTTTAAAGAAAGACTTAGGAGTAACGGTGAAGTATTAGACGACTCGGAATGGATCAAAGCATTTAACACAGTTGAAAATGCCAGGGTGTCAAAACCAATAGAGGAGTTGACTTTTTTTGAGTTTTCAACACTCGCCGCTATTCTTATTTCGGATATGTTGAATCCTGATGTGGCAATTTTCGAAATAGGATTGGGAGGACGACTTGATGCGGTAAATTTGCTTGATAGCGATTGTGCTGTTTTGACAACAGTAGACTTAGATCATGAGGGTTTTCTGGGAAAGACTAGAGAAAAAATAGCCTGGGAAAAAGTCCATATTGCGAGGTCAGGGAAACCTATCGTTCTCGCTGAGGAAAACCCCCCTGAGATTTTATACTCTTTTTGCAAAGATATTGGAGCAAAACAGATAAGGGTCAATAGGGACTATTCCTACAAGCAGCTGGGTAATCAATGGAGTTGGCGTGGACAGGAAGCCACAAGACATGCTCTTTCAATGCCATCATTAAGAGGCAATCATCAGATACGGAACGCTTCAGCAGCACTCGCTTGCGTAGAGGCGTTATCTAAACAATTTCCTATTAGTCAGGGCTCCATCAGAAAGGCTTTAATTTCGGTACAGTTACCTGGTCGTTTACAAGTCTTAGCTGGACAGCCGACTATCATACTAGATGTTGCGCACAACGCTTCTGCTGCTCGAGTATTATCATCAGGATTGGGACAACTCGGTTTTTATCCGCTAACGATTGGTGTGGTAGGATTACTTGATGATAAAGATAGTGCGTCTATTTTTAAAATACTCCAGTCCAAAATTGATAGGTGGTTTTTGGTTAGTTTAGATGCGAAAAAGTCAATGAACAGGGGCCGACGCGCTGATTCTTTAAAAAAAACTTTAATGAAGGTGATCCCTAAAGCTGAGGTATGCTGTTTTGATACTCCTGAGGAAGGGTTCACTGAAGCTTCTAAAATTTGTGAAAAAGAGGACCGAATTGTAGTTTGCGGTTCTTTTGTCACAGTTTCGGCGGTTTGGGGTCTTGCAGAAAGATTCCTTAGAGGAACAAAGAAAGGGGAATAAAATACTTGCTTTTCGCTCACTCATTGATCGACCTGGGATATAAGTAAAATGAAAAATATTGGAGATAAGGCTGATCCATTTTTAGCGGTTAAGAAAAAGGCTAGGTATAGGTTAGTCGGAGTCTGCTTATTTTCCTTTTTATTATTTTTTTTGGGAAGTTTTTTTTTCAGCATGCCTCCGAAGCACTTACCTTCCGAATTTGTAGTTGAGACGCCAGAGGAGAATCGGTCAAGTAGAGAACTGGCAGCACAATATCAGCGGCTTAATAAAAAACTTGGAAAACAATTAGTGGACGAGGACGTAATTACTTTAAAAAAACTTAAAAATCCAATTTGGTACGTTGAAGCTGGAGTCTTCGGCAACAGAAACAAAGCAAATTTACTAAATGAAAGGTTGATCCTTGAGGGGTATTCTACTAATCTCAAAAAGAGAAAAGTGGGGGACAGAAACATTTTTATTCTCCTTCTGGGACCCTATGATCTTGTTACGGCTGAGGAGATAATGAATAAACTGATTAGTAAAGGCTTAAAGGCAGACCTTAATAGGTTCTAGAATAAAATTGATTGAAGAATTCACCTGGGTTGATATTGTTGTATTTGTTATACTCTCCTCGTCATTAATACTTTCTATATTAAGAGGACTCGTTTACGAATTGTCTTCGATTTTAGTTTGGGGGTTTAGTATTTTTTGTGCTTATACTTTTGGCTCTTATTTCTCGGTAATATTCCCTGACTATTTTTCGGTAGAGCTAAGGGTGATTTTTGGGTCGTTGTTGATTTTATTTGTGACGGTTTTGCTGTCAAAAATGATTGTGTTATCTTTAAAAGAAGTAATTGAAAAGTCTGGTGGTGGAAATTTGGATAAATTTTTCGGCGCGTTCTTTGGACTAGTTCGAGGAGGATTTATCGTTACGTCGTTATCACTTTTGGGTACCATGACTGCGTTGACGGAAGAAGAGGCATGGGTTAATGCGAAAACTCGTTCATACCTCGAGTTTTCAGTAATTCAAATAATACCCTACCTTCCGAATTCTGTTGTCGATAAAATTAAGGTTGATTTTCACGGAGACCTGAGTTAATGTGTGCTGTTTTTGGAATTGTAGGAATAGAATCAGTTAATCAGGAAATTTATGATGCCCTTTTGCTTATGCAGCATAGAGGTCAGGATGCTACGGGCATCGTCACTGCGCATGGAAAGAAAATAAATGTAGTCCGAGGTAACGGATTAGTAAGGGACGTTTTTAGAACTCGAGATATGCGCAATCTATTTGGAGGAATGGGTATTGGGCATTGTAGGTACCCGACCGCTGGAAATGCGGGAAGTTTTGAGGAAGCACAACCTTTCTACGTCAACGCGCCTTATGGGATAGTATTAGGACATAATGGTAACTTGACTAATGCCCAATCATTACAAACTACAATGTACGAATCGGACAGGAGACATATTAATACTGATTCCGATTCCGAGATATTGCTAAATGTTCTTGCCCACGAATTACAGAAAAATTCCACCGATTTAAACGTTGGCTCT
>CACOBT010000011.1 GCA_902625535.1 uncultured beta proteobacterium | reverse complement strand
TGAGGATAGATTTTATGGCCGATTCGATTTTAGACCCTATACCATTTGGCTTTACTAACTCGTTAGTAAGATTTTCCGAATTAAGGTCAAAGTTTCCAGAGATAAAAATTCTCGTTGGGACGGGTAATCTTACAGAGTTAATCGACGCTGATACGTTGGGAATCAACGCGATATTGCTTGGAATTTGTAGCGAAATCAAGGCTAGTGCTGTTTTAACAACGCAAGTTAGTGATCACGCGAAGTCAGTTATTAAAGAGATAGATGTATCTCGTCGTGTCATGTTTGCTTCACGAGAGAACCAGGTGCTTCCGAAAAATCTCAGTGACGAGATGCTTACAGTACACGAAAAAAAACCTTTCCCTGACTCATTAGATGAAATAAGAGCGGTTGCTGGCAATGTGAAAGATCCAAATTTTCTGGAACTAAACTTAGAAGATAGTCCACCTTAGCGATAGCTCCTCTTTCCAGTTCTTGCGGATTTAATGAATCGAGACTAACTTTAAAGCCATGGTCTTTTAATTTTAATATACTAACTTCCAGGTGTGGAAATTCGGTATCTGGTAAACATCCTAAATCTATTACATCTGCTCCCAAGTTTCTGTACTCAAAGGCCCTTTCTAAAATCTCATCCGGAGTTAACTTAGTCGCATCTGTGATTTCTGCAAAAATTTGCAGGTCATACTCTTCGATACCAATTTTTTGTCCTTCTCGATTAAAATAATTTGGTATGTCTTTCAACTCGTCAGGGCCTCTCAAAACGGAAACGTTTAATTTCTTTTCCAATGATTTTAGGTCACCACGACATCGACCTGGAACGATAATCTTGTCAAAATCGGAGTATTTTTCGGGAGATAGCCTTCGCTCTATCATATCAGCTGTCATTAAACCCGCTACTTGCAATCCGATTTCATGAATTTCCCAAAAGAAAGCCGGTGGCTTGATACTCTTCAGAGTTATTTCAAGACTATCTTTGGCAAGTCTGCCCGTTAAGAAGAGAATTCTATCCAATTTAGTCCAAAGTGTTTTAAGCGTTGATTTAATATCATTCTCAGATCGGCTACCGTCTCTACGACAGTACAATCGGCAAATTTTTTTAATAACGATAAATTATCAAATTCTATTTTGCGCGGTTTAAGTTCTACCCATTCCTTTGGAGATTCTGTAATTACAGTAGGCTCAGTATCACATGCAAACACGATTGTCTCTATATTTAGTTTTCCTGCTTGCGCAAACATATTTGTTGGCAATGTATCCGATATCCCTAATGCGCATTTAACAACGGTATTGCTAGTTGCCGGAGCAATGACAACGGTGTGATAACTCTTATTATACAGAGCTCCTACCGGAACGGAGCTGTAGGTCTTATCTCTGAAAAGCTTATGCTTGCGTTTTATAAAATCAAGTGGATACCCATACATCGGTAAAACTTCCTCAGCAGCTTTAGAAAGAAAAATATCTGTCTCTGGCATTTTGTCTAATAGCTGCAAAGATTCTTTCAAGTAATGACCCGAACCTGTTAAACACCACGCAAATTTCGTCTTAACGTCTTTATGAACTTCTGATTCATTTGATTGTACGGCTGCCGAATGCCATATATCGTTGTTCAATTTTTTCATAAGCCTTATAATATGTTTTTTTAATATCTTATTATCTCATGACAATGGAGCCAATAAAATTCAAACCAGCTCACGAATTATTAAACCATTCCTTTTACTGTGAGTTAGACACTGTCAAGATAAATAAGCTTAAAATCGATACGGTAATTGGCATTTGTGAAGATGAGCTCGTCACGCCACAACCTTTGGTTATAACGTTGGAAATGGGAATTCCACGACCAATTGCCTGCGAATCAGACGATATTAGACAAACCGTCGATTATGGTTCAGTTCGTAAAACCGTAATTGATTTTGCGACCAATAACAAATATAAGCTTCTTGAATCTTTTACAGATCATCTGTCAAAAATCTTGCTCGATAAGTTTAACCTCTCAGTAATCAGACTGGAGGTGGAAAAGCCACAGAAATTCCCAGATCTTGAATCTGTTGGTTTTGTTGTACAAAGAAAAGCTCAGCGAAATCCAAATTGGATAAGGCAAAGAAACAACATATTTTCGCTTCTCGGATCTGGGATTGTTCCGGAAAAATAGTAAGCCGGTTACCGGCGTAAATAACCGGCTTACATTTCCCGTTTTTGCTAAGCGGCGAATGGATGTTCTGACGAACCTTTACTTGAAACAACTTCAGATGCCGTCGGTTGCCCTGAAACTGCCCGCTCAATAGCCTCTTTCGTAGCCTGGTAGTTATAGTCTTGTATTTTCTTATCATCGGCTGCTTCCCAATGAATAAAGACTCCGACACTAACGAAAATATCGTCAGCCTCACTTGCGGGGATAGTACCGTCTTCAACACTGTCAGCTACAGCCATGGCGACGGCTCGTTGTGCCGGGCCAAACATTTGTACGGCTTGTTTTGCCCCTTTTATGGTCACCTTGTTGAACATCACTGTTGCAGGCTTACACATCAAGTTTGGCGCGACAACCGCTAAAAGACTTGTGAAGCCATCCTTGTTGTTAGTTAGCGCATTGGTAAAAGCAGACTCCGCAGCACTACCTCGTGGCCCTAAAATAAGATCGATATGGGCGACTTCATTTCCATCACCGACGAGGGACTCTCCAACCATTACTCGGTCAATTTTTGCCATCAGTATTTCTCCATAATAAAATTTATAAAAAACCCACCCTTATGTAAAAGGTTGGTCAGCTAGCCCACCAGCCTAAGCCGAATAATAAGGCTCTAACAAACCAAATATCAAAAGAGAGCAGACAGTTATATCAGCACTAGTACCCGGATTCAAACCTCGTACTTTCAAAAATTCATCAAACTGCCTAATTCTCGCAGACGCTGGCAAACTTAGTTTACCATTTTTTACTTTATTTACTACATTTTCAAAGTCAATTTGTCCACCAAAAATTTTTACAGCTTTTTTTCTGACCATTTCGGCAATTCTTGGGCCAAATTTACGTTGAATATGAGAGTCAGGAACACTGGTTAGCCAATAAAAATAAATCAAAGAAGTTAAACACTGTCGCGAATGTTGGCTAAAAAGTTCTTCATTTTGAATCCATTGTTTCCTAAAACGTTCACGCAAAACTGGCTGTTCTAAAATATTAAAAAATCCAGAAAAATATTGCTTTGCAATAAAATCTTTATCTTTTGCATACCGCATTGCATCAATAATTTTTTCTTGAGTAGAATTTACATCCATGTGTTTATTTTTACCGAGGCCGCCTGGGTTAGCGCAGACTATTGCATCGTAGATAAATTTTGATTGATTTGAATCGATAGCTGATATTGTTTTACTCAACTCAGTTTGTAAATAGCTTAGCGGATCATTTAATTTATTAAACTTTTTTTCTCCTAATTTTTGAAAGACGTGTAACACCGGCACACACAAAAGAATAATTCCTAAATTTGTGTTACACCCCGTTACCTTGATACTTTCTGTAATAGCTAAAAAGATTTTCTCTCCAATTTCCAGTCCCGGATCCACCACTACGTGCGCACAAGCATTTGAGCTTTGGATGAAATCACGGCCGGTCATGTTGAATCCAGATGAATTAAAGCTTACATTTCCGGGTTTTGGTGTTTCAACGTCTAGACGGCAAGCCATCAGAAAATTTTTTTTTAAAAAATCTACAAAATGCATGACCAAACCTAGACTCGGTTCATCTTAGAGAGTATAAACTTGACAATGGTGTCTGAGATATTGACACCACTTATATCCTGCAGTCCCTTCCAGGCAGGCACCCCATTAACCTCCAGGACTTGATAACCTGACCTGCACTTTTTATCCTCTATTATATCCACACCCGCAACCTCTAATCCAACCGCTCTTGTTGATTCGATTGCTAACGTTTTCATAGAATCATTTGGTAGGAGTTTTTTACAAACCCCTCCTCTTGCGACATTGTGGATCCATCCCTGCCCTTTTCTCTCCATTGCCGCAATAACATTACTACCAACAACAAAGACTCTATAATCTCTTGAACTATATCCTTGTGGCCCTATAAATTCCTGAATGTAGTAGACGCCGTTTGTAAAATTAAGCTTTTCCTCTAAATCTTTTTGGTTCTTAATTTTTTTTTCGATCAAAGTTACATTTGTCCCCTGAGAACCGAAAATTGGCTTGATCACCAACTTACGACCTTTGTCAATCAGCCGATTTATTAACCCAAGACTGCTAGACTTGTCCTCTAGAGCCCAGCAGTCGGGTGTTGGGATATCATGCATTCTTAAAATAAAACTAGTCATACATTTGTCAACGCTATTTTCTATCCCCTTACCTGAATTGATAACTGGAACACCGAGAAATTTTAAGTGATGCAAAATAGCTAACCGTCGGGTTATCTGCTCTAGAGAACCTCCTTCAATACCTCGAACAAAGCAACAAATGGGATTCATACTGAAGTTTCTCTTCACAAAATTCTGTTTAGTACAGTCAATAAAAATATTTAACGATGAAAGGTTTAGAATTTTCGTTTTAACCCCAAAAAGGTGCAGACATGTTTCTAGCTCACTAGTGTGCCATCCGACCCCATCTGAGAAAATAATAACATTCTTGTCTTTTCCTCTTCCTTTTATTTTCGCAGTTCTATCCATAACCTCTCTAAAAGAGAAAAATTGAGCTTTCCACCAACCCACGACTTTCCCGTAGTTAGATTACTAACTATCACCTTTGCTGGCGCAAAAAGCATAGGATCAATCTTATAAAAGTCATACGAAACTGACTTAAAAATTTCTGAAAAAGATCTCCCATAATCTGAGGAAGTGCAGGAAGGCAAAGCTTCGGTAAGTTTTTCAGCTTCATAATCAGGTCCCGTGACAACAAGGTGAACTAGACCTCCGTACAAAATTGCGTCATTGGTTCTACCCATAGCTTCTAGAAAATCATTTGAAGGTGATGGAATCGGTGCATTCGCAAAACCCTCAACAACATTATCCAACGGAAATTTAAGTGCATGTAATTTATGCATCGCTACCTCTAATACCCTAGCGACCACCTGCGTGGTTCCTGCTAAACTTGTCGTTGGCGTAATTATCAAGATGAGGTTTTCAGCATTTACTCTGCAATCATTTATCACTTTTTCAATAATTTTCTGCGGAGGATAGGATGCTACCTCCAGCACCAAAACCCCTTTTGGAGATTTTTCTGAATAACCTATTTGCTTGATAAGCTCTTCCTTGTATGCAAGCACACGAGCAGGCCCTGAACCGAGACAATTAAATGACTTTCCGTCATTATCCTCTTTCGGCATACTTAGACTCCAACCAGCATACTGACTGGATAAACAAGCTACGACAGGGTACGCGCTGTTAACATTGAGAGTAGTCGGTAACACACTATTTGTATTCATTCCAAAACTGACTTTTCCTAGCCCTCCCATACAGATTTCCGCAATTTTAAAACCAGCTAAAATACTACCGCAAGACTTTAATCCTGCATCTATAATTCTCACTCCATTTGATTGGTATTCGACAGCAATTTTGTACTTTTCAGAATCCCTAATCATCGCCTCTGTCAAGCGAAAGGCAGTTTCATTAATAGCAAAATATAATTTATCAGCCATAAATTACTCTCCAAAAAAATCATTTTAACTGAGATAGCTTACTGTAAAGATAGTTAACCTTGTTATCCAGGGAGGCTTTAAGATCCAGTAAATTTTGGCTACTCAAAAAAACCGAGCAGACCGGTTCATATTTTTTAAAAAAATATTTGTTGTTGGGAATATTTTGGACAAAATTAGGGTCGAAAATTTTATTCTGAATACGCTCATCCACGGTGAAGTCTTCCTCCGCATATATTATTCTAAAGCCAGAAATTAAATTGTTCTTGTTAGGTAAACAGTTGTGTAAAAAACACTTATTAATAGAGTTCTCATTTGTGAGACGAATGTGTTCTTTAATAAAACAAAAATCGTAAGACTTTTGTAAAACCTCAAAGGACGATGTTAACCGCGGGTTTAACTCTAAAAAATATACCGTCCCGTCAGCTACTATTAAATCTATCCCATTAAAACCTTTCAGTTTGAATTTGTTAACTAACAATTTACAAATTCTTAAAGCGTCTCTACAAATACCGTCATCCAATTCGATTGGACCTTCCAAACCACAAAATACAAATGGAAGATGGTCCTGTTTTTTACTTATTAGCTCACTAAAACCAACAGGATGAAAATTTTTTCCATCAGCAAAAAATGATAAGCTTATCACCGTTCCTGAAAGTTTTTTTTGAACATACTCAGAAGTTTTTAATTTTTTTGCCGATAATTTTCTAATGCCCAAACCGCCCGAGGACCCTAAATCTTTAATTATCCAGTCAGTTCCCATACCTGAAAAACGATCCGATGGGATAAATATTTTCGGAAAAGGTATTTTTAAAGACTTTAGCGTTTCAAAAAAAAATTTTGGACTTTCTAATTGCTCAAAAATTGCAATGGAATTAGCAAACAAAGGCATGATTTCCTTTGCTTTTCTTAAAATAATGTAGTTTCCTTCAAAACCGGAGCCAATAATCAACCCTTTAAAACCAAGTATTTTTAAAGTTAGTAAGGAATCTATGAATTTTTCATCGTCTATCTCGTGCTGTCCAGGCTTAGTTTTCCCGATATCAATCCAGTGTATCGCGGCGTTAAGACAGTCCTTATCGCCAAAAACATCAAGGGCTCCCAACTCTAAACCAAATCTTTTTGAAGAACAAACGACACCTCCTCCACTAAGAGAAGCAACAGCATACATAATTTCTAATCCTTACCTTTAAACAACTGATAGCCTTTGTTTCTGGCACACGTCACATCTAATCTCAAATTCTCAGTCAAAAGATCATTATTTTTTAAAAATTTAAGACCTTTTTTTAATTCATCATTAGACTTGAAAATGGCAAAACCAGTTGGACCCCAGGATGACTGACCACTGCCTATCTCAAAATTTTTTGCCAATCGTTCTATTACTTTTCCAACTGACGGACTGGAAAATTTTGAACCGTCCTGAGCATTGAAAAAAATCTCCCCCATCAAATTCTGTATATTAGTTATTCCCGCAGCAAATGTTTCGAAGTCTCTGTCAAGTATCGCGGGGATTACTTTAAGCAGAGTTTCACTACAAAGTGTTGATGATTTTTCCTGCGTTATTCTCGGCAATCCCTCTATTGCCTTAATCTCACGATCTCCGTAAAAGTGTGAAGGTGTATTGTGCATGATAAGAAGTATTTTCCATTTTCTCGGAAAAGAGACTCTCGAGATTAGAGGTGGTTGTCGAGCTTCGTTGAGCTTGCCGCCATCTACGATAAATCCGCCTTTGTCGAAACCGAGAATTCCAATTCCACTCCGTCTGCCTCTGTTAACTACGAGACTAAGATCTGCAGTTTTTGGCTTCAATTCCGTCAATTCAAGTAACGCTCTGCTAAGAGCTAAAGCCAATTGGGTACCTGACCCGAAACCTGAATGCCTGGGAGGTTTTTCCTTCAGGATAATTTTAAAGTCCTCAGCAATCCCGTATTTTGCTTTGAGTCTTCTGATTGTAGCTTTGAAAAAATCAGCAGTATCTTCGTCCAAAGCTTGCCCCGTGAGAACTAAAGTTTTTGATCTTTCAACTTCTAACTCTACGTTATGTCCATCTATTACTAATCCTAGACTAGCAAACTGTCTTCCCGATAAGCCTGTAGGGTCGAGAAACCCAAAATGTAATCTTGCTGGAGCAATCAACGACACCGAACCAACCACGTGAGTTCACCGAAATTAGTTAAATTACTATTATTTTACTGAACTTCTTCGTCGTCGGGAGGAGGCGGAGGCAATTTTAAACCGTAGAGCGCAGCAAAAGTCTCATCATTTTTTTCTAACGCTATCTCTAATTGCATGTCAAGCTCTGCATCAATAGTGATTGAGTCAGCAGTGCCTAACCATTGTGCCCTATTATTTCTTATAGATAGGAGCTTCGCGATTGTGCAAAATTTTGCCTGTTCCTGAATCCAAGCCTCTGCAAATTTTTTTCGTTGCCCAGGATCTGGGGTATTTAATGCGATTAATCTGAACTCTCCCACTAAACACTTGTCCTTTCCAGCATCCTTGTTCTCATCAGGATAGAAGTTAGAATTTTGAATAGGCCTAATCGGTTTTTTTTCCGTAAGCGATTCGCTGGGATCCAATTCATTTCCTTCCGTTTCCTGAGAAACAACGAACGATGGAAAACATATTATTAATGCGAGTAAAGTTAACTGTCTCAAATAACGCAATATGAATGGTTTGCCTTGCTTCATCTACCTGGATGTTTTCTAAATCGGGTCACAGTTTAGTTGGCTCCAGAACAATATTTATCTGGTTGTCATATCGCCAATAGGCACCCGTTATCAAATCAACAACCCCGGGAATAAGCCCTAAATAGGTACTTGTGGTAGATTTAGAATTTGCAACAATATTGTCCCAGCCAAACTCATTTGAAATAGTATTCACTACTCCAACACCACCACCGGCAGCCCCAATAGCCCCGAGTCCAGAGGGACTACTTACCAGCCTTAACATTCTAGGCTGATAACCTTGTGCATGACAGACCAGAACTATTTCTTTTGGAGATCTCTGTGTGTAAAGCACTGGGTTGTTACTGGTCAACGCACCCAACTCTCTGTTCTCTCTGTACACCCTACAAATTGTTGATTCAGGAGTAAGAGTAACGGAGATCGGTTGCGAAGTTCCTTCAAAAACAGTTGCACAACCGGTCAACAAAAATATGCAGACAACTGAAACCCATAAATATTTAAATCGAGAAGCAAAACAATTTTTCATATCAATTACCTTCCGAGATTATCTCTTATACTTGCAAGCGAAACCTGCCAGTGAAGTAATCGGTTGTAACCTGAAATTCTTTACTGGACGAAGCGATTTTTTGCAATGATTCAGAAATAAGCTCGGTATGTCTAATGTAAATTCCATTGCTACGCTAATCTGTAAGAATGTTTCAGCTATAACAATTAATTTGCTAATTTGAAGACAACATTTATTTCATTTATACTCAGGTAAACAAACTGATTTGAATGAATTTGAAAAACCTTTTATATATCGTCACACTGATTGTGTTCGTAACTTTTTCCTCTGAAATATTCCTTGTCCTTTCCGGATCAAAAATTTTATTAGAGGAAGTACAAGTGGGACCTGGCGAATTTTTGGAATCAGACGATTTAATTCAGATATTCGGGGAAGAAAACAAAAACTCTTATCCGGTGCTTTTGTGTAAGTATTTTAATGGAAGAAAAATCGTCTTTAGGACGTACAAATATTCACCTATAAATGAGGGCGGTAAGGACGCGTGTCCTTCCTTTTTACGTCCGCGCCAGTAAGCGCTTATTTAAGCTTTGTCGTCAAATAGCATTCCACGTAGCGATTTTAACCCTTCGGATATTCTGATGGCGTACTCTGGTGGAATCTGGCGAACTATGTCCCCACTATCGGGATTGACAACGGTTATAACCTCCCTGTCGAATTCTCTATCCTTAGAGAATCTAACAGAGCGACCCAAATCCTCCATACGTTTATTTAAGGTGTCAATAGATCTGTCAACCCGTTCTGCAAACCTACTCGCATCTGCTACACGTTCGGACTGCAAATCATCTGGAACGTTATCTTCAATAACCCGCTGAAAAGCACCTACCCCTGCTGGTTCTCTTAGTCCCCCAGAGGCGCCAATTGAGTCTAAACCAAGCGCAGTTGGACCAGACGGCCCTCCGAGTGGACCTCCAGAGCCACGAGGAGGACCAGCGCCTTCCTCCCTCGCACCCGGCCCTAATCTCAACTCAAAAGTCCGAGCAGTGGACAAAGATTGAGGTTGTCCCAAGTCACCCCTATAACTCAAACTTGCATTACCACCACCGCGAGCCCTTTTTGTCCCATCACTAATACGCATTTGTTCGCTGGCTTGCAGTTCAGACCCCTTTACTGGGTCAACCCGTGATATTCTGTTAACAACGTTCTTGTCACCAATGTTAATTCTCTTATCTGAAGCCCCTGATACACTTACTGGGCCGTACCCCACTATCTCTGGCATAGCGCTATATCTCCGTAAAATAGACAGTAATTCTTATCATTCTTGTAAGTTTATCACTATTAAGCTACATGATACCCGGATAAGCTGTTTCTGGGATAAATGTATCGAATAACGTCGGGTAAATAATACAAAGAATACTTAATTATTCTTCTATATTTGTTCTTACATCCTCGTAACTTCCAACCTCTCATTTCAAAAATTGTCTATCCAAGACAGAATAATGGCGGAGACAGTGGGATTCGAACCCACGATGCGCTTTTGGCACATACTCCCTTAGCAGGGGAGCACCTTCAGCCTCTCGGTCATGTCTCCATATCGCATATCCTGATAATGGCACAGCATATAAGTATATCGGAACTAAGACTGTTTAAGTCCAAAAGCTGCATGCAGAGTTCTCACAGCAAGTTCCATATATTTATCCTCAAGTACAACCGATATCTTTATCTCACTCGTAGAGATCATTTTAATATTTATACCTTCATTTGATAAAACCTCAAACATTTTGCTCGCAACGCCTACACTCGATCTCATACCAATACCTATAACCGAAACCTTGCAAATATACTGATCTGCGTGGAGCGTTTTTGCCCCAATCTCCTTGATGACTCTCGATTCCAAACGTTCGATCGCTCTCTTTAGTTCAGATCGTGGCACGGTAAAGGAAAAATCTGTAAGTCCATCGACTCCAGCATTTTGAATTATCATATCTACATCAATATTTGCTTCTGCAATTGGTCCCAAAATCTTGTGAGCAATACCCGGTGTGTCCGGGACACCGGGTATTGTGATTTTTGCCTCATCTCTATTACAGGCTATTCCGGATATAAGTGCCTCTTCCATATTCCTATCTTCCTCTTGAGTAATTAAAGTGCTGCAACTCAACTCATCCTGAATTGAAAGTTTTGGATTCTTCAAACTTGAAAGCACCCTTGTCCTTACCTTGTATTTTCCACCAAACTCTACCGATCTTATTTGTAATACCTTAGACCCTAAACTAGACATTTCAAGCATTTCCTCAAAGGTTATCTCATTTAATCTTCTAGCATCAGGTTCAATCCTCGGGTCGGTAGTATAAACCCCGTCAACGTCAGTATAAATAAGACACTCATCCGCTCCTAAAGACGCAGCTAGAGCAACGGCAGAAGTGTCAGACCCCCCCCTACCTAAAGTGGTTATCGAAAGGAAATTTTCTGTTACGCCCTGAAATCCTGTCACCACAACAATTTTCCCATCGCCTAGGTCTCCTTCAAGTCGGGTATTCTGTATTTCTAAGATTCTGGCTTTACCATGGTTTTCATCCGTTATTATTTTTATTTGCCATCCGCAGTATGAGACAGCCTCATAACCTAAATCCGAGAGAGCAACCGTTAGAAGACCTGCGGATACTTGTTCACCACTCGCTATCACCTGATCTAAAGCTTTTTTATCGGGATTATCGGACAAAGAATACGCTAATTCCAACAGCCTATTCGTTTCCCCTGCCATTGCTGACACCACCACTACTATCTCTGGGACTGTTTCGCGCCATTTCCCCACTCTGTTCGCTACATTTTTGATCCTGTCGATGGATGATAGGGACGTACCACCGTATTTTTGAACTAACCTCTTCATTATTTTTTTTCCAACCAAAGTCGCCCTTTGAAGGACAACATCTTGTACGAATCTATTTCGCCTTTAATTATAAGCTCAGGTCGGGCTGCTCGGGCTGCTCGCCTAAGTTGCCTAACAAACTCTTTTAGTCTTGTGGAAGGAGGTGCTATAAGTCCGGCACAACTTAACCAAAACCGAATAAGTTCACATATAACTGAATCAGATTCTTTTAATAGCTTAATACCACAGATCGTAACATTTAAAAATTCATTCTGCATCAGGAAATCACAATCCGAATAAACTACATTTCTAAATAATTGCTTCATTTTCCGATCGATCAAATGCTTAGCTTCACGCACGTTATCTATAGACCGTAACATTCCCTTCATTCCACCTTTCCTAATAGATAAGATCTCAGGTAAAATAACATTTCTAATCTTGTTTCTATCAAATTTATTACACAAATTTGTAGGGTCATCCACCCAGTTCAGTCTATTATCAACGAGATATCGCTTAATTGAATCCTTCGTTAAATGCAAGAATGGTCTCCAAACTGAAAACCTTTTTCCTCTCACAGTCTTCTGCGTAAACCTAGTCATACAGCTGAGTCCATTAATCCCTGAACCTCGAATCCATTGAAGAAGAAATGTTTCAACCTGATCCTCCGCATGATGCCCTAAAACTAAACAATCCTCGGCATTTAAAATCCTTGAGTAAGCTAAATACCTCTCCCTTCGGGCGAAAGCCTCAATACCTAGTTCTTTTTTCCCCTCTTCATCTTTTGTAATGTACTCAATGTGCAATTTGATTTGAAGTTTAGAGCACAGACCCTGACAAAATTGTTGGAATTCTGTAGCGTGTTTTTGCAGACCGTGATTTACGTGCACTGCCTCAACTAGAAAATTAGAGTTCTCAATATCAGTTGATTTTAATTCTTTTAATGCATGCAATATTGCCACCGAATCTTGTCCACCGGAAAGACCGATAACAAATTTTTTATATTTACGAGCTAGGTTCGGAAAATCTTCCAAAACCACGGATTCTATCATGTCGTTGTTTTATTAAATCGGAAACGTTGAGTTTGCTTAAGTTTTTTAAGTTCTTGCTCAAATTTTTTTTTACGGTTGAAAATACGGTCTGATGATCTCTATGGTTCCCACCCAAAGGCTCCTCAAGTATAGAATCTATCAAACCTATGCCTTTTAACCTTTTGGCCGTTATAGCTAAAATTTCTGCGGCTTTTGATGCCTTTTCCGAGTCTTTCCATAGAATTGATGCACACCCCTCTGGAGATATCACGGAGTATATCGAATACTCAAACATTAATAAGTGGTCGGCCACCGCAATAGCTAAAGCGCCTCCTGACCCTCCCTCTCCGATTACGATACTAATGATGGGCACTTTAAGACCAGCCATAAGAAACAAGTTATTACCTATAGCCTCAGACTGCCCCCGTTCTTCTGCCCCTATACCCGGATAGGCGCCAGGGGTATCTATAAAAGTTACAACTGGAATGGAGAACTTTTCGGCGAGACGCATCAAACGGGCGGCTTTCCTATATCCTTCCGGACGCGGCATTCCGAAGTTTCGAAAGGTTCTTTCTTTTAAATCCCTACCTTTTTGATGTCCAATAAACATGACTGATCGTCCCTCAAATCTTCCAATACCGCCCACAATTGCCGGATCATCAGCGTAGAGCCTATCGCCATGAAGCTCAGTAAAATCCTCTGTTATTGATTTTATAAAATCTAATGTATAAGGCCTTTCAGGGTGTCTCGCTACCTGAGAAATCTGCCATGGAGTGAGGGATCCATATATGTTTTTTAAAAGCTGACTACTTTTTTTCGCAAGTGTATCGATCTCCTTACTAATATCGAGGGCTGATTCTTCAGTCTGTACATGCCTTAACTCTTGAATTTTCTGGTGTAACTCTTCTATTGGTTTTTCAAAATCTAAAAATATCATTTTTTAATTTTTTATCCTCCGAAACTTCCATGTCGTCCCACCAAAGCCGTCTTCCAAGAGGACCCCGTTCTCCATCAACCTCTCTCTTATCTCATCTGCTACCTTGAAATTTTTCTGCTCCTTAGCTTTCTGTCTTACGGAGATTAATTCCTCAATTTCTTCTGCCGACAAGTTGTCTATCATATCTTCCGAGCGTGTTTTATCTATACCTAGATATTCGTTGTTAAGCAAACCAAGAATCTCACCCATACCCCTTAAAATATCTTCATGAATAGTTTCACTGTTGACTTCAGTTCTTCTCTTTTTTAACAAATTCGCATATTTAAACATTTCGGCAAAAGCTAAAGAAGTATTGAAATCATCATCTAAGGCACTTTTGAACCCAATTGCTGACTCGTGATTGCTTTTCATAAGTTGCGTCACGAAATTCTTTTTTTTGTCAGTACTGAACTTTCGGTTACCTTCCACATTCTTGAGGGCTTCTCGTAAATTGTACAAACTCCTTTCAGCATCTCGTAACTGCTCATTTGAAAAGCTTAACGGTTTTCTATAGTGCGTCTTAAGTAAAAAATATCTCAGAGATTCGGCATCGAATTCTTTTAGAGCCGATTTAATTGTCAGAAAATTTCCAGACGATTTTGACATCTTTTCATCTTTAATTGTTACGAACCCTACATGCATCCATGTGTTAACGTGCGGCTCTCCGTTTTTTCCATAACCACACTCTGACTGAGCTATCTCATTTTCGTGATGCGGAAACTGTAAATCGGCTCCTCCGCCATGAATATCAAATCGTTTTCCTAATATTGCATTGCTCATAGCTGAACATTCTATGTGCCAGCCTGGTCTTCCCTCGCCAAAAGACGAATCCCATATCGCATCACTTGGCTCATTCTTCTTTGCACTTTTCCAAAGAACAAAATCTAAGGGATCTCTTTTTTTCTCATCAATCGCAACCCGGTTGCCGGATTTTAATTGCTCAAGGGATTTACCTGACAATTTCCCATAACCCCCAAACGAACGAACAGAAAAGTTTACATCTCCATTCGGAGAAATGTATCCGTATTTGTTCTCTACTAGTTTTTCGATCAGTTTGACCATTTCAGAAACATATTCTGTTGCTTGCGGTTCAAAAGAGGGTTTTTGAATAAAAAGTGATCTCTCATCATTGTGTAATTCTTTTATATATTTACTAGTATATTCATTTATTCCTACATTTTCTCTGATGGCTCTACTTATTATTTTATCGTCAATATCTGTAATATTTCTAACGTAAGTTACAGTGAAGCCTTTTGCCTCAAACCATCGTCTTACTATGTCAAAAAATACCATTACTCTCGCATGTCCAATATGGCACAGATCATAAACCGTCATTCCACATACATACATCGTTATTTGCCCTGGTTTTAGAGAACAAAATTCGTCTTTTTTTCTTGTAATACTGTTAAAAATTTTCAAAGCTGCTCCGAATTGTTCTTGTGTAGGATATAATTTAACTGACTAGTTTACTACGCAAAGATTATTGCTGAAAATTTTACTTTATATTTTTCTTCTGAACTACGCTTCGTTTTGGGCAATTTGTTCAAACGCAGCTGCTGACACCAACCAAAATACAACTCCGCAAGATACAAGGGAGTTAATCGAGCTTGGAAAGTACAAAGAAGCTGAGGAGGTTATTATATTGCAGCTAGATCAAAAGCCTAGAGATGCTCAATGGCGATATTTGCAGGCACTTTTAAAGGCGGAGCTAGGGCTTTCGTCGCAAAATATAGATGATTTAAATAGCGCTGTTTCACTGTTCGAAAGGCTCTCAGAAGAGTTCCCTGAGTTGCCAGAACCGTATAATAACCTGGCTGTTCTTTACGACAAATTGGGTGAAGAACAGAAGGCTATCAGGTCGTTTGAATTGGCCATACTCAATAACCCGAATTACACTCTTGCTTATGAAAACTTAGCTGATCTATATCTATTCCTGGCTCGAAAGACTTATTTAAGGGGAATTAAGAAAAACAGCAAAAACAATAATAGACTCGAAGCAAAATTAAATTTTCTCAAGAATGTCCCGTTCTCTTCATCAAATAGTTTAGACTTAGATTCCCTAAATAAGGAGAAGAAAACAAAATGAAAGTTTCTGTTTTTACAAGTCTGGGGAAATTTACTCTTTCGCTTTTCCCCAAAGATGCGCCGAAAACCGTTAAAAATTTTTCTGCGTATGTAGATGAAGAATTTTATAACGGTACTATTTTTCATCGAGTAATTGACGGATTTATGATTCAAGGCGGTGGATTTGAAGAGGGTATTATAGAAAAACCAACAAGAGCTAGTATTACAAATGAAGCTGATAATGGACTTTCTAATAAAGCATTAACAATAGCGATGGCTAGAACGAGTGAGCCTCACTCTGCTAGTTCACAATTTTTCATAAATTTAGTCGACAACACGTTCCTCGATTTTAGAAGTGAAACAGTAGAAGGTTGGGGATATGCCGTTTTTGGAAAAGTTATAAGCGGAGAGGAAACAATCTTCAAAATCGGAAAAGTTGAAACGGGCACACGCGGCTTTTTCCAAGATGTTCCAGTAAAGCCCATTACCATTAAAAAAATTGTGAAATTATAGTTGCATGAACACTTTTTATTTTGAATCTGCTGTTGTTTGTTCTGACATTCATTTAGGCAAAAACAGTGATGAACTGTCGCGAGCTTTTATATACTGGTTAAAAGAATCCTGTTTAGAAAGAATCAAAAGTAAACCCGAATGGCTACTGATCTTGGGCGATCTTTTTGACGCCTGGGTTGGAGACGATATTTTAGAGACAGACATCCCCCCTGATTACGTAATAACTATAGTAACTGTTTTAAAACAAATTAGTTTTTCAGGCACCAAGATCGGTATTATGCATGGGAACAGAGATTTTCTAATTGGTGAAAAGTTTTGTAAAGCAGTCGATGCTGAATTATTACCCGAGGAAATATTACTTTCCCATAACGAAACAAATTCCACCTACTTGCTGATGCACGGGGACCAATTATGTACAGATGACGTGGAGCACCAACTGTTTCGGAAATTGGTCCAATCGACAGATTGGAAACGTGAATTTTTAAAAAAAAATATTACCAATAGATTTTCCCTCGCCACAAAAATGAGAGAAGAAAGTTATCGCGCCAAATCAAAAAAAAGACAAGAGATTATGGATATTAACGTCTCAGAGACAGAAAAGCGAATGACTTCCTTTGATGTCAACATTATCATACACGGCCATACCCATAAACCTGGAAGTTATAACCTTCCTTCCGGAAAAAAAAGGGTGGTTTTACCTGATTGGCGCCTTGTGCAAGGAAAATTGTCGGGGGGAGGATTGCTCTTAAATTCCTCTGGAATACATCAATTATCTTTGTGACCCAGTTTTGTCTTCAATAGCTCAATCTCCTCATCCTGTTCCTGGATTTTTTTTATCAAACTATTCAATCTGATTTCTATCGGGTCGTTTACCGGAGACGAGACACCGTAAGCTTCAAAGTCACTAGAATCAACTTTTTCTTTTCCATCTAATTGAGCCAAAACTTCTCTAGCGGGAACGCCTACTACAGTTGAATTAGCTGCTACCGAATTTAAGACAACCGCATTTGAGCCAATCTTTGAATTCTCGCCGACTAGAAATGGTCCCAATATTTTTGCTCCCGCCCCCACTACCACGCCGGCCCCTAATGTAGGGTGCCGTTTTTCTCCCTTTTTTAACGAAGTTCCACCTAAAGTGACTCCCTGATAAATTGTACAATCATCACCAATCTCTGCCGTTTCTCCAATGACAATGCCGCATCCGTGATCAATAAAAACCCTTTCACCTAATTTTGCGCCAGGATGTATTTCAACTGATGTCAAAAACCTACCAAAGCTCGAAAAAAACCTTCCAAGCCATTTAAAATACTTTGTTTCGATCCAAAGCCAGTTAGCTAATCTGTGAATCACAATAGCTTGAAACCCAGGGTAAAACAGGACAACATCTATCCAATTTCTCGCCGCTGGATCCTTATCCATTACATTTTTTATGTCAGCATATAGTCTCGACATCTTCATTTGTCTTCCGTACAGTTAAATTTTTTTCCAATTTCGGAAAAAAAACTAATCATTAACCTTGCGTCTTCCTCTTCAATATTGTTGTTAACTATCCAACGTCTCATTTTCATTTCACTATTCTCCCTCTTGCCTCTATTGAAAAAATTGACCCTTTCTGCCAAGAAAATCATCGATCTTTCAAGACTATATAACGTTTTCTGACGTGCTGGTTTTTTCATCAACCTGGATAAATTATTTTTATCACGAATTTCGGTTGCCGGATCTTTTTTCATAAAAAAAATTCGTTTTATAGTATTTCTAATCGAATATGCAACCAGTAGAGTTGCGTGCGAGATATTCAAGGACGGATAGCTTTCGTCTACATCCAAAGTACATACCAATGTACACCTGGACAACTCTTTATTTGACAATCCACATTTTTCGCTACCAAATACGAAAGATACTTTGAAATCGTCCCAGCGTAACAAATTTTCGCTGACAGTTTCTAAAATTTCTTCAAAAGGTTTTTTGGGTACATGAATATCTCTATCCCTCGCGGTAAATCCAATCACCATCCTCGACTCACCTAAAGCCGTTTCAAGATTTCTAAACTCAATATCGTTTACATAATCTTTCGCATGAGCTGCCCGAGAACGAACTTGGGGGCAATTAATCATCACATCCGCACCAGGATCAATTAATATAGGGGGTGAGCAACCAGTATTTTTTAGAGCACGTAAAATTGCCCCTAAATTACCTGGATGTGTTAAACCCACAAACACCCATTGAATTTTTTTTAAATGATTTGATAACAACTTATTTCTATCCATAAAAAACATGCATCCGATGTTAAATACTGCAGTGAAAGCGGCTAGAAAAGCTGGTCACTTGATAAACAAGGCTATCTTAGATCCCACTAAGATTCAAATTATGCGCAAAGACAAAACTGATTATGTAACGAATATTGATAAAGAGTGCGAAAGAGAAATTATTGATATTTTAGCTAAAGCTTACCCCAGACACACCATTGTCGCAGAAGAATCGACCGATGCTTCAACTTTGGAGGAAAAACTGCAAAATCAGGGTGAATATACTTGGTTAATCGACCCGATAGACGGTACAACAAACTTTATTCACGACTTTCCTTTTTATAGCGTTTCTATAGGCTTACTACGTAACGGAAGAGTGCACCAAGCTGTAGTGTATGACCCACACAGAGATGAACTTTTTTGTGCCTCCGAGGGTCGAGGAGCTTATTTGAACAACAAAAGAATAAGAGTTTCCTCACGTGAACAACTACAATTTAGCTTAATTACAACCGGGTTTCCCACACAAAATACCCAAATAAATGATTTTTATTCAGATAAATTGCAGATTTTTTTAGATGCGGAAGTGAACTTTCGTAGGACTGGTTCTGCGGCATTAGATTTATGTTATGTCGCAGCCGGACGAAGTGACGGATTTTTTGAAAAAGGCTTGAAAGCATGGGACATAGCGGCCGGGTCGCTTTTGGTGAAGGAAGCTGGAGGATTCATTAGCGATTTTAATAGTAACCAGAGTTATCTTTGCTTAGGCGAAGTCATTGCTTCTAACCCAAAACTTTTTCCGGTAATTTCGAAGGTTTTGGCTTCAGGAAAAACTTAAATTTTCGCTAGTTCGATGAACGCTGACCTGCACACACCCGTCATTAAACAATATCTTGAAATAAAGGCGCGTCATCCAAACAACTTTGTTTTTTTTCGAATGGGTGACTTTTATGAACTTTTCTTTGAGGATGCTGTAAAAGCTTCTGAAATTTTAAACTTAACATTAACAACACGAGGAAGAAGTGGCGGGCAGGACGTCGTACTTGCCGGGGTTCCTGTTAATTCCGCAACGCGTTACATAAAAACGCTGTTAAATCTGGGAAAAAGTATTGCAATTTGTGAACAAATAGAAGACTCAAAACCTGGGAAAGGTCTCGTAAAGCGTGAAGTTGTTAGGATTTTAACTGATGGTACGATTTATGACGAAGAATTGATGGACGATAAAAATCAAAAATATATCGGAGCTATCGACGTTGACGGAGGAATTGTATGGTGTGAGGTTGCAACCGGTAAACTTTATGCTGATCAAGCTGACCTAAAAGAAGATAAAAACTTCAGCCAAAACACGTTGGACGTTATTTTTTGTAGGTTTGATGTCGTTGAGATTCTTTTTAACGAAGATATTGACAGAGGCGATTTAGTTGAAAGATTTGGATTTAAGAAAAACTCTGCAGAAATACCAATTCAAATAAGTAGGTCAATCGAAAGATTAGTCCCTTACCCACCCTGGGAATTTGACTCAATTAAAGCGAAGAACATTTTAAAAAATAGATTAAAAGTGAATTCTCTAAGTCACTTAGGAATCGAAAAAAAACCTTCTATCTTAAGAGCCTTAAATGCTTTGATAACTTATATTGAGAAAAACATTGGCCAGCCATTTAATCACATAAAGTCTCCTTACGTCTATTCTCCAAAAAAGCACTTTTACGTTGATAGTGTTTCACAACGAGCACTTGAGCTCGTCCGCCCTCATTTTTTTGAGAATAAAAACGTTACACTGCTGAATAATCTAGATACTTGCGCCACAGTTAACGGATCGAAGACCTTGAAAGAATGGATACTATCTCCACTCACCTCAGAACCTGAGATTACAGAACGACAGGAGTCGGTTGAGTGGCTAACAAGTAAATTGCTAGTCAAGGAAAATTTTAAAGGTATTGGAGATCTCGGACATACAGCTACTAGAATCACGTTAGAAAAAGTTAATCATCGCCAGTTATTTATTTTGACTGAAACGATAGAAAAAATATTGACTGCTGGTATCTTTTTAGAGAATTCAAATCGAAGGTATATCGAAGATGCTGTCGAACTTTTTAAATGTGACGAATTACAGCTTATAAAGAAAAAAATTAGAAGCGTAATTAGTAGGTCAAACTCCGATACTTCCAAAGAAACGTTTTTTATTAAGCCAGGATATAACGCCCAACTCGATTTTTTTCGCAATCAGCGGACGTTACTCGAGGAAGAACTGACAGACCTAGAATTCAATGAACGTGAAAAAACAAATATTTCTTCGCTAAAAGTAGGACACAGCACAGTCCACGGATATTATATAGAAGTCGGTTCAAGTTCTAAAAATAAAGTTCCGGAAAGATATAGGAGAAAACAAACCTTAAAAAATGGAGAAAGGTATAACTTTGACGAACTCATCGCAATAGATAAAAAGATTACGGAAGTAGATTCTGAAATTGAAAAATTGGAGAAAATTATATTTGCTGGACTTTGCAGTGAACTAAAGAGTTCAGGTCAGCTTCTTTTCAAGGTATCTGAACATTTAGGAACGATCGATGCGCTACTTGCGTTAGCACAAAAAATTGTCAGCTACAAATGGGTAATTCCAAAAATTACAAATGTATCTGAAATAAAAATCAAGAATGGTTGGCATCCTGTATTAAAAGAAATCAATGAACAGTCTAAGAGTCTTGCCACCGTACTGAAAAATGATACGACATTGGAATCAGATAACAATATGATGCTTGTAACGGGTCCAAATATGAGTGGCAAATCAACCTACATGAGGCAAGTAGCAGTAATAATTGTACTAGCTAAAATGGGATCCCCGGTACCAGCCGAAAGCGCAACGATAGGTTCAGTTAAAAGTATATTTACAAGGATCGGGACGGCAGACGATATTAGTGGAGGTCGGTCCACATTTATGGTGGAGATGACTGAAGCTGCAAAATTACTTAATTTTGCCAACAAGGATAGTCTTGTACTGATTGATGAAATTGGCAGAGGGACATCTACCAAAGACGGCCTGGCTTTGGCATGGGCTATTGCCGAACATTTAGCAACTAAAAATAAAGCTCTATCAATTTTTTCCACTCACTATTTTGAGCTAACCGAACTTCCCGACAGGATCAACTGCATAAACAACTTTCATTTCGAAACAGTAGAGCAAAAAGATAAAATTATTTTTCTTTATTCTTTGAAGAAAGGTGCTGCTTCAAGCAGTTTCGGATTGAAGGTAGCAAAGCTCGCTGGTATCTCAAAAGATATCATTGAGAGCGCTACTAAAATTCAGGAACTAGATTTCACACATTTAAATATTAAAGCTGATCCTCAATACAAAATAGATGAACCTAACCAACGAGAAAGCTCGTCCTTCAAAGAAATCATGGACGTGGACCTTGATACACTTACTCCGCTACAGGCACTCAACTTATTGCATGAAATTAAGGAAAATTATGGGTCTCAAAAATGAATCGTACAAAAATTAATTGGCCCGATACCTTAACGGAAAAAACTTTTAAACGGAAATATTGGCAAAAAAAACCTGTTTTGATTAGAAACTTGTTTCCCAAAGAAATAGCTACTAATTCCCCCGTTTCCAAACAAGATATTATAGGCCTGTCAAAAATTGAAAGTGTTCCGACAAAGTGTGTTTACAAAAGAAAAGACTGGCATGTAAAACATGGGCCTCTAACAAAGAAAATCGTTACAAACTTGAGAGATGCTAATTGGACTATATTAGTTGATAAAGTAAATACTCAATTGAGTGACGCAGACCGTTTCTTTCACTTCTTTAATTTCATTGATCTTTTCAGTTTAAAAGACTTGATGGTAAGTCTTTCAAATAATGGGGGAAGCGTTGGACCTCACTATGATTCGTATGATGTCTTTCTTGTGCAAGGACACGGACAAAAATTATGGCAGCTATCTTCAAACTTTGATCCTACTCTCGAAAATAATCCTGATCTAAAGATATTAAAAACATTTAAAGCCGAAGAAGAATTCATTCTTAACCCAGGAGACACACTATACTTGCCACCGAACATTGCCCACAATGGGATATCTTTGAAAGATGACTCAATTACATACTCCATTGGATTTAAACACCCAGCTATATTGGAATTAACCGACAAAGTACTATTTTATCACATGGATAATATCTCAAGCAGCCAAGAGTCTTCTTTAAAATATTTCAAGATAAAAACATGTAGAGATCCACTCGATTTTTCCGACGAGATGATTAACTATTTTGCTGAAAAAATTATAAAACTGATGCCTAGTTACGAAAAGATTAAAAAATATGTTGTTAAAACTATCACAGAGTCAGATGCAGATGTAGTAAACAGAATTATTAACAAGGACATCAAATTCCATAATTTTTTAGTCCATTTAAACAAAAAAGATATATATATAAATCCTGCGATGAAAGCTGTATTTTGGAAGGATAATTTATTTTACGACGGCGAGGAACTTGACCTTTCTGCTCTATCAGAAAGAGAATATAAAGTTACTAAGACTCTTTTAAAAGAGCTAATTGAAAATAGAATGATTCCCTCTGGCACTATCATTCCATACTTTAAATTTAAGAGGGCCCTGAAAATAATTTTTTTTCTCTATCGAGAGAACTTATTAACATTTGAAAAATTACGGTCTCACGAAATATCACACAACCTCTAATTTCGCAACCGATAGGGAGAGCCATTTTGTGCTACCGTCGCTGAAACGAACTTCAGCCCTACTTTCGTTACTATGGCCTTCCAATCTTAATATAACTCCATCCCCGAATCTTTTATGCCGAACTGTCCTGCCAATCAAAAAAACTGAACCATTTTTATCGTGCATTTGTCCTTCAGCAATACTATCAAAGGCTAATGACATTTTTTTTGTCTCGCTAAATGGAATATTTTTTCCCTTTTCGCTTGCACCTAATTCAGCAATGCTTTTTCTCGTCCTCGTTGAAGACAGCCAACGAAGATGCTCTTCCGGTACTTCATCGAGAAATCTACTTTTTCTGTTATAACGGAATTGACCATAGAGCTTTCGCATCTGAGCATATGAAAAATATAAACTCCTCTTGGCCCTTGTGATTGCGACATACATTAGACGACGTTCCTCATCAAGCCCTCCAAACTCATTTAAACTATTTTCGTGCGGAAATAGTCCCTCCTCTAATCCAACCACAAAGACTTTTTCGAATTCAAGCCCTTTTGCTGCATGAATTGTCATCAATTGAACTGCCTCCTCTCCCGCCTCCGCCTGACTTTCTCCTGAATCCAGTGTTGCGTTTGAAATGAAGCCAGTTAATGGCGTGACATTTTCTATTTCCATGTTCTGTTGACTTAAAATCTCATCTCCACTTTTTCTACTTCCATTTGTATTTCCGACCACACCCAAATTCGCTGGCACATTTTTCGCAATCCTCTCTGAAACAAGAAATGCCTCTCCAGCATTAATCAATTCCCTCAAATTTTCTAAACGATCAACGCTCTCGCGATCTTCTGAGTAATGCTCAATTAATCCAGAGATTTTTAATGTTTGGCTAATTACATCGGGTAACGATAAATCACACGTTTCTTTTTTTATTAGCTCAATGAGGTCTCTAAACCCACTCAATGATTTTGAGTTTTTCCCCTCTATAAAATCGATTGAACTGAACAAGGAACAGTCTTTCTCCCTGGCAGTCCTCTGAAGATTTTCAACAGTCTTACTTCCTATTTTACGTGGAGGAAAATTGATCACTCTCAGAAGAGCATTATCGTCATCTGAATTCGCAACAAGCCTCAGATAGGCTAGAGCGTTTTTTATCTCAGCTCGGTCATAAAATCTAAAGCCTCCGTAAACTCGGTACTTTATTCCAATTTTACTGAGAGTATGCTCAATAACTCTCGATTGTGCATTACTTCGATAAAGAATTGCAATTTCAGAAGGTGATATCTCTTCCGAAATAAAAGTCTTGACCTCCCCAACAACCCAGTCGGCCTCATACGTGTCGTCTACACATTCGTTGACCTTAATCTGGTCGCCTGACTCTGAATCAGTCCATAAGTTTTTTCCTAAACGATTTATATTATTTTGAATCAATGCGTTTGCAGCATCTAGAATATGTCCATGAGATCTGTAATTCTGTTCGAGCCTTATAATTTTTTCGACACCAAAATCTTTTTCAAATCTAGCCATATTGGATACATCAGCTCCCCTAAACGCATAAATACTTTGATCATCATCTCCTACTGCAAACACACTAGATTCTTCACCTGTTAGGAGGCTTAACCACTTGTATTGTAAAGCGTTCGTATCTTGAAACTCGTCTATGAGAATATGTTGGAATCTGGTTTGATAATGATGTCGTAACTCGTTATGTCTTTGTAGTAATTCCACGGAGCGTAAAAGTAATTCACCAAAATCAACAACTCCCTCCCGTTGGCACTGAGAATCGTATGCTTCATATAACTCAATGTACTGTCGATTGAATCCATTCGTATCCTCTATATCATTAGGCCGTAGCCCCTGTTCTTTGGCATTATTAATGAATCGTTGTAATTCTTTCGGTATGATAACTTCTGAATCTACATTTAGGCTCTTGAGGAGTCTTTTTATACTTGCGATCTGATCCTGCATATCCATTATTTGAAAACCCTGAGCTAATCCTGCATCGTTGTGATGGAGTCGCAGTAATCTATGACAAAGACCATGAAAAGTTCCAATCCAAACACCTCGAAGATCATAGGGGACCATACTACTGATACGGATTAACATTTCTTTAGCCGCTTTATTAGTAAAAGTTACTGCAAGAACAGAACCGGGTGTTGCCAGCCGATCTATTAATAACCTTCCAATCCTGGTTGTTAATACGCGTGTTTTTCCACTCCCAGCTCCAGCTAAAACTAATACCGACCCTCTGTCATGGAGCACAGCCTCCTTCTGCGGAGCATTAAGAGTTTTTATAATTGTTTCAAGCATACCCTTCAAGTCTAACCTATAATAGAAGTTCAATTATCGACGCGGAGCGATTCAACCCGCAAGATTAATAAGAAAAATAAGAATTCCGAAATGGAAAATTATAACCCACAGAAATTAGAACCAAATATACAAAGTTACTGGGATAATATATCAGCGTATCATGCCGATTTTTCCAATAGTTATGGGAAAAAAAAATACTATGCATGCTCTATGTTACCGTACCCGTCGGGAAATCTACACATGGGACATGTACGTAATTACACCATCAATGACGTTATTGCCCGATGGAAAAGGATGAAGGGTTTTAACGTACTTATGCCTATGGGATGGGATGCTTTTGGCTTACCAGCCGAAAATGCCGCTCTAAATCAGGATAAATCCCCCGCCGAATGGACAGAGGAGAATATTTCTACTATGAAAAAACAACTCAAGTCCCTAGGCTTTGCTATTGACTGGTCCCGAGAAATTAACACATCCGCCCCCGAATATTATAAATGGAATCAACTCCTCTTTTTGAAAATGCTAAAAAGTGGCCTTGCTTACAAAAAATTAGGAATGGTTAACTGGGACCCAGTGGACAAAACAGTTTTAGCCAATGAACAGGTTATTGATGGGAAAGGATGGAGATCTGGGGCTACCATTGAACAGCGGAAAATCCCTATGTATTATTTAGCGATAACAAAATATACGGATGAATTACTTGCGGGCCTCGATGGGCTAGATTGGCCCGTACAAGTTTTATCAATGCAACGTAATTGGATTGGAAAATCTGAAGGTCTTCGTTTTTTTTTCAAAATTGATAAAAATCTAACAGAAAAAAATGGGGACAACTGTAATCTAATCTATGTTTTTACAACAAGACCAGATACCATCATGGGCGTCACCTTCATCGCTCTTTCAGTAGATCATAAAATCTCAAAGCAAATTATAAAAACCAACAACGAAATCAAGAATTTTGTTAAACACGATTTTGGTTCGAGCGGATCAGAGGTTGATATTTCAAAGCAGGAAAAAATTGGTATCAACACTGGGGAGTTTGCAATTCACCCAGTCACAGGAGAAAAAATTCCTATATGGATTGCTAATTATGTCCTATCGGGGTACGGAGACGGTGCAGTTATGGGGGTACCTGCGCATGATGAGAGAGATTTTTTATTCGCCAAGAAATACAAAATAAGTATTAAGCAAGTTCTTAGACAGGCTGATTTGAAAGATTCAAATAGATTCGATCCCTTAATATGGAAAGATTGGTACTCAAGTAAAGATAAATGTATCTGTATCAACTCCGGCCAGTACGATGGATTGGATGGAAAAGAAGCATCTAAAAGAATAATTACAGATCTATCGAAAAAAGAGATTGGTATAAAGAAAACTCAGATACGTCTTAGGGACTGGGGAATCAGCCGACAGCGGTATTGGGGAACACCAATCCCAATTATTCATTGTCCGGATTGCGGTGATGTTCCTGTTAAAGAAACTGACCTTCCGGTAGTTTTACCGAACAAATTAAAGCCTAAAGGTACCGGGAATCCATTGATTGAATGTGACGAGTTTGTCAAAACAAGATGTCCAAATTGTGGCTCAGAAGCTAAGCGAGAAACAGATACTATGGATACCTTTGTAGATTCAAGTTGGTATTTTATGCGTTATTGTTGCCCGTTAGAAAAAACAAATATTTTCAATGAAGAGATAGACTATTGGATGCCAATTGACCAGTATATTGGAGGTATAGAACACGCAATATTACACCTGCTATACGCTAGATTTTGGACTAAGGTAACTAGAGATTTAAATCTAGTAAAGGTCAATGAGCCTTTCATTAAATTATTAACTCAAGGGATGGTTTTAAATCAAACTTTCTATCGTGAAAATGATAAAACTTCAATGAAAAAATACTTCAACCCGGGTGAGATAAGGCTTGAAAGAGATAGCAGAGGAAGAGTGGTTTCGGCAACGAATATTGTTGATGGACTTCCGGTAAGTTTAGGGAAGATCGAGAAAATGTCTAAATCAAAAAATAACGGTATCGATCCAACAACTTTAATCGAAAAATATGGGGCTGATACATGCAGATTGTTCACCATGTTCGCAGCACCACCCGAGAGCACATTAGAGTGGTCAGAGGATGGCGTGGAGGGGTCATTTAAATTTTTAAAAAGATTATGGACTTTTCATTTAACTTACCTCGAACTCTTGAAGACTAAAGACGGATTTTTCATTGATAAACCAGAGGTATCCGACACTAGCAAAGAGTTGAGAAAGTTATCTCATGAGATTCTGTCGCAAGCATCATATGACATGGAACGATTCCAATTTAACACAGTGGTTTCAGCTACGATGAAACTGTTAAATACCCTTGAGTCATTTTTGCAAAAATCAATCTCCGATCAAAAAGTCCTTATAAAAAAAGATCGATTAGTTTTGATAGAGTGTTTTTCAATATTGCTACGAGTCTTGTATCCGATAGCTCCTCACATCTGCTGTTACATTTGGAAGCAAGTTGACTATGAAAGTTTATTTGGACCGCTTATTGACTCAGAGTGGCCAATTGTTGATCAAACGGCTTTACGGCAAGATTTCGTAGAAATTACAATTCAAATCAATGGGAAGAGCAGAGGAAGAATCAAAATCCCTTTTTCTGCATCTGATACGCAAATATTAAAAATTGCAGAAAACTCCAATGAGTTCCAAAAGTATTGTCAGAACAAAGTAATTTTACGAACCATCATCGTGCCAAACCGACTAATAAATATAGTGGTGAAGAAATGAAAAACATGAGTTTCTCATTCTCAATTGCTGTATTAATCGTTATGCAACTTACACTTGCTAATTGTGGATGGAAATTCCGAGTACTCGAGGATAAAATGCCCTTCAGACAAATTTATTTGAGCGGTATAAACAATGGTGTGGGAGCCGAGGTTTATCAAAGGTTAAAAAGATCGCCGGGCTTAAATATTGTGGCGAATAAAACGGAAGCTGAGGTTTCTCTTAGCTTAAAGGTCAAGACGGATAGAGTCGTTGTCGGTTTTTCTGGAGCTGGCAGACCACGAGAGCTAGAAATAAGGACTACCGCGATAGTTGAAATAAATAACTCAGAGGACAAACCACTTCAACCAATAGACGAATTAAAAATATTTCGATCAGTAACTTTTAATGATACTGATGTCCTTGCGACACAGGCACACGAGTCATTTCACACAAGAGATATAAACAAGCAACTAGCTGTTAGAATTATACAAAAACTTCAGAGGATAAGGTTAAAGAGGCAATGAAGATTTTCGTTCCTGCAGATTTAACTCATAGTGAAGAACAAATAGAAACATTTCTAAACAAAAATATTAATTCAGAGTTTTACGAGAAAAATAAAATCTGGACTGTAATTTCTGACGAACCAATTTTCCAAAGAGTAATATGTGATGTGGTGAAATCTAAATTAAAAACTAAGAGAATATTTGATAAAGATATATATTTTGCGGATGGTTTTTTTAACTGGAATGAATGCTTTCAAAAATATGAAAACCTTGATTTATTTGCTGACACAACACTAGTACAAATTTATTTAAAAAATGGGAAGCCTGGTTTGTCAGGAGGGAAATTTTTATCTGATCTTAATCTCGATTCAAAAAACAATCTTCATTTATTATTATATCTGCCAAAGCTCGACTCAGGAAGCAAAAAATCCAATTGGTTTCGGTCATTAGAACAGGCCGGAATTAGCATAGAATTCAGAAATGAAAATGCGATTGGATTAGCTACTTTTATTGAAAATAAATTAGACTTTTTTCATGGTCGAGGGAAACACGAATTAACAGAGTTAATAATGGATAAGTGTGAAGGGAATTTTTCGTCTGCACATAATGAACTTTGTAGTTTAAAACTAATCTATGAGGCATACGGGGGAACCGTTAATATATCATCGTTAGTATCTATGATTGATAATAAATCTAGACACAACCCATTTAGATTACCCGAGTTTATGGAAATGCGCGATAAGAGGAAAATTTTGCGAGTAATAAACGAACTAAAAGAAGACAACGTTCCTTTACCTCTTTTGATTTGGGTCCTTTCGAATTATGCGAGAAAAAAATTAGATACTAAAGCGGAAAAAATCTTGATAACATTGCATGAACTGGATAAATATATAAAAGGTGTTAATCATGGTGATCCCTGGAGAGAGTTCGAGAGGATTGTCATTAACTACTAAAATGGAAAAACTAAAACAATTAGCCTTAAAAATCGGGAAAAATGCTAAAAATGCTTCTTCGCAGATGCACTTAGTTAAAACTTTTGAAAAAAATTCTGTGCTAAAAAAGATTGCTAGTTCTATACAAAAAAATAAAAGAAAAATTATTGAAGGTAATTTACTAGATTTAAAAAATGCAAAAATATCGCGTAGAGACTCTGCGTTCCTTGATAGATTAGAAATTACCAATCAGTCGATAATTGATATGTGTAATGGACTAGAGCAGATCGCTTCTCTACCAGATCCTATTGGAACAATTAGTAACTTGAAAGAACAACCATCGGGTATAAAGGTTGGCAATATGAATGTGCCAATTGGTGTAATACTAATGATTTATGAATCTAGACCAAACGTTACTGTGGATGCTGCTGCTTTGGCTCTTAAAACGGGGAACTCTATTATTTTGCGGGGTGGCTCCGAGTCACTAAACAGTAATGTTGTGTTGCATACTATTATTTTTAATACGTTAAAAAATTGTGGTTTACCCGAGCAGTCGGTGCAACTAACTGCAACGAAAGATAGAAACCTCATCACAGAGCTACTCTTGCTTGACAAATATATTGATTTAGTCATCCCACGAGGTGGGAAATCACTAATAAAACGAATTTCGGATAAATCTCATATTCAGGTGATCAAACATCTCGATGGTATATGTCACGTTTATATAGACGAATTTGCAGATAAGAAAAGAGCTTCTGATATTACGATTAATTCCAAAACACAACGATTAGGGACGTGCAACACATTAGAAACACTTCTTGTAAACAAGAATATTGCAAGGAAAGTTCTCCCTAAAATTTTCAAGTTGTTGCTTGCAAAAGGAATTGAAATTCGAGTCTGTAAGTTAACAAAACAAATCTTAACTGAAAAAGATTTTTTTGCACTCAACAAAATAAAAATAGCTACTGTCAAAGACTGGAGTACAGAATATTTAGATGCCATTTTGTCTGTTCGAACAGTAGAGGGCATAGACGAAGCTATCTCTCATATACATAAATATGGGTCTTCCCACACGGAATGCATCGTCACAGAAAACCACGACAATGCCATGAATTTTTTGCGAAGAGTTGACTCGTCTTCTGTTATGGTTAACACGTCTACTAGGTTCGCCGATGGCTTCCAATATGGAATGGGGGCAGAAATTGGCATAAGTACCAACAAACTGCATGCTAGAGGACCGGTTGGACTGGAAGGTTTAACTACAAAAAAATGGATCGTTTTAAGTGATGGTCAAGTGAGATACTAGTGCTTTAGGGGAAATCCTTTTCATTTTTTTTTGCATACTTTGCTGACTCGTTTTGTCTTCCGCAAATATTATCAATTTTGCTGTCATAACCAAAATTCGCGCAATTAATCGCAACAGCAATAATGATGAGTCCGGACTCTTGATATTAATTAGTAAAAAATGATATACAGTTACTTTTCTAACTATGATTCTTGAGTTAATTTGAGTCTGGCCTTGAATTCAAATGTTTTATAAATATAATACTTGCATTTCTGTTTTTTTAATAGTTTCAGAGTAACAATATACTGAGTCTTATGAAAACTCTCCTACCGGTGATTGCGATTTGTCCACGAGGACTAGAACAAGTTGTGGCAAATGAGTTAGTAAGTTTGTCGCATCATATTAAGCCACAGTTAAAAAAAGGAGGTGTTTTTTTTATCGCGTCGGCAACTGACGTTTGTATGTTGAATCTATGGGCTAGAACGCCAACAAGATTTTTGATCCAGCTTATTAGAACACAGGTAAAAAGTGCCCGTGAGCTCTTTAATTGTTCTAAAAAGATCAATTGGAAAGAATGGTTCCTGCCGAAAAGGACGATAAAAGTGGACGTCAATGGACGAGGTTTCCCCAAAGATGTTTCACTGAGATATGCCTCCTTAGTTGTCAAAGATGCTATTTGTGACTCGTTTCGCGATGATTGTGGAACTAGACCAAGTATAGATACCAATAGTCCCGATATTAGAGTTTGGGTCAATTTTGATAACAACCTGGTAACCATTTCAATAGATTCAACGGGACAGCCTCTTTATAAACGCGGTTGGAGGGCTGATGACTTTATTGCCCCTTTGAAAGAAAATCTTGCTGCTTCACTCATCAAGTTAACTGGGTGGGATAAGAAAGCGCCAATAATCGACCCAATGTGTGGTAGCGGAACTTTCATAATAGAAGCTGCTGGAATTGCAGCTAACCTCCCGGCAAACTTTATCCTGTCAAAAAAAAGAGCTTTTGCCTATCAGCTATTCGCAAATTCTTCGCCATTCAGTGATGTTGATATTGGAGAAATATTAATGGATGCAGAAAAAGCATGGAAAACGCCGACTGATAATTCATTTACTTTTCCAACGTTTTTAGGATTTGATGTTTTAAAGGACAACGTAGTGACCGCAAAAAAAAATGCAGCGATTGCACTGCCTTCATATGTCGCTGATAAAATTTTCTGGGATGTTAAACCATTATATTCCCTGACAAGACCTAATTTTGATTCGGGCCTCATACTAACTAATCCACCTTACGGAAAACGAATGGGCAGTTTAACTTTAACAAAAGAATTGATGGTTAACTTGAGCTCAATCTTGAAAACTAAATTCACCGGATGGACTTTTTGGCTTCTGACTCCAGAAAAAAATATAGTCTCTAAGATTAAACTTAGAGCATCTGAAAAAATAATTGTAAAAAATGGTGATATTGATTGTTTTTGGGTTAGGTTCAATATCTTTGAAGGTTCAAAGTTTCGTAAAGGTAAAAAAGATGCAAATATCGGACAATCTAAGAGCAGTTGAGGAACGAATTAAAAGAAGTTGCATAACATCAAAAATAGAATTATCAAAAGTAAAAATTTTGGCAGTAAGTAAAAAAATGAACGTAGAAAAAATTCAAGAAGCATACAATGCAGGGCTGAATTCATTTGGTGAAAACTATGCCAGTGAAGGTTTAGAAAAAATTGATTTTTTCAGAAATAGATCCGTTTACTTAGATTGGCACTTTATAGGACCAATCCAAAGTAATAAAACAAAAGTAATCGCTGAAAATTTTGACTGGGTACATTCCGTAAGTACACTGAAAGTTGTAAAAAGACTCGCAACACAAAGACCCTCTAAATTGGGACCAATCAACATTTTCATTCAGGTAAATCTAAGCGAGGAACCAAATAAATCCGGCGCAAGAGTTAATGATTTAAGAGAAATTTTCAGGCAGTTAACAGGGTTTGAAACACTTCAGGTTCGTGGCCTTATGACGATACCTGAGAACACTCCTGACTGCAATGTTGTGAAGGATCGGTTTAGAACCCTAAAAAGCCTTCAACAAGAGCTAAGAGAGAATTTTACAAACGATAACCCATCTGTGTTTAAATTCGACATGATCTCAATGGGGATGTCCGGGGATCTTGAATTGGCTATTGGCGAGTCAGATCCATTATTTACTACAATCGTGAGGGTCGGAACCGGTATTTTCGGCAGTCGTTAAAAGTTTTTTTTAAAAGATCGTTTAAAAGCACTCTTGATCCTATGTCATAGCCTTTACCGCCTTGCTGAGTCTGCTTTTGTGCCTAGCAGCCTTATTAGCATGCACTATTCTTTTATCGGACAGCCTATCGATAACCGCCTGTGCTGCGACTAATGCTTTTGACGCAGTTTCTTTATTGCCCGACTCGATAGCTTTCCTAACCATTTTTACGGCCGTGCGATAGGTTGTTCGCTGCATTTGATTATGACGTCTGCGAGAATCCGACTGCCGCGCGCTTTTCCTCGCTGATAATGAATTTGCCATATATGGACCTAATCTCTGTAAAATAAAATAAAAATATACCGGTATCCATGACATTATTCAAGAGTACGTTATCAATTAGTTTAATCACCCTTGTATCGAGAGTATCTGGGTTAATAAGGGAAATGTTATTTGCTAGCTATTTCGGCGCTTCATCCCAAACGGATGCATTTTTTGTAGCTTTTAGAATACCTAACCTACTACGTAGACTGTTCGCCGAAGGAGCACTCTCCCAGGCCTTTATCCCAGTTTTATCTGAGGTAAAAACACGAGAAGGTGAAAGTGCGTGTCAATTGCTTAGTATCAAAATTTTTTCTATATTATTTTGCCTGCTTCTATCTATAGTAATTCTCGGAGTAATTTTTGCAAACTATATCGTATTTGCGATGAGCTCAGGCTTTCAGGGCGACGAAACAACACAAAATCTATCGGTTAATTTAACTAAATTAATGTTTCCGTACATTTTATTCATCTCTATATCGGCATTAATATCTGGAATCCAAAATACTTTCTCTGAATTTAAACTGCCTGCCTTTGTACCAGTGCTTTTAAATATAGCTTTTATATTCTCTATCGTTTTGTTGAGTCCAATATTAGACGAGCCAATATATTGTCTAGCAGTCGCAGTTATTATAGGTGGAATAGCTCAAATAACTTTTCAAATATGGGGTCTCACTCGAATCGGTTTTTTCAAAGGCATAGGAAATAATTTAATCATCTTATCGCGATCAAATTTTATTGATGAAAGAGTGAGAAAGATTGTAAAAATTTTTATTCCAGCCACGTTCGCTGTTTCGATAGCTCAAATAAGTATTGTTATTAACACAAATATCGCCTCAAGGTTGGAAACCGGAAGTATTTCCTGGCTTTCCTACGCAGACAGAATTATGGAGTTTCCAACAGCGATGCTCGGAGTTGCTTTAGGGACCGTATTACTCCCGAATCTAGCTGAAGCATGGAGTCAAGGAAAGGATGAGCGAATCTCCGATTTGATCGACTGGGGTCTGAAACTAGTTTTTTTCCTGACTTTGCCTGTTAGTGTGATTGTTTATAATTTATCTGTGCCGTTGGCATCGGTAATTTTTCATTACGGAGCTTTCTCTAATTTAGATCTGGAGAAATCGGCCACAGCAATTAGCGCATATTCAGTCGGCATTATTGGGTTAATTTCCATAAAAATTTTAGGACCTGGTTTTTATGCTAGGCAAGAAATAAAAATTCCTGTGATTGTTGGAGTCGTAACGTTAGTCATTACCCAATTTCTCAACTTTATTCTTGTGCCAATTTATCAACATGCGGGATTAGCTTACGCTGTCAGCATTGCTGCATGCTTTAATGCAATAGTATTACTCTTCATCCTAATAAAGAAAAATATTTATCGTCCGTGTAGCTCTTGGTTTATTTTCATAATTAAAATATTGATCGCGTGTGTTGTTGTTCATCTCTTTTCTGCATATACTTCGGAGTTATTTGATTGGGAATCATTAAGGGCACGTCCCATAGAGCGCTTGTTTTATTTTGCACTAATACTTGTAACTTGCGTCACTGTATATGCAGGTGTAGCAAAATTAATTGGCATTAATTTTAAAAATCTTATAAAAAGTTAAAGGAGGTTGTAAATGGAGGTATCTATTTTAGGAGTGGGAAAAATGGGTGGTGCGATCTACAACAATCTCTCTGTGAACGCCAAATACAAGTTAGCCTTAATTGACCCGAACATAGATAAAATTTACAAATCTTTTGGAAAATCAACGAATTCAAATCCTCCCTTAGTTTATAAGAATTTATCACGATATATCGACGACCTAAGCCAGAAAAAAACTATTCTTGTATTGGCGATCAAACCGAAACAATTGTTCCCGCTATACAAAGAGATTATGGCTTTGAAAACACTGTCGCTTACTAACTCTATAATTGTTTCTATAGTAGCCGGAATTTCCGTATCTACGTTACGCACAATTTTCAAAACTGATAATATCGTAAGGGCGATGCCCAATACACCAGCAACCGTTGGACAAGGAATGACAGGTCTGTATTTTCCAAAAAAAATATCCGGTAAAAATAAGAAGGAAGTTTTAACCCTTTTTAATCTCTTAGGGAGAACATTAGTCGTTAATTCGGAAAAAAAACTTCACTCAGTAACCGCCTTATCTGGATCTGGACCTGCATACTTTTTCAACTTTTGCGAAGCGTTGTTATCTACTAGTAAGGAGCTTGGTTTATCTAAAAAGGAAGCCTTCATATTAGTTGAGCAGACTTTTATCGGAGCATGTGCCCTTTTTACTGAGTCAAAGATACCAGTAAATATCTTACGAAAAAATGTCACATCCCCAGGGGGAACAACAGAAACAGCATTAAATACACTTGAAAAATGTAATTTTTCGACTGGCGTTTTTAAGGCAATATTAAATGCAAGGGACCGAAGCATGGAGATAGGGACAGAACTAAACTCCGAAATCAAGCAGAATACCCAAAAATAATATCGCACCCACTCTTTGATTTTTTTCAAAGACTATTTGAGGAATAGTACCGGGTAAAATAAGCTTCCTAAAAAGATAGTACGAGTATAACGCTGCTAAGAACCAAAAGAATCCGTATACAAAACCTGTCTTCATAACTACGATCGGAATTATCATTAAGAGTAGAAAGATTGTCTGAAAAATATAAATTCCGAATCGAGCATTTTTCCCGAGTGTAATAGCACTACTTTTTAATCCAATCTTTTTATCGTCCTCTATATCGCTGAGTGCATATATAGTATCGTAAGACATTGCCCAAAAGAAATTCGCAATAAAAAGTATCCACGCGACTGGTTCTAATACTTCCCTGATCTCCGAGAACGCCATTAAAATTCCGAAGCCGAATGCAATTCCCAAAATTGCTTGAGGGAACAAAAAGAATCGCTTAAAGAAAGGATATGCAAATGTTAAGAGCAGAGCACCGAGAGCTAATCCTACAGTCTCGTTTTTTAGGGACAATAGTAAACTAGCGGCGACAGCTAAAAGACCTACTAGCAAAATTACAGCCTCTTGCACTGAAACTTTTTTACTAGCCAACATCCTGTCTTTTGTTCGCGCAACGTCCCTATCAAAATTCATATCAATCATATCGTTCACTATACAGCCGGCTGATCGCATCAAAATTACGCCCATCACAAAAATTAACAAAATGTCTATGTCAGGAAATCCCTGGGAGGCTATAAAAAGGGCCCACAGCGTGGGCCACATGAGAAGTAAAATCCCGACTGGCTTGTCTAGTCTTACAAGTTTTAAATACCGTCCATACGTGTCAAAAAAGCTATCCAGATCAAAAACCTCCAAAGTTAATGTTTTTCACAACTAAGTTGTTCACATGAATCCCATGTTTCGCACAAGTGACATTTCCAAAAGAAATCATCAAACTTTGCTGCGCAAAAATTACAAATAAACACTCCTCCATCGGATGGGAATGTTTTTTGGTTCAACATGAGGTGCTTTACTCTTTTGTGATTGGAGTTTATTTCCAATAATTTCTCTTTATAATCCACATTACCATTCTCAATTAATTCGCAAAAAAAATGAATGCGTAAATTTTGCAATTTTATTTCTTTATAGTTTTCAAGATCCTCGAGGGTTTCTAGGGCCAATTTCCATTGCTTAAGCCTTTGATTGATTCTCAATCTCAATTGAAGAACTTGTATTTTATAGTCCTCACCTTCTACTAACTCTAATGCCTGATATGCCCTATCATATAGTCCCGCCCCAACATAATCTTTGGCTAACTCTATTAAGGTAGAATCTTTCAAAGAAGGTTCAATTTTCCTTACGGATAACAGAGCTGCATGAATGTCGATTGAACGATCAAATAAGCCGCGCCGTCTGAACAAAATTCCAAGGGCCTTTTGTAAATAAAATGATCTTTCATAGTCTTTAATTATCCCTTGCAACAGCTTGATCGCCACATTATGGTTGTCTTCAGTCAAAAATAAAACTAACTTTTCGAGATCATTCAACCTAGTTTGTTTCCGTCCCCGATTTTTCTTTCTATCCCAACGTGAAGTAATCCACCCAATTGCAAAAAAAACAGGAACGGTTAAAAACCACCAAAGCTCAAGATACATTACTTTTTTTTGGTTTTATTTTTCTCAGTAACATCGGGAAGAAAAGACCTAATGTAACAACCATCCCTAAAATGAAAAATAACAGTAACCAAATTATCAAGGGAGCATCTAGAGCGACATCAACAAACCCTGGAAAGATATTTACGGTAGCAATATGGGTATTATTTAAAGCAAATATAAATACCACTAAAAAAAAGACCGCTTTCATAAATAGTACGAATGTCCGCATTTAACTATGCCTGTTAAGTCTTAGCTTTAGATCTTTACCACATTTAAAGTGAGGTACTCTTTTTTCTGGCACAAGAACTGAATCCCCTGTTTTCGGATTTCTACCCACCCTAGCGGGCCGAACGGTAACCGCAAAGGATCCAAATCCACGAATTTCTATTCTCTTGCCCTCGGCAAGAGATGACACCATATGTTCGAGAATTGCACGAACGCACAAATCGCAATCTTTTACCTCAAAAGCTTGAAGGAAAAGTTCGTCACCACGCTTTTTCTCATGCGAGGTGAGCTTTGATCTAGTACGCCCGATTAGGCGCTCAATAAGCTCCGATCGGGTCAAACTCACCACCTATCATTTATCACTTTCCTCATCAGAATTATCCAACTTAGCTTTCAAAAGCGCTCCCAGATTAGTCTTACCTGACTGACTACCGCTGTCTGCCGCCATTTTTTCCATAACTTCAGCAGTATCAGCCAATTCTTTTGCCTTCATCGAAATCATTACTTCACCTGATTTCTTGTTGTGGTTGACCACAAGAGCTTCGACTTTATCCCCTTCATTAAGAATTGTTCTCAAATCCTCTACTTTTTCGCGGGAAACATCCTGAGCCCGCAAAATGCAATTTTGACCGTTTTCAATCTCAACACTGGCGGCCTTTTGATCCACTGATTTCACAACACCCGCTACGAGTTCGCCTTTTTCTAATTTGAACGCTAATTCCCTAGCATCTGAGTCAAGTTGTTTAACGCTCAATGATATTCGCTCTCGTTCGACATCTACTGCCATAACCACTGCCTCAAGCTCTTCACCTTTTTTAAATCTCTTAACCGCTTCCTCGCCTGACTCCGACCAGGAAAGATCTGATAGATGAACTAACCCATCAATATTCCCAGGTAATCCTATGAACACTCCAAAATCAGTAATGGATTTGATGGGCCCTTTTACCCTATCTCCCTTAGTGACACTACCTTCAAACTCTTTCCATGGATTTGGTTGACATTGTTTTACACCCAAAGAAATACGTCGTCTATCACCATCAATTTCTAACACCATCACCTCAAGCTCGTCTCCGCTTTGAACAACCTTTGCAGGGTTCACATTTTTGTTGGTCCAATCCATTTCTGAAACGTGGACCAATCCTTCAATACCTGATTCAATTTCAACAAATGCGCCATAATCAGTTATGTTTGTGACCTTGCCAAAAACTTTTGTTTGAGGAGGATAACGTCTTAACACGCCCTCCCAGGGATCATCTCCCAATTGCTTGATTCCGAGGGAAACCCTATTTTTTTCCTGATCAAACTTAAGAACTTTTGCAGTTATTTCCTCGCCTATCGATAATACCTCGGAAGGATGTCTAACCCTTTTCCAGGCCATGTCAGTAATGTGTAATAGCCCATCGATTCCTCCCAAATCGATAAAAGCGCCGTAATCAGTGATATTTTTTACAAGTCCCTTGACCGTGGCCCCTTCGTTGAGGGACTCAACTAGCTTACCTCTCTCTTCACCCATCGTAATTTCAACAACAGCACGACGGGACAGAACAACATTATTTCTTCGCCTGTCGAGCTTGATTACTTTGAAATCCAGCGTTTTTCCCTCAATATGTGAGGTATCCTTTACGGGCCGAACATCTACTAAGGACCCCGGCAAAAAGGCTCTTATCCCATTCGTCATTACCGTGAGGCCCCCTTTTACTTTTCCCGTGACAGTTCCGGTGATGAGGTCTCCGGCATCTAAAGCTTTTTCCAGACTTATCCACGCTGCCAAACGCTTCGCACGGTCGCGAGAGAGCTTTGTTTCCCCACGGCCATCCTCGAGCGATTCAATTGCAACGGAAACGAAATCACCTTCGCTAACGTCAAGCTCTCTTTGATCATTGAAAAATTCCTCAATGGGAATAAAACTTTCTGACTTTAAGCCAGCATTAACGATTACGTGGTTTTGGTCAATTCTAACCACTTCGGCGGTTATTACTTCCCCCGTCCTCATTTCTTGTTTTGATATGGATTCTGCAAAAAGAGAAGCGAATGACTCTGTGTTAGTTTCGTTTGATATCATAAGGTTGTTGGTTTGAAAGTTATAAAAAGGCGTCGTAGACACCGGTAAGTTAATAAAAATTACGGAAGAGATCGATAACGCGAAACAATAAGATCAACCACCTCTTCGATTGTGTTTTTAGAATTGTCGATTCTCAAATTCGCCCTTTCCTCCGCAAGCCCTAAGGAAGCTACCGGTCGGTTAAAATCACTCCTATCCCGCGCGGTAATATCCTGAAAAATGTCATTTAGTGTACAAGGAATTTCTTTTTCAATCAATTGCTTGAGCCTTCTTTTAGCCCGAATTTCTGTTTTTGCGGTCAAAAAAACTCTCAACACTCCTTTCGGAAACACTACACTGCCCATGTCTCTGCCATCAGCGACCAATCCTGGCAAACGTGCAAAATCTCTCTGGGCTGTTAATAGAGCCTGACGAACATCTTCAAACTTAGCGATTCTTGATGCGACAAGTCCAATTTTTTCGGTCCTTATTTGCGAAGTTACATCGTTACCTCCTAAATAGAATTGCGACCCATCCATACGCAGGGAAAGCGTTCTAGCGCAACTGGCAAGCGCTTTATGGTCCCCTGCATCGATATCTTCCTTCTCAGCAATTAAGGCTAGCGATCGGTAAAACGCTCCGCTATCAAGTACGTTGAACCCAAGTCTTTCACCAACAAATTTAGCTATTGTTCCTTTGCCCGATGCTGTAGGTCCGTCTATGGTAATCACCGGAACTGCTTCAGAGCAAAGTCTGGAGAATTCTTCAAAAAAATAAGGAAACGTTTTTTCAACACACCTCGGATTTTCTATTTGAACAATTCTCTTCTCAAAGCGTGGTTCATTATTTAATGCAAATGCTGCCATCGAAAAAGTCATTGCTATTCTATGATCATTAAACGTCGATATCTTCGCATCTCTGAGGTGGTGGACGGGACTGATAATTATTGAATCGCCCTCTTGATGCACTGAAGCACCAAGCCTTTCTAATCCTTGTGTGATCGCTATAACTCTATCTGTTTCCTTATCTCTCCAAGAACTAATGTTGTTAAGTTCAGTTGGTTCATCGCAAAAAAGTGCTAATGTGGAAAGGACCATGGCTGCATCGGGAATTTCGAGACAGTCTATGCTTATCCCGCGCAAGGGACCGGTGCGACAAATTTCAACACATAGGTCTCTCCAATGTACTGTCGCGCCAATTTTTTCGAGGACATCGAGAAGTCTGATATCACCTTGTTTTGAATCCCGAGAAATTCCGTGAACTTTAATTGGACCTCCTCCTATGCAAGCAGAAGCGAAAAAATAACTTGCAGATGACGCATCGCCCTCGACTAAAAAGCTTTCTGGAGATTGTAACCCAAGCGCACGAGTACAAAATTGGCCAGGACGGGTCTCTAGGATAGAG
>CACOBT010000010.1 GCA_902625535.1 uncultured beta proteobacterium | reverse complement strand
ATTCACTATTAAAAAATTCATGCGAAACTGGATTATAAAGCGGAACAGGTACAGTCTTTCCTTTTAGAACAATATCTCCAATCGGAAGAAAATAAAGACTTGTAGCACATTTACTTACGATTTCTTCCGTGGCCGCAATTCTAGTGCCAAAGTACTTGTTAACTCCTTCAGTTCTTGCGGCCGTGTTGACAGTGTCCCCGAGCGCGGTAAAATCCATCCTTGACTGTGATCCAAAGTTACCTACCGTAGCTGACCCAGTGTGTACTCCTATTCGGGTAACACCTATTGGTATTCCTTGTGCATTTTGCTCTTTTCGAAATTTTTCACAATATACATCAAGATCTAAGGCGCACTTAACTGACCGTTCGATATGATCTTTTTGAGGAATCGGGGCATTAAATACTACCATAATTGCATCACCAATGAATTTGTCTACAGTTCCACCATATTTAAATATTATCTCACACGCGCCATCTAGATAAGCATTTAAAACATCAGATAATACTTTAGACTCAAGCTTCTCAGATAAGGTTGTGAAACCTGCAACATCTGTGAAAATGAAAGTTGTGTCTTGCTTTACACCTGTAACATTTAAATAATCTGGATTTTCAACAAGTTTTTCTACAACCGCTGGTTCAACATAACGTGAAAATGCCCCTTGAACAAATTGTCTCTGCTGACGTTCAGCTTTTCCAATTAAGAGATCCATCATCCATAAAGCAAAGGCTAATGTTATTGTAGGCGCGATAACCGGCATCATGGGTAGTCCCTTTGAAAAGCCTAAAAAAGCGAAAAGCCATAAAATTAGTGCAGTGAAAATACCGCCGATCACACTAAACGTAATTCCTTTTTTTGCAAGACCTATTAACATGCCAATAAAACCTAACACTGCACAAACTGCGAAGGTAATCTCTGTTGTCACCCTATGCGGTTTGCGGTCTTCTATTAGTTGGGACATTGCATGAGCCATTACCGTAACGCCTGGCATTCTTCCATCCCAGCCATCATCTATAATTGCCATCGGTGTCCTGTGTCTATCCTCTAAAGAAAGCTTTGCACCTACCAGAACAATTTTGTCCTTGAACCAGGCATTTGGCAGTACAGCCACAGCGTGCGCAGGATACTCCGGAAATGCTGGAGTTTCGAGGTCTTTTTTGGGTCTCCATGCGATTGGTAGATTTGTTTTGGACTCTTTATAGCTTGCAAATAATTTAGAAGTGTTGGTACCGAAAATTTCAGCCCCTTTTCGCGGAAAACTTACCGGCATACCCTCATTGGTCTCTCCAGGAAAAATCCATCGCACAGTTCCATCAAAAGGGTCGGTTGCCATATTTGCCGCAGCACGAAACTCCTCTGGAACAAAGTCGTTTAAATAATCCAATTGTTCTTCCGTTACAACACCTGGCGTATTGGTATAGCTAAAAAACAAAGGGACAGTTGCATTTCTAAGCGTTTCCCTCAAGTATCTGTCCTTTTCAACTTCCGTGGGAGAGTCCAAAAGTACATCGATTCCGATTGCTTTTACTCCCTTCGTCTGAAGTAACATAATTAGATCAGCAATGAATTCTCTGTCGATAGGTGATCGATATTGAAAGAGGGCGACGGTTTCTTCAGTTATTGTAGCAAGAACAATATCTTTAGATTGCTGTTCAGGAGGCTGTAGGGCGGATATCCGTATGTCACTTGCTGCATTTTCGAAACCTTTCAAAAAGGTTAGATTCAGTGTTGAAAAAGCGCCAATCAGTGTTGAGATAACTACAACTCCAGCGGCGGATAAATATTGTTGAGTAATCTTTTTCATCAATTAACTGAATTAGCTTTTGCATCGGAAGGCTGGGAAGTAGCTATTGTTCTTAGTAGGGCATTTGCTTGTTGCACACAACCTTTTTCCAATAACCATGCCGTTAAGATAAATGGATCTTTTACCGTTTTCGGTATTACTGAAAAACTAATAACAAATTCTTGTTGGTCAATGTTGACAAGAACAGTTGTAACCCCTTCAAACTTACTGAGATCTGGCATCGTCATTCGGCTTTGACCCTTTTCCCAAATTAAGTCAGCTCTCCACGATCGATCGATAGGATACATTACAAACGCCTGTTCGTTTGTAGCGTCAGGCCTCCAAAATTCAGGTTTTGCACCAACATCCAAGCAACGAGGCCCACCTCTTGTAATATCGATGGCTGCGGGGTCGGGTGTGTCTACGTCAGCAGTACCAGAACGTACAACTCCAACTGAACTTGTTCGAGCATCACGAGTTGCTATCAAAGCAGCTAAGGCTTTTTTAGGGTCCGTGCCATTAGCTCCGTCCTTAACAGGAACATCATCAAAGGGGCCGCGTAATTTTATACTTTTTCCATCCGAACCTATCAAAGTGACTCTTTCACCCTCTTTTAACACGATTTTTTTTGTGGCAGAAACACTTTCCCCTACCTTGAGACCACCACCACGTGCCTGGAGAACTATTAAATCAGCTGCCACTTTTTCAAAATGGAAAAGTAGAACTAAGATTATAAAAGGTAACGTTATACGATTTTTTATGTTCATTTTCTAATTTGTTCTTTTTGCAAGTTTTTCACCACGGGGAATCGGCAACCACGAATCAGCAATCCCATCACCAACTACGACAAATGCAGCCCAGAAAAAAGGATGTGACGTAGTCTTGTCCGATATCAACGCATTTTGAGCTTTCCGCATCGCCAGTGATGCTCCCAATTCTAACTCAGTTCCCAATTCCTCAAACATTTTTGACATTAAAACAGAAGTCGCTTTCGACGGAACTTGCCAGTGACTAACTACTAAACTTCTTGCCCCAGCATAAAAGAAAGCTTCTGCCAAACCTGAAAGTGAATCACCGCCAAATTTCCCTCCACTACCGGCGGTATTACACGCCGATAATACTACTAAATCAGCATTTAGTCTCAGGGTTGCAATTTCACTTGCTTCCAGCAAGCCGTCATCATTTCTTGAATCAGCTTTTTTTGGAGGAGTTAGTACGAGGCCTGGCTCAGCCTGACACTTCAATTCCCCGGGTAATAACCCATGAGTTGCAAAATATAAAACTTTGTAATCATATAAATCCACATTTCGTAAATTTTTCTCACTTGCATCTTTTCTAGTGAAAATTTCAACTTCAGACTTTTCCGTTTTCCCTAGGCTATTTTTTACGTTATTAATTTCTCTTTCCGTATCTGGAAGTGGAGCTAAAGAGCGGATTAAATCAGCAGAAGCCGGTCCTGCTTGCCGACAACTTGTTGCGAGTGCTGATAAGCCATTTTCGGAATCTTTTTTTTGGAGCGTTTGTCCAGTCAGCAAGGGATTTGCAACTGCAAAAAGTTTCTTCTTCGGTCTTAATTTTGTCTTCGCTGTACGTTGTGAGTAAAATGTTTTTAAAGAAGGCGAATAAGAAAAAGCCATCCGATTTACCATCCAAGAGACGTTTTCATAACTTTCGTCCTTAGGGTCCCGCTCAATTAAAAGAGAAAAAGGCAGGCTAGCTAACGGCCCAGATGGAATGATAATTAAATGGTTCAAATCGAGTAACTTACCCTGAACAGAGGTGAAAAGACGGTTGTATAGGGAAAAAGCAAGCGGTGAATCAAACTCCTTAATTGTCCCTGCTTTTAATTCAAGCGCACTCCTTAATGCTTGAACAGATTCATTTAGAGACTCTTCGCCTTCTTTTATCTCTCCTATAAAAATACCATCGCGTCTAATCAGCTGAATAAAAGATCTTTTTTCTCCCACTATGAAAGAAACCACGCCTTCGGTTGCTCCGAGTCGATTTCGAAAATCAACTGTATCTAGTGGCCTTGGTGCGGTCAACGTCGCATAGTCGGGATACTTAACATTAATTTCTTTGTTTAACTTTTGAAGTTGCAAAAAAGCTGTTTTTTTTCGCAACGTTAATTGATCCTCTATTAATTTACTTCGTTGATCATCTGGTAGTGACGATTCATAAGATAGTTCGACATTGGCCGCATCGCGCTCTCTTTCTGCGTTTTGAATATCTTCAAGTAACTTTCTAAGGTCAGGGTCATTTACAGCGAGTCTTGCTGAAGCTTTCGCGACCGTATCCTCCACTATTGAAGGACGAAGAAGCTGAAATGCATCGAATGCCTCATTAAAAAGGCCCTGTTTTTTCTTATCGTCCTCAAGTGTCTTTGAATGTTGAACAATTGCGGCGGCAAACGGCAAAACGTCTTCTTTTCTAATATTCAAATTTGTTCCAACAGGAAAACTTTTTATTTTTTTAAAAATTTGGCGGTATGTAATAATTGAAGACGTGTACATAGCCTCGCTAGTATATGCTTTCGCTAAGGCAAATCGAATGGGAAGAAGATGTGGTCCATCGCCTGTTGATATACCTCTCTCCGCAAGAGCGGTATTAAGGAATTTTTCAGCTGCAGATAATCTGCCTTGTGCAGAGGCTATTTTTCCCAGGGTTAAAAGAATATCTGCCTTCCACCAACGGGGCAGTCCCTTTGTATCGTTTAATATCTGTAAAGCCTCAGAGGCCGCAGCCTGCGCAAGCTCATTCTGTTCTAAGCGCAGGGCCATATTAGCCTGCAAATTTAATGCAAGGGCAAGTTCCCCTTTTTCCGACGCTCTGGGGTCAGCATCCGAGCTTTCTCCAAATAAGCTTGAAAAATCGACGTTGGGACCTGCAGCAATTTTTCGCCAGGCTCCTACAGCGCCAGAGGAAAACTGCAATGCTTTGTCGTAACGCTTCGAGTTGGCCTCATGATAACCTTGATAAGAGGCGAATCTAGCCCTATCAGATTCATTAGGTGAAACCTGAACTATCGGCTCGGCTCGTCTAAATAATGCTAGTGCTTCCTCGTCCCGACCCTGGTTGCTGACATTTAATGCAAGGTCCATCAACGTTTCTGCGATTGATATGTCCTTTTCATTTAATAATTTAGTTTGCAAGTTCAAAGCTTTCCTAAACAGCGATTCTGAATCTTGGTAGCGGCCTTGAGTATTTGCCGTTCTGGCATCAGCTAAAATTTTATCAAAATTTTTCAAATCCTTCGACGAAGCAAGCGGTACTGGACCACCAAAAACATCCTGCAAGACATCCGTATAAGTCGATTTTGATGGCTCTTCCTTCCTTTTTGGATAAACCGCAGAAATTAATGTTGGAAGTAGTGATGGCGCCCCTTCTGCTATGTAAAGCTTATCCTTTCGGGGGAGTAAAAGAACAAGTTGAGGCCAGCCGCCATTACTTAATCTACAAGCGTAAGCAAACGCGTTTTCCCATTTTATCTTACTGAGACTTATGCTTTTATCTTCACAGCGCATCCTCTCGGTATTCACACTGTAGGAACGACTATTCAGATAAGTGTCCATGAGTTTGGTCTCTAAAATCTCATCTTCCTCAATAGGTGAAAGTTTTTCTGTCGATACCGATGCTACTAACTGGTCATCGCAATAGATCATTTTGTCAACAGGCAGACCTGGAGGAGGGAGCATATCAACTCTGGGGCGAGCAACACATTTTTCATCGATGAGGTTATCGTAAAGTTCCTGCTCTTGGATTTTGAGTTTGTCTTGAGCTAAGGGTATAGAAATAAACGAACAATTACAACAGCTTATAACCATTAACCTAATCCAACTTATTCTATTTCCACTTAGCATTTCGATTACCAGTTCGAGCTGTTACCAACACTTGGAATTTTCGGACTTCCAGCTAAACCAGAGGGAGGTCGAGCTGGAACGGGTAGTTGAACATTCACCACTCCACCAGGCACAACGGGTACAGTTTTTACGGAGACCGCTTGTGGTTGTGAGGCTGGTTTTGGAGGAGACGGCGGAGCGACTGCAGCAAGTGTTTTATCCCCGGCATCAGCACTATCGACTGGTGTAGGTGCTTTTTGAGTAGGTACAGGTGAGGGCGGAGCAGGTTCGACTGGTGGTGGAGGAGGCGGTGCTGCATCGGCTGTTACCACAGCAGGAGCAGGGGTCCCAGAGCTTGCTTCCGGTGCGTTATCAGGTCCTCCTGCAACCGGTGAAGGATCTCCAACAGCTGTATCTCCCGTTGTTGGCGCATCTCCAACGGAAGGCTCATCAGCGGCAACCTCTGCGACACTATCACCAGCATCACTAGGTGCAATATCTTCCGAGCCGCCAGCATCGGCAGTCTCAGGAGGTGACTCATCATTTGTACCTGGTTCCTCTCCTGCAGCTTCTGCACTTTCAGGGACGGATTCTTCTCCAGCCGGCGGTCCATCATCTCCTGCTGGCCCGTCAACCAATTCCTCTGGTGGCGTTCCATCCCCTGGGGGTGGCCCATCTGGACTATCAGCTAAAGGAGGTCCATCCCCTGGGGGTGGCCCATCTGGTGGACCATCGGCTAAAGGAGGTCTGTCCCCAGGCGGCGGCCCATCCCCGGGCGGTGGCCCTCCGTCGATAATATCTCCCCGCGGTGGGGCCCCTGAATCAACTTTCTGCCCGGGCCCGATCTCACCAGGCGGTAGCACGCCTACTTCTCCTGGAGGCGGAGCTCCAATATCTCCGAATTCTGTAAAGTCCCCAAAACTAGCAGCTTCTGCACCAAATTCTCCAATCTCACCTAGATCAAGTCCTGGAGGCGGTGCAAAGTCGCCTGGCAAAGCTGCCAAATCACCTGGAATAGGGGCAGCAAAATCTGTGGGAGCAGGTGCCAAAAACTCTCCTGGCCCCGGGCCGCCCGGGACGTTCCCTACATCTCCCGGTCCAAGATTAAGGTCGCCTCCAGGGGGAAGAACTCCTAAATCCCCTGGCACCGGCACACCCAAATCACCAGCTGGACCACCACCAACATCAACAACATCAGGTCCACCAAAGTCTCCAGCCGGAGGACCGAATTCTCCTGGAGGAGGGCCGAATTCTCCTGGAGGAGGCATATTACTTATTTGCCGAACAACATCATACGATTCATCAATTGCTGTTTCTAAAACCTCACCAATGCTCGCACCCTCTCTGGCTGCCACGAAAGCAAGATCATCGATAATTTGTCCATCTTCAAATTTTTGAGCCACATTCGCAACATCCGAGAATGTTTCCCGAAAGGTCATTTCGTCAACCTTTCCGGCAAATTGCGCAACATCACGCACATCAAAACCAAATTCCGAGGCCAAATTAGCTGTTTCAATAAATCGCTCTGCATCTCCGAACTGATCAAATGTTCCAGCTAATTCATCACCTTGTAAACCAGTTCGGTCAATAGCTATGAAAAAATCTGCGGTATCAAATTGTTTACCCCTGGGGGGGCTATCACCACCGTAAGGTACCGCTTCTGGCATTAAATTATCAAAACCACCTGGTTGGTTAAATGGTTCTCCTGGATTAGGAACAAAACTATTAGAAAAAAATTGATTTGGATCAAATAGTTGTCCGTCTTCTTGAAAATTTAATTGAGGATTTCCACATAAAGCAGGTTCTATAGCACATGGGTCAAAGTTTTCGCCTCCGTGTTTAGCAAAAAACTCTGCCCTGTCTTTCTCTGGATTAAATTCTGCAGGCGGAGAATTATTTTCTGGTCGAAGAAAATCGTCATTCAACGGTTGTCCATCCGGACTTATCACCTGTCCATCAGGTCCCCTTAACACAAATTGTCCGTCGGGGCCAATGGGCTCAGCGACAAAGTTCTCGTTGGGAGCTCGGACCGGAAAACCATCTGGACCAACGATCTCCGCATTAAAAGTCTCCACTGGGAAAATTCCAGTGGTTGGACCAATTAGGTTGCTTCCACCTCCGGATGGGAACGCTATTTGACCAGGGTTGTTCGGGTCAAATTGATTATTAAATTGATCATTAGGTCTAACTAAGTTGTTTTCACTTTCCGATGGGAACGCTATTTGACCAGGGTTGTTCGGGTCAAATTGATTATTAAATTGATCATTAGGTCTAACTAAGTTGCTTTCACTTTCGGATGGGAACGCTATTTGAACAGGGTAGTTCGGGTCAAATTGATTATTAAATTGATCATTAGGTCTAACTAAGTTGTTTTCACTTTCCGATGGGAACGCTATTTGACCAGGGTTGTTCGGGTCAAATTGATTATTAAATTGATCATTAGGTCTAACTAAGTTGTTTTCACTTTCCGATGGGAACGCTATTTGAACAGAGTCGTTCAGTTCAAATTGGTTTACAGGCCTTGTCGGACCGTCTGGAACGATTTCAAACGGGGGTTGATCTCCCTTATCTTCATTTGGAGATTGTCCGCGATTTTCATCCTCTTCTTCCTCTTCCGACGGTGAAAAGATTGGGCTCTCAGCTACGGGCTGAACGTTCTCAGGCGGGCGTTGAATATTCTCAGGTGGGCGTTGAATATTCTCAGGTGGGCGTTGAATATTCTCAGGAGGAGGTTGAAAATCCTCTGGTCCTCCATGATTATTGCTAGTTTTTTGAGTAAAAATTACGGAGCCGCCAACAATTTTTACACTGTTTGCCTGAACTGTATCCCCGGCGTTTACAACATCAGATATAATTTTTTCAGCATCATTGGCGGCCAGCAGTATATGGCCTTTTGCGGCTTTCAAACGTCCCAAAGAGGATATACTGCCGTCTCGTTTGTTTAATCTTTCGGTAATTTCAAAACTTAAAAGATTATCACCAATAATATCGACAATAAAACGTTGTCCAGAACCCAGCACTATTTTCCCTACGGACGCGACGATAATACCGCTATTGTTAACATTCTTTCCAGCTAAGATTGCGTACCCAGACCCAACAGAAATTTCCCCCAAGTTCACAACCTCACTACTATTGTCATTTTTTAGATCAAATTGATAGTTTCCCATCAAAAAATCCTTGTTGCTGATGGCCTGTGTAGTTGCCATAAACCCGTGAGCGTTGATTGTGCCATGTTTTCCAACTAAGGTGCCATTAGGATTGAGTATCCAAACCTGCCCATTCGCATGAATTGAACCATCAATGTGAGTTTTTTGTTTTCCGATGATTCGATTTAGGGTTATACTTTTGCTATCAGGTTGGTTAAACACTGCCGATCCATTATCAGGTACTGAAAAGCTGTGCCAATTCACTATCGCCTTCTCCGTTGACTGATTAATAACCGCCTGATTTTGCTGACTGTTGATCACAATACTTGCGTTACCAGATACCACAGCTGCTGGATCAAAGTTCTCCGCAACCGCGGTGCATGGGATTACTACAGCGATGATATTCAACACTACTTTAATACGATCAGATAATGAGCTCTTGAAACATCGAGCTACGTAACCACTACTTTTACCTTTTGCAGCAACCCCTTCGTAAGTCAGTACAAATGTTTTTCTTTTACAGCACCAAATTTTTTTAAATGTTTTGTTCACTTTTTTTCTTGCACTTGTGAGACATAGTTTGTTGTCAATCAAATCCCGCCAGCTTACCCTCTATTCTACCGCGTTATATTTTTAAAATTCAAAGCAGATTACAAAGAAAAACACTTCCGTAAGACCCTCTATTCTCTAAATAAACTTAAAACCCCAAATTAATAGAAAAAAACATGATAATTATCCAGATAAATTATTAGGATAACATCCTAAGTATATATTTTTGCAATGTTTTTTTAACTGATCTTAGAGTTTGTCATCAAAAGTCCTAAATTCAGTGCCTATTTCCGTAACCATAATTTCTTCCCCTTCTTTCGCGACAAAGGCCTGAGCAAACTCCTTTTTCGCTTCGTATTCAACGTTATCCATGAAAGCGTCATCATGCGCTGGATCATGATGAAAAATAGCATAATATTTGACTCCTGCTTCCTGTGATAAGCGCACACCCTCTTGCCAGGTAGAGTGCCCCCACCCGACAAAATTAGGATACTCGTTTTCGGTGTAAGTCGAGTCATAGATCAAAAGATCAGAGTCTCTTGCCAATCTCAATATGTTGTCGTCGAGCCCATCTTTCTTATGCTCGGTATCAGTTACGTAACAGACCGAGTTACCCTTGAAATTTACGCGATAACCTGTCGCTCCCATAGGGTGGTTTAATGGGCACGTGTCAATAGTTATGTCGTTTGTAAGGTTTATTGACTCTCCAGCATTAAAATCGTAATACTGAATTTTCGCCTGAAGGATATCGATGGGAACAGGAAAAGTCGGATTTGCCATCTGTTTAGATAACACCTCGAAAATGGAACTACCATGCATTTTCAGATTGCCACAATATAACTTTAGGTCAAAGTGGGGCGAATAGGCAGGTTGGAAAAAAGGAAATCCGCTGATGTGGTCCCAATGAACATGTGAAAAAAAAATGTTGATCTTCCCGCCTAGCTTTTCCATTAATTTATTGCCTAGAGGGCGAATTCCTGTGCCTGAATCAAAAATAAGCAATGTCCCGTCACAGTCTACCGTTACGCAGGAAGTGTTTCCGCCATATTTCATATAGCTACTATGTGGGCACGCTATGGTGCCCCTCACTCCCCAAAATCGGGTTTTTAACATTAGCCTCTCACATGTTAGTTGAGCTATAGTAACAATACTATAGTTTAACAAATTGATATTATCTAAACACCATGGCACAGGCAAAATTTGAAATCAACCGAGAACTTTATAAAGAACTAAGCCTCGCAGACGCGAAGCTAAAAAGCACATTAGATTTTTTTGCTAAAAAGAAAATGTCCAGTCAAGAGAGACTTTTTTTTAAAGTCTGGGCATCGGAAAAGCTAAAAATCGGAGTTTTTGATAAAGGTATAACGATGTTAAAAAAAGGGGAAGTACCGTTATCTGCGTATGCAATAACCTTGGGTACAGTAGAATGTGAGGATGAGGAACATGATTATGTGTTGGGGCCTGGTTCAGTGATTGGATTGGCAGAGGGGCTTGCTGAGGAACCTTTGAGGTATACATATACCGTGAAAGAATTTGTAAATTGTAAGATAATTCCCATCACAAATGCGATTAGGGAATTGCAAATGACTAACACTGGATTAAAAGGCGTTTGCCGGATGACACTTCAGAGAATCTTAGGACAAAATACTGAAATCCCAGATTACATGAAATAGCGTAGACTTAGAAAGAATGGCTGAAACATCATATAAAGACGGCGAATTATTATTTGAAAAGAAGGACCCTGCTGAACATTTTTTTGTTTTGAAAGCAGGAGAAATTGAACTTTTTGACCCGGATTCGAATAAACAAATTGCTATTTTGTCCCCCGGTGCGTCGTTTGGAGAGCAAGCGATCTTAGACGGGGGAGTACGCGCAGTTTCTGCAAAAGCAAAGGGCCAAGTAATTTGTGTAAAAATTTCGGCTGAAGCATTGCGGAAATTGCTGGGCTCGAGCTCGGGAATTGTCAAACCTGTGTTCGAAGCGCTCTTGTTGGAGCTTTATATGCATAACGACCTTCGGATAAAAGGATATCCCTTTAATAAGCGCTAGGTCTAATCTTTTGAGTTGCTCTGACGTTTAAGAGAGCCAAACAAAAAAAACACAGCAATCACGAGTACGATAAAAGGACCTAACCATAGAATCGAATTTTCAATGGTTACCGGAGGATTATACAATACAAACTCTCCATAACGATCCTCCATATATTGGAGTATTTCTTTATCAGTTTTTCCCTCAGAAATTTGCTTAGCAACAAGGTTTTTTAAGTCCACAGCTAAGTCTGCATTTGATTCAGCAATGGTTTGGTTTTGACAAACTAAGCACCTTAATTCGTTTGTTAAACTCTGAAAACGTTCCTCATTAACCACATTGGCTAAAAACTCCGGCTGCATTTTGTTTTTTGCTAATGTATCGATTGTTAATACCTCTCTGTCACTTTCTATCGATTTTACCTATTTTTCGTCAAAAATGGCTTTGCCTGATCCTTGTAGAAATTTCCGTCTATTGCCCCAATATTTTTATACACTACTTTACCGTCGTTGTTAATAACAAACGTTTCTGGAACACCGTAGACTCCCAAATCAATCCCGGTCAACCCCTCGCGATCGATTAACACTAATGAGTAGGGGTTCCCAAATTTCTGCAACCAACGCGCTGTTGCAGAGGGGTCGTCTTTGTAGGCCAATCCAACAAGAATTATATTAGGGTTTGTTTTTGTAATTTCCATAAGATGCTTATGTTCAAGTTGGCAAGTAACACACCAGGAAGCAAAAACATTAAGCAACCAAACTTTACCATTGAATGAGTCACTATTAAATTTTGTTCTACTGACGGTGCCGTCCTTTTCCAACCTATTCAGCGAGATGTTTGGGGCAGGTTTGCCTATTAACACAGATGGTATCCGTGTGGGGTCATTCTGTAATCCGAATATAAATAAAACAATTAACGCAATCAGAAATCCAATCGGTAGCCAAATTTTGAAATATTTCATGTAACGTCTGTCGACCTCTGATTTTCTTTATTGATATAGTCAGTATTTAGCCTTGTTTGCCTAGTTTGCCTAGTTTTTTTTGGGAAAGCTAACGAATGTCTTTTTCCAATTATTGCCACGAAACTGCCAATTGCCATTAACAGGCAACCCAGCCAGACCCATATCATTAAGGGCTTATAGCTAGCTCTAATCGTCCAAGATGTTTGCGCTATTTTTTTCTGGTCCGTAGGTTCTCCAATAGAAAGATAAAAATCGCCCAAAATCCCGTATTTCACAGCCGCCTCAGTCATTGGATCGTCTGACCGTAAATACTGTCGTTTCTGCGGGTATAGCATAGTAACATTACTATCTTCTGCTCTTCTTAATTCAAAAATGCCCTCGATACCAGAGAAATTTACCCCAGAAGTCGGACGTACTCCCAGGAATTTTACAGAGTAGTCTCCTAATTCATAAGTTTCAGATGGTTTTAAAACTATATCCTTTTCGATTTGAAAAGACGTAACGAACGTTACTCCAAGAGCAAAAATTGCTAAACCGCAATGACCCGTAAACATTCCCCAGTAAGACGCACCGAGTTTACTAGCAACCCTAAAAGGCGAAATTTTGCTCCTTTTTTCATTTCTTTTAATAAAAGTTACCCGTAGCTGATTGAATCTATAAACTGCTGAGTAAATAGTACCTAGCAACAAACAAATCGAAAATATTATTCCAAAAGCCGTGGGAACCGTAGTTTTTTCATAAATAAATAGGAACCCGATCCCTGTTATAGCCCCAATAACGGCCGGGATAGTGACATTCTTTAGCGCGGGCAGTACTTTTGAATCTTTCCATAAAATCCACGGAGCCAAACTCATTAGGAAAATTGCTGGGACAAGTATAGGGGCAATAACCGAATTAAAATACGGTGGCCCCACAGACATCTTTCTCCCAGTCAGTACTTCAGCGATTAACGGATAGAGGGTTCCGATCATTACAACAGATAAAGCTGCTGTCATAATCACGTTGTTTACTAGTAACAGGCTTTCCTTAGAAATAGGTGAGAACTTTTCTCCCTGTTTAAATTTATCCGCTCGCAGTGCGTACAGTACTAATGCAACCCCAATAATACAGGCAGTCATAATCAGGATGAAAATCCCCCGGGTTGGGTCACTTGCGAAAGAATGTACTGAGGTCAATACGCCCGAACGTACTAGGAATGTACCGAGCAAGGAAAAACCAAACGCGATGATTGACAACAGTACAGTCCAGCTTTTCATAGCATTTCTTTTATCAGTAACCGCCAAAGAGTGCACGAGAGCGGCGCCCGCAAACCACGGCATCAAGGATGCGTTCTCTACCGGGTCCCAAAACCACCAACCACCCCAGCCTAACTCCCGGTAAGCCCACCAACTACCTAATAAAATTCCGAGTGTTAAAAATGCCCATGCAGCATTAGCCCATGGTCTTGAAAATTTCGCCCAGTTTGAGTTCACTTCTCCTGTGGTTAGGGCGGCTACAGCCATTGAAAAACAAACGGCGAAACCCACATAACCCATATAAAGCATCGGTGGATGAATGACCATGAAGGGATCCTGGAGAAGAGGGTTGAGATCTTGCCCAGTCAATGGAGCTGGAAAAATTCTCGTAAACGGATTTGAGGCAAAAATTAGATACAAGAGGAAAATAGCAATCAAAATAAGCATTATGGAGGTTGTGCGCACATAAAAGAGACTATCTTTAATCCCCGAAAACAGCGTTACCGCCGTGTTCCAGCACGCTAACATGAGAATCCAGAGCAAAAATGAACCTTCGTGAGAGCCCCAAGTTGCCGCGATTTTATACTTGAATGGTAGAAGAGCGTTTGAGTGGCTAGCCACTAAAATCACTGAAAAATCGCTAACTAGAAATAGCTGCATAAGCAATAAGAAACACGATAATACCAACAGGGTTATAACGTTGCTTGAAATAGCCAGACTTTTCGCCATGCGATCTGAAGCTTTTCGAAAGTCGTTGGTGTAGGATACAGCAATCCCTCTGACACCAAAATATAAGCTCAGTGAGAGGCTTAGACATAAAAGGAGTTGGGCAATTTCGGCAAACATACTATTTCTACTTAGTTTCTATAGAAAGGTTAGGCGGCATATAATTTTCATCGTGTTTTGCTAAAATTTCGGTCGACTGAAAGACCCCATCAACGTATCTTCCTTGAGCTACAACTCCCTTTCCCTCCTTAAACAGATCTGGAACAACTCCACTGTATTTAACTTTTATGAGGGCATTCTTGTCATCAACCACATTAAATTCGACAGCCAGTGAGTGTTCGCTTCTGTTTATTGAGTCAAGTTCGACCATGCCCCCTATACGAATTGGTCTGTTGTTGGGCGCTTCGCCATTTAAAATTTGAGAAGGAGTATAAAAGAAAACGAGATTTTCTTCGAAAGTCTTTAAAGCTGCGAATATTATAAGGCCTCCGGAAATAATCACCAAAAGCGCCCAAAGAACCCTTTTTACTCTGTTTTCATTAAAAAGCATATCCTTAACTCATACTGAAGTGTCATCCTTAATTTGGAGATTTTTTTTTAAGATTTGTTCCTTTTTATTCAGATTTATGAGTTCCAGAAAAAAATCCAAGAAAAGTATAACGAGGGTGAGGGTAAAGCAAATTAAAATTATTGTCCAATGGTCCATTTTTTACACACTAAATTGCCGTCCGTACCCACTGAGAGTTATACTCTCGCTCAAGAAGCAAAGCTTTCGCGCGGACTAAAATGGTTGACGAGCACACTAGCCAAACTCCAACGGTACATACCGCAAGGCCGATTTTGATCTCCGAAGCCATTTCTGCCTGAGTCGCACCGAGAGAAAATCCTTGATGCAACGTGTTCCAAAAAACTACAGAAAAATAAATTAATGGAATGTTAATAAATCCAAACAAGGTAATAAGGGATAATGCTCTATCCGTTTTTGAACTATCGTCAACCATTTTTCCTACTGCTATAAGCCCCAAATATATAAACAGAAGGATTAATTCTGTGGTGAGTCTAGCATCCCAAACCCAATATGTCCCCCATGTCGGTTTGCCCCACAACGAGCCAGTGACTAATGCCAAAGTTGTCATCCAAGCCCCTGTTGGTAGCGAAGCACGCAACATGACCGCTGAAACATCTGTGCGCCAAATCCAATAAATGCCTGCGTATACACACGCTATTACATAGATAAACATAGATAACCAGGCAGCAGGAACGTGAACGTATAGCACTCGATAAACTTCGCCTTGCTGAGCGTCCACGGGAGTAAAAAACAGCGAGTAACAAATTCCACCTATTAAAAACAGAATTCCGGCTATCGCGATGCGAATTATTAGACCAGTAGCGAACGCATAAAAGACTGGTGGGGACGATAGGCTAATTAGTTTCTGTAACATTTCGTTATTCCGTGGCAAGAACAATCAACTTTTCGCAGATGAAAGGTACCGTCAGTATGCAAAATAATGACATACTGGTCAGTAACATATATAAATTTCTAACTGAAGCTCCATCCAACGTACTTCCCACTATAGCAGAACCAAATATCATCAGTGGAATTAGTATAGGTAAAGACAGTAAGGAAATAACCGTTTGTGCTTGCCTAGCCATAAGGCCGAGCGCAGAAAAAAAAATAAGAATGCCGGAAATGAATAAACTGCCTATGGCAAGACTTTTAGCCAATTCTAATCCAGCAAATCCGGGTAAACCATAGAGCATAGACAAAGGTAACGAAAGCAAGGATAGTGGCAGTCCAACTAGCACCCAGTGGATCATCGCCTTTGTGAAACAATAAATACTAAGTGATCGTTTTTTTACTATAAGTTGTTCAATCACTCCTTGATTGAACTCTGGTTGGAGCAATCGATTTGATGCAGAAATCATTACCAGCAATGTAGCAACCCAAAAAATTCCGCTCGCAATATTCATAAACGATTTACTATCCGCTGTTGCGCCTATCGGGATGACAGAGACAATCATTAAAAATAAAATGGCTGGCCAACTAACATCTGAAAATTGGAATTTTACAAGTTGAAACTCGCGCATTAGATTTCTTGCGAATTCGTTATGAAAATTACTAGCATTTTTTTGATCCACTTTTATTGGCCCCTGTGCAGTAATGTATTTAGCACCATTGAAAAACTTCCACCCTTTTGGTTCCATGGGGGTAATTTCAAGCGATTTAATTTTAAGACTATCAAATTCAGTTGTATCTCTGGTGTTTTCAAAGATAGTTTTTAACGGTAAATGTGTAGCGATGATGACTATACCGCCCTTTGAACATATATTCAAAAACAAATCTAACAATAAACGTAATCCCTGTTTGTCAAGAGCATTAAAAGGCTCGTCGATGATGAGTAATGATTTTTCTTTAACCTCAATCGTTGCTAGCATTACTCTTTTCTTTTGACCATCAGATAAAGATAAAAGGGGTTTATGCTTAATTTCCTGGAGTCCAAATTTATCAATTCTTGTTAAAATAGTTGAATCACAATCGTCCAGAAAATCACTAAGTATTTGCATAGCAGTAAGCTCATGACGATACCCTCCGTTGGTGGGAATATATGCAGTACAGAGAGCATCAATCAAAATTTCGCCGTTAGCCGGCGGCGTGATTGACGAAATGGTCCTTAAAAGGCTTGTCTTGCCAACTCCATTAGCACCAGTGATTTCAAGAATTTCTCCCGGCTTAATAGTTAGATTAAACTCTTTTAATAAAATTTTTTTTCCACGCTGAACAGTTAAATTTTTTGCTGTAAGCATTAATTATCATCATTCTTAAGAAACCGAAGTTTAATAGAATCGTCTCCATTTTTGACTAGAGATACATTTGTTTTTAGATCATTAACATCCGGTTTCGGTTCACCAGAGAGGGAGAGTCTTGCTGACACTAAAACTTCAAAAAAATCGCTAAGTTTTTTTCCAGAGCGCAAACTATGTCGATCAGAGACCTCAAAGGTCAAAGATTTATTTTCCACGAAAGATGTATTGAAGTCGCTGTATGAAATTTTTCTCACAGCAATTGGCATTGGGATACCATTTTTTTCTTTTACAATCAAAAAAATTGCGGAGTCAGTAGTTAACGATTTTTTTACATAAGAAAATAGTTCGCTGTCAATGATAAGTTTGCCGGATAATTCTCGTTCAACTGATGATCTAGAAAGCTCAGTTTCGGGCAACGAACCTGAGCCACCTTGTAGAGCAATAATTAAATTGGAAATTCGGCTTGAATCCTCAGAATCTCCTGGGAGCGTGTCTTTTAACCTTTCCCAATAACGCACGGCAGTTTTTATTTGTTTATTATTCATAGCATTAGTAGCGGCTAAAGCTAGGGCCTTTTGATGGGTTGGCTCTTTTTTTAATACCTGCGAAATAAGTTCCATCGGTCTCCCACTTAAATCTCCACCATCTATCATAGCCAGAGAATCTGCAAAATCAATCATCAAATCTGTCTGTCCAGGTAAGATTTTAAGAGCGCTCTCGTAGGCCTCTGAAGCTTTTTTGAAATTTCGTAATTGCATGTAAGACCTTGCTAATAAGACCCAACCGTTAATATCATCTCCGTTCGCATCCAATTTTTTTTTGAGAGACTCTGTGAGCGCATTAAGGCCGTCCAAATCACTTTCTTGACCAGGATTTAGCTTATTTCCTATTAATGCCTCAGCGAGTACGCTGTTTTTTGCCGAAAATTTTAAATCCATTGCATTTTCTTCAGGCGTGCCGACAAATGAGTACATTACTGCTGAAACTGTCACAGCAAAAACCAGGGCAAAACTATTCGCTCCATGCCAAACTCTAAAGAGATATGCTGTCACAACTCCAAAAACACAAAAGGATGTTAATAAAAATAAAAACATATAAAAAAAGTTAAGAAAAGTACAACATAATGAGTAAGTTTGCTATTTCAATACCATAGCAGACCCTTAATCTGATGCAAAGTTTAGACATGATACCTATTTTTCTTGCCAGAAAATTTTTTATTCCGAATTTTAATTTAGCCATCAAAGCTGGTGTTTATTATTTATTGGCTGATCAATTTCTTAGCTGGCACAAGTAATGAAGAAATAGAAAATACTCTAAGTCAAAAGTAACCCGTCGCTGGAAAGGTTTAGTGCGTAAGAAAATTTTTACGATACCCTGTTGTCAATCTGTCAATCTTTATGTACACTTTTCCTGTCAGAAACGGTGCTTCTATAGTTAAACGGGAAATTGGTCAAATTCCAATGCTTTCCCCAAAACAGTAGCGAAGCTAGAACTCATTATCCACTGAAATTAATTTTGGGAAGGTTGAGTTTCTTACGATTTTGTTAAATCGATCTTCGAAGCCTGGATACCGGCCGTTTTGTAAACTTTAAAGCCCTGGGGGTTGGGCCGGGAAAAGGAAATATGCGAGTTTATCCACGTTTTATTTGGTCATCATTGGCTGTCATTTTCGGTATCAATCTTAGTGTGGCAAATTCACAAAATACAACCGATGATCGAGGCACACCACTTGATCCCATAACGGTTAGTGGCTCTGGTTTAAACCAAAGATTATCGGAAACATTTTCAAATATCTCGATCTTTAACAAAAAGGAGATTGAAAATTCAGGTTTAAAGTCCTTGGCTGATTTTTTACAAGGTCGATCGTCAGTTGAAGTGGGGCGAAATGGCGGTCTGGGAGGTGTGACATCTTTCTTTCTCCGAGGTTCGGAAAGTCGTAATGTCTTGGTGTTATTAAACGGTGTACGACTAAGGGATGAACTGACTCAGTCGTCTCTTGCGGAAAACATACCATTAGATTTAGTTGAAAAAATAGAGGTTATCCCGGGAAATATGTCTTCAGTTTACGGAGAAGGAGCGATTGGTGGTGTTATAAAAATCATTACTAAAGAAGTTAATCAAGATCAGAGCCAAAGAGATAATAAATCAATACGAGTAGAGTCTGGAAATTATGGGATTAAAAACTTAAGTTTTACCATAGAGTCAGCACTCGACGACTCACTACTTGCTCTTGTGTCTGGAAATGTCTTACAAACGGATGGTTTTTCATCTACAAATCCCGCTGAAACATTTTCGTCTGATGATACCGATTTTGATAACGATAAATACAAAAATAAAACGATAAATTTAAATTTATCCAAACAGTTAAGAAACAGCTTCGCAAGCTTGACATACTTTCAAACTGATTCCGAGGCTTATTTTGACAATTCATTTTTCGGGAGAAATCCAAAACAACACTCAGATCAGGAACAACTTAATTTTACATATGATTTCGACTTGACTAGCGATAATAATGTCAAAGTAACGTACGACAACTCAAAGATTAAATTACGATATAGTTATGGACAGTTTTTTGAGACAAAAGAAGATAAAATAGCGGTGCAAAATGACATCAGACTTGGTAACGACGATAACTTTTTATTTGGTCTTGAACAGAGATCAATAAGCCGAAATCCGTCATCGTCGGGGGTAAAAAGACGAGATTTCAAGTCTGCTTTTGTCGCATTCGTAGGCGATCGTGGTCCATTTTCGTTACAGGTAAATCTACGGAGTGACAATACAAATCGGTTTAAATCTCGGGTTACGTACCTAACCGGTATTGGCTATTTGTTTGCTCCTCGCCACAGTTTGTATTTTAATCATTCAACAGGATTTATTTCCCCAAATACATATGCCTTGTCTACTAACGCAGGAGTTTTACCCGAGAAGCATAAACAATTTGAGGCCGGTTATACGTTTTTAAGGAATTCATTAATTTTTAGGCTTACTTATTTTGATACCAAAACCAGCAATCCAATTACCTATGATCCTTCAGATGGATATAAGGCGAAAAATCTCTCCCGATTCCAAAATTCTGGATATGAGATTTCATTAAAAAATGTTACCGAAAAAAAAATTTTTGATATATCACTAACTTTTCAAAATCCACAATCACCCGATGGCTTGAATCCTTCTAGTTTAATCCAGAGTGCCAGAAGGGCAAATTTTTTCGGCTCTTTTGGTTTTACCGTTAACGGAGACAAATTTGATTTTTCTATTAGAGGTACCAGTTCTTCGGCACGAAAAGATAGTGACTATAGTTCTCAGATGCTCAGTAAATACTTTATTATAAACGGCTCGTTGAAATATAAAATTCGTAGGGGGTTAAATATATTTGGCACAGTTCAAAATTTAGCCAATAAAAATTATCAGCTAGCTTATGGATACAATACTATTCCTCAACAATTTACAATAGGTGTTAGTTCAACCTTTTAGTTACTAGTGAATGTGTTGATGTTGAGGGCTATCGTTTTCCGGTTGCTCTATGTGAACCATCTCCCCTTCAATGTTTGGATAGAGAGGTGAGCCGCATTCTTCACAAAATTCTAAGGGAAGCCGTTGACTTAGAGATTTAACCTCAGCAATACCGCAAGACTTCAGGTATGCCTCAATGATTTCAATCAGCTCGCTTAGTTCGTCTTCAGGTCCTAACAGTGGCCATACTATACCGTGATAAACCTCAAAGCTCCTTTTGTCGCAAAAACTTATGCGATACTCCTCCAAATGTCGGTCATAACATCCGCCAATAACAACAAGCAGAGACTCATTGGTTATTGATAATGAGGATGCTAGGTAAGAAACTGATGCCTGGATCGAAAATTTGCGTAATTGTCTATCAGCATCTCTACAAGCAACATAGTACGCCCGTGGTAAAATCGCCTCTCTTGCACACTGTGGCATAATTTTCGAAAACATTTCTCTGCTAACTTTTTTCCACGACGCCTCAATATCTTCGGGTCGCATAAAGTTGTCTTGCCACTGAAATATATGGTCTCCTGTCTTCACAGCTACCACACCGAGTAGATGTCTCTGATCAGCCAAAAACGTGGAGGTCTCTTTAATTTCCTTTTCATTAAGTAATAGATGACTATTTTTCATTAGGCAATGGGTTATAGTCTTCTTTAATTGTTTTGTCTCAATGAACGATTCGGGAAGCTGGTCGGGAGAGTACAAATAATTAACCAATGAAATCTGAGCATCTGGGTTGAATATGTGCTTCCTAAGCAAAGCGGAAATATCCTCAAGGTATTTTTTAGAGATATTGAAGTTACTGAGCCCTAACGTAGACCATGCGAGAACTGGAGCAGTAATCAACAACGAGTCAAATGAATTGTTTTCCAGGAAAATTCTTTCAAATTCTATACATCCCTCAATTGCGTCGGCCAGCTCTTCATGCGCTCGAGTCTCTTTTTCGGATAGTTTATCCAAAGCTACGTTTAATGAAATTTCATCTTTCTCTAAAATAACTTTTTTTATTTCGGCTTCCAATTTGATATTCCAATACTCGTCTTCTGCACGACTTCCTGACGCAGACAGCCCTTCCGCCAACCGGCTAAGGGTCTCTGCACTCCGGATACCTCTACCTCTTTTCGAGGATGGTGATTGTTTCATCAAAATTTCCTTTATAAAACTATGTTCCACGAATTTTTTTTTCTTTTTAGTTTTTTAAAAGAAGTATTTCACGCATGTTACCTCTTTTTTTTTCAGTATTTAGGTCAAGAACACTGAGTGATAAGTTCATCTCCAAATTAATTTTCATTTCAGCAATTCTTCAACATTCTCCTGTTCATTTTTAAGTTCTGCGACGGACAAATTAATTTTTGTTCGTATATCTCTATCTATCGTTAAATTTTCAATAATGGAATAATTTGTGTTGTCACAGGTGACTGGAAAACCTGAGATTATATTTTCTGGAATACCATAATCACCCAATGAAGGGACGCCCATAGTAGTCCATTTTGTTCCCTTAACCCAATCCCGCATGTGATCAATAGCGGCACTAGCAGCGCTAGCCGCTGAGGACAAACCTCGTTGATCAATAATTTCTGCCCCTCTTTTTGCCACTGTTGGCTGTAAATAACTCTTTACCCAACCATCATCAACAAGATGATTTAATTTTTCCTCCTCGTCTAATAGCCCGTTAGAAATATCTACAACCATAGTGGGAGAATGGTTTCCCCAAACACAAATATTTGAGAGTCTGCTTACATTTTTATTTAATTTATACGCCAATTGATTTAACGCACGATTGTGATCAAGACGCATCATCGCGGAAAAGTTTGTTTTGGGAAGATCTGGAGCAGCCATCATGGCTATATATGCGTTAGTGTTAGCCGGGTTACCAACAACAAGCGTTTTAACTGTCCTAGAAGCCTTCTCATTAAGAGCGGACCCTTGTATTTTAAATATTTGCCCATTTTCCAATAAAAGATCCTTGCGTTCCATTCCTGGGCCTCTTGGCTTTGCTCCTATGAGAAAACAGTATTCGACATCACGAAAACCCGAATATACGTCGGAATGCAATGATAAGTTATGCAATAGAGGAAAGGCACAATCCTCAATCTCCAAACCAACTCCATGGAGAGCTTTTTGGACTTTTTCTACATTAATATCAATTAGTTGTAGATCAATCTTAGTTTCTTTTCCAAACACATCGCCATTTAAGATACGAAACACAATACCATAGCCGATGTGGCCGCTGGCGCCTGTAACGGCAACTTTTACAACTTTTTTTTCCAATTTTGACAAACTCTACTCCTAAATTGCCGAGTTTTTGAGGTTTACTTGCGGGAAAAGTAATGAAACAATAAGCAGTTATTTAAATTTATAAAATAGTAAACAATTTTTGGGAACATGGGTAGAAAAAAATTCCGAAACATTAGAGTAGACCAAATTTTAACTTACAGGTTGCCCGCGGCGGGCATAATGTCGATACTACATCGTGTGAGTGGGGCGGGCCTTTTTCTAATACTTCCCTTTTTAATTTATTTGTTTGGCGAGAGTGTCAATTCCCAGCAGAGCTTCGAAAAAACGTTGGAGATGATTAAGAGCCCTGTGGTGCTTCTCATTTTAATAGGTGTTTGCTGGGCCTACATACATCACTTTTTTGCAGGTATAAGGCATCTCATATGTGACTTCCACATTGGGTTAGGGAAGGGCGATACGAATAAGTGGGGAATTATTGTGATTGCCAGCGCTCTAACCACCACTTCTGCCGTAATTTACATGGTTGCAACAAGAATTTTTTAGGTTTTTTTGGATGAATGAGCGACGAGGGGGCTTAGTAAACGGGGGCGTTATTGCCCACAATGGTTTAGGTGATTGGATTCTACAAAGAATCACCGCGGTAATTTTGGTTCTATATACTGTGATATTTGTGGCAATCATCCCTTTTGTTGACTTGCAGGGGTTTGATAGCTGGAAAAGCTTATTCGGCCCGGTTTGGATGAAGCTGTTCACAATTGCGGCGTCAGTTTCCTTGATATATCACGCATGGGTGGGTATTAGAGAAATTTGGATGGATTATATCAAGCCGGTAGGTGTAAAAATAGGGTTGCAGGTTTTCTCTATTATTTGGTTATTAGGTTGTGGGATTTGGATTGTTACTATCCTACTTAGAATTTGATATTGAGGGATTTTTGTTAAATGGCTGTCATACTTTCACACAAAATATCTGGGATGCCGAGGCGACGGTTTGATTCTGTAATAGTTGGTGCTGGCGGAGCAGGAATGCGGTGCTCATTGCAATTGGCTCAATCAGACGCAAACGTAGCAGTTCTGTCAAAGGTTTTTCCAACGCGCTCTCATACTGTAGCGGCTCAGGGTGGAATCGGTGCATCTTTGGGAAATATGAGTGAAGATAATTGGTATTGGCATATGTTTGATACTGTGAAGGGTTCAGACTATTTAGGCGATCAGGATGCCATTGAGTTTATGTGTCGGGAAGCTACTAGTGCTGTTTACGAGCTTGAGCATTTTGGAATGCCCTTTGATCGAAATGAAGACGGGACCATCTACCAAAGACCTTTCGGAGGTCATACGGCTAATTTGGGAGAAAAACCAGTTCAGAGGGCATGCGCAGCTGCCGATCGAACAGGTCACGCTCTATTGCATACTCTTTACCAAAAAAATGTAGAGGCGAAGACCCAGTTTTTCATAGAGTGGATGGCGTTGGATTTGGTAAGAAATGAAGATGGTGACTGCGTTGGAGTTGTAGCTTTGGAAATGGAAACGGGAGAGCTGATGTTTTTTGAGAGCAAGGCCACTGTTTTAGCGACCGGTGGTGCAGGAAGAATTTGGGCTGCATCTACAAATGCTTTTATAAACACCGGGGATGGAGCAGGAATGGCTGCAAGGGCTGGTATACCGCTACAAGATATGGAATTTTGGCAATTTCACCCAACCGGCGTTGCCGGGGCGGGAGTACTAATTACTGAAGGTGTGAGAGGAGAGGGGGGAGTCCTGTTAAACAGCGACGGTGAAAGATTCATGGAAAGATACGCTCCGACCCTTAAAGATCTGGCGCCACGAGATTTTGTGTCGAGGTCTATGGGGCAAGAGATCAACGAAGGGAGAGGTTGCGGGGAAGCAAAGGACCATGTTTTGTTGAAGCTAGATCACCTAGGCGAAGAAAAGATTTTGAAGAAGTTGCCTTCAATACGCGAAATTGCGATTAAATTCGCAAACGTTGATCCTATCAAAGATCCCATACCTGTGGTACCCACAATTCATTATCAAATGGGAGGGATTCCAACCGACGTTAACGGACAAGTTGTCGTACCAGATTCTAACAACGGAATGCAAGGTAGTCACTCGGTTGTCGAGGGCCTTTATGCTATCGGGGAATGTGCATGTGTCTCTGTTCACGGGGCAAACCGATTAGGTACTAATTCTCTTTTAGATTTGATCGTTTTTGGGCGTGCAACAGGTAGATATTTAGTAAGTAAAAAAATCTCGACCGAAGGACATAAAAGAGTTCCGTCAGATGGTGCGGACAGAACTATTGCCCGGCTTAAACGATTGGATAGCAATAGTTCTGGAGAACAAGTTTTGGAAACTGGTAATCATATAAGAGAGACTACGCAGAAATATTGCGGCGTTTTTAGAAATGAAGATCTTCTAAAAAAAGGGGTCGAAAAGATTTTAGAAATTGATGGATCCATGGATAACCTTTGCATTGAAGACAAATCTTCCGTGTTCAACACAGCCAGAATTGAAGCGATGGAAGTTTTTAATATGATTGAAGTTGCAAAAGCAACGATTATTTCTGCAGAGGCCAGGAAGGAGAGTAGAGGTGCCCATTCGCACGATAATTACGCGGACAGGGACGATAAAGAATGGATGAAGCATACGTTATGGTTTTCGGAAGAAAACAGACTTGACTATAAGCCTGTGATACTGAAGCCTTCATCGGTTGAATCGTTTGTACCGAAGAAAAGAACATTTTAGGAGAGAGTTCATATGACTGCAGTAAGAGAGGCTAAATTTTCGATATTTAGATATGATCCCGATAAAGACGAAAAGCCTTACATGCAAGATTTAACGGTTAAGCTTCAAGAGACAGATCGCATGTTGTTAGATGCTTTATTGAAAATCAAGGGCACAGTCGACGACTCTGTGGCAATAAGAAAATCTTGCAGGGAGGGCGTGTGCGGCTCGGATGCTATGAATATCAATGGTAAAAATGGGCTGGCGTGCATTACAAATCTCAACGAATTAAGGGAACCGATTGTTCTCAAACCGTTGCCAGGGCTTCCGGTAATAAGAGATTTGATAGTGGATATGACTCAATTTTTTAAGCAATACGAATCCATAAAACCATATTTACAGAACGCCTCTAAACCTCCTGAAAAGGAGCGGAAACAGAGTCCGCAAGAGCGAGAAAAATTAGATGGGCTATATGAGTGTATCCTTTGTGCGTGCTGCTCTACGAGTTGCCCGTCTTTTTGGTGGAATCCTGACAAATTTGTCGGTCCAGCCGGGCTATTACAGGCTTATCGATTTATCGCCGATAGTAGGGATGAGAGTACTCTGGAAAGGTTAGATAATTTAGAGGACCCCTATCGCTTATTTAGGTGTCACACGATTATGAATTGCGTGGATGTTTGCCCCAAAGGGCTGAACCCTACAAAAGCGATTGGTAAGATTAAAGAGATAATGGTTAAAAGAAACGTTTGATGAAAAAAAAAAATTACCTGGAGGGCTCGCCGTGGTCTCCTCGAAAATGATATAATTCTTTCACGGTTTTTTTCAAAGCATGATAAGGATTTGACTGAGGGTGAATGGTTGGCTTTGGAAGAGCTCCTCAAGAAGACCGACAATGAGTTGCTCAATATAATACTCGGTTTGGAGGAGATAAGTGAAGAAGTTAGTTCTCCTGAAACGCAATCCTTAATTTCTAAACTCAGATCTTGCTGACTAGTAACCTGTAGAAAAGGAGGCATATGGTGGTAGGTGATAAGAAAGCTACTATATCTTTCTCTGATGGAAGCGAGCCCGTCGTGTTGCCAATTTTGGTCGGAACTGCAGGTCCTGATGTTATTGACATACGCAATCTCTACAGGGCTACCGGAAAATTTACGTATGATCCAGGATTTTTATCGACCGCGTCTTGTCAGTCGAATATCACGTATATCGACGGTGATAGGGGAATCCTTTTATATCGTGGATACCCCATAGAGCAACTTGCAATAAATTGTGATTTCTTAGAAGTGTGCTTTTTATTGCAAAATGGTGAGTTACCAACTGCAACGCAAAAAGCGGAATTCGAAAAATTAGTTAAATCATATTCAATTGTGCATGAATCCATGGCACAGTTCATGAATGGTTACCCTAGAAATGCCCATCCTATGGCTGTCTTGACGGGGTTGATTGGGGGAATGGCGGCCTTTTATCCTGATAGTTTAGACGTTAATTCTGAAGAGCAACACGAATTAAGCTTGCTCAGGCTTATAGCAAAAATGCCGACCTTGATTGCTATGATCCATACCTACTCGAGAGGAAGACCTTTTATGTTTCCACGTTCAGACCTCTCATACACAGGCAATTTTCTTCGAATGATGTTCGGAACCCCTTTAAGCGAATTCCAGGAAAAAAAGATTCTCACGAGAGCTTTGGATAGAATTTTTATCTTACATGCTGACCATGAACAAAATGCCTCTACGTCGACTGTACGGCTTTGTGGCTCATCCGGAACCAGTCCGTATGCAGCAGTTGCAAGCGGTATAGCTTGCCTGTGGGGTCCCGCTCATGGCGGGGCAAATCAAGCCTGTCTCGAAATGTTAGAGAAAATTCATGCAGAAGGGGGTGTTAAAAGAGTTGGTGAATTTATGCAAAAAGTAAAAGATAAAGACTCTGGAATCAGATTGATGGGATTCGGTCATAGAGTCTATAAAAATTTTGATCCCAGAGCTAAAATAATGCAAGAGACCTGTCGGCAGGTTTTGGCGGAATTAGGTCTAGAAAATGATCCTCTATTTAAGTTAGCTCTTGCATTGGAAAAGATTGCTCTTGAAGACACATATTTTGTGGACAGAAAGCTATATCCTAATGTTGATTTTTATTCAGGTATCACTTTAAAGGCTTTGGGTGTACCTAAGGAAATGTTTACTTGTATCTTTGCTTTGGCCCGTACAATTGGTTGGATTTCGCAGTGGAAAGAAATGATAACGGATACCGAATATAAGATTGGTCGTCCGAGACAGTCTTTTGTTGGCTCAATAAAACGGGATGTTCCATCGTTGAAGACTCGTTAACCTGATGACATTATAAAATTGGGTTACGATAACCAAACTATTCTAGGGAGTTACGAGGAAGAAATTAAAAAAAACGGTTACTCTAGTGACAAAGGCCAAAAAAATGTTTTAGGTTTTCTTTACCAACTCAGTATTGAGTGGGACAAATTTACCGAGAAAAAAAATAAACTTTTAATTCGTAATCCAGAAGTTCCTAAAGGATTATACATTTACGGTGGAGTTGGAAGGGGAAAAACATTTTTGATGGATATTTTTTACGAATCTGTTGCAGTAAAAAAAAAATTAAGAATTCATTTCCATGAATTTATGCAAAATATCCAGGAAGAGCTCACTATTTTAAAAGGATATAAAGAACCTATCTTTAGAATTTCAAAAAAACTCGCTGGAAGGTACCATTTAATATGTTTTGACGAATTTCATGTGCAGGATATTGCTCATGCTATGATTTTTGAGTCACTTTTCAAATTTCTTAATGAATTAAATGTTTCATTCGTGATCACGTCAAACTTTCCTCCTGATGATTTATATAAAGATGGTCTTCAGAGAGAAAGCTTTATTCCCGCAATAATGTTCTTAAAATCAATTTTAGAAATAATTCATATCCCTGATGGACCAGACCACAGACGAGCAAGGTATATCGAACCTGGTTGTCTCCGGTTTCAAAACAAAAATATGTTACAACAGAAATATCACTTTCCCCACGATGAAAAATGCCAACAGGTTTTGCAGACACAATTCAATACTCTTACCAATGGTCCAGTTCAATCAGCCGATTACATCTGTATTGCCAATAGGAAAATTAATGTTGTGGCTATGGCAGAGAATGTTTGTTGGTTAAAATTTGATGCTTTATGTTCCTCATTTCGATCCAAAGAAGAGTATCTAGATTTGAGCGACGTATTCCATACTTTTATTGTTGAAAGGGTCCCCATATTGACAAGAGAAAATTTATCAGCAGCTACTCGTTTTACGTGGTTTGTAGATATTATTTACGACAGAAAAAGGAAGTTAATCCTGACGGCCGGTGTTAGTATTGAAAACCTGTTCTGCGAAAAAATGTTGACTATTGATTTTGAAAGAACGAAAAGCAGACTTCACGAAATTACTTCCGTAGGCATATGAAACTTATTATTTCTCTAATTTTTTTTGTTTTTAGTATACAGACCAACGCTTACGGAAGCTCGACTGAGAAAAAATTTATAAATAAGCTCAAGCAAGTTAGTCAGGAAAAACAAAAATTTTTGAAAGAAATATCTGAAAGAGAAGACATATGTTTGTCGAAGTTTTTTTCAGGAACATGTCTTGAAAAGCTTGATATTGACTATGAAACCGGGATTCGTGATTTTGAATTAAAAAATCAAGAAATTCTTAGAGAGCGTAGAACGTTTCGCGCTAAGATCAGAGAAACAAAAAGGCAAAAAAAGATGAATCGAAGAGATAAAACTAATCTTCAATGAGCCCCTCAGGTATTAAATTCTTCAAACTTTTGACAAAGTTGAATTCGTTCCATGTTGTATTCGTTTTACGCCTGATCTTTTTTGGCAATCCGCCACGCTCATATGGATCATATTGGTGTGCCAGATATGGGCTAGCAGGAAAATTTAATTTTAGAACTTCTAGTGAATCATTTGATAGACCTACTAAACCAAGTTGTTGATAAATAGACACCATAACCGCAAGAGCTTCTTCTACCGCCTGAGTCCCTTGATATTGATTCAATATTACTTTACACCGATTTAGTGACGCTATGTAAGCTTTACGGCGCATATAATACCTCGCCACATGCGCTTCATTTTCAGCTAACACATTACGCAAGAACCTCATACGTTGAAGGGCGTCTTTCTCGTAACTACTTCCAGGATAAATTTCCACTAGTTTTTTAAAAGAAGCAAACGCAACCCTACCGGCTTCAGCATCCCGCTCCGCCATATCCTCTCCGGTAATAGAACTGAAAAGCGTTTGATTCTCGTTAAAGTTAATTAAACCTCGGAGATAAAGTGCGTAGTCAGAACCCTTCTGGTTCGGGTACAACTTGTTATACCGGTCTAAACTAGCGAGGGCGAGCCCAGAGTCTCCATTCTTCCAATGAGCGTATGCCACATCAAGAGAACCCTGTTGGGCAAATTTTCCAAATGGAAATCTAGATGATAATTTTTGATACGTAGATACTGCTGTTTCATAATTTCCCACACTCAACTCAGAACGCGCTTCTTGGTAAAGTCTTTGCGCTGTCCACCCATCGGTCTTATCAAGGTCGTTAGACGCGCACCCAAATAATAAAAATAACGCTAAAATTGGTACTTTCCTGTTTAACATTATGAAATTTAAAGTTAATACACCTATATAGTAATGGAAAAATTAAGTCCTGGTTATAATCACATTGGCTACTTTACGATAGTTATTACAAATACGTATTCTAACAAAAGGTTAGATCTATTACTTTCGGAAGTAATAAACAATTTATCTCGAACAAGGATAAAAAAGCTTGTTGATACAGGATTCGTTCTCCTCAATGGAGCTAAAACTGAACCAAGCCACATAACAAGAACAGGAGAAATAGTCGAGGTTAACATTCCAGAGTTAGAGGATTTTAGTTTGAAACCAAAAAAATTAGACTTAAATTTGATATATGAGGATGAAAATCTCTTAGTAATTAATAAACCGGCGAATTTAGTGATGCATCCGGGTAACGGAAACCATGAAAATACTATTTTGAATGGACTTCTATACCAGTATCCCGAATCAAGAAAACTTCCGCGTGCAGGAATTGTACACCGCCTTGACAAAGACACTACGGGGCTAGTCGTTGTGGCAAAAGATCAATTGTCATATGTTTCTCTTACCGAACAAATCTTGAAAAAAAGTGTAAAGAGGTGCTACGTGGCGCTAGTTTGGGGTGAATTACAAAAAGAGATAGAAGTTAAGAGGAGAATAGAGCGTGATAGAGTTAATCGCCTGCGGTTTAGAGTTTCCCAGCGAGAAAATGGAAGATTTGCTCATACCTTCGTTTCGCCAGTTGAATTCGGAAGGTTAGAAGGAAAAAGAGTCACTCTTGTTGAGTGTGTTTTACATACAGGTAGGACACATCAAATAAGAGTACACATGGAAGACATTGGGCATCCCATTGTCGGGGATAATCTGTATAAAAGGGGTTCTCCACGCCCATCAAGAACAATGGTGATTGGTAGGCAGGCACTGCATGCCTTTTCTCTATCTTTCATGCATCCGGCAAACAAAAAAGATATGGCATTCACAGCGTCACTGCCACCAGATTTGAAAAACCAGATTAATGAAGCAAGAATATGTCATTATCCATCATCGAAATAAATGATTTTTTTCCTCCTAACATTAAGGCATTTTATACAACTAGAGTAGGTGGTTATTCTTCATCCCCTTATTCGACTTTTAATCTTGCTGAAAATGTGGGCGACGATCCCATATCTGTGGAAAAAAATAGAAATAAGCTTCTTAAGCGATTAAAGTTAAGAGCAGTTTGGCTTGAGCAAACACATGGCAATGAAATTTGCGATATTGATACACTTTTTGAATTGGCCGACAAAAAATTTAAGTTTAAAACACCCGTGGCGGACTCTAGTATCACTTCTGTAAAAAATCATGGCGCAGTCATAATGACAGCTGACTGTTTGCCTGTTTTGGTCAGCAGTTTTCATGGAGAAGTAATTGGTGCAATACATTGTGGATGGAGAGGATTGACGAATGGGATTATTGAGTCTTTCTTTATTAATTTTTTTAAAAAACTTGAACAGAAAACTAAAAAAGGCGATGTTTTTATTTGGTTAGGACCCTGCATAAGCAAGGAATGCTATATGATTGACCCTGAATTAAAAAATCAATTCATTAAACATAAAATAGAATTTGAAACTGCATTTACATCGAGTGGAAAAAGAATTTTTATGGACATAAAACAAATAGCTATGATCCAAATCAGGACCGTGCTTGAATCCTATGAACATCAAGCACAATTTCATGTAGATGACCTATGCACTTATAGGAATAATGAATTATTTTTCTCTTATCGTCGAGAAAATGTTACGGGCAGGCAGGCTTCACTTATTTTTAAAAATAAAACTTGATAAAAAGCTACATATAGCAGTACAGTATTAAGAGTCCTGGAAAATTATGAAAAAAAAAAATAAATTACAAGAATTTATACCACCTAAAGACCTCGCGCAGATTCATGAAAAATATCTTTCCGAGTTCTTTCAAATCTGGTCAGAACCCGAAAAAACACAAGAACTTTTAGCCAATGATCGCCGTTTTGCTTCCGATGATTGGACTGGTTCCGGTCTATACTCATCCTTTGCAGCAACCTATTTGTTGAATGCTAGGACCTTGTTTGATATGACAGAAAAGATGTCGCTGGAGAATGAACAAAGAAAAAAAATGAATTTTTTTCTTGAAAATTATATAAGCACTGTATCTCCGGCAAATTTCATGGCGACAAATCCGGAAGTTCAACGAAAATTTTTCCAAACCAAAGGTCAAAGCGTTTTGTCCGGTATAGAAAATTTTTTATCGGATATTAGCAAGGGTAAAATATCGCAAACTGATGAAACAGCATTTGAGGTAGGAAGAAATTTAGCCATATCAGAGGGTGCTGTAGTATATCAAAACGAAATTTTTCAACTTATTCAGTATAAAAATAAATACAGCGAGGTTAAAGAAACGCCAATCCTTTTCGTTCCGCCATGTATTAACAAATTTTATATTTTAGACTTAACAAAAACAAACTCTATGGTACAGTTCGCCTTAGAAAATAAAAATCAGGTTTTCCTTATCTCCTGGAAAAATGTTAATGATCCGGAATGCTCATCAACATGGGATGATTATATTAGCAATGGCGTGATTTCTGCAGTAGAAAAGGTTTGTGCAATTGCTAAAGTAAAAAAAATTAATACATTAGGGTTTTGTATTGGAGGAACTCTATTAAGTTGTGCAGCAGGTGTTCTTACAAAACAGAAAAAAAACAGCATTAACTCAATCACCTTAATGGCAAGTCTTCTTGAATTCTCTGACCCGGGCATATTAAAAATTTTCATTGACGAGAACTCAATTGCAATGAGAGAAAACACAATAGGAAAAAAAGGAGTTATGCCTGGCTCAGAGTTAGCATCAACTTTCTCATTTTTACGACCGGATGATCTTATTTGGAATTACTATGTCGCCAATTATCTGAAAGGCGAAAAGCCTGTACCTTTTGATTTATTATTTTGGAATAGCGATAGCGCAAATTTGGCAGGACCATTTTATTGCTGGTATTTAAGAAACTTCTATCTGGAAAATCGACTAAGAATAGCTGATCGGTTAACAGTATGTGGTCATAAAATAAAATTAAGTGAAGTAAATTGTCCCGTATATGCGATGGGGGCGAAAGATGACCATATCGTTCCCTGTAAATCAGCTTTTGCATCAGCCAGACTTTTTGGAGGAAAAATAAGATTTGTTTTGGGAGCTAGTGGTCATATTGCTGGATGTATAAATCCTGCGTCTAAAAATAAACGAAGTTATTGGATAAGTAAAGACTCTGGGACAATTGCAGGTATAGAATTTTCAGATTGGAATAAGTGTACGAAAGAAGTAAAAGGTAGTTGGTGGTTTGATTGGAATGATTGGTTAAATAAAAAAAATGGTAAACTTGTCCGCCGGCAGCGCAAATATGGTAGTAAGGAATTTAAAGAACTTGAAAAAGCCCCTGGTAGATATGTTCGGGAAATTGCTAGAAAATTTTAATATTTAAACACCGAAAGAGTTTTTATGGCTGATGAAAAAAGAATTGCATATGTCACCGGTGGCATGGGTGGGATTGGAACTGCGATTTGCAGAAAATTATACAGTCTGGGATTTACTGTAATCGCAGGTTGTGGGCCAAAAAGAGACGTCGATTCTTGGTTAAGTGAACAACGTAATGATGGGTATGATTTTTTTCATAGCGTCGGAAATGTCTCAGATTGGGAGTCAACAAAATCAGCTTTTAAAATTGTTAGAGAATCTATTGGACAAGTAGATATACTTGTAAATAATGCTGGAATCACCAGAGATACAACATTTACAAAGATGGATTTAGATCAGTGGCGCGTTGTAATGGATACTAATTTAAATAGCCTTTTTAATGTTACAAAACAAGTTGTAAACGGTATGATTGAGAAAAAATGGGGACGCATTATCAATATTTCTTCTGTAAATGGTCAAAAAGGCCAGTTCGGTCAGACAAACTACTCTACAGCTAAAGCTGGTATACACGGTTTTACTATGTCTTTAGCGCAGGAACTAGCAACAAAAGGTATAACCGTAAACACAGTTTCACCTGGTTACATTGGAACCGAGATGGTAAAAAAAATTCGACCGGATGTGTTAGAAAAGATTGTTAATACTATTCCAGTTAAAAGACTCGGAAATACCGCAGAGATAGCATCCATCGTGGCATGGCTATGCTCTAAAGATGGTGGTTTTGCAACTGGCGCCGATTTCTCCTTGAATGGTGGCCTTCACATGGGTTGATAAAATATAATGAACAAGAAAACACAAAGACTTATAAAAAAATATCCGAATCGACGGCTGTATGATACTCACGCTAGTACATATGTGACTCTGGCAGATATCAAAGCCTTAGTGCTGGAATGCGAAAATTTTTCTGTTATAGACGCTAAATCTAATGATGATATAACAAGAACTATTTTGCTCCAGATTATACTGGAGGAAGAATCAGGCGGGGTTCCTATGTTCACAGAATCTGTATTAGCGCAAATCATACGGCTATACGGTAACGTAATGCAAAGTTTTATGGGTTCATTTTTAGAAAAAAATGTACAAATCTTTGCCGAAGCTCAAGAAAAATTTCAAGATAGTTCTAAGAATTTTATAGATAACGGTTTTGCTCCAAATGATAAAATGTCAGACTTTTTTACCTCTAATCCGCAATACTTCCAAAGTTTCTTCGGTGACTATATGGAAAAATCCAGGGAATATTTTACAAATGTGGAAAAACAAATGCGGACCAACTCTGATATCTTCTTTAAAGGAATGAGTGATACAAAGCAGCAAAAAAAGAATCATGATTCATAAAGTCAATGTAGCATTGGTAACGAAAAAAGATATTTGTTTTTTTGATTTCACCTTATTTGGTCGCCTCAAAGCGTCATTTAATAAAGGCGATGGAAAATGGAATAGAACAAGACTCATATGAATACCTTTTGTATTTCTAACAGAAAATAAATTAGGCAGAGTAAACTACTTTGCATACACGTCTGTCAGCAGACCATGAGATGAAGATTTTATTGATCACATTTAAATGAGATAGACTAGGCAATAGTGGAAGTTATTATATACTGCGGAAAATTTTAAAAAATCACTTAAAATGATGGTGTAGGAAACGTGTAGAGGTTATTATCGAGAATATTGTTTATGGGCAAGTGAAATTTGTTCAAATGGGGCGGGGGATTAAGATGATAGGGAGGATTTATTAAGTAATTATTAGATCGATAAAAATTTTCCGGGTAAAGATAAGTAATTTTTACCTCTTTAAAATGACTGATAATTATGAGCATGATCTAATTTAAATACTCAGCAGTAGTTAGAAATAAAGAGGTTTTATATGAATGATGTATTTGTATTAAGTGCAGTAAGGTCAGCAATTGGTACTTTTGATGGGACCCTCTCTACGTTGGAGCCAATTGAATTAGGAACGACTGTAATGAAAGAAGCTTTGAAACGCAGTTCAATCGATCCAGAACTTGTTTTAAATACTGTAGTTGGAAATTGTATACCTACCGAAAGCCGTTCACCCTACTTGGCGCGAGTTGTTTCGATTAATGCGGGATTGCCATTCAGTTCCTCTGCATTGACGATAAATCGATTGTGTGGGTCAGCTATGCAAGCTGTTGTGTCTGTCGCTCAAAATATAAAACTGGGAGATTGTTCTTTTGGTGTTGGTGGCGGAGTAGAGGTTATGTCCAAAGGCGGATTTTTGAGTGCCGATTTACGATCTGGAAAAAGGATGGGAAATGCAAATATGATCGATATGATGGTAGCGGTTCTCACGGACCCGTTTGGCATTGGTCACATGGGTGTAACTGCGGAAAATTTAGCCAGGAAATGGAATATCACAAGGGAAATGCAAGACGAATTTGCAGTGTTGTCTCAAAGTCGCGCCAAAATTGCAATTGAATCAGGTAGGTTTAAGGATCAAATCGTTCCGGTAAGTATAAAAAAGAAAAAAGAAGAAACCGTATTTGATACCGACGAACATCCCAGGGTTACAACCGTCGAAAAACTTTCCACTATGAAGGCTGTTTTTTTGAAAGAAAATGGGACTGTCACAGCCGGCAATGCGAGCGGAATAAATGATGGAGCATCGTTTGTTGTTATGGGCAGTGAAGAGGCAATTAAAAAAGATAATTTAGAACCGATGGCACGGTTGGTAAGTTATGCTGTGTCTGGTGTTCCAAACGATATTATGGGAGAGGGGCCGATCCCTGCAACTCAAGTTGCACTAAAAAAAGCAGGGCTCAAATTAGAGGATATTAAAGTCATTGAATCCAATGAAGCTTTTGCAGCACAAGCGTTAGCTGTTCAGAAGGGGCTCGGGTTGGATAACTCTGTTACAAACATCAATGGCGGAGCTATAGCCTTGGGTCATCCTGTCGGTGCGACGGGGTCTGTTTTAATAACGAAAGCATTACATGAAATGAAAAGAATTAATAGTAAATATGCTCTTGCTACAATGTGTATTGGCGGAGGGCAGGGCATAACAACAATTTTTGAGAATGTTTAATTTTATCAAAAGTAATCCTGACTTCATGGTTTAAAATATTTTGAAATTAATCAACTATGGCTAGACCGGCAGAAGCAATTCAGCAATTTAGTTTAAGATCAATCGCCTTCTTTTTGCCATTCACCATGACTTTTATCTACCCCTTTTGTTTGTTACTGTTACTTTCGGAACTATTTCAAAGAGATTTCTTCCTACGACTAAAGTCTCAAATTTATTCTCCCTTTGTACTTTCTTTTATTTGTTTTTTTATTGTTCACCTTATTGGAATGGCCTGGACCGAGGACCTTGAGGCTGGATTAGATTCTTTAGGAAGGCTAATACCATATTTATTTTTTGGCGTTTTCTGGGTAGCTGCAAAATATGAGTATCAAGAATCATATACAAATAGCTTCGTACTAGGTTTATTTGTCTGTAGTTTATTAGCTCACTATAATTATTTTTATCTTTTATATCCAGAATTTCTCTCGGAGGGAATTCTTAATGGAAAACGAGATGGTCTAGAAACTGCGCCTTTTCTCTCCCATGTCATGTATTCTCCAATTTTAGCTGTAGGAATATACTTAGTTACACGCCAAATATTAATACCTAAAGAAATTTTTGATATTAAAGTTTTCATCTCAAGAATTATCATTGTGATCGTATTAATATCCAATCTTTTAATTTCTACTGGGAGAGCTGGATATCTATTATTTTTAGTGCTATTCATCTTCCTAATTATTGAAGCCAGTAAATCAGTGGGACGTGGATTAATAAAAGTCATTGTAATTGTTCCAATCGTCTGCACCTTAGCGTACCAGATACCTGATGTGCAAGTTAGGATAAATGCAGCCGTCAATGATATTTTAATATTCCACGAAAGTGCCTATTCCTCATTAGGATTACGGTATGTATTTTCTGTCCATGCGTACGAGATGTTTTTAGCCAATCCGTTTTTCGGTGTCGGCACTGGGGATTTCATGTATGAATATCCCAACTTTATAAGGCCCCCTTACGAAGAATTCCCTCATACTAATAATCCTCACAACCAATACCTTATGGTCTTAGCGACTCTTGGATTACTTGGCGCCATAATTTTATTGAACTTGCTAATTAGATGTTTTCAGTATGGAGACATTCGCGCCCGTTCAATCCTTACGGGATTTTTGATCGTTTCTTTTTTTGAAAGCTATTTGTGGCGATCTAATACTACCATGGTATTTATGTTTTTTATGGCTGTATTCTGTCAACGACGCTCTTTTCTATTTACATCCATAAAATGAATCAAATACAAGGCTATACTTTGAATAAAAGAAAAATCGAAAATTACTGTGTTTCCACAGACTCTATAATTAAGGATGTCATAAAAGTACTAAATGATTTACCAGGGAAGATTGTTATCGTTACGGATACAAACAATGTTGTAGTTGGCACTATCACTGACGGAGATATTCGCAGAGCTTTATTGGATGGAAAGTTTATGAGCTCATTAGCTCAGGAAGTAATGAACGTGAAATTTATCTTTTTAAATGAGTGTTACACAAAAAAACAAGCGTATGATTTATTTCTTAAGCATTCTATTAAACAAATCCCCGTCTTAGATGATAATAAGACACTTGTAACAATTGTATTTTCTAATGAAATCAAGACAAAAAATCAGAGAAAAGAAAATTACGTGATTATCATGGCTGGAGGAAAAGGAAAGAGGTTAGGAAAAATAACTACAAAATGTCCAAAGCCAATGCTTTTAGTAAACAACAAGCCGATAATTGAACATATTATCGACAGGATGAGATTGTTCGGATTTTCAAAATATCTTATTGCCGTAAATTACCTTAAAGAAAGAGTCAAGTCATATCTTGGAAACGGTCAGGACAAAGGTATAAATATTAAATATATCGAAGAAGAAAAATTTTTGGGAACTGCAGGTTCGCTTTCCCTTTTAGAATTGAATACTGATCTTCCAGTAATCGTTTTAAATGGAGACGTTTTATCTTTAGTCAATTTTGATGAATTATTAAACTATTTTAGGGTATCAGAAAGTTATGCTACTGTATGTGCCAGAGAACATTCAACAAAAATTCCATATGGAGTGATCCAAACGAATGATAATAACGTGACAGGAATTTTGGAAAAACCAGATCACTCATGTTACGTAAATGCTGGCATTTATGTTTTTAATCCCAAATTTCAAAATTTTCTCGATCATGGTATTCACTGTGACATGCCAGAATTAATTAACAAACTTATTGGAGCAAATTGCAAAGTAAATTATTTTCCAATACACGAATATTGGTTAGATGTTGGTTTGCCTGAAACCTTGATGAAAGCTAATGACGAATGGGATAATTAAACAAGATTATGACTACCTCAATTACGTATTGCTTCATATTTGCACGGGCTGGTTCAAAGGGTCTGCCTAACAAAAATACACGAATGCTTGCTGGGAAGCCATTACTTAGTTACCCCATACATGTAGCACAATCTATCCCTTTTGTAGATGAAATTTTCGTTTCCACAGACAGTACGGAAGCTGTAGATATCGCCTTAATGAATAACACAGTCGTTATCCCTAGACCCAAAGAATTAGCGTCTGATAACTCGAATGAAATTGACGCATGGAAACATGCTATACGCTGGGTTAAAGAGAGGTATGGTTACTTTGAAAACTTTATCAGCTTGCCATGTACCGCTCCTTTAAGAACAAAAGAATCAGTGTTAAGTTGTTTTGAGGCACTTAATTCCCAAAATCCTTTTATAGTTTCGGTCGCCAAAACAAAATATAATCCATTTTTTAACTTAGTAAAAAAGAATCTCGAAGATCGATCAATTAGCCTTATCTCCCCTAGCAATTTCAATAGAAGACAGGACGCTCCAGACATATTTTGTATTACTCCAGTTGCGTACATTGCTAAGCAAGAGGAAATAATCAAACGAAAATCACTTTGGGACGGAAAAATAGTTGGTGTAGAGGTTCCTCCAGAAATTGCAACGGATATCGATGATATTAATGATTTTACAATTGCTGAAGCTATAATTAATAGGAATAGTAAGAATAATGATGGTCAGGGGGAGCCAACTTGAAAAAAATTTTAGTAACTGGAGCGGACGGCTTTATTGGTTCCCATATGGTCGAAAAATTAGTAGAACAGGGTTTTGCGGTGAAGGCACTCACTCATTACAACTCTTTTAATTCGTGGGGGTGGATCGAAAATCTTTCACAGAAAGTTATAAAAGAGTTAGAAATTGTTCCCGGTGACATAAGAGATTCTTTTTTTGTCCACAAACTTGTTAAGGATTGTTCTCACGTCATCCATTTAGCTGCCTTGATTGCAATTCCTTATTCGTATAGGGCATCTCTATCGTATATAGAGACAAACATTGTGGGTACACATAATCTACTACAAGCTTGTAAACTGTTCGGTATCGACCGTTTTATTCATACATCTACGAGTGAGGTTTACGGCACCGCAAAATATGTTCCGATAGACGAAAAACACCCCTTACAAGGACAATCCCCCTACTCAGCATCAAAAATTGGAGCAGATCAACTAGCTTTTTCTTTTTACTCTTCCTATGAGTTGCCGATCGTTATAGTAAGACCATTCAATACATTTGGACCACGTCAATCCGCAAGAGCTTTTATTCCCACAGTGATAACTCAATGTCTCGAGGGACTAAAAAAGATTAAATTGGGGTCGTTACAGCCAACACGCGATTTTAGCTATATAGATGATACCACCGAAGGATTTTTTAAAATTTTAAATTCTACCAGAGGACATGGTTCGACTTTTAATTTGGGTAGTGGATTTGAAATATCTATGAAAGACACGGCATCTCGAATTATTAATATAATAAATCCTGAGATCAAAATTGAGCATGATAAAAGTAGATTACGACCAATAACGTCCGAGGTCAAAAGGTTATTATCCTGTAATAAATTGGCTATGGATACTTTTAATTGGAAACCAAAATATGCAACAGTAGACGGTTTTGATGCAGCTCTTAAGGAGACAATTGAATGGTTTTCGGATGACACAAATAGGAAACTCTACAAATCACATCTCTATAATGAATAATTGTCATACCTCATTTGGAACGATAAATTCTCAAGAAAGAAGAATTGATGAATTTATTGAAATTATTAGGAGGGTTTGCAAATGTAATGAATTAAAATTACATGAACCATTTTTTTCGGGAAACGAAGTAAAATATCTTGAATCCTGCATTTCCTCAAATTTTGTTTCAAGCGTTGGGAAATTCGTAAATAAATTTGAAAAAATGCTAGCTGATTTGACTGGGTCTAAAAATGTAATAGCAACGGTAAATGGGACCTCAGCATTACATTTATCACTTCTTTGCATAGGTATAAAACCTGAGGATGAGGTTCTTTTACCTTCATTGACTTTTGTGGGGTCAGCAAATGCAATTCGCTATTGTAATGCAATTCCCCACTTTTGCGATATCTCCGAAAATGATCTTAATATAGATACTTCTAAAGTACGAGATTATTTAAAACTTATTGTGGAAAAACACCATAGCTACTCAATTAACAAATTTACTAAGCACAGAATTTCTGCAATTATGCCAGTACATCTTTATGGGCAGCCGGTCAATATGGACGAAATGCTATCCATTGCTTCTGAATATAATCTTACCATCGTTGAAGATGCTGCTGAGAGTTTAGGAAGTTATTTTAAGAACAAACATACGGGTACTTTTGGAAAAATTGGTTGCATAAGCTTTAATGGCAATAAAATTATTACTACAGGAGGAGGAGGTGCAATTTTAACGAACGATAGCAAACTAGCTAGAATGGCAAGACACCTTAGCACAACGGCTAAGATTTCGCATCCCTGGGAACTTTCTCATGATGAAATTGGATATAATTACAGGATGCCAAATATAAACGCTGCCCTCGGCTGTGCCCAGTTAGAAATGTTGTCTGAGTTGAGAAAAAACAAAAGACTACTACACTCCAAATATAAAAAAGAATTCGACGATGTTCCTTGGGTAAAACTTATTGCTGAAGATAAAAATGCTAATTGTAATTATTGGTTAAATACAATAGTTTTGCAGGTTAATAAAACCTCATTTACAAAAAAGCTTATTCAAGGTTGCCATGAAAAACAAATATTTATTAGGCCATCATGGAAACCTTTACACTTATTACCCATGTTTAAATCCTGCCCATCGTCGGATATGAGCACCCTTACTAAATTACAAGATAGAATTATCAATTTACCTAGTAGTGCTTACTTATGAGAAAGAAAAATCTATATGTAGTTGGTAGTGGAGGACACTGTAACGCATGTCTGGATATTATTAATCTTCAAAATTTATATAATATTGTCGGAATTATTGAAAAAAATAGCACTAACTTAAACAACAAATTTGGTAATATCGCAACATATAAGGATAAAGAAATAAAGAAAATATCGACAAACTGTAAAAATTTTCTTTTAGCTATTGGAAAAATAGGAAATTCAAAGCTTCGAGAAAATAAATATCACGAATTAAAAAAGTTAGATGTGAAGTTGATGACATTAATATCACCGACAGCTTATGTGGCAAATAATACAGAATTTGAAGACAGCGTCCATATAATGCACCACGTTCTTATTAACTCAAATGTTAAAATCTGCGAGAACACTATTATAAATTCACAGTCTCTTATTGAACATGACTCTTTTATTGGTCCCCACTGTCATATCTCTACGGCGGTAAAAATAAATGGAGGGGTAACCATCGGCAGGAATACTTTTGTAGGAAGTGGAACGATCGTACACGAAGGGATTAGGATTGGCAATAATGTAACAATCTCTGCCGGTTCTATAATAAACAGGGATATATCTGATGGAACGAGATATCAATAATAACGGGGTAGATAGATCTAGAACTTTCATAATCGCCGAAGCTGGAGTGAATCATAACGGAGATATAAATATTGCAAAAGGTATGATAGAGGCTGCGATAGATATCGGGGCAGATGCTATAAAATTTCAGAGCTATATAACGGATGAGCTTACTATTCCTTTAGCGCAGACAGCTCCTTACCAAAGACTTAATACGAATGAATCTGTACAGCGTACCATGTTGAAAAAACTTGAACTATCAGAAAATGATCAAGTTATCCTTCACGACTATGCATTAAAAAAAAATATCGAATTTATTTCCAGCCCATTCGATATACAAAGTCTTGCTTTACTAGTAAACCTGGGACTTAATATTATAAAAATTCCTTCTGGGGAGATTACTAATATTCCTTTACTTCGCAAGATTTCCAGTCTAGACAGGGAAGTGATTCTCTCGACAGGCATGTCCTCCGTTAAGGAAATTGAATACGCGGTAAAAGTATTGCTCTCCAACAACCTTCCTAAGTCTAAAATATGGTTACTCCACTGTAATACAGAATATCCGACTCCTTTTGAGGACGTCAACCTTCGTGCGATGCTTTCATTAAGGGAGATATTTAATGTGTATGTTGGATACTCCGATCACACAGTGGGTATTGATGTCTCATTAGCAGCAGTAGCTATGGGTGCATCAATAATTGAAAAGCATTTTACATTGGACAAGAATTCAGACGGTCCAGACCACTCAGCAAGTCTTTCAGTAGATGAATTTAAATTAATGATAAAAAAAATTAGAGATTTGGAAATAATCCTAGGTGAAGATAGGAAGTATATGACAAAAAGTGAGGAAGCTAACAAAATGATCGTCCGAAAATCCATTGTTGCAAAGACAAATATAAGAAAAGGAGAAGTTTTTACCAGCGATTTGTTGACTGTAAAAAGACCTCTATC
>CACOBT010000009.1 GCA_902625535.1 uncultured beta proteobacterium | reverse complement strand
GCGAAAGTCGCTAGCCCTATTATGTTACCCAAGGCTAGCGCTAAAAAAAGCCTCATTACTTGAGTCGCCACGCGTTTTAGAAGCATATCTTTTCTATAAAACTGTTTTTCTGATCATAACTTAGTACAATAATATTTGGTAAACTTTTTTAGATTATGCGTGAGTAAACTTTACGGACAAGGTCAAAGAATTTTTCAGTCGAACTTTGGAACTAAAAAGTTAGCTGACCGCATAGAGGCGCTTACCGTTCGAGAAGAATTTGACGATGAGAGTACTTCTTTCATTGAAAGTCAGGATTTTTTCTTTTTAAGTACAATCGATGAAAATAATAGACCGACTGTGTCCTACAAGGGCGGGAATATTGGGCTAGTTAAAATTCTAGATAAAAAAACTGCAATTTTTCCGAGTTATAACGGTAACGGAATGTTTCTTTCGATGGGTAATATTCTTAATAATGCGGAGATAGGGCTTCTATTTATATCTTTTGAAAGGCCACATCGTGTGCGGGTACAGTGCAAGGCACAGCTTGTAGACGATGAAAAAGTTAAACGTCATTACCCAGGGGCAGAACTCGTCGTTAAATGTACCCTACATGAGTTATGGCAAAATTGTCCCCGGTACATCCACAAGTACAGAAGGTTAGCCCAGTCACGATATACACCTGATTCGGAGGGCAAGTCTCCTCTAGCCGGGTGGAAGAGAATTGATTTATTAGAGGATGCTCTTCCTCAAAGTGAAAGAGAGCAAGTTAAAACCGTTGGTAGCTTAGGGATAAATGATTGGCTTAAAAAAGTAAAGTCAGGGGATGACGACGCATAAAAATTTTAATTCAACGAACTAGCAAAGCCATTTAAGGTTAAGATACGGGTAACTATTAAAAACATTATAATAATTTCCGGCACCGGTGATTTTCCCTCAAGAAATAGTGAACTTCATAACGTGACTGGTGCAATACATAAAACTGACCAAATTGAACAAACAATAACAACAGGCAAGTGATTTTAGACTTTAGCAAAACCCACTAATGTGATGATGTAACCGTTGAGAATTATACAAACGGATGGTATTTCTGCAAAACCCGTTGGTATCTTTTAAACTAAAACGCGGATAATTTCCGGTAATTTGGCTATAATAAGGCAGATTTATGCACACGTAATTTTTGTTTAACAAAATCATACCTATTAAAAATAACCGGGTTATTATGAAAGTAAAAACAGCTATTGTCACCGGGGCTAACACAGGGATAGGTAAAGAAATTGCTTTGTTTCTTGGCAAAAGAGGAATTAAGGTTTTTTTAGCAAGCAGGTCGTATGAAAGGACGTTGCCTGTTATTAATGCTTTAGAGAAACTTCGGGGGGCACAAAAATGTGAGTGGATTTCTCTCAACCTGGATTCACTGGGTTCCGTTCATACTTGTGCCGATACATTTTTAAAAAAAAACGCATCCTTAAATTATCTCTTTAACAATGCTGGTTTTGCAGGTTTGAGAGGATTGACAAAAGAAGGTTTTGAACTAGCCTTTGGTGTAAATTATTTTGGTCATTATGTTTTAACGCGGAGACTTGAGACTGCATTATTGAGTTCAAAAAACGCTAGAATAATAAATGTATCAAGTAAGATCCATAATCGTGTGAAAAAACTGGATTTCCCCAGCTTGAGAAAATTTACACAATCTTCCTCGGGCATAAATGAATATGCAGTATCAAAGCTGGCGAATATATTATTTACCTGTGAATTACATCGTCGATACAGAAGTGTAGGCCTCTCATCATTTGCAGTACATCCGGGGCTAGTGGATACGGATATTTGGCGGACACTTCCGTTTTTTCTGCGTCCGTTACTAAAACTTAGGGGTATGCTGTCGGCGGAGGATGGAGCCAAAAATGTAGTGTCCTGTGCTTTTGACTTTGATACTACTCTTTCGGGCCAGTACTTTTCAAAATGCTTACCTACTAAGCCGAGCAAACTTGCAATGGAAGAAAAGTTAGCAGTTGAATTATGGGAAAAAAGCGAATCATGGATGGATCAATACTCTAGGTAGAAACTAAGAATTAATAACGGCCATTTTAATTTGTGTCATATCTTCCATTGTATAGCTTATTCCGCCAACACCGTGTCCCGACTGTCTTCTGCCAGCGAAAGGCATCCAATCTACCCTAAAGGCTGTGTGATCGTTAACCATTACAGCGGTTGCATCCAGATTTGAAAAAGTTGATATGGTTTCAGTCAAATTGTTCGAAAAAATTGAGGCTTGAAAAGCTACGTCTAGTGCGTTTGCTCGCAGGATAGCCTGATGAATATCTGCGCAGTCGTAAACACAAACAACTGGGCCAAAAATTTCGGCGATGGATACCTTCGCATTTACATCAGGATTTAGCAACACTGTTGGTGCGTAAGTCGTCTCAGTGAGTGCATGACCACCACAAATAATTTCGCAATTTTTAGTCCCCGCCTCTTTGACCCATTCCCCAACTCGTTTGACCTCTTCTGGTCTAATAAGCGGCCCACATTCCGTTTTCTCCTCTACCGCATTCCCAACTCTCAGTTTAGACGCGCCCGATGCAATATGCTCGGCAACCGTCCTAGCTTTACCTCCTAAAACAAAAACTCGTTGTACAGAAACGCACACTTGCCCGGAATGGTAGAACCCACCTTTGATTAATTTAGGAATCATCTTTGTTATATCCGCTGATTCACACACAATTACAGGTGCAGCTCCGCCATGCTCTAAGGCACAACGTGTCCCAGGTGCAAGTTTCGATTTTAAATACCAGCCAACTCTTGCAGACCCAATAAAGCTAAAAAAAGCAACTCTGCTGTCCGTGACTAGTTTCTCTGCAACACTATTTTCACATGGAGCAAAACGCACCCATGTTTCTGGAAGACCGGCCTCTATCAACAAACTGATAAACTTTTGACAACTTAATGGTGTATCGTTAGCAGGTTTGACAATACATGGACATCCGACTGCAACAGCAGGAGCAACTTGATGCACGATAAGGTTTAATGGGTGATTGAATGCAGATACGGCAACTACAGTACCAATTGGCTCTCTAATGGAAAAAGCAATTCTGTCTTTTGCGGCCTCTGTTAAACCCATTGGAATCTCTTTACCGACTACATTACCAAGGTCACTTGCACAAGTTTCAACCCCGTCTATAGCTCTTGCTACCTCAACTCGAGCGTCGATAAGCGGTTTACCTCCTTCAGCAGCAATTAAAAGTGCAAGTTCCTCATCTATTTTCTTCATCAAACTTGCTGTCCGTCGCAAGATTTCAATTCGTTTGTGTTTGCTGAGATATTGGTTTTTATTACGAGAAATGTTGTTGGCCTCACCTAAATATTTTTCGATTGTGTCACCCGTCACCAGATCAACCTCACCAACTTTTGAAAGGTCAAACGGGTTACAAACGTCTATTTTTTTTTTCATGATTAAATGATTGGTTTGTGGTTTTCTAGGTCAGTAATTAAATATTTTACATTTTCTGAATAGTCTACTGGAAGATCAATCAGGTGAACTCCACCCTGCTTAAAGGTATCTTGAAGCACTTCAAAGAAATTATTGACTGATGAAACTCTATGACCGCGGGCACCGTAGGATTCGGCATATTTAATAAAATCGGGGTTGTTATATTCTAAGCCCCAGTCTTCAAATCCAGCGTGGGATTGTTTCCACCGAATCATTCCGTAAGAGCTGTCATTTAAAACAACGCAAACCAGATTCAGATTATATCTAACTGCAGTCTCAAGTTCTTGGCTGTTCATCATAAACCCACCATCGCCACAGATAGCCATAACTTTCCTCTTGTCGAAAAGCATCGCTGCCATCATCGCCGATGGCAGCCCTGCTCCCATCGTTGCCAATGCATTGTCTAAAAGAATCGTATTGGGCTGAAACGCTGGATAATTTCTTGCAAACCATATCTTATAAACACCGTTATCCAAAGCAATAATATCGTGATACCCCATAATTTTCCTAATGTCTGAAACTATTCTCTGTGGTTTCATAGGGAAATCTTCGGAATCGTACCCTTCATAAATTTTTTCCGTTATGTTGGCTTTAACTTTTTCGAAATCGGACAGGTCATACTGATTGGGCTGCTCTATTATTTCGCACAGCCTGTCGAGCGACAACATGATGTTGCCGATGACCTCTATCTGCGGGAAGTAGATTTGGTCTACTTTTGCGGATTGATAATTAATATGTATGACTTCCGTTCCTCCACTTTCCATAAAAAAAGGAGGCTTTTCTACGACATCATGTCCGATATTGATAATCAGGTCGGCGGATTTAATGTAGTCGTGAAGATAATCTTTATCTGACAAAGCAGCTGTACCCAAAAATAAGTCGCTACTCTCATCTACTACACCTTTGCCCATTTGCGTGCAGAAAAATGGTATTTTGGTAAATGCTATAAAGTCCGAGATTGAACGTCTTATATTTCTTCGATTTGCTCCGGCACCAACTAGAATTAATGGTCGTTTCGCATTTTTTATTTTCTCCGAAGCTAGTAGCAAAACTTCATCGCATCCAATCGCGTAAAACCTTTCATGAGGATCTAGCAGAGTCGCATCCGTTTCTTCCGCAGCAACATCTTCAGGAAGTTCAAGCAGAACGGCACCAGGTCTCTCTTCTTCGGCTATTCGAAAAGCCTCTCTCACTAGCGACGGTATTAGATTTCCGCTAACAATTTGTTTTGACATTTTGCACACCGGATCAAATAGTTGTACGATATCAACGATTTGGAACTGACCCTGTTTAGATTTGTTAATTGGCTTTTGTCCCGTGAGCATGATAAGTGGAAATCCACCAAGGTGAGCATAAGCCGCCGGTGTGGAAAAATTTGTTGCCCCAGGTCCTAATGTAGCCAGGCAAACTCCAGCCTTTCCTGTAATTCGACCATAAGTTGCCGCCATAAACCCTGCCCCTTGTTCATGTCTCGTTAAAATGAGTTTGATCTTACTGGACGTCCTTAGTGATTCCAATAAATCCAAGTTTTCCTCACCTGGGATCCCGAATATATACTCAACTCCCTCGTTTTCTAATGCTTTCACAAAAAGATCAGATGCTTTCAATTCCTAAATCTCCATAACTAATTAATTTGTTGGTATGCTGATTCTAAGGCCTCCTCGGTTCCTGAATCGTCGCTAAGATCAAAGCTTTTTCCGGACACCCGATTCCAGTAAACTGATAGGCGAGGGTCTTCTACTTCTTCCCCCCTTATCAATTGACCTTTTTCAACTTTCGGATAAATTTGATCTTCTAATCTTATCTGGCTAGATGACAATCTCCTCACTATATGGCGCCTGGTTAAATTTACTGGATGTCTAATTCCTGTTGACTCTAGCATCTCACCGACGGCTTCCACCGTATTAACGTGAAAACGACTAACCCTTGCAGCCCTGTTTTTCACATCCATAACGCGGTATCTTCGAGGGTTCATTGTAGTAATGCCCGTAGGACACTCGCCGGAAGCACAATCCCTCGCCTGGATGCATCCCAAAGCAAACATGAACGGTCTAGCCATATTTATCCAATCTGCCCCGAGAGCGCAAAGCCTTACGATATCGTAAGCGCTCACTACTTTTCCCGAAGCGGCTACTTTAACTTTGTCTCTTAGGTCGGCCCCTATCAACGCGTTGTCAACAAATACTACTCCGTCAGCTAACGGGGAACCTATATGATCAGAAAATTCTACTGGAGCTGCCCCTGTTCCTCCTTCAGCCCCATCAACCGTAATAAAGTCTACCAATTTTTTGCTATCTGACATCGCTTTTACTATGGCAATAAATTCCCACGGATGCCCGATACACATTTTGATACCCACCGGTTTATCACCAGATAAATGCTTAAGTTTTTCAACAAATTCCAGTAATTCGTTTGGGGTTTTAAATTCTGAATGACCACACGGTGACATGCAATCTTTGAAAGCTTCGACTCCTCGGGTTTCTGCAATTATTGGAGTCACCTTAGGCGCAAGTAGCATTCCTCCGTGACCAGGTTTAGCTCCCTGACTTAATTTAATTTCGATCATCTTAACCTGGGGTTGTGTTGCTTTTTCCGAAAACTTTACTGGATCAAACTTTCCATCTAGCGTTCGGCACCCATAATACCCAGTTCCAATTTGCCATATAAGATCTCCTCCTCCTGCTACGTGAAAGGGAGATATTGAACCTTCACCTGTATTGTGAGCACAACCCGCTAACTTAGCTCCCGTGTTTAAAGCCTGTATCGCAGGTGGAGACAGAGCCCCAAAAGACGTGCCCGAAATATTCAAAACAGACATGTCGTAAGTCCTTTCCCCATTTCCCACCCGTATTCTAAAATTTTTATCCTCTATGTGGCATGGACGCATTGAATGGTTAAGCCAACTGAAGTCTTCCTCATACATTTTGTTTACTGACCCAAAAGGTCGAGCGGCCATTTCACCTTTTGCCCTCTGGTAAACCATCGCCCTTTGATTTCTCGAGTATGGTAGTTCGTCTGTGTCGTCTTCCCAAAAATACTGTCTGAGCTCAGGACGGACACTTTCTAACAAGTATCTAAATCGACCTAAAACCGGATAATTAGCTAAGACGCCATGTTTTTTCTGTAAAAAATCTTTCCACCCGATGACACAAAGTGGAGTTAATAAAAAAATTGGAATAAAAAACCAGATACTGTAAATCAACGCAAACAAACAAACAGCAAACAAAATTGTAGAGTAAGATAAAACAAAATAGCGGCCCCAAAAAAAATCGGCGAAAATGCTACTGTTTTTTTTCTGATGCATAGTAATTTTCAGCCCTCTCTGAATTTAAAAAAAACCCTAGTTAATGCTATCAGGTTTTTGCGTTCAAAAAACACAAAAACAGTCAGAAACCAAAAAACCTATTTACAAGCTTTTTTAAATAACAACTCGGTCAACGAGTTTGGGTCGACTAGTTTCCAGTCTGTTGCTAGCTTTTGCCTCTTAACCAACGCTCCTGACATCATATTTTGTTCAAAATATTCTACAGAAGTTTCTCGGAACTTTTTTCGTGCACAATCGAATTTTAACGAGTGTTTTTTAGAAAGGTATTTTTGATCTTTTTTTACTGACTCTTTTACGTAATCACGCAAGCAATCTAAGGAGGCAACTCTCCCACTTTTAGAAATGTTCCCGTAGTACTCAAAAAAGTTTGTTCCTTTGGCAACTTTAGTCCACTGACCGGCTTTCACAACCTCTGTCACTAAAACAAAAATAGCGACACAATATGTAATTTTTTTTACCATGAGACCAACCTTCGAAACCAGGAAACTTTTTGGTTTTTTTCGTCACTTAAGATTCGTTTTACTTTATCAACTTCGTCGAATTTTTTCATCCGTACCACGTTATCTTTTTGTGACGTGGGGACGCCTCCGCCATTGATTCTCGAAGGCATCCGTTTCTCGCCGAACACGGCTGTTTTATGGTTTGCTCGATGCCCTTTAGTTATTGGGTTGGCATTGATATTTTCCCGATATTTTAGTTTTTTTAAACGTCCAGCTTGCAAGATTGATTCGAAAACTTTTTTAAATGCTTTTGATGTGCAGTCTCCAGATTCGAAAGCATAACCTTTCTCGAACAAAGTTCTGATCTCTGGGTCGCTGGGTATTGGAGGCAAAAGAAGAAAAGGAAAATCAAAAGTTCGCGAATCAAAAGGATTTGATCTCAGTTCTTCGTCGATAACCTGAGATGGGCAAATTAAAAGATCTGGTGTGTAATTTCCATTTGAACTTCGCGTAATTTTCTTTAAATTGTGCTCGATAAAAATATTCGTTGCATCAATCTCGATGAGAGAAACACTTGTTGGAATTACAATAAGGTCAAACTCTTTAACAAACTCAGAACTCATAGACTTAGTCCATGTTAAATCGCATACGATAATGTCGTACCCGATCAAATTTTTCCTTAAAATAGTACGCATTCCTATAAACCATCTTTTCGCGGTAAAATCATTAATTAAGTGATGTTTCACTTCAACCTTTTCAGGCTTTAAAGAATTTAACCAAATACTCGCTGACGCGTGCGGGTCGCAGTCTAGGAGAAGCGTCTCTTTTTTTTTAATTCTTCCGCAATAAGCCGAAAGATTAGCGGACAGGGTGCTTTTACCAACCCCCCCTTTCTGACTCACGATTAATACCTTTAATGGGCCTTTTGATTTTAGATCATTGAAGTGTTCGTTCATCTCAATTCTCACTCATTCGGATTGATAAAACTCAACTGACCTTTGCGTCTTTAACAGAGCCTTTTCCGGTTTTTCCGATCGGCTTGAAATTTGAAGTTTGGTTACTTATAACGCTTGGATCCAGAATCTTTAAATCTTCAAGATTTTCATCCCTGACTCCATCGACGTTAAGCGATAATCCGCCTACAACTCTCGACCCTCGGTGAATTTCAATGGAAGAGTAAGCACAGTTTCCGACAATTTTCGATCCGTCTTCAATCGTCAAATCCACTGCCTCTATGTCACCTAAAACATTTCCAAAAACTACAACCGTATGACTTTTAATTTTTCCGTCAACTTTTGCATCTCCGAAAACTACAACGATTGATTTTTTTTTGCTAGTGGCAACTATGTTGCCCTTTATTTCTCCGTTAATACCCAAAAAACCGCTAAACGAAACATCCCCAACCAGCGATGTTAACTTGTTTATTTGTGTAGTTTCGTGCGCCACGCTGCTTATCTGCCTGGAAAACCTTTTTGCTCTCCGGCGATTCGAAATATATCTAAACATTTGTCCTATCCACCCAACTTAGACCTAATAAATGGTGGAATAGTACTTTCTTTTTGTGTCCCAGTTAACTTGATTGTGTAATAGCTGCTCAATTTTTGCTCCGTCATTTTATAAGACAAAACCGAAGAAAAAGGTTTTCGGTCAGACATTTCGAGTGCTCGAATCAATTTCGGACTGATGCCCGTCTCCTTAGAAACGTGATCAAGTTCAAGTTTACATTTTATTCGTTGTTTCAGAATATCCTGGTCACCGTGTCGAGACATATCACCCTAACTTAAATTTCAAGCCTTATTATCAAGTATTTTTTCAATGTTTGTAGTACCATACTATCCATAAAGCGAAAAAATGGCTAGTCCTAAACCATTTAAAAAGGCGAAAAGACCTTTTCTTTCAAGAAAGCAATGCCAAAGTATGAAATTTACACTACCCGCTGCTTTAAATAATCACCTTCGCGATTCTGCTGATGGTCCAATGTCGATTGAAAAGATAACTAAGGTTTTCAAGACCGCGTTTCCTGGGTTCCAAAGTATTGAGTCGAATTTAAGAAGGAGTCATTCGATCTGGGGGGATAATTTAACCGGCATCAAGTTTCCTGATATGGGCATAGTATTTGGAACTCATAACCCCTACCGTATTTTTACGGATGATTCTTACGTCCCAAATCTTATTTTGCCTATTTCGGGCTTCGGCGAAATTACTGAAGGAGATGGTAATAAAGTTCGCCATTCTGCGGCTGACTGCACTGGGTCCTATTTCACTGGTAACCAGTTGGCCCAAGCCCAAACCGATTCGGTAAAGGCTATTGCGCTGGGTTTTAATCCAGACAAATTACTGGAGGTACTGCGAAGCGTCGCTGGCAACCCAGGTATTTCTTTACCCGAACATTCTTTTGAAATTAACTTTTCGCGAGCTAGATCAAGGTTTCTTTTAGAGAGATTCTTTTATTCACTGAATGCAGTAGGAACTCTCGGCGCTTTCAATGAAGTTACACAAGATATGATTATGAGACATTGCGCGTATTTGATTCTGGAAACCCAGGGGTACAACCTTTCTACCAAAGTGTTAGCACATAAGTCGAATGTAATAGATCATGTGTGCGCCTACATGTTTGAGAACCTCTCGGAGCCTCTTACGTTAACAGGTCTTGAGGCCGTTGCTGGCATTTCCGTGAGAAGCCTACAAATAGAGTTTAAGAAACGTTTCCAGCTTTCTCCTTTGTGTTGGTTAAAGGAACAAAGACTTTTGAGAGCTCATCAACTGCTAACTAGCAGGAGCGAAGACAGACCAGTGTCAATGATTGCAAAGGAGTGTGGTTTTACGCACTTTGGTAGATTTTCCGTATCCTTTAAAAAGAAATTTGGGGTCAGCGCAAGTACCCTCAGAAAAAGTTCTCCTCATCTTTCTTTGGAATAGCGTGTGGCAAGGCCCATTTCGCTAGAAACTGCATCATCCATAGGCTTGATATCTAGGCAATTAGGTGCGGTTGTATCTAACGAACAAATCGGTGAAGAATATTCAGCGGGAGGGTGCAGAGACGAAGACGCACTAAAAAACTATTTCTCTCGATATAACATTGCTGTTTATTTTAAAAAGTTAAAAAAAATAGATTTGGAAAAAAAACAATTTTTATATCCTTGTGTTTTGATTAACAAGGATGGAAGTTCATCTGTATTAATTGGCCTACAAAGTGAGCAGGGAACCGGAAAAAAATCATTTAGCGTAATGGACGTTTTTTCATCCACTCTGGGTGCGGAAAAAAAAGCAATTGAGGAAGTAATAGAGGAGTGGTCGGGCAGAATTGTTATTATAGGAAAAAAATCTGACCAGCCATCAAAAGAGAGGCTGTTTGATTTTGATTGGTTTTTACCAGAGTTTGCGCGTTTCAAGTGGTTATTTGTTGTGGCGTTTTTAATGTCCTTAATTTTGCATGGAATCGCATTCGCTCCAATAATTTTTATTCAAATTTCACTTGATAAGGTTGTTGGTTACCAGGCCATGTCAACGCTCTATGTCTTAACAATCGGTGTTTTTTTTGCATTGGTATTTAGCGGAATCATGGGCTATTTAAGAGATTATATCGTGAATGTTTTCGCGGCCTCTCTGGAGGCCCGTATGTCTGGTGATTTATTTGACAAGATGTTAGCTCTACCGGTTTATCAAATGGACGCAAACAGTGCTGGAAAATTAGAAGAATCCATTCAATCAGTTACAGGCTTGAAAATGTTTGTCTCAAGAAGTGTACTTTCTGCTGCGTTTGAGGCAGCTGGATTGTTAGTGTTTCTTCCGATTCTATTCTTGTATAGCACATTGCTCGGACTGATTGTTCTCGGGTTTGCAGTTTTTTTAGGTATCTCTAGCTATATTTTCAAGAATTTAGAAAAAAAACGTTCAGTTCGCTATTTTAATGAAGAGAGAAATAAATTGACTGTTCTTCGAGAGACGGTGGCCGGTATAGACAATGTAAAAGCGTTATCACAACAACCAATCCAGAGAAGGGCCTGGAGGGAGGCAAGCTTTAAAAGCATCGAATCATCCCGGGCTCGCGACGACATTATGGCTGTTTCAGTAAACTTTAATTCGACCATCCAGCAGTTTATGACAATTTCTGTAATTTTTGTTGGAATACAACTAGTTTTCGCCGGATCCTTGTCTGCGGGGGCAATTATTGCGGTTAACATGGTCGCAGCGAGGGTGATCAGGCCTGTCGGAATTCTCATTTCTTCGATTGGAGAGATTGACGGAGCGAAGGGGAGTATAAGAAAGATTTCCGAAATATGGAACGCAGCTCCTGAAAGGAAAAGCATCGGAACGTCAATAAATGTTCAGGGGAATGTAGAGTGTAAAAATCTCGCTCTTTCTCTAGGAGGCAAGGAAATCCTGAAAAATGTTAGTTTTTCTGTACCTGCAAATTCGATGGTTGCAGTTGTTGGTCCAGCAGCTTCTGGGAAAACGACTCTTCTCAAAGTCATTCAGGGCTTTATCAAACCCACTGTTGGTTCTGTCTTAATCGATGGTCGTTCTTTGTTGAGTCTTGATTTAGAAAATTACCGTTCACAAGTTTCTATGGTTTCAGCAAATCCAAGTTTTTTCACCGGTACGATAGAGGAAAATCTTAGGCGAGCTAGAAGAAATATCAGTGAACGTGAGCTTAGAGAAGCAACATCTCTTTCGGGACTTGACTCAATAATCTCAAATATTGAAGGTGGCCTCGCATACCAGTTAGATAATGCTAATAATGCTTTACCAAGTTCTTACAGGGGTGTTATTGCTCTTGCGCGAGCACTAATTTCGGATCCTAAGATACTTCTATTTGATGAAGTGTTTGCTAATCTCGATAAATCTCTTCAAAGTGAACTGTTAAATAAAATGCCGTCAATTGCAAAAAGCAGAACTCTTTTTTTTGTAACTCACGATATCGGGGTGGCGAGTACCATGGGACGAGTAATGGTAATGGAGCAGGGGAAGGTGATTGCATTAGACAAACCTGAGATACTGCTTGAACATTGTGAGTTATATAAAAAATTATGGGCTCTCGATAACCATCCAAACATCACTCGTTAAAAAATGCCAAGCACAAAAAAATTTCAGGCAGGGGATTACATTTTCAGAGAGGGGGAGACTGGAGGATATGCGTATCTTTTGGAGGAAGGCTCAGTTGAAATAGTGAAATTAACCCCAAAAGGGTTGTCGGTGCTAGTCACACTTGAAAAAGGAATGCTATTTGGAGAAATGGCGATTATTGAAGGTGGATTGAGAAGTGCTGGAGCCAAGGCCGTAGGTTCTGTGTTGGTTAAAGAAATTGATAGCAGTGATTTTCTAGCCTACATACAAGGAAAGCCTCAAGTAGCGTTAAATCTTTTAAAAAGAATGTCATTTAATTTACGCGAGACTAATAAGAAACTTACTGACGCGATGAGGGAAAATGAGTCAAGCAACTCTGTTGTTGATGTTGGCGTCGAACAAGTAAAAGAAAAAAACACGTCTGATTTTACATCCGTATCAATGGATCCCGATGCAATTTACGAAGGACCGATTTCAAAAGCAAAATTATTTTCTTCATTATTATTATTGGGAATTATTTTTTTTGTAGTTTTGTTTTCAATTATCAGTCATGTTGATGTTACAGTTTCGAGTAGGGGCAAGTTTGTCACTTCTGTTCCAAATGTAGAAGTTCAGGCGGCCAGAAGTAGTGTTGTTACCGAAATTGCGGTAAAGCGTGGAGATAGGGTTCGGGAGGCTGACATTCTTGTTACGTTAGACCCCTCTGAAGTTGGTTCTGACCAAAAAGTGATGTCTACCAAATTGAAAGCAGCGCGCCAGAGAATAAAAAGGTTGATGCTTGAGGAGCAGGCTCTGAAAGGTGAAGATTTGTCTGAGAGAAAGGTTCGTCAATTGGATACCGGCAACAAAGAGATTCTTTCGAAACGACTAAATGAATATGATTCCATAAAAAACTTAATCGATGTAAATAAAAAACAGGTCGCTTTAAAAGAGGAAGTTATGATGGCTCACGAGGAGTTATTTAAAAAAGGAGCTGGGTCTAAGATAGGATTTCTACAAGCTAAAGATAATTTGCTCGCAGTAACAAAGGTCCTATCCGAATCTGAAAGCAAGCTTTCTCAGAGGGTCGCAGGAATAGTAGAGCAATTAGAAAAAGAAAGAGAAAATGAAGTTCAACTCTTTGAGGAACTTAAGGGGCTCAATAAACTCGAGAAAAAATCTGCGGTTCGGGCGCCGGTTGATTCAATAGTACTTGATATCCCTGCTTCCTCCGTTGGCACGATAGTGCGCGAGGGGGAGGTTGTTATCAAGTTGGTGCCGAGAGATGTTCCATTAGTGCTAGAAGTCGATGTAAACCCAAAAGATATCAGTGAGTTGAAAATTGGTGTGCCAGTTTCGATAAAACTAGATGCATTACCATTTCAGCAGTTTGGGGATATTGAGGGCACACTCGTTTATATATCGGAAGATACGTTTTCCGAGGACCTTAATGGGGAAAAGAAACCCGTTTATCGTGCAAGGGTTGACTTAGCCGCAAAATCGGTTCAACGTATGAGAAATAGGGCTGATTTGACGCCTGGAATGCTCGCGAAAGCTGATTTCAAAGTCGGACGGCGAAGGTTGATAACGTACTTTACGAATCCAATCGTCAGGGGCCTTAATAGCGCACTAAGAGAACCTAATTAGTGCTAACGTCTACAACATCTTAAGGAGGACGAAAAATGTCTTTTGAGAATCAAGTTGAGGCCATTGGGGAGGTTGCTGGTCAGGCGTTTAACGAGGCGCTTGGTGAAGGGGCCGATCCTGCTGCTGCATTTCAAGCAGCTACGGAGGCTGCCCAGGGGGCAGCAGGGGAAATGGGAATTCCCATGGAGATGTTTGAGCCTGTTATGACAGATGCAAGTGAGCAGTTTGAGGCTGCACTAAGCGATGGTATGGATCCCGAGGCTGCTTTCAGTAGTATTGATGTTGATGGACCAGATATGGATCCCATTGGCGAGGCAGCCCATACGGCATTTGAGGAAGCAATTGAAGGCGGAGCTGACCCTGCTGCCGCTTTTGTTGCAGCAACTGAAGCTGCTAGGGGAGCAGCTGAGGAAGCTGGTATGCCTATGGGTGAATTTGAAGCAATTGCTGGACAAATGCAGCAGGATTTCATGGAAGCTTGTGATGGTGGAATGGAGCCAATGCAGGCTTTTGAGAGTTTAGAGCCACCGGGTATGGAGGGCGGAATGATGCCGCAAGGAGACATGCCTCCTATGGGGGATATGGGTGGAATGTTTGATGGTGCTCCGCCTCCGCCTCCTCTCGATAGTGATATGCCACCTCCGCCCCCAGGGATGGAGGGAATGGATCTTGACGGAGATGGTCAACCTCCTCCTCCTCCTCCTGAAGGGGATATGCCACCACCTGGAATGGATCAGGCATTTGATAATGCAATGTCCGAGGCTGAACATGAACATCATCATGAGGCTCCGCAAGGACCGCCCCCAGATGGTCCAGCAGGACCGCCAGATGGAGCTAATCCAATGGATACTGGCCCGGACATGCCGCCTCCAGATGATCCGTCTACAATGGCTTAACAAATTTTTGCTCTTGAACCCGTCTATCTCTTCCCTAGGTAGACGGTCTTTTTTGTTTAACCCGTGTATTTTTGTCAGTCTAACGCTATGTCTTTTATTGCCTCGACTAAATTACGCACAGCCTTCATGGGTAAAGTATTATCGGACTAATGGAGCAGAATTTTTTTACAACCCAGCCTCAATAAAAAAAAGTTCGAATCTAGATGAGATTAATGTTTTTATCCTTTCAAACTATATTTTCCCTACCCGAACGGGAGAGAAATCAGTTGTCGTAAGACAAAGAATAGATTGCAACAGAGGTCGATATAAAATTCTTGCGTTTAAATCATTTTCGAAAAAAAATGGAAAAGGAAAAATGATTATTTCGAACGGGCTTTCGAAAAGGTGGATGTATATCGTTTCCAGAACTCCCGATGCAATACTTCAACGAATTGTGTGTTCAGGTTAGGTTTAGCTATCTGCTATTCTGTTTGTACTGGCGCGAGCAATAATTACGCGTAACGAATTTGCTTCTTAAGGCTAGATGTTTGGTCTTTCTCCCAGCAAGTCTTTTTCGCCAAGTTTTAAAACTAGATGGTTGTAGGTTATTCCTCATAAGGGTGATGATTTGTTTTTCAGTTAACGAAAATTGTTTTTTAATTGCGTCAATTGGAGTGCGGTCTTCCCATGCCATTTCAATTATCCGATTGATATTTTCATCCGTAAGTTTCATTTGGTGCGATGCAAAATTATTTCTATTTTTTCGCCAATTTAAAAGAAATTATAATTAATTTTCGTTATGAGGATAGCACTAAGGTAAATTTTGTTGCAAAATAATGCGATGATGTTTTTTTGGGGAAGTAGTAATGGCAGATGATGATATAGCGTTGAATCCGTCCCTGATTATGGCGGCTAGTTTAATTTACATGTCTTCAATTGATGGAACCATTGCTCAACAGGAATGGGGTCAACTTAAGACTGTGGTAGGTGGCGATGATGACTTGCTTGAGTCCGGTCTTGACTACGTTAGGGACACTCCTCTGGATAAATTTTTGCAAGATGCATCTCCCATGCTGAATGCCGAACAGAAAAAGTGTGTACTGTTAAACGTTTATGATTCTTTGTTATCGGATGGGAGTATTGAACCGGAGGAAACAAAGTTGTTTGACAAGTTTTTAGATAAATTTGGAGTTTCGAAAGACAGTTTGACTAATGATCTCGCTACACTGACTTTAAAAAACAATACGAAGGTGGTCGGTATCTAAGAATCACCGTAAAAAATTTAGATGAATAAACCGATCAATAACTTTAATTTAGAAACAAGGAGGTGTCGCAAGTGATTATTGCCCTTTCCGCCATATTTTTATTATCATATGCTGCGATAGCTCTGGAGCACCCGCTTCACGTAAATAAGTCAGCAACCGCGCTCATTGGTGCCGGTTTACTGTGGACGGTGTATGTAATGTTCAGCGGCGGTGATATACACACAATGGTACATGACGAGTTGGGCCATACGCTTATTGAAGTAGGGCAAATTGTTTTTTTTCTGATGGGGGCTATGACCATCGTTGAGTTGATTGACATTCACAATGGGTTCGACATTATCACGAAAAGAATAAAGACTACGAAGTCTTCAACCCTACTTTTTCAAATTGGTGTAGCAACTTTTTTTCTGAGCGCGGTTTTGGATAACCTTGCAACTACGATTGTCATGTGTTCGCTTATTTCAAAGTTGTTAGGTAAGAAAGAAGACCGTCTTTTGTTCGCTGGTTTGATCGTAATCTGCGCAAACGCGGGTGGTGCGTGGTCTCCGATTGGGGACGTCACTACTACAATGCTTTGGGTAGCAGATAAGATTTCTGCCGTGACTGTCATATATCAGGTATTTTTACCCTCAATCGTAGCTGCGGTCATTCCACTTTACTTTGTGACGAATTCTTTGAAAGGTCAAGGCGTGGAACCTCCAAAAACTGATGTAGGTGTTGCGCGACATGCAGAGACTTCGGAAAAGGAAAGGAATACTATATTTTATTGTGGTATCGGAGCATTAATTGGCGTGCCGGTTTTTAAAACTATTACCCACCTACCACCTTTTTTAGGGGTAATGTTTGGATTGGGATTTCTTTGGTTAATTACGGATTTGCTTCATAAAGGCAAGAAAGAATCTGAGAAGGCTCAATTTTCTCTCGCACGTGCCCTTTCAAAGATTGATATGAGTTCAATTATATTTTTCGTCGGTATTTTACTAGCTGTTGCCACGTTGGAACATAGTAAAATATTACCAGAGCTTGCAAAATGGTTAGATGAAACTCTCGGCAACACCACGTTGGTCATTATGCTGATAGGCCTTATGAGTTCTTTGGTCGATAACGTCCCAATGGTGGCTGCCTCTATAAAAATGTTTCCCATGGACCTACATCCTAAAGATAGTTACCTTTGGCAATTTTTAGCTTTTTGCGCTGGAACAGGAGGATCAATTTTGATCATTGGATCCGCTGCTGGGTTAGCTGCGATGGGTATGCAGAAAATAAATTTCTTCTGGTATGTGAAGAAAATTAGCCTTCTGGCTCTCGTTGGATACATAGCAGGAGCGTTAACGTATGTCGCGCTGTCCTCGCTATATTATTGATTGTTAGTGGGGGAAAAACAATTTTTGATGTTTATTCTTTTTCTTTGCTAACTCTGTATTCGCAGGTAGATGCATGGTTCTCAAGTTTCCCATCAATGGTGACAGTATCGATGCCGCAAAAGGCGCATTTGTACTTATATAGCTCTCCATCAAGTTTTTTCTGCGGATAGTCTATGAAGAAACGATGTTTGTGGATTTTGTAGAAGTCATTCATTTAGAGGGCGCATAGTAACAAAAAAAAGTGTTTTTATTATAAGCAAAATATATTTCGGTTTGGGAGAGAAGTTTATGGAAGGTTATGTTTTTTGGGCAGCATTGGTTGGAATTATCGCATCAATCTCTTTGCTTTTTGGATCTGCAATTGGTATATACTTCAGGATTTCGTCGACTGTTGTTGGTTTGTTAGCTGCTTTTGGGGCAGGGGCACTTTTATCGGCGCTGGCTTTAGAATTGGTAGCCCCTACTATCTACGAGCTCAGCTCTGCGAAGGATGCGAAACAAAGGTTAGAGGCAGAGCAACACTTCTTTCTCTTGATTTTGGGAGCCGTGGTAGGTGGTCTACTCTTCGTTTTGTTAGATCAATTGATTAATCAAAAAGGTGGGTATTTGCGAAAAACCGCCTACATCATTTCCAAGTCTGCTGTTGATAAAGAAAAATTTTTCAAAAAAGCGATGAAAGATGTTGCCGATGTTCCTTTATTTTATAAGTTGGACCCTGAGGACATGAGTATTATTATCGGTCATCTGAAACCTCGGTTTCTTCACAAAGGTGATATTGTTTACACAAGAGGAGACACTCCGGAATCAATGTATGTCATTCGGAGTGGATCATTAAAAATTGAAAGTCCTGACCATCCAGATTTGGTTCTCGCAAAGGGTGAAATCGTTGGAGAGATGTCTCTTTTAAACGCGGTTAACCGTACCGCTGACTGCACGGCTAATGACGAGACAGAGCTTTTAGTACTTTCAGCTGAAGACTTCCACACTCTGCGTGACAAGATACCAGAGTTTGATGAAGAGTTGAGATCGATGGCAAAGCAAAGATTTGAAGAAAATATTGATCACGTCGAAAAAGATGCCGATGAGAGGGCAAAGTGGGCTGAGCTTGCCATGGAAGCAGTTCACCATGGAGATACGGGTGATTTGCCAACAAGGGCAGATTTGCAGAAACAGTATAATTCCCACGGCAACGCAGCGTTTGCAATTTGGCTGGGAATAATGCTTGATGCAATACCTGAGAGTTTTGTTTTAGGAATAGCTGTTTTAACTTTGGTCTCTGCAAGCATAGCAGCAAGCGTGGAACCGAATTTTTTTGATGTGTTACCTTATACTTTTATAGCCGGACTATTTTTATCTAATTTTCCTGAAGCTTTATCAAGCTCAGCGCAAATGAAAAAAGAAGGGATGCAGATATGGAAGATACTTTCTCTTTGGGGCTCACTAGTGATTTTGACTGCTGCTGGGGCAGCGATAGGAGCCTTCATTGGAGACGGCGTTTCCCACACAACGTTGGTTCTTGTTGAGGGGTTAGCTGCAGGAGCCATGTTGACAATGATTTGTGCGGCTATGTTACCGGAAGCCGCCCATTTAGCGGATAACAATTTGGTTGGCCTGGCTACGTTAGCCGGATTTTTAGCATCAGTACTCTTCAAGCTGTTGGAGTGAATATTAATCTCGTTAGAGATGAGATAAATAGCGATTTTCTAAGTGATTTCTAAAATGTTTGGTTGTTAGGTTTTTTCCGTTGGATGCATCTCGTGTAAGAGCCTGGGTTGACTTTGTACTAGCTTTTTTCCAGATATTTTGATCCAGCCAACTTAGGATTGGAGTCAACTTGTGCTTACCGACAATGTCATCAAAGCTACTGTATTTCTCACAAATCATTGCCTTCCACTGTGCGGCGTATAGCGCTCCCAGTGTGTAGCACGGGAAATATCCAAACAGACCTTCAGGCCAGTGAACATCCTGCATAGGTCCGTTACAGTAGTCATTCTCAGTTGAAATTCCCAATAGCTCTTTCATTTTTTCATTCCACAATAACGGGATATCTTTCGCTTTAATACTCCCGTTAATCAGGTCTTTCTCTATTTCATACCTGAGAATTATATGGGCAGGATAGGTAATTTCGTCTGCATCGACCCTGATCAAGCTCGGTTTAACATTTAACACTAATCGTTTTAGGTTATCGAGGTTTGTTAATGGTTGTTTTCCAAAAATTGATAAAATTTGTGGGTGAATTCTCTCAATAAAATTTGGATGCCCTCCAATATGCTTCTCAAAAAAAAGGGATTGACTTTCATGAAAGCTCATTGATCTAGCTTGTCCTACGGGTTGATCCAACAAGTCCGACGGTAAATTTTGTTCGTATCTCGCGTGGCCAGTTTCATGGATTGTCCCCATTAACGCTGGAAGGAATTCGGTTTCTTTGTAGCGTGTAGTAATTCTTACATCCTGGGGAGTTCCGCCACAAAAAGGGTGAATACTTTCATCAAGCCTGCCAGCCATAAAATCGAATTCAAAAATCTTCATTATTTCGAGACTAAGTTGTTTTTGTTTTTCAACCTGAAATGTTCCTCTCGTTACTGGAGGAGCAGCATCACCTTGTTGAACAAGCACTCGGTTTAATAAATCTGGCAACCAATCTTTTATTTCCCCGAACAGATTATCAACACTGTTTTCACTTAAATGTGGTTCGTATTTATCCATTAGTGCTTCATACGGAGACCCACCAAACTCACCTGCCAAGATTTTCGCTTCCTCTCGCGAATATAAAACCACTTTCTCAAAATTATCCATGAAGCCATTCCAGTCATTATCGAACCTCTGTTTTCTCCAATCGTGTTCACATAGACTAGTTGCTAATTGTTTTTTTTTGAGTAGCTCTGCTGGTATTTTCTTTTTTCTTTCGTACTTCCTCTTTATCTCGTGCAAATTAGCGCTTTCTATTTCCGATAATTCTTCATTTTCCGCCCCCAAAATAACTAATTCGTTTTCGGGGTCCGATTCAAGTTGATGAATTATTTGAGAAAGCTCCGCTACGGCTTCTGATCTAGCGTTAAGCCCCTTTTCTGACATATTGGTTGCCTGGTCCCAGAATGCCACCTCTCTCAGATGATTAAGCCGATTGATCCGCGTTTGCAGTAGAGACAACTTTTTGTAGTTGTATTTCATTGTGCTCTCAGTTGATAATGTTAAATTAACTGACTTTTTTTTCTTATGAAAGTTTTATTTGTAGCCCTATTATTTTTAATCCCATTATATCTCTGGTACCGGCTCGTCGGCCGTATTGATAGGATTTTTTTCGATGGGCGATTAAATATTGTTGCTTTATATCTCTCATGGATTATTGGCTGGGTAAGCATATCGCTGGGTTTGTTTTTTCTGTTCTCCGAAGTCATATGATCGTTTTTGAGGTGGCAATTGCGGACGGTTAATGGAAAAATTCTTTTCTCAACCTCTGATTTAGTAAATTTTTCGAGGTGCCCCCACGTTACGGTTACCGATTTACATGCACTATCAGACTTTTCTTTACTGTCTAGGAGGGCTGAGCCCTCAGACTATCTGCAATTGATTCAAGAAAATGGTAGAAAACACGAATTAGAATGTTGGAACGAATTGCGTAAGAAATATAAAACAGTACTGGAATTAGACAACAGCTTATCAAGCGAGGATAGAATAAATGCAACAACGGAAGCCATGGAAAAAGGTGTGGGAATTGTTTTTCAAGGGGCTCTTCAGTCGGAGCAATTCACTGCTAGACCGGATTTTATCGTAAAAACAGATGTTCCTTCAAAATTAGGTAATTTTTCATATGAAGTAAAAGATTCAAAGTTATCTAAAATTGCTAAAGCTGATTCTGTTTTGCAGCTCATGCACTACTCTGATGTAGTATCTGAGATGCAAGGTTTGTTACCTAAAAATGCATATTTGATATTGGGAGATAAGTTAGAAAAAAAATTTGATGTCAAAAATTATTTTTTTTATTTTATCAATTTAAAAAAAAGATTTCTTAACTTTTTTTATAAAAAACATGATCGTAAAGAGGTACCTTTACCGTGTTCTCACTGTGATATTTGTCATTGGCGGGACCATTGTAATCAGTCACGGACTCAGAGTGATCACTTAGTACAGGTAGCAAGAATAACTAGAGACCAGATCATTAAATTCAATAAGGTAGGAATATCAACGATGCAGAATCTTGCAACTATTCCAAAAGAAAAGAATATACCAGATATGGGAAGAACAATATTTCTACGACTCCAGCAGCAGGCCGCATTACAAGTTAAAAGTAGGGAACAGGGTGATACGCCAATGTATGAGCTAATTTTGAAGGATGAGCGAGGGATACGTTCAAATGCAGGAGATTTGATTGAGGATTATGGATTTGATAGACTCCCCCATCCCGAAGCAGGAGATCTATTTTTCGATATTGAGGGGGATCCTCTACTTGATGAGAAATTAGAGTACTTATTTGGAATTTTTTATAGTTTGGATCAAGTAGACAAATACCAATCTTTTTGGGCATTGAGTCTAGCGGACGAGAAAAAAACATTTACTGAATTTCTAAAGTTTCTAGAAGAGCATTTTAAAAAATTTCCAAAAGCGCATATTTATCATTATGCACCTTATGAAAAGGATGCTTTACGAAGGCTATCAAATAAGTACAATATCGGACAGATTTTTGTTGACAACCTGTTGCGGAAAAAGAAACTTGTTGATTTATATCAAATAGTGCGTGAGTCCTTAAGAATTTCTGAACCAAGATATAGTATTAAAAATCTCGAGAAATTCTATCGAGAAAAGATGGGCGAAAGGACCGATTCAGTGAGCAATGGTTCAGATAGCGTTATTTTTTTTGAAATGTGGAGAGAGTCGGGAGAGAATGAGAATTCTCAACTTTTGAAGGATATTGAACAGTATAACTTACAAGATGTGCGTTCAACATACTTTTTACGTGATTGGTTAATAAACGTTGCCAAACTTAACGGTGTTGCTATTGGCGTAGGTATGGAGACAGACAGAAAATTTTCTGGGGAGATGTCTGAACAAGCGAAACGCTATGCTAAAGAGCTGGGCATCATAACGCATAAGCTTAATAAAGAAATAAAGGAATCCGAGACTAATGATTCTTTACGCAGAACACTGCTAGATTTACTCGATTTTTACAAGAGGGATGAAAAACCACAGTGGTGGAGCTATTTTGATAGGAAGGAATTATCAAACGAGGACAGAATAGACCGGGAAGATTGTATTGCAACAGTGTCTATTGAAAAAGAGTGTAAAGAAAAAAAGTCTATGCGATATTTCTGTAGGTATGTCGATCAGAAGACTGGTATTAAAACGAACGATAAGTGTTATGATCTATCTTCGGGAAAGGCGCTGAATAACATGGTCGTCGATCACCGATCGCGGTCATTAAATTTTAAGGCAAGCCCTGGGTTAAAGTCTCCATTAGATATAGGGTTAGCCGGCCCCGTTTCAAGCATGATATTGAGTGAAAGTTTATTTCGATTTTGTGGCAACATCGAAAAGTATCCAGCTTTAGTACAACTTTTGGAGAGAAATCCACCAAAGTTAATTGGGCTCGATACTGGCACAAATCTAGCTGACTTCCAATCCGTTAGTAAGTTGAATGAGTTGTTTTCCATGCTTGATCACAGTCTTGTCTTTATGCAAGGGCCCCCAGGAACTGGAAAAACTTACCTTACGTCTCGAGTGATTGTTAACTTAATATCGCGCGGATTCAAAATCGGGGTTACGTCTAACAGTCATAAAGCAATTTTGAATATGTTACAGAAGATAGTGAATCACGCTAAGAAGGCGAAAGTGGGTTTTCGAGGAGCAAAAAAATCAGCAAAAGATGATCCTTCGCAACATTTTAATCAATCCTCCACAGAGGATTCATTTATAGTAGATCTGTTTAAAGTGGATGAACTAATCGATGGAGATTTCGATCTATTGGCGGGTACTGCATGGTTTTTCGCAAACGAAAGACTAAATCAAAAAATTGATTTTTTGATTATTGAAGAAGCAGGACAGATGTCATTAGCGACCGGGATTGCCGCAGCGACCTGCGCGAAAAGTTTGATACTCGTTGGAGATCAAAACCAGCTTGAACAGCCTATACAGGGAATTCATCCCAATGATTCTGGAATGTCTGTTATTAACTACTACCTTAAAAAGGACCAAACATCAGGAGAGATTCACAGTGTTGTACCGGAAGATAAGGGTATTTTTTTGAATAAAACCTATAGACTCCACCCAAAAATCTGCGATTTTGTCTCTGAAGTTTTTTATGAATCAAGATTGTTACCTTTAAAAAAAAATAAAGAAAGGGAATTAGTCTGGGAAGGTAAACTTTCGGATGATCATAAAAAAGCAGGTGTTCAGTTAGTATTGTCGGATCATGAGGGTTGTTCAAAAGTTTGCAGTATCGAAGCAAATGAGGTAAAGCGAATCTATAAGACGTTGTTGCAGCATGCTTCACTTAAAGTTGGTGAGGAAAGATGGAAAATTAGCGTAGAAGATATTCTCGTTGTTGCTCCCTACAATATGCAAGTAGAGCTTCTAAAAACGATTCTTCCTGTTGGAAGCAAGGTAGGCACAATAGATAAGTTTCAGGGTCAGGAGGCAGAGGTTGTCATAGTATCAATGACAACCTCCAGCCCAGAAGAAATAGGAAGGGACGCCAATTTTCTATTTAGTAAAAATAGATTGAACGTGGCCATTACTCGGGCGAAGTGTTTGGCTGTTGTGGTCTTCAATGAAAGACTCCTAACCTTTCCTTGCAGGACTCCGGAGCAGATAAACTTATTGAATACTTTTTGTTGGTTACATCGACGTTATGCTTCGGAGGCTGACGACAATTAGTCTACCTTATTCCAACATTTTTATGAGTTTGTACTGACAGGCGCCATATCGGATTTTCCTTGCAAAACTCTATTGAAGCATCGATGTTAGCTTCAAGATTGGGACCGTCCATTGGTTGAATGAGAAAGTGTTCAAAAGATAAAGTTACCAGCTTTGATAAATTTAGCCCAGGTTGCGGATACACCACCTTCAGCTCGTTACCATTTGTTTGCACAATTTCGGTTCCTGCCTTAGGACTCACACATATCCAGTCAATTTCAGCCGGGCATAGAATTGTACCGTTTGTTTCTATTGCTATTTCAAAATTAGAGGCATGTAATTCTGAAATCAAGGCTGTGTTTACCTGAAGTAACGGTTCACCACCGGTGAGAACGATAAACTTTTTAGAGGGTACTTCCGGCCAAAATTTTACGGCCGCTTTGACAACGTCTGCTGGTGCAGCAAACTTCCCACCATTTTCCCCGTTTACGCCCGTAAAGTCTGTATCACAAAATCTACATTTAGCCTCCGGACGATCTCTTTCGAGTCCAGACCATAAATTACATCCTGAAAATCTACAAAATATGGCAGGCCTACCAGCTTGGATTCCCTCACCTTGCAGTGTATAAAACATTTCCTTAATCGAGTACGTATTCGACTCCTATTCCCATTGATTTTCTTAATATTGTAACTTTCTTTAATTGGTAGTCTTTGGTTTTAAATTCCCTTGCAAACCAAACTGCGATTGACTCCATCGTTCCATCCGGAATTTTATCATTCAGATGAGTATGATCGAGCCCATCCGCAATTTTTTGTAAGTCTTTTTTGAGGGTTTCGACAGGAACAGGATTTTTTACCTCGGTTAAAACATAAACGCGTACCCATTAGCTGTGACCATGAATTTGATCCCGTTCGGCAATCGGAGTTAATATACGGTGACTGACTTCTATAGTTGTTTCTACGTGTAGGAGCATGATGGGCGCTTCCTTACCATTATTTCATTTTTTTTTACTACTAATAAATTTTAAAAAACCATCTCGTCTCAGTACACATGCAGGACATTTATTACAACCGTAACCCCACGAATGTTTGTTTTTTCTATCGCCTAGGTAGCACGTTGTAGTGTTCTCTACAATGAGATTGACAAGAATGTTTCCGCCAAGTTTCTCTGCTAACGCCCACACGTCTTGTTTTGTCAAGAACATCAGTGGAGTGATAATTTTTAAGGAAGTTTCCATACCTAACGATAACGTTTTCTCCATTGCATCTATTGTCTCTTTTCTACAATCAGGGTATCCAGAATAGTCTGTTTCGCACATACCCCCGATAATTGTAGATATGCCTCTTTCGTAGCATATCGCTGCGGCGTAGGTCAGAAAAATAAGGTTTCTGCCCGGGACAAATGTATTTGGCAGTTGTGCACTGTTAACTACAATTTTTTCAGTGTTTACGAGTGCCGAGCTGGAGATTTTCCCGAAATCGCTCAATTTTATCAAAAAATCAGAGCCGGTCACTCCTCGCCACTTATTGGGTAATGATGTTATTTTCTTCCGAATCAGGTTTCGGCCGGAAAGTTCTACCTTGTGCCTTTGTCAGTAGGAAAACCCGACCGTCTCCACCAGATCGCAGTTGTTTAGAGCCCAGGCAAGACAAACGGTCGAATCTTGCCCCCCTGATGGCAGGACGAGAGCGTTTTTATGGATAGACTCCGGTTCCGAGTTATCCATATCCTAAAATTTACGCGTCTTTATCCTTCTCTTTTTGCTCCTCTTTTGTTTTACCGGCATGTTTGTCGGCATCGCCACAATGCGCAAAAACGCTTGCAGATCCGAGAGTCAGCGCTGTAATCAAAACTGTAGACAAGAAATTTTTCATAGCATAGAACCTTATTTGTTTATAATTTTAAGTTACGATTATAGCAGGCTTCATTAGTTCCCAAAATATCAAAGATGAAAAAACAAATAATTGCCATTGGCGGAGGAGGTTTCGGTAGGAACCCCACTAAACTTGACTTGGAAAACTATATTTTAAGGCAGTCTAATTCAAGCAAACCGAATATTTGTTTTATCCCTACTGCCACAGGCGACGATAAATCGTACATTGTCAATTTTTACAAAGCATTTAATAAGCTTAATTGCAATCCTGTTCATCTGGAATTATTTACTCGGACTCCAAATTTGAATTCTTTTATCAACAGTCAAGACGTTGTTTTCGTTGGAGGAGGTAACACAAAGAGCATGTTAGCTGTTTGGAATGATTGGGGTTTATCAGATTTGTTAAGGCAGGCGTATAAAAACGGCATAATTTTGGCTGGTGTTAGTGCTGGCGCCATTTGTTGGTTTAATAAAGGAATAACAGACTCCCATGAGGATTCACTAAAGGTAATGCAATGTCTTGGTTTATTTAACGAAAATTGTTGTCCGCATTACGACGAGGAACAGGAACGTAGGCCAGCTTTACATAAATTTTTGATCAATTCAGAGTTGGCAACTTGTTTGGCAATAGAAGGCGGGTGTGCCTTGCATTGCATTGATGACTCCATAAAACAAGCGGTCTCATTTGTTTCGAAGAAGAGAGCATATCAGGTCACTGTTGATAACGGCGTTGTGAACGAGCGGGCGATTAGTGGGATCGATATTTACGAAACTTCTTAATTAATCTCCGTGCCGCACTGAAATAGTTTGCTTTTTCTTTTTACAAAAATTACCAATGCTAACCACATTAAATAACTAATAGCCGCTTAACATCTTTTGTGGATCAGTCTTGTGTAGACCAATTACTGTTCGGTTTGAGTTAGTTTTTGCAAGACATCAATGTACGATTGTGTTAACAAATTAAATTAATACATCAGTTAAAAAATAAATTAGGTAGGTGTGAAATTAACTGATTTCGATAACGCTTATGTCAAATTGCAATCAGGAATCGTTTAGCAGTTTTTTATTCATCCTCTCCGATGCTGACGGGTGTATTTAAAAAATATAACTTCCCGTTGGTTGACGCATTGACCGGTGATTAAGAGGACGTTGTCTGCTGGAGGTCTGCTGCCTAGGATATGCCAAGAGGAAGTTTTGACTACGACGGATCCCGATATGTGAAGGTTGGGACAAATTTGATGCCTTGCCAGTAAAGGGTATAAAGCACCCTAAGGAAGGAAAGTGAGTGGAGCGATCATATTAAAACCCCTAACTTTTCCCCGAAGTAGCGCGGTTCCAACACTTTCTCATTAATTGCGCTTATTGGTTCATTTGCGACGTTAAAGACAAGTTACTAAAATTTATTTTTTTGTTGAATCCTCTTTTCCTTGCCACTATCCACGGGTACCATTATCATATTCTTATTAATGGAGAAAGCAGTGATTCCTAGTAACTATTGGAAAAAGATTGTATGTTGCAGAGTTCGGACACGTTGGTTAGGAGAATTTTATGATGCGTCGCAATAATGATAAGAACATGAGCAAACGGAAAAAAAATACACTCATTGGTTTTTTCGGTCAAAAAAAGAAATTATCTTTCACAAACCGGTTCTATGTTTCTTTGTTTTCTGGTGCTTGTTTAACAGCGGTCGCTCCTTCAGCCATCGCTTTGGAACTTGATTCTGGAGAGTGGTCCAGTTCACTCAACGCAAACATAACCATCGGCACGAGTATAAGAGGACAAGATCCCGACAATAAGTTATACAGTCAGGCTGACGGCGTGAGAGCCGGTCTGGGTACAGGTGGTTTGGGAGCTACTAATACCGATAGCTCAAATGTTAATTACTCCAAGGGCGATCCATGGTCTACTCTTTTAAAAGCAACTATTGATTATTCCATAAGTAAGGACGACTTCGGTTTATTTACCCGTGTTAGAGCCTGGCATGATTTTACTCTGGAGGGAGATGGAGTAAACCAGGGGAATGGTGGCAGTGGTTACAGTCAAAACAATCCATTATCTGACCACGGATTTGCTCATCTCGGTAAATTCTCAGGAGTGGCGCTACTAGATGCTTACGTGTTTAATACGTTCGATCTCGGTGATTTACCTGTGCAGGTTAGAGTAGGAAATCAGGTGATAAACTGGGGGGAAAGTTTATTCGTTCAGGGAATTAATCAAATAAACCCAATAGACTTAACGTCACTTCGAAGACCGGGAACTGAGATCAGAGATGCATTTTTGCCAGTGAAAGCATTGTCTATGAACCTCGGTTTAGGGGATGGTAGTTCACTTGAGGCGTTTTATCAGTTTGAGTGGAGTTCTGCAAATTTGGACAGTTGTGGAACTTACTGGTCTCCTGTTGAATTCCAGATTACAACTACTGCTGGGAGAGCTTGTTCTCAATATATCACGACCTTGCCTGGAATCAATAATCCAGTAAGCGTAGCGAACGGTCTTACCGTTCCGATGGGTCCGGGTAATGACGGTCCTGATTCAGATCAGTTTGGAATCGCTTTTAGAACGCAAGTCGAAAAGTTGGATGGAGAAGTGGGATTGTACGCCATGAAGTATAGCTCAAGAATCCCATATATTTCTGGCAGGTCCGGCACGAACTTAAGGGCTTTGCCGGCCCAAATTAATGCTGCTTTAAACCCTAATGGATTTCTTTTTCCTGTTACAGCTCAGGTTGTAGGAGCTGGAGCCCTGGGTTTACAACTCACCCCAGGTACAGGCCTGTGGGAGTATCCGGGTGGTATTGAACTGTACGGTCTTTCCTATACAACAAATTTGTCTGGATGGTCGATTGGCGCTGAAATGAGTTACATCCCGAACCTACCGGTTCAGAGAAATGCCAACGATTTATTGTCTGCTTTACTACTGGGCATAGGGCCAGCTGGTGCGGACGCAATACGATCAAGTGCTCAAGTTGGAACAAAAGTTGAAGGTTTTGATAGGATTAATAAATTTCAGCTTCAACTTAATGGTATAAAAATTCTTCCCAGAATTTTAGGGTCTGCTCAAACGGTGTTTGTTGGAGAAGTTGGGTTTCAAAGGGCTAATATTGGCGATTCCTATACCGGTAACAGATACGGTCGACACTTTATTTTTGGATATGGTCAGCACTTGTTGTACGGTGGGACTTCACTGACAACCACGCATCCCGAGGGAAAGAAAAACGATGGGTATGTTACGAAAAATTCCTGGGGTTACCGATTAAGGTTAAGAGGAGAATATCCTGGAATATTTGGATCGCGATTCACGATGTATCCAACATTTACACTAAGGCATGACGTTAAAGGATATTCACCTGACTTCCAATTTTTGGAGGACAGAATTGCTGTAGGTTTAAGCACCAGGTTTAATCTAAATAAAGTACATAACCTGGAATTTGGTTATGTTTATTATTCAGACTCCGCTAATTACGATGCATTTCGTGACAGGGATTACTACACTGTCGTGCTGAGCACTTCATTCTAGTGTTATCTAAGTTCAAGTTACAAGTTAAGATTTGCAGTGCGGTTTTTTGCTTAGTAATTGCTACTAATGGTTCTGCTCAAGAGCTAACTTATTCAGGGGCCATAAAAGCGGGAAATGATAGCGGGATCATTCCTGAATGGAGTGGCGGATTAACATCAGCTCCAGGAGGATGGGATAAAAAACAGGGTTATAAAAATCCTTTTAATGCAGAAAAGCCTCAATTTGTAATAAATCGGTCAAATTATTCAGAGTACGTTGAAAAATTAAGTCCTGGTCAGATAGCATTATTGAAAGGCAATTCCCAGTTTAGTATGCCAGTTTATAAGACCCATAGAACTACAGTTCTGCCCAGTGATGTGATTAAAACTGTTAAAACTGAAACGGGAAAAGCAAAAATTGTAAACCACAAAATTGTTGGAAGGATTAAATCGCACATTCCATTTCCTAGCCCCACCAGCGGTGAAGAGGCAATTTACAATTACCTTTTACGTTATGTTGGGGAAGGGTTTGAGCGTGAGTATGCATGGTTTCCAGTTCGTCCCGGGAAGAAGTATTACAAAGTCGGTTTTAAAGATCGAGTAGTATACGCGGATTCTATGAAGCCGAGTCAGATTGGGAACGGATTGAATTACGCGTTTTATGCAAATTTTACGGCGCCATCAACATTAGTAGGTACCGTGTATCTTGTTCATGAGTTTGTTGATACGGTGGAAAATCCTCGTGCTGCGTGGATCTATAATGCGGGGGCCAGGCGAGTGAGAAGGGCTCCTGATCTAGCTTACGATAATATTGCAGATGGCACTGAGGGAATGAGGACTACAGACCAATATTTTGCGTATAATGGCGCGACTGACAGATATGACTGGAAGTTGATTGGACGCAAAGAAATGTTTGTTCCTTACAACACTTATGATTTAACAAATAAAAATTTAAAATATGAGGATATTTTGGGAGAAGGTACCGTAAATGCAAAGTTCATGCGTTATGAAATGCATAGAGTTTGGGTTGTTGAGGCTACTTTAAAAAGCACAAGCAAGCATATTTACGGGAAAAGAGTTTTTTATATGGACGAAGATAGCTGGTCTATACTAGGGGAGGACTGTTATGATACGCGTGGTAATCTTTGGAGAGTAGGCATTCATGGCTTGATTCAAATATACGACAAGGCGGTTCCCTGGCCTAATCTTCTTGTTTGGCACGACCTAAATAATGGCAATTATTTAGCCGCTCACTTGGACAACGAGGTTAAAAAACCGATAAGGTTTGGAATTAAGGATCGATGGACAAATTTCCAACCCGATGCTTTACGCAGAAGAGGAACTAGATAATTGGAACGATTTTTATCCTTAAAGAAACTAGGCCGATTATTCGGCTTTTTTTTTATTTTTGCAAATATTTGTTTTGCTGAGGTAGTTAATAATAGCAGACTCGATGTCGATAAAATTTTTTTCACGCAGGTGGATAAAGTCGGAAATAAACTTTTTGCGGTTGGAGAACATGGCATTATTTTAAGCTCGATTAAAGGAGTCGACGATTGGATGCAACACCATGTAGGTTATAAGGGTTTGTTCACTTCTTTCGACTTTTCCAGCCCTGATACTGGGCTTTTTGTTGGTCATGATTCTGTTCTTTTTCGTACAGAAAATGGGGGAAAATCATTCGAAAAAATTTTGATTGACATGGAAAGGCCTGTTTCTTTTATGAAAGTACAGTGGCTTTCGAAATTAGATGCTTTAATTGTGGGAGATTTCGGGTCGATTTTTTATTCTTCCGATGGCGGACGAACCTGGCAAAAAGAACTTATTGTTGATAAAAATTTTGATCGGCACCTCTACGACATACTAGTTTCCAAGCATGGTGTTTTCATAATTGGAGAATCTGGCTGGATTCTATTTAAGAAAAAGAAATCGAATAAATGGGTACAGATTGATGTCCCTTATTCGGGTTCTTATTTTGGCGGAGTGATCCATAATAACCAAATTTATTTTTTTGGAATGAGAGGAAATATCATTAGTACGGGCTTAGATTTTTTTGCAGAAACCTACACGAGCCAAAAGTCAATAATCTTTAATCACTACATAACCCCTTCTAAATTAGGCATAATGTCGGCAGGTATAGATGAGGATGGCAGTTTAATTTTTTTTAGTTCGGGTGGCATCGCATATGAACTCTTAGACGGGTTTTTTGTTAGTAAAGAGGCATTACTCGATACGGTTGTTAGCACCGTAGATTACGGGAATTTCACGGTATTTGCCGGACTAAAAGGAATAAAAATTTCCGATTAGTCATACAATTTTAATTTAGGTAGAAGAAGTTTTGTTCATTTCCACAGTTGCACACTCTATTTTGAAAAGACGATTTGTTTTTTCTTTACTTTTCCTAGGGTTTACTCTTTTTTGTTGTATTTCTTTAAAAAATATTGACACCAACCCAGGGTTTGAGAAGACACTTCCGATAGAACATCCTTACATAAAAACTTTTTTTGATTATCGTGAAATTTTTGGAAATGCTAGTCAAATCATAATATCTTATAAACCGGCATTGAATACTATTTATGATGCTGGGTCACTCAATGTATTAAAAAATCTTACTGAAGACCTTTTTTATTTAAATGGTATAGAAAGAAGTTCTTTAACTTCGTTATTCACCCCCAATGTTCGTTATATGGAAATAGTTGAGGATGGTTTTAAAGGAGGGAATGTTATCTCCGCTAATTTTTCTGGAACGGATGAGGAGATTGAGATTATAAAAAAAAATGTCATCAAATCAATATGGAATGGACGATTAGTTACTAGGGACGGTTCACAGGCCTTAGTTTTCGCATCGTTACAAAATAAAGATCTGAATATTAAGAACATTTCTGATGAGTTAGAAAGCATACGTTCAAGGTATGAAAGAAATGGAGATAGGATATTGATTCTTGGATTCACTAAGGCTGTTGGGGATATAATAGGTGCCGCGAAAAGTGTCTTAACATATTTTAGTCTGGCGTTTTTACTGATTATGCTTTTTACGGTTCTGTATACGAGATCAGGAATAATCACCGCGTATGTTCTTATAAGTGCTGTCGTTCCGGTTATCTGGTTATTAGGCGTAATGCCACTTTTCAACCTGGGATTAGATCCCTTGTCTATACTTGTACCATTTTTAATTTTTGCAATTGCCGTTTCTCATGCAGTACAGATGACCAATGTATGGAAATTAGAAATGGCTGAAAACGGTAATAGTGTATTTTGCGCTAAAAAATCTTTTGAAAAACTTTTTGTTCCGGGAAGTATTGCTCTATTCGCAAATGCAGTTGGTTTTATGGTGATAGCTTTTGTTGATATTACGACGGTAAGAGAAATGGCGTTTGTCGCAACGTTAGGTGTTACATTAATGATTATCTCAAATAAGGTGTTATTACCAATCCTTTTATCGTATTGTCCGTCGAATAAAAAATTCAACGAGTCATTGAACATTTCTAAACCATTACAGATTATTTGGAAAAGATTACCCGTCATTTTTCAAAAGCCGTACTCGATCTCTGTCTTGGTCCTTGCAGGAACACTATTGATAATAGGTCTAGTTGTAATGCAGGATTTGAAAATAGGAGAATTAAGCCGCGGCGTATCGGAGCTAAAATCGGATTCTAGATATAATCTAGACACTGATGAAATTGTTGGATCTTATGATTTTAACGTTGACAATTTTAAGGTTGTAGCGGAAGTTGAAGGTGAGGATTCACCTTGTTTAAGCCCTGATGTGATGAGAACACTTTCTGAATTTGAATTTTTTGTCTACCAAAATCCGAACGTTTTAGCCGTTGAAGGAATGGCTGGATTAGTGAAAAAGATCAATCGAGCATATTCAGAAAATTATTTCAAGTGGAGAACAGTTCCATCGAACGCTGTCCAAATTGCTCAAGGTGTTGGTTATGCTACCAAGAGAGGTAACGTTTATATGAATACGGAATGTTCTGCTTTGCCTATATCGATTTTTCTAAAGGATAGAAAAGCCACTACAATAGAAAGTCTCATTGAGGATGTTAATGAATTTTCTTCTACCATGAAAAATGACAGTGTTAAACTTCGAATGGCGTTAGGAGTGGTTGGAATTTCGGCAGCGCGTAATGACGTTATAAAAAGATCTGAACCAGTGGTCAATTCAGCATTATTTTTTTCAGTTAGTCTTCTTTGTTTGTTTCTATTTAGGTCAATGAAGGTGACGCTGGCAATCATTGTCCCTCTAGTATTAGTAACGGTTTGGTGTAATGTATTAATGGTTTTGTTAAATATTGGTGTTAAGATGAACACGTTACCTGTTATAGCTTTGGGGGTGGCAGTGGGAGTGGATTACGGGATCTACCTTTTCGAAAGAATGTATCATTACGTAAAGGTTGAGGGATTAAGTATTGAAAAAAGTTATTCTGAGAGTTTGCAACAAAGGGGCTCGGCTTCAATGTTTACGGCGATGGTGACATCTATTGCTGTTTTTTGTTGGTATTTTTCTGATTTAAAATTCCAGCAGGATATGGGCCTACTTTTGGGATTTATGTTTATTTTTAATTTATTGGGGGCAATTTTTTTGGCACCAGTTTTATTAAAACTTTTTGGCATTACCGAAAAATCGAGATGACTGTAGAAAAATTAAAGGAATTTTTGCGGTTGCCAGTGATTGCTGCGCCTTTGTTTATTTTATCAAATCCGCAAACAGTTGTTGCGCAATGTTGCGCTGGTATTGTAGGGTCTTTTCCAGCACTAAATGCTCGCGGAGATGGAACACTAAAGCACTGGTTGGAGGAGATTACTAACAGTTTAGATAAAGAACGCGAAAATAATAGGTTTGTAGCTCCGTACGCAGTTAATCAAATAGTTCATGCATCAAATTCTCGGCTGGAAAAGGATCTTAAGGTTTGTGTCGATGCGAAGGTTCCTATCACCATCACTAGCCTGAGAGCTCCTAATGAAGTTGTCCACGCAGTGAAAAGTTATGGTGGCTTAGTGTTTCATGATGTTATAAATATAAGACATGCAGAAAAGGCTATAGAGGCTGGAGTTGACGGGTTGATACTTGTTGCCGCAGGTGCAGGGGGGCATGCAGGCACGATAAATCCTTTTGCGCTAGTTACAGAGGTTAGAAAAATTTATAGCGGTCCGATAGTTCTTGCAGGTTCGATTACCAATGGTTCGCAAATACTCGCGGCCCAGGTGATGGGAGCAGATTTTGTATATATGGGAACAAAATTCATATGTTCTGCAGAGTGTCGCGCTCCTGAGGACTATAAAGACATGATAATTCGAGCTTCAGCAAATGATATTATTTACACTAATTTTTTCACTGGAATTTATGGAAGTTACTTAAAAGAAAGTGCTGAAAAGGCAGGGTATAATGCAAGAAAAACTTTTTCTTGGCCTCGTTTCAAACTTGGGCTCCAATTATTTTTAGGTAAAAAATTTAAACAAATTAACTTTTCTTCGTTCGAAAAGCTAGGGAGCAAGGCATGGAAAGATATCTGGAGTGCAGGACAGGGAGTTGGCGACATACATCAGAATAAAAGAACAGCTGAAATTGTTAGTCAACTGATAGAGGAATATAGTCGTACGAAAGAGGCCGTGATAAAGATGTTATGATTGAATTTCTTACTAAGGCAGTATTCATTCTCTTTTTATGCTCTTTAGGAATTGCAGACGAATTGCCTTTAGATGCATACACATATTCGGGAGCAAAGAGTGAAAAGTCTCTAGATGGATTTGTGCCAAACTATCGTGAGTCTAATACTGAGTATAAGAGGCTAATTAACCGTAGCAATCAAGATGAGCGCGGTAACAGTTTTGAGTCTGAGCAGCCAATATTTATCATAAAGAAGAAAAATTTAAGGAAATATTCGCATTATTTGTCCCCAGGGTTACATACCTTGCTTGAAAAGTATCCTAACTTTGAGGTACCAGTTTTTTACACATATCGTTCTTCCGATCATCCAGAAAAGGTTAAACAAACTCTTTTGAATAAGGAGAGTAGCAAAATTGATAAGGATAATTTAAGGAAATACATTCCCTTTAGATTTCCAAAGAGTGGATCAGAAGTGATGCTTAATCATCTTTCCCGCTACCAGGGAGACAGTGAAGAAAAAAAAACACATTCGTTTGTAACAAATTCAAAAGGGTCAGTTAGTAGAGTCGGATTATGGAGCAAAAGGGTATCTCCTGCTGTATTAGATAAAGGTACGAAAGAAATACAATTTTATGTGTTGGCTAAATATTTCGAACCAACCTCTTTGGTAGGGGATATTTTATTAGTGCACGAACCCGTGCCGCTTTTAAGAAAGAACAGGAAAGCATGGATATACAGTTCAGCCCAACGGAGGGTTCGTCGTGCACCCGATGCGTCTCACGATGCAACTGGAAGGGGTTCGCAGGGACTGATTACTGCAGATCAAATTGATGGATTTAATGGAGATTTAGAACGATTCGACTGGTTGCTTAGGGGAAGGGAAGTGTTGATTGTTCCTTACAATTTGGACAGATTGGATAATAAAAAAATAAGTTATGAAACAATTTTAGGAAAAAACTGTGTTAACGCTGAGTTTTTAAGATTTGAGTTTCATCGTGTGTGGATTGTGGAAGCTAGATTAAAGGAATCTTCTAGACATATATATCCAAAACGAATTTTTTATGTAGATGAAGACAGTTGGATGGTTTTGATGGAAGACACCTATTCCAAGCGAGGTGACTTATGGAGAGTGGGACTTCATGGATTGATTCAGCAGAAAGAAGAGAATTTTCCCTGGTATCGGGTACACATACATCATGATTTGAATAATAATTTATGTTTTGTTTCTGGCTTAGACAACGAAGTTAATTCGCCTCTCAAATTTGGGTTTAAAGACAAGATGCGAAGCTTTACCCCAGATGCACTTAGAAGGTTACATGTAAGGTAAAGTGTCCTAGCCGTTTTTGTGATAATGAATAGGTCCTCCTAAAAATGGCGCGAAACCTGTCCCGAATATTACTCCTGCGTCCGCCAGTTCTTCACTATCAACTATACCCTCTTCGACGAGATAAACCGTTTTTTCTATCAATGGTTTAATTAAGTTTTCAGCCAAATTCTTTCTCTCTGTATCAGTCAACTTCAATTTTTTACCGAGGACTTTTTTTCCTTTTTCCCATTTATAAAAACCTTGGTTAGTTTTTTTTCCAAAGTATTTTTTTCGATTGAGTTCTTCAAGGCATAATGGTGGTGGCTCAGATTGCGTTATAGTTGCGCCAACAGCTAGGCAGATGTCCAGACCAACAGTATCGACTAATTCTATAGGACCCATCGGCATTCCCCAGGATTTCATGGCGTGATCGATATCTTCTGGGCTAATTCCATTGTCAACTGTTCTCATGGCACTCTGGAGGTAGGGCATTAAAACAGCATTCACCAGAAATCCAGGACTACTTTTGACTGGGAGGGGTAATTTTTTAATTTGAGCAGTAAAACTGATCGCAAAATTTAAAAAATTTTGGTCACATTTTTTGGATTTCACAATTTCCACTAGAGGCATTTTAAGTACAGGGTTAAAGAAATGAACTCCGATTACTCTATTGGGGTCCCTTAATTTTCCTGATATTTCTTCTATTTTTATACTCGACGTATTAGAGCACAAAAGAGCAGTGGGTTTGGATCTTTTCTCAATTTGTGAAAAAATCTCGCGTTTGACTTCTAAGTTTTCAGTTGCCGCCTCTATAATGACATCAGCCTTTTCAATACCTGAACCAATAAGATCTGGTATCAAATTATCTAAAAGTTTCTTTTGCTTATATTTATTTTTAAATTTCCGGCCAAAATCATGTGAAGCCTTTTTGACTACCCTAGCTAATTGATTGACAGAAACATCTTGAATCGAGACGGTGAAACCTTGCAATACACACCAAATCGCAATATCCGCCCCCATTGTTCCAGCCCCAATTACATGAATGTGTTTGATGGTGTATTGACTCGTGTTATTCGTTATATTTGTTTTCACTTTTGCTAAACCCTTAAGTTTTTCTCTCAGTAGATAAACTCTTAAAAGATTTTTCGCCGTTTTGGATCCCAGCACTTTATTATGAATGTTCACGTCCTTTGTGGGATCACCGTTTTGCTCAAACCACAAATCGAGTATTCCAAAGGGCGCAGGGTAATGTCTTTCCTGAACCTTTCCTTTCAATGACTTTTTGATCAAAAAGTAAGCAATTTTTTTTAAAGGCCCGAGAAATAATTTATTTACGAAGCTTAATTTTTTTCTTCCTGGTTGATTGTTGATTAGTCGTATACATGCAGTTTCCGCTGTTCTTGGAGCGGAAAGTACATCAGCCAGTCCTATGCGAAAGGCTTGACGTGAATTAATAAACTTGCCTGAGAGCATCATATTCATCGCTCCAAACGGCCCAATTCTCTGGGGTAATCTTTTAATTCCCCCCCAGCCGGGATATATACCTAGCGTTACTTCAGGTAGCGAAAAGCTAGTTTTTTCATCATCTGTAGCCACTATGTATCTGCAAGCTAAGGATAATTCCAGGCCGCCCCCAAAACAAAATCCTCTAACAAGGGCAACAGTTGGTATACGGTCCGATATTTTTTGAAATTTTTCGAAAATGTACCAACCATCACTCATAATTTTTTTGCTAATCGCTTCCCAATTACCCTTTTCGGCAATACTCACAAATTCATTTACATCAGCTCCTGCACAAAACCCTGTAGTTTTTTGTGAATAAATCACAAGTCCTTTGATAAGGTCTTTCACAGTTTTTTTTCCAAGGCCTTCGTCAAGTATATTTACAATTAATCCAAACTCCCTTACCACTTCCGAAGATAATGAGTTTGTAGATTTATCGAATCTATCTAGTTCCAACCAAACAATTCCAACATCGTCCTGAGCAGTGTTCCAATTTTTCAAATTAAGATTTTTTAACTCATCTATCAGCATAATTTAACGTGAGCAGCTCCGCCCATTCCTCCACCTATACAAATCGAAACCATACCAGTTTTCAGTTTTTTATTTTTTAAGGAGTGAACCATGTTAAGTAGAATTCTAGGCCCACTTGCAGCAACCGGGTGTCCTATGGCAATGGCGCCACCAGCTATATTTAATAGTTCGTTATCAATTTCCCCAAATGTTTTACTAATATTTAATTCATGTTTGCAGTATGAATTGTCGTTTAAAGCTTCTTGGCATCCAAGCACTTGAGCCGCAAAGGCTTCATTGATCTCCCACAAGTCAACATCTGACTTTTTCAGCTTTTGTTGCAGCAGTATTGGCATGAATGCGTGGATTGGTCCCAAGCCCATCTCATTGGGATCTATACCTGCCCAATGTATTTGAGTAATTTCCGCCAATGGATCGGTATTGAGCGTTTTTAATCCCTCTTCAGAAGATAAAATAAGTAGCGTAGCACCGTCAGTAATCTGAGAACTATTTCCAGCTGTTATATTACCGTCTGGTTTGTCGAAAACCGGTCTTAAAGACATTAACTTCTCTAAACTGATATCCCCGCGCACACCATCATCTTTGGAATATCCGTTCCCATGATTGTCGAAAATAGCGCTTATTTGTGGAGAATGGATACTTTCCTCGAACTGTATTGCTCTTTTATGGCTTTGTAAAGAGTACTGGTCGATTATTTTTCTCGACAATTTAAATTTCTTTACGAGATTCTCTGCAGTTTGACCCATATTTATCCCTTCAACAGGGTCCGTGAGCCCTTTCAATATCCCAATAACAGGGTTTAAAAACTGTGGGCGAAATTCAATAATCTTTTTTATTTTTTCTGCTAGAGTTTTGCTTGAATTAAGTTGAGCAAACCATTTCGTAGCACTCTTTGTATACAGGAGAGGTGCTTGAGACAATGAGTCTACCCCTCCGCACAGAATCACATTGCTTTTACCAAGTGAGATTGATTGCAATCCACTGTCAATGGCTTGCAAGCCACTGGCGCAATTTCTGTGAACGGTCCATGCAGGCGTTGTATTTGATATTCCGGATCGTAAGCCGATCACCCGAGCAATATTCATTTCACTCTCGCTAGGGGTCGTACATCCAACTATTATTTCGTCAAATACGGAGGCGTCAAATTTTTGCCGCAATAACAAGCTCTTCGCGCATTGCACTCCCAACTCTGCTGCCGGAAAGGGTCCAGGCCCAGTTTTTGATTGAGCTTTCAAAAACGGCGTTCTATTTCCGTCAATCACATAGATCGGTTTTTTAGATTTCATATCCTATTCGGCCTTCCTATTCATTTTTTTTGCAAGCTTTTTGATTTTGTTTAAATTTCTGTCAAATTCATCTACATGTATGACTGCATCTCTTAATTCATCACGCTGCTGCAGGAGTTCAAACTCTCCGTCGGAAATAATACCTAGCTTAAAAGCCTCTTCCGAAATATCTCGCACATTTGCCTTCGGGTTATTTGCAAATCGTCCTTTTTTTTGAGCATGCTTGATTTTGGTATCGATTGTTTCACATGAAATAATCGCGTCGAGCGCTTTTTCGATGCAGAATAATGGTTCGTATCTTTTTTTATTCTTCGGCACTCTGTCAGGTACAAATACAGCATCTGTTAATTTTTCTCGAAGGTCAGTTTTTGCAGTAATAAGTTTTGCGATCGAGATTATTTGTGAATCTCCTGGAGGTTTTTGATGAAAACCGAATGGAAATGTTATCAACCTCAGTCCGTACCTGATAAAAGGATTTGGTAAATTATCGTAGATATTTTTAAAGGATTTCTCAATTTCGTAAAAACAGGTCTCGCACGTTGCTTTTGTTAATTTAGTATCGTCAGCAGACCGCTCACCATCATGATGTTGTTTTAGACAAGCTGATGCAATAAACAAATTTGATAGAACATCACCCAACCTTCCTGAAATTAATTCTTTTCTTTTTAAATTGCCCGCCATCGAGAAGAGACAAAAGTCAGCCACTGTACTTAGAACGCGGCTGTATCTGTTTACACCTCGATACGTCGCTAAACATTCTTTATCAACTGTTGATTTTTTATTGAAAGCTACGTAACCCGTTAAACCGGACAGTAAGTTAAAAAACAAATTTTTAATAAGACTAATTGATTGTTTTTTAAATAAATCATCAAAGGCTTCAAGGCCCTTTTCCTGATCAGGGTTTTCAGCTGATTTGATAATGTCGTATAGATAAGGGTGACATCGAACTGAACCTTGACCAAAAATTATTAAACTTTTGGTCAGTATGTTTGCCCCTTCTACGGTAATACTTATTGGCATTTGAATATGTGCCTCGGCTAGAAAATTTGATGGACCATGACAAATACCTTTACCTCCAATAATATCCATTCCCATGGTTACGGCTTCACGGGCTTTCTCTGTACAGTGTACCTTAGCTATCGCAGAGATCACTGAAGGTTTTTCACCGAGATCAATCGCTGATGCTGCTAATTTTCGAGTTGAGTCTATTGCATAACATTCGATAGCAATTTTCCCTAATTTTTCTGCGACACCCTCAAAGTTTGAAATTGATGTGTTGAACTGCGCCCGGATACGTGAATATGCACCGACTGCCTTTGTTGTCAATTGAGCGATACCAGCATTTGAGGAGGGTAGGGAAATAGCTCTTCCTGCTGATAAGCATTCCATTAGCATCCGCCACCCATTACCCAGACCGTTTTTTTCCCCAATCACAAAGGACAGCGGTATAAATACATCGTTACCTCGTGTTGGTCCATTTGGCCACTGAACTGTAAGCGGCATGTGTCTATCCCCAATACTCACCCCTGGATGTTTGGCCGGAATTAAGGCACAAGTTATACCGAGATCTTTTTTCGACCCAATTAAGTTATCAGGGTCGAATGCACGGAAAGCAAGACCTAAAACGGTACAGATTGGGGCAAGTGTAATGTACCTCTTATCCCACGTGACTTTTAATCCTAAACAGTCTTTCCCTTCCCATTTGCCTTTGCAAATAATTCCAATATCCGGTATCGACGAAGCATCCGAGCCAGCCCAGGGACTTGTTAGGGCAAATGCAGGAATTTCTTCTCCAGCTGCGAGCCTAGGTAAATATTTGTTTCTTTGCTCGTCTGTTCCGTAGTGTATTAACAATTCGCCGGGACCTAACGAGTTGGGAACCATGACCATTGCGGAAAGAACAGAACTGCGCGAGGAGATTTTTGCTAAGATTTCCGATTGCGCGTAGGCAGAGAATTCTAACCCACCATATTTTTCTGGAATAATCATTCCCAAAAAACCATTTTTCTTAGCGAAATCCCATGCCAATTTTGGAAATGCTTTTTCTTCGTGGTTTGTAACCCACTCATTAGCCATGGAACAGATAGTATTCACCTCATTATCTATGAACTTCTGTTCTTTGGTACTTAACTTAGGCCTAGGAACATTCAATAAAACCTCCCAGTCCGGGTTGCCACTCATAAGTTCCTTATCCCACCAAACCGAACCTGCATCTAACGCTTCTCTTTCGGTATCAGACATAGAAGGTAAAGATATGCGAATTTTGTTTAAAATAAAATTCGAAATAGCTGTTGTGTTCATTTTATTTCTTTCCAATTAAAAAAGAGTTTATCGGGGACCTGAGTCCCCCAAGCAGAAATGACATTAATCGCTTTTTGAGCAGACGTTTGCTTACGGACTCAGCTTCCGAAATCTCAGCAGTAACAAAAAGCTTATTCAAACCATTTCCTGAAATTGCATATGAAGTAGCTCCGACCATAAAGTGGAATCGCCAAACTATTTCATTTTTTGGGACATTCGGTAGGGCTTTAAATAAAGCATCCCTAAACCTTTGGGTGACAGCATTACTTTTACCGTTTGAAATAGAAGAAATTATGCAGTTAGGTTCAAGAGAGGATCTCCCTAAAAGCCTTAAAAACATCTCTCCGCCGTAATCTTTTTCGTCTAACATATCAAGCAAAGTACCAAAAAAAGCTTCGAGTATTTGAGATGGTTTTAAAGCTTTACTTTTTGATTTCTTTTCAAGTGTTTTCAGGGCATTAAGCCTTTGATGATTTAACCAATGTAGTTTTCGATCTAGCAATTTTTGTAGCAGTTTTTCTTTAGAACCAAAATGATAATGCACAGACGCTAGGTTAACGTTAGCAGCGTTTGTAATTTCTCTTATGGAAGCTTTGTCATAGCCTTTTTCGGCGAATATTTTCTCCGCACAGTCCATGAGCTTTTCGCATGTTTTTTTTTCTTCTAAGTTCATATTCATTCAAACGTTTGTTTAAATAATAGAAGCTTTTAACAAGAAAAGCAATTTTTTGTAGATTAATATCGGGTCTAAAAGTATATTGAAGATTATGCAGAAAGTTGACAAAAATCTCTGGGTTAAAAGTTACCCTCCTGGGGTTCCTTTAACGATAAACCCGGATACTTACCCTAATTTAATTGCTCTTATGGATGAGGCATTTAATGGTTATCCGAATGCGGTCGCTTATACCTGTATGGGGCAATCTCTCACGTTTTCTGAGGTTAAAGAAATTGCGGACAAAGTGGCAGAATTTTTAATAAAAGAGGGTTTAAGGAAAGGAGATAAGGTTGCAGTCATGTTACCCAATATTCTTCAAAACCCAATTGTAGTTCTTGGCATCTTAAGAGCTGGTTTGGTTGTTGTGAATGTTAATCCGCTATACAGCTCCCGGGAGTTATTGCATCAATTGCGTGACTCAGAAGCTAAGGCAATATTTATTCTTGGGAATTTTTGTCATAAGTTAGCAGAAGTTATATCGGAAACAGCACTTTCCAAAGTCATTGAAACCAACGTTGGTGATTTATTAGGTGTGAAAGGAAGATTGATCAACTTCTATTTGCGTAACGTAAAAAAGCTTATCCCGAAGGTAGAATGGAGTTTAGTTAGTAGGTTTTTATTTTCCGATTTAATCAAAACAATTAATCCTGGAAGATTGGATCTTCCCCGTTTAACATCTTCTGATGTAGCTTTTCTTCAGTACACTGGGGGTACAACAGGCACATCGAAGGCAGCAGTTTTAACTCACAGAAACATGGTTGCTAATTGTTTGCAAGCTGAGGCATGGTTTAAACCGGTTTTAAAAGAGCTTTCCGTAAGTAACACCAATAATAAAAAACTCAATGTAGGAACCATGGTGTGTGCTTTACCTCTTTATCATATTTTTGCTTTAACGGCATGCCTTTTCCTGGGGCTCCGTGTTTCTTTAAGAAATTTGTTGATTGTCAACCCGCGTGACTTCAAGGGATTCGTAAAAACATTAGAGCAAGAGGAGTTCCATATTTTTCCTGGGGTGAATACACTTTTTAACTATTTGATGAATGAAAAGAATTTTAGTAATCTAGATTTTTCAAATTTGAAAGTCACGCTCGGGGGTGGTATGGCTGTTACCAGGTCTGTGGCGGAACGATGGAAAAAGAAAACAGGTTGCAGTTTAATTGAGGGCTACGGACTGTCAGAAACGTCTCCCTGCGTAAGCGTTGTCCCGGTGACTTCTGACAACTACACAGGCAATGTGGGCCTTCCTGTTCCTTCAACTATTGTAAAAATTTTGGATGAAAACTTAAAAGAAGTAGAAATTGGAAAAATTGGCGAAATTGCGGTGTCGGGTCCTCAAGTTATGAGAGAGTATTGGAAAAATCAGGAAGAAACAAAAAACGTGTTTACGAAAGATGGATTTTTTAAGACTGGAGATTTGGGAGTGATGGACCGAAACGGTTACGTAAAAATTGTGGACCGAAAAAAAGATATGATTTTGGTAAGCGGGTTTAATGTTTATCCTAATGAAATTGAAGATGTGGTTTCCAGTTTTAGCGGAATAGTAGAATGTGCGATTGTCGGTATTCCAGATCATGATACTGGAGAGTCCGTAAAACTCTTTTATGTGGTTGATGAAAGCATAAATTTTCCACTTGAGGAATTAAAATTATATTGCCGTGATAATTTAGCAGCGTACAAATGTCCGAAGCATTTTGAAGAACGTAAAACCTTGCCTAAAAGTAACGTGGGAAAAATTTTACGAAAAGAATTGCGTTAATATTTTCGGGCGATAGAGGAAAAACAATCTAAAATAAGGCTGCAGGGACAGAAAAACTGAGATATAAGAAACGAGGATAAACCCTGGAAAAAAGATGTTACGATACTTTAGAAACATTAATCAAATCGTGGTTATGTGATCCTTTCTGGGTTTTGATTAAAAATTAGATAGCACTTTGCGAAACCAAACGATTAAAAACAGGTAATTATTAGTTGGTAAGAAAATAATAGGGCAACAGGAAGACATGTCTAAAAGATCAAAAAATTATTGGCGTGGCAAGTATTTTCAAATTCTTTCTGGGGTAACATCGGTACTGACATAACTATTAATTATTTCAGATTTTCTATATTATATAAGGTTTGTGGAATTATTTGATTTGGTAGTGTAATGAGCGATGACAAGTTTGATGTCTCCGAACCGTGGAGAAACAGTAACCAGGATTGGTGGGATTGGTATGTCGCTTTAGCATGTAATGATGAAAGCCTGGACAAAAGGTATCCCTATCAATTGCCTGATGTACTGACGAACCAGACTGCGGAAACTAGGACTATGGAGGGGGTTCATGCTGCTTATCCCTTGACTGAGAAGGATGTGCAGAAATTCCGGGTAAACGGATTTATAAAATTGAAAAATGTTTTCTCTGAGGTATTGATTGCTTTGCTTCGGTTGCACATTCAGAGAGAGTTGACTGTCCATTTTGGGGAGCTAAAAAAAAGAAACCAGAAATTTCTTAGTCTCGATCTAATTTGGGAAAAAAATAAAGTTATAAAGGAATTTGTTGTTAACAAGCGGTTGGCCGGAATAGCTGCTAAATTATTAAATGTGAATGCTGTTCGGTTATACCATGATAATATTTTGTCCAAGGAACCGGGTTGTGGTAGAACTCCGTGGCACTATGATACCCACCATTTTCCAATAGCAACAAGTAATGTTGTAACAGCATGGATTCCCGCTCAAGCAATACCAATCGAGATGGGTCCTCTTGTCTTTGCTAAGCCAATTACTGCCTACAAATTTGTAGAACATTTAAGATTTAGTAAGAAAGATACGACATATGATCGTGATGTAAAGAAAATTTTTAGAGAAAAGGAAGAAGTCGAGATTGTGTCGAAGCCCTACGAATTGGGGGAGGTTAGTTTTCACCATAATTTATCTTTTCATAGCGCCTCACCGAATCTTACTGACGAAAGTAGGCTTGTTCTGGCAAATACATATTTTGAAGATGGAGCTAGAGTAGTAGAACAACCAACCATGGTCTCGGGAGATTGGCAAAATTTCATTCCGGATACGAGCCCGGGACAAGTAATCTGTACTGAACGTAATCCCGTGTGCTGGGAGAAATGCTGAACATGACACAAACCTTTTTGAAAAGTTGTGAGCACTGGAGTGAGCATTATCTTGAAGAGATGCATAATTTTTATAAATTAGCTGGGCTAGATTATCTTGAATTAGCTAATTCTGTCAATTGGGCTACGGTCCTTCTAAAAATCAGACAAAAGGTAAATGTGGATGCACTTGAGATTTTGGATGTGGCGTGTGGCTCTGGTATGTTTCCGACAGTTTTACAACAAGTGCTCTTAGAAAAAGATAAAAAGCTTTTTATTAACTATTCATTACTTGATCCGTCTAAGTTCGCTATCAACGAGACGAAAAAAAAATTACGTCATCCGTTCCACTTGAGCAAAGAATTTAATGTTACGCTACAAGATTTCAATTGCATCGGCAATTTATTCCATATTTCATGGGCTATTCATGCCCTTTATGCAATACCAAAGAATGAATTAAAGATTAGTTTAGAAAAGTTTTACGGGTCATTTAAGTTAAAAGGATTTATTGCACATGCGTGCAATGACTCTCATTACATAAATTTTCATAACCTTTATATCCGTGGTTTTCGTGACGGCAAGTTTCAAGCTTTTTGCTCTGCAGAAGACATTCTGGATACCCTTGATTCATTGGATTTTAAATATAAAGTTCACTTTATCGAATATGCTAATACAGCTAAAAGCGACGATCTAGTTATTGTTGAGGCCTATCTCCAACGCTGTCTTTTTGATGATACAATTAGTCTTTCTGAAATGAGAAAGAACAATTTAACCGGTAAGTATTTGGATTCATGCAATGGATCTGGGGGGTGGCGATTCCCACAAAAGGTTGCTTTAATTGAGTTGAATAAGTCTTTTGATTGGTTTTAATAGTAAATAAAAGAAGGTCGTAAGTTGTGGAAACTAGCTGGTTACAAGAATTACAGAGGAACAAGAAACCAGACTGTGAAAAACTTTTAGACCATCTTCTCCAGATTCATAGAGATAATCCTGGTTTCACGGAAAAATACAGCACGAACTGTATCGATTCCAGCGGAAAGAATACTTATCAGTGGCTAGCTGAGGTAATCGAAAGAGAAGACCACATAGAAGTTCTCGACCTAGCTTGTGGCAGTGGACCATTACTCTCGCATTGCCACGATAAATTTGGAGGAAATCTCTCGCTCACCGGGGTTGATATTAGCAAAGCTGAGCTTAACCTCGCCGAAAAGCGGTTACCGGATACTACCACCCTCATTCAGGCAAAAGCTCAAAATTTAGAATTTATTAGGGATGAGGAAATTGATGTTGTTCTGTGTCATTGGGCGCTTACCCTAATGGACCCAGTAGGACCCGTTTTAAAGGAGATTTCACGGGTTTTAAGACCCGGTGGTACTTTCGCTGCGATAGTAGACGGAGACAAGTCTTTCTCTCAAGAATATGAAGATGTCAGTGAGCTCATATACTCGTGGGTTGGAAAAGCGTATCAGAATTATAGAAAATACGAATTAGGAGATGTCAGGGTACGTCAAAAAGAAACACTGCAAGAATTAATAGGACATTATTTCAGGGAAGAGGATATCACAATTCAACAAAAACTTTTTTCCGTTTTTGGAACACCCGCAAAATTAGCGAGCAATGTCGCTAATTTTTTCTATGCTTCTTATGCACTTCCCGAAAACATGAAACCCTCTTTGTTAGATGATTTACAAGAATATTTTAAAAACAATGAAAAAGTTTTAAACCACGAGTTTCGTATGCCTATTAACAGACTAATTGTTCGGGGCTAATTTCATGTCATCAATTTACAAGTTGCGCAATTTTGAAAAAAAAAAAATTACCATAGAAGATATCAAATCCGTGCATGGGGTGGTGGTTGTGAAGGAGTCAAAAGAATGTTTCGGAGTGCCAACAAGCCTATATTTCATATCTCATGAAGAATGGGCAAACAAGTTTTCCTTAGAAATCGGATTTAATCAAGGACTAGTTTATGGCTTTGTCAGGTACGATGATAATCATGAAAAAGCGAGTAATTTGATTTCGTTTCTTTCAGAAAAATTGAAATTCGATTTTTTTGAAATTAATAGCTAACTATAATTGCTCGGAATTTTAGCGGGCATAATTAATTGAAATTTTTTGTTTTTAAAATTTGAGGAGAGATTTTCTAAGCCCACTAAAGAATTTAAGAATAAAAATTTACGTCAATATCGAATTAATAAGATAGCAGGAAGCGTGTTTGAAGTTAGATTTATTGGCGAAACGTTTGTTAACGAATTCAAACCTAATATCAGCGTTGTCAAACGAGAAGCGAATTTTTCCAGTCGGAACTATTGCGCTATAAATCTAAAACAAGACAACCTTTTTGGCGCATATAATGTTTAATTTTTTACATTACCCGATCGCAAGCAAATCGCATTGTAATAGATTGTGGAGACTTTATGAAACGTGTCCCGTCATTTTTTGCCTCATTTATTATTATAAATTTTCCCATTTGACCAGTGTATGAAGTAATACTCAAATTTGCTTTTTCTTTCTTTTCACAATCTACCTTGAATTCACTTATCCTTGAAAGCGCACCATAAATTGCTTCCTTAAAGTCAATCAACTCGGAGTAATAAACGAATCCATTCAGTTTCTCAATACTATTAACATCCACGTAAATGGATTCTCCCTTGCTTTCCTCAACTTTTTGCCAATCCGCAGAGTAGGTATCTAATGAAATATAAAGAAGACTAGCAAATACAAAATATTTCACCAGTAATTTATTCCACCGAGATACTACATTCAATTTTTTCAAGAAAGTCCCTCCGTCTCATTCACCCAATCATACACTACATTCTCCAAACGATGTCATTTGCCAATTCTGGTTTATATGAGTGCTATGCGTAATAGCCATTGGCGAGAATCAGTTAAGAATCGATAAAAATTAATCCCGCCGTTCTAAAAAATGGTCTCCTACTTAAATCGAGGCAAAAAATCATTAGTGGCTCCCCGACCTGGGCTCGAACCAGGGACCTGCGGATTAACAGTCCGTCGCTCTACCAACTGAGCTATCGGGGATCCTTTTAGAGCAAAATGAGTTGCATGGGTGTTCTACAAATCTCCTTTAATTGTATACGAAATTTTAATTTAGCGAAAAAATTTGTTCTGTAATTCGATTAAACAAACTATAACGGTACTCATAAAGGTAAATACCGGATGTGTTAAACACAGCCAAATAAGTTCTATGCAAGGGAACAATAAACTCTAAAAGTTGAGTTTGCCGGACAGTTACACTTTAGGTTAACATGTTTTACTAAAAACCATATACCCTTCTGGTCCTGACGTTAGCTTACGGTGCATATCTTTATTCGTGATCACAAGTAGATGTCCAAAACGAGTGTTTTTAATACGGTCCGCACTAGCAGTTCAACACTAAGTTTTAATCCATAATTGATGAATTCTCCTAACAATGAGTGATTTTATGAAAAACTATCAATGACAAATTCGTTAAAATAACTGCAGTGCGGTAACGAATGTCGCACGGGGTAAATTTATGACAATACTGTTACTGTAACAATTTTTAAGAGCCTTTTTTGCAAAATAATCTACAGAATCGTGGGAACATTACAAACATTTCTTTTATGGTTTGTGCAATGACGGGGTTTGCAATTGAGGATGCAATCATAAAGCAGTTAGCTATCAAACTTCCAATTTCACAAGTTCTAGTTTCAGTTGGCCTAACAGGTTCGATAATTTTTTATTGTTTGAGTATTTTACAAAAAGACTCAGTATTACAAAGACGCTTTATTGATCTGAGGTTTTTCTTACGTATGTTATGTGAATTGATTTCATCGGTGTTATTTGTGATTACGATGGTTTATGTATCACTTACGGTCTCGTCTGCCTTATTGCAACTCACACCAATTTTAATGACGTTGGGTAGTTTTCTATTATTCAAGGAGCGAATCTTACCAAAACAATGGGTTTTAGTTTTGGTTGGTTTGTTTGGTGCCTTACTAGTAATTCAACCGGGTATGGAAATATTTAATCCGGTATCATTATTCGCCGTAGTCGGAGCCTTTTTTCTCGCCTCACGGGATTTGTTGACACGATCTATGGCTAATGATTTTCCACCACTCGCTATTGCATTTTGGGGATTCATCTCTCTTGCTTTAGGAGGAATTTTTGCTATACCCTTTTTCGGACCTTTCAATACGTTTTCATCAGTTGATTTTTTACTCATCGGTGCTTCAAGTTTTTTTGGACCTATGGCTTATCTTGCACTTGTTTTTGCCACAAGAGGTGGAGACATTGGAGTGGTTGCTCCGTTTCGATACTCTAGGCTTCCTATTGCTATATTAATCGGAGTTTTAATTTTTGATGAAAATCCGGATTCCGTTACGATAGGTGGGTGTATCCTGATAGTTATTTCAGGACTGCTGATATTAGGATTATCAAGTGGTCAATTGACTAAACCAAAGAAAGGAAAACAAGCAAGGAAAGAATCCTAACGTATATGCAAATATGTTTTAAAAGGCTAACAATTGTCCAGCGAGGGAATTGATGGTGCATATCTATCTTGATTTTTAGACATGCGTGGGAATTATTTTTTACATTTTCTCCTAACACAATATATTATGATGTAATCTCAAGTTGATTGCTCTCATAACTTTGGTAGAAACAGTATGAATATCATTCGGTACACATTGTTACTCGTGCTCTTTTCAGTACACGCACACGCGAAAAATGTTTATAGTTGCAAGGGAGAAGCTACGATGTGTATCTTGAAAGCTGGAGAGATCTGGCGTGCAGATGTTTGTGATTCGGGTAATTATATTTTTGTTTTTAACTCTGATTATTCGGAACTTAAGTACGATAAGTTAATAGGTAACGTCAATGGAGTAGAGAAAAAAGTTACGGAATTTTTCAAGTGTAAGACCGTAGACGATGTCAGTAAAGAAAGAAACCAACAGCTTTTGGCAGCTAGTAATGGAAGACTGACCTGCGTTGATTTTGATGGAAGTCAATTGGGAATACCTGAGGTGATAGAGGAAGTCATTCACATTTCGAGCAATAAAGATAGATTTTCCATATATCCAATGCATAGTCACTCTTTTATCATGAATGGTTCATCAGCAGATACAGCAACGTTTGGTACATGCACGAAGCTAAAGTGAAAACAGGAAAAAGGATGAGAAAATGATAGAAGAAAATATGATTACCCAGACTTTAGAAAAGCCAACGGAAACTAAGCAAGTTTTAGGACATTTGGTTAACGGGACGATTGTTAATTATGATAACTCCTGTCTAGATGTTTTTAATCCTGCTTATGGAACAATCTCAAAGCATGTTGAGGTCGGGGGGAGATCTGCTGTTGAAGCAGTTATTTCAGCTTCAGTTAACGCGTTACCAAGTTGGAGCCAAACCCCTCCGATTAAGCGAGCACGTGTAATGTTCAAATTTAAGGAATTGCTGGAAAAAAACACTGATAAAATTTGCCGGTTAATAGGGGAAGAGCATGGAAAAATATTGCATGATGCCAAAGGGGAGTTGCAACGGGGAATTGAAAATGTGGAATTTGCATGCGCGGCTCCTGAACTATTGAAGGGCGAACATAATAAAAACGTAGGTGCATCTATTGATTGCTGGAGTGAATTCTCTCCCGTGGGTATCGTTGCAGGTATCACCCCGTTTAACTTTCCAGCGATGATACCACTTTGGATGTATCCGTTAGCTATAGCATGTGGAAACTGTTTTGTTTTGAAACCTTCAGAAAAAGACCCAAGTTCGACAATGTTTATAGCCGAGTTACTTCACAAGGCTGGGTTGCCTGATGGTGTACTTAATGTTATCAATGGAAACGAAAAAACTGCTCAGATGCTTTTGGAGGATAAAAGAATTAGCGCCGTTAGTTTTGTCGGATCGACAAAAGTGGCGAGATCTGTTTATGCTGCTGCTGTCAAGCATGAAAAGAGGTGTCAGGCCCTTGGGGGCGCCAAAAATCATGCAGTCGTAATGCACGATTGTGATCTAGACAGCGTTGTAAACCAGCTCTTAGGAGCTGCTTTTGGCTCTAGTGGCCAAAGATGTATGGCCATATCAGTCGCGGTAATCGTTGGTAATGATTTAGCGACAAAATTTATGGAAAAAATGAAAAAGGCTACTAGTGAATTGAAGGTCGGATTGTTTAATAATCCGAATAATGACTTCGGACCGTTAGTGACAGAGACACACAAAAAAAAGATAGAGGCTCTTATAGCAAGTGCGGAGCGCGACGGTGCTAAAATCGTTCTTGACGGTAGGGACCTAAAAGTTTCGGGTGGTCTTGAAGAGGGATCTTTTTTAGGCCCCACCTTGATTGACTATACTGAACCCTGGATGGAATCCTATAAAGAAGAAATTTTTGGCCCTGTGTTGCAGGTAGTTAGGGTGAAGAACCTATCCCAGGCGATTGATGTGATCAATGATAACGATTACGGAAATGGGGCTTGCATATTCACTGGAGATGGAAATAGCGCGCGAATTTTTTCGGAAAAAGCTGGTGCAGGGATGATCGGCATAAACGTTCCATTGCCGGTACCTGCGGCTTCGCAAAGTTTCGGTGGGTGGAAAGATTCGCTATTTGGCGATCTTCACATCTACGGCCCAGATGGCGTAAGGTTCTACACGAAGCGAAAAACTATTAGTCAAAAATGGCCAGGGTCAGACCGGAGAGAGACTATACAGTTTTCCATGCCTTCGAATGACTAGACAACTGTATTGTTTTGTAGAAATTTTCAACTTTTTTGAGGCCATTTATGTATCAGGAGATTTGTTTAACAATCGTAGCGATCAACACAACACTAATAATGCTTAAGGCGACCGGTCTTTTAGATAAATTTATAAATAACCGTTAGACGACGCCACGGGCAAAATAATAAAAGCATCTTAGCCGTGCAAGGTATGCAAATACGAGCCGTAGGCCTGTATTTTTACTTTTTCCACTGTTAGCAAAGGTTTTTAGGTTAAAATACAATGTTGTCAAGGTTTAAGTAAGCGTTTTAATTTTTTTGTTTGGAGCATCTATATGATGGTTTTGTATTCGGGATCAACTTGTTTATTTAGTCATCGTTGCAGGTTTGTTTTATACGAGAAAGGTATGGATTTCGAGATACGCGATGTTGACCCTTACAGGAAACCTGATGAGATATCCGTAATGAATCCGTATGGAGACGTGCCAGTCCTTGTTGATCGTGAGCTTACGCTTTATGAATCCAACATTATCAACGAATTTATTGATGAGCGGTTCCCTCACCCACAATTAATGCCGACCGATCCGGCTCTAAGAGCGAAAGCACGGTTGCTACTTTTCAATTTTGAGAGAGAAATTTTTTCCTTCGTCGACCAGCTTGAAAGCCACGAAGCCGATGTCTTAACTCAAACAAGGTTAGCCATGAAAGAAAAGCTTACTCAGCTGACTCCTATAATATCAAAGTCTAAGTTCATGCTAGGAGATGAGTTTAGCATGATTGATGCGGCTCTAGCACCGCTGTTATGGAGGCTGGATCACTACAAAATCTCGTTGCCTGACTCGGCTGCACCACTAATGAAATATGCTGAGCGTGTTTTTAGTAGGCCTGCCTTTTCTGAAGGGCTCACTGCTCACGAAAAAATTATGAGGCGCTGAAGTTCGGGTTATCTTATTGTCAATTTTTGCAACGGTCGAAATCCCTCTTACGTCAATCACTTTCATTGTATTTAGGAAGCTATTTGTGATTAGCAAACAAATCACGGAAAAAAAAAGCGGCCATTGGCCTAGCAGTAAAGAAAACATTTTTCTTCCGTAGGCGAGAAAAAAAAATAAAGAGACTTTTTTATATGCGCTGACAGTTTCTCTAAATGTTCCAGTGGCGTTTTTTGTCAAAAGAAAGGCATTGTTTTCGTAGTTTTTAAGGCTCTTCATTATTACTACTCCTGAAACAACAGTTAAAACGTGGAAAAACAATGCTACAAGCAATAGTAAAAGAACAGACGCGATTACTAGGCTCAAAATGAAGCCCTCGGGAAGGATTGAATTAAAATTGAAAACGTACAAGCCAAAGAAAAAAATAAAAAGCAGGAGGATAAATGAAATAAAAATGATTATCACAATGACCGGAAATAAGAGTAATAATAAGAACCCAAATCCCAATAGTAATGCAAGGAACACATCAACCATTTATGCGCTATTTGTCTTAATATCCTCTGTTTGCACAACCTCGGATATAGCGTTGGCCACATAATCCAGATTTTTATCGTTCAACGCAGCAATACAAATTCTTCCCGAGTCTAAGATGTACACTCCAAACTTCTCGCGTAGCAAAAAAGCATGATTTTTTCTTAAACCAGAAAAACTAAACATACCATGTTGATTTCTAATGAAAGAAAATTTGTCCAAACCTTGCTCTTCAAAAGTCTTTACCAAAAGTCGTCTCACTTCAATAATTCTAGTTCTCATTGATTCAATTTCTGATTTCCAAATCGTATGAAGATTGTCGTTTGATAATATCTCTCCGACGATCTTTTGGCCGTAGGTTGGGGGTGTTGAATAGAGGCCCCTAATTACATTTTTTAAATGACTCTGGATTCTAGCTGATTCGTCAGAGGAGGAGGTGAAAACACTCAACGCGCCGACACGCTCGCCATAAAGTGAGAAATTCTTTGAAAAGGAATTTGCCACAAGAAATGGTTTATCAAATTCTAAAAAGGATTTTATAACTGAACTATCTTGACCCAAACTGTGTTTAAAGCCTTGGTAAGCTAAATCGAAAAATGGCACTAGGTCGGACCGTTGTATTGTGTCGAGAATTTCTGTCCACTCCTCCTGCGAAGGATCGATACCGGTAGGATTATGGCAATTCGCATGCAAAACAACGACGGTGTGCTTCGGTAGTTTTTTTAAAAAAGTTAAAAATGAATTTAATAAAAAGCTATTTGTCTTTGGGTCATAGTACGGGTATGAATCGACCTTGAGTCCCGCGGATTCGAAGATATTACGGTGATTTTCCCAACTTGGGTTGCTTATGACAACGAAAGGTATTTTCCGTGTTCTTTGCAAAAGCTCGGCGCCTATTCTGAGAGCACCCGTCCCGCCGAGTGCCTGAGTTGTTATGATTTGTTTGTTATTGTGTTTGGCCCCAAATATCAGTTTTTTTGTGTGCTCGCAAAAAACGTCCAATCCGCGAATGGGTAAGTAAACGCTGGGGTCCTTATGTTCATCAATAAGATGTCGAGCTGCCTTGACGCTCTCCAACACCGGCACTTTTCCATCTTTGTCAAGATAAACACCGACGCCGAGGTTAAATTTCGTTGCCCTGGAGTCTTTTTGGAATAGCTCAGTGAGCCCAATGATTGGGTCCCGAGTAAGCGTATTAATTTCCGTGTATAAGCTCATGTATTCTCAAAATTTATGCTGAGAGTCGGTTTTGAGACCTCAGAACCTTGAAACTGCATATATTGTTGCGTACAATAAATATCTTTTAACCGCGTTGCGAGCCGTTATTATACATAATTTTTCGCACACCAATGGCTTTCTAAGCGTTTTTACATTTTTCTTTCTTCAATGTTGTCGAATAAAAAAGATACTTCCGGAAGTAACGAGACTCCTTTTAACTTAGTTTCCTCGTTTGAGCCTCGTGGGGACCAACCGGGCGCCATCGCTGGCATAATAGATAATTTAGAGGCAGGGGTTACATACCAGACGCTATTAGGAGTTACAGGGTCTGGAAAGACATTTACCATGGCGAATGTGATAGCGGCTTTAGGAAAACCAGCATTGATACTGGCACCGAATAAAACTTTAGCGGCTCAATTATATTCAGAGATGCGCGATTTTTTTCCTGCTAATGCTGTTGAATATTTCGTCTCTTACTATGACTACTATCAACCGGAAGCATACGTGCCTCAGCGTGATCTTTTCATAGAAAAAGACTCAGCCATCAACGAGCATATAGAGCAAATGAGGCTGTCAGCTACAAAATCGTTGTTAACAAGAAAAGACACGATAATTGTCGCATCTGTGTCTTGCATTTATGGGATTGGCGATCCTGAAAATTACAACTCAATGATCCTAGCGTTGCGGACAAATGATAAAACGACAAGGGCTGACATAATTTCCCGATTAGTTTGTATGCAATACGTTCGAAATGATTTAGAGTTTAGTAGGGGCAGGTTTAGAGTGCGCGGTGATACTATAGATATTTTTCCGGCTGAAAATTCAGAAACAGCAGTCAGGATTGAGTTGTTTGATGGGGATGTCGAAGAGATTATCTTATTTGATCCCCTGACTGGTCAAGAAAGAGGAAAAATTAGACGGATCGTAATCTATCCTTCTTCTCATTATGTTACGCCTCGGGAAACTATCCAAAATGCCATAGAGAGCATAAAAGTCGAATTAAATGAAAGAATTTCTTTCTTTCTTTCGGAGGGGAGACACATAGAGGCTCAACGTATTGAACAACGAACAAGATTTGATCTTGAAATGCTGGAGGAGCTGGGATTTTGTAAGGGAATCGAGAATTACAGTAGACACATTTCAAATTCAAGGCCCGGAGAAGCTCCTCCAACGTTGATGGATTATCTGCCAGATGACAGTCTAGTATTTATTGATGAAAGTCATGTAACAGTGGGACAGGTTGGTGGAATGTACAAAGGGGACCGTTCCAGGAAAGAAACATTGGTAAATTATGGTTTTAGGCTTCCATCGGCGCTCGATAACAGACCGCTTCGATTTGATGAGTTCGAACCAAAGCTTAAGCAAGTCGTTTTTGTGTCCGCTACTCCGTCTAATTATGAGCTTGAAAAGTCTCAAAAAGAGATAATTGAACAGGTAGTTAGACCAACAGGTCTCTTAGATCCGAAAGTTGAAATAAAGCCGGCGAAAAATCAAGTGGATGATTTGCTCTCAGAAATTAAAGACACCGTTAAAAATGGAGGTCGTGTATTGGTTACGACTTTAACAAAAAGAATGGCAGAGGATTTGACAGACTATTTATTGGAACAGGGTAATCGAGTGAGGTATTTGCATTCAGACATAGATACAGTGGAGCGTGTTGAGATTATAAGAGATCTTCGTTTAGGTGTTTTTGATGTTTTGATCGGCATAAATCTCTTGAGAGAAGGTTTAGATATTCCTGAGGTGTCTTTAGTTGCGATCCTGGATGCGGATAAAGAAGGGTTTTTGAGATCTTACAGGAGTCTTATTCAGACGATTGGCAGAGCCGCAAGAAATATAGATGGTAAGGCCATCCTTTATGCGGATAAAATTACTGACTCCATCAAAAATTCTGTCTCTGAAACTGAAAGGAGGAGAGAGAAGCAATTAACGCACAATGTGGAAAACAACATCATTCCACGCGGGGTGAAAAAATTGGTCAAAGAGCTGATTGACGGTTTGCCGGTCGCCGAGGGGTCAACTGGAGCATCAAAAACAGTGGACACTCAGTATCTAAAACTTTCTAAAAAAGATCTTGCAAAAGAAATAAGAAGGCTTGAAAAGGAAATGCTAAAAAATGCCCGGGAGTTGGAGTTTGAAAAAGCAGCGTTGAGTCGAGATAAACTTGAGGAAGCGAAGGCAGTTTTGCTGGAACTATAAATTAATTACAAATTGTATTTAGAGAGCATCATGGGTAAGAATATTGATTTGAAAATTTTATTTGTTTGTATGAGTAACACGGGAAGGTCGCCCCTAGCTGAGGCGGTGCTGAAGAGTAAATTACAGGAGCAACAGATTTTAGAAGGCGTGTGTGTTGCATCCGCCGGTTTGTGTCTCAATGAATACGGACGGGGTATAGACGCAAGATTAAAAAGGATTGCGTTATCAAAAGGTTACTTTTTAGATACCCACCGGAGTAGAGGGATTGTATCTGACGACTTTGAGAACTATGACTACATCCTGGCAATGGATTGGGATAATCTGGCGATGCTTCAACGGGTTTGTCCAAAAAAACATGGTCACAAATTACATTTACTCATGAGGTTTGCTCAGAAATCAGTTAATGCAACGCTGGCTGATCCCGATGATCATGGATTTCGAGGTTACGATGTTATTTTGTCCGGGATTGAAGACGCTTGTAATGGTCTTGTTGAGGTAATACTAGACAAAGTTTCTAAGGTTGCCTAACCGTCAGATGCCTGTGTGAGGTGTTGTATAAACCCTAAATAAAATAGGTTTTGGAAACTACTACCGCTTCAAGTCGCTCCTAAAACAGAGTATAATAGTCGGGTATTCAGGGGAGTTGTTAAATGAGGCTAACTACAAAAGGTAGATTTGCAGTTACAGCAATGATTGATTTAGCCCTTAGGCAAGATAAGGGTCCAGTCGCTTTGTCCAGAATCAGTGAACGGCAGAGTATTTCTCTTTCTTATTTGGAGCAATTGTTCGGAAGATTGCGCAAGCATGAGTTGGTAAGTTCCTGTAGGGGCCCTGGAGGGGGTTACAGGCTTGGGAGGAAATCCGCCGACATAACTGTCGCTGACATTATATACGCGGTTGATGAGCCGTTGGACGCGACACAATGTGGTGGAAAACAAAATTGCAAGGACGATAATGTGTGTATGACACATGAACTTTGGGCCGCACTCAGCAGGCATATGGTGGATTTTTTAGATTCAGTTAACTTACACGACCTTGTAACAGAGCAAAGAGAGAAGCAAGTTGGAGCTGGGTCAACTGCCGATTTTAAAACCATGGAAGTTGTGTTTAAGGATTAAATTTATATATGATAAATACGCCAATCTATTTTGATTATTCCTCCACCACTCCTGTAGACCCAGTAGTGCTGGAGTGTATGCTTCCCTTCTTAAGAGGCGATTTCGGCAATCCGGCGTCAAGGAGCCATTCGTACGGTTGGAAAGCTGAGGAGGCAGTTGAAAAGGCACGTGCGCAGGTTGCATCATTGGTCGGATGCGATTCTAGGGAATTAGTTTGGACTTCCGGGGCCACAGAGTCTATAAACCTTGCGCTTAAGGGCGCTGCTAGGTTCTACGCTACTAAAGGTAAGCATATTATAACGATTAAGACGGAGCACAAAGCAACCCTTGACGCCTGCAGGGAGTTGGAGAGGGAGGGGTTTGAGGTGACTTATTTGGATGTAAAGGATTCTGGATTAATTGATTTAGATTTGTTTGCGGACTCGATAAGAAAGGATACGATACTTGCATCCGTTATGTTCGTCAATAACGAGATTGGGGTAATTCAAGACATTAAAACGATCAGCGAAATATGCCAAAAAAATGGAACTCTGTTTCATGTTGATAGTGCCCAGGCAACGGGAAAGGTAGACTTTAGCCTGCAGGAGTTGGGGGTTAATATGATGTCGTTTTCTGCGCACAAAACATATGGACCAAAAGGTATTGGAGCACTTTATGTCCGACGAAAGCCCCGGGTTAGAATTGAAGCTCAGATTCACGGCGGCGGACATGAACGCGGTATGCGTTCGGGAACACTGCCTACCCATCAAATAGTTGGAATGGGAAAGGCTTTTAGTATTGCAGAAAGTTTGATGGAAGAGGAAAATAAGCGTATTAAGTGCTTACGGGATGAATTATGGAGTGGCCTGAGTAAGATGGAAGCAGTCTATTTAAATGGCGATCTTAACCAGAGAGTCCCTCACAATTTGAACGTAAGTTTCAATTTTGTAGAAGGGGAAAGCTTGCTGATGGCTGTCAAGGACTTAGCAGTATCCTCGGGGTCAGCCTGCACTAGCGCAAGCCTAGAGCCCTCCTACGTTTTGAGGGCGCTGGGAAGAAGCGATGAGTTAGCTCATTCCTCGATAAGGTTTTCGGTTGGGAGATTCACAACTAGCCAAGATGTCGACTTCGCGGTTAACATAATGCAGGAACAGGTTGCTAAACTTCGGGAAATGTCACCCCTTTGGGAAATGCACCAGGACGGTATCGATTTAAATTCGATACAGTGGGCAGCTCATTAGTTACACAAACTTGATTTAGGAGAGTTATATGGCTTACAGCGAGAAGGTTATAGATCATTATGAAAATCCCCGAAACGTCGGCTCCCTCGATAAAAAGGATCCGATGGTGGGAACCGGAATGGTCGGCGCGCCAGCGTGTGGAGACGTAATGAAGCTGCAAATAAAGGTCAATGAAAAGGGGATAATTGAAGAGGCAAAATTTAAGACTTACGGTTGCGGCTCAGCCATTGCGTCCTCATCTTTAGTGACTGAATGGGTAAAAGGTAAAAGCGTTGAGGATGCTTCGAAAATAAGAAATACAGAGATTGCAAGCGAATTATCTCTACCTCCAGTTAAAATCCACTGTTCCATCCTAGCTGAGGATGCCATCAAGGCAGCGGTCGAAGATTACAAGAAGAAAAGCGATACAGCAACTGAAAATTAGGGTTTCATATGTCTATCACCTTAACAGAACGGGCTGCGACTCACGTTAAAGGGTCTCTAGAAAAGCGTGGTAAGGGGGTCGGAATTCGGCTAGGCGTTAAAACGGCAGGCTGTTCAGGGCTTGCTTACAAAATTGAGTTTGTAGACGAAGCCGAGGGCTCCGATCATGCTTACGACAATTATGGTGTGAGAGTTTTTGTCGATGCTAAAAGCTTAGTTTACCTGAAAGGGACAACGTTAGACTTCGTTAAAGAAGGGTTAAATGAAGGTTTTAAATTCGTTAACCCGAACGTCACAGGGGAATGTGGTTGTGGCGAATCCTTCCAGGTATGAATTCAAAGCAGGAATGTCCGGTTGACTACTTCAAGCTGTTTTCATTTAAAAAAGAATTTCTGCTTGATTTGAAAGAGCTAAAATCAAGACAGAAAATGCTGTTGCAAAAAACTCACCCGGATTTGTTTGCAAAAGCGACTGATATTGAAAAAAAAGTTGCCTCGGAATTCTCAACCTTAGTCAACAAAGCCTACAGTGTCCTCAAGGATCCCATCAAACGCGGGGAACATTTGTGTAGCTTGCAAGGATTGGAATTTGATATGGAAAATTTTGAGTTCAAAAGCATTGGGTTTTTGGAACAGCAGTTTGGAATCCGAGAAGAATTGGATGAAATTAAAAATATTCGATCAAACGATAAAGCCATCCTTATTAAGAAAATTGATGATGAATTAAAAAAAAACATGGATCGAATAAATCTAGAGATCGACAAAAGTTTTAAAGAATTAGATCAAAAAGATGATGACTCGTCATATCTCTTGAAAGAGCAACTTGCTAACCTAGCTTTTATGGTAAAAGCATGCGACGAGTTAGACGAGGTAAAAAGGTCAGAGGTCTAATGTCATTACTTCAAATTTCTGAGCCAGATAGTCACGCAGGTGCGGAAAGCAATAAAAGAAGAACGGTTATTGGAATTGATTTGGGAACAACCAACTCACTAGCGGGATATGTGGGCGAGGACGGTAAAGTAAAAATTTGTTTGAATAGAAACGGTCAAGCTCTTGTCAAATCCATCGTTACGTACGTTAATGGCCGGCACCCTACAGTCGGAGACGTTAGCGGAAGTCCTTACAAGAAAGGTACACTGTCTGTGAAATCGGTAAAAAGGTTGATCGGCAAGTCATTAGACGACCTAAGAAACAGCGGTAAACTTGACGAGGTCGAAACCAAAGAGCTTTCTGGAAAAAAAATTCTCTGTGTTAAAACACCAATAGGACCGAAGACGCCAGTCGAGATTTCGGGAGAAATACTAAAATACATGAAAGTACTGGCTGAGAGTAGTTTGGGCAAGCCGATTGAAGGAGCTGTCATTACCGTACCAGCTTATTTTGATGATACGCAGAGACAAGCCACTAAAGATTCAGCCTTAATGGCTGGTTTAAATGTTCTACGCTTAATTAACGAACCGACTGCTGCGGCGCTGGCATATGGTCTTGAAAAAAAGGAGCAAGGTTTGTTTATGATCTATGACCTTGGCGGGGGAACTTTTGATGTTTCAGTCTTGCAACTGGAGAAAGGAATATTCTCAGTTGTTGCGACTGGCGGGGACACAAATTTAGGAGGTGACGATTTTGACGAACTGATAGCAGTACATTTAATGAAAGAGCTTCCCTACAGTCTCAAAGATTTGAGCCTCTATTCGAGGCAAGAGCTGCTAAACGTTAGTCGACAACTTAAGGAAAAGCTGAGTTCTTTGCGAACAGGTGAAAATTATGTATCCGCTACGCTTGAACTTGAAGGTGAAACCCATGAAGTTAGATTGAGCGACGTCGAATTGATGGGCCTGTTGGACAACATTGTGCAAAAAACTCTAAGAATCTGTGACAATGCTCTGTTAGACGCGGGATTGGAACACTCGGAGTTAAAGGAAATCGTATTGGTTGGGGGTTCAACGCGACTGAATGTGGTGAGAAAGTTCATCGCGAGTCACTATGGGAAGGATCCTATGGTTGATCTGAATCCTGATCACGTTGTTTGCATCGGAGCCAGCTTACAAGCGGATTCCTTGATTGGAAATCGGAATCGTGGAGAAAATTGGTTGCTACTTGATGTGACTCCACTTAGTTTGGGTATTGAAACTATGGGGGGGCTTGTCGAAAAGATCATTCCACGCAATACACCTATTCCGGTGGAGAAGACTAAAGAATTTACGACTTTTAGAGATGGGCAAAAAGGGATGTCGATTCATGTTGCTCAGGGGGAACGAGAGCTTGTTAGGGATTGTAGGAGTCTCGCAAAATTTGAAATTTCAGACATTCCTCCGATGGTTGCTGGGAAACCTAGGATAGCGGTGTCTTTTAAACTCGATGCGGATGGACTTCTAGCGGTGGAGGCGAAAGAAACTTCAAATGGACAACTATATTCAATCGAGATTAATCCAAGTTTTGGTTTAACTGAGGAGGACGTTGAGCGAATAATTAAAGAAGGCCTCGATCACTCTGAAGACGATGTAGAGGCAAGAATTTGCGAAGAAAAAAAAGTTGAGCTGTCCCGGAATCTTGAAGCGCTGACTGTAGCATTTTCTGCCGATTCGGGATTATTAGAATCGGCGGAGATTCAGGGAATCGTTAGAGTCATGGACAAAGCAAAAAAAATCTTAAAAGATGAAGAAAAAAACTAGACAAGAAATTCAAGAAGTAGCTTCTGAACTTGACAAATTTGCCGAGCCCTTTGCACAGAAAAGGATGAATAATGCAATCGGTTCTGCTTTAACTGGTCAGCGTGTGGATGACCTTTCATAAACTCAAAGACTGTAGGTAGTGGAATAATGCCAAAATTACGCGTAAGAAAGCATGAACTAATTTGCCCGCGAGAGGTGGTTCTAGATGTCAAAGAGGGAGATAATCTTTGCGAGGTCCTATTGCAAAATGAAATCAATATAGAACATGCGTGTGAGATGTCCAGGGCGTGTACCACTTGTCATGTAATTCTGCGGTCGGGATATAACAGCATAGAGGCGCCTGAGGAAGATGAGGAAGATTTATTGGATAGGGCATGGGGTTTAGAGGCCGAGTCTAGATTATCATGTCAGGTTACTGTTGGAAATGAAGATCTAGAAATTGAAATTCCGAAATATACACTCAATCACGCTAGAGAATAAAATATGAAGAATTATTTTTACATTTGCATGTTGGTATCGTTATCGTTGTTCGGCAAAATGGTATTTTCAGAGGAGCCGTTGTACGAGGAGTTGGAGGAGATTAAAAAAGAAGTTTCGCTTGCTATAAATCAGGGAAACCTTCGAAAGGCGCTAGAATCGTATACAGTGTTAGTCGAGAAATATCCTTCTAATCTTGAGGTTGCAAACGATGTGGCCGTAATCCTAGCGGGATTAGGTAGGTTGACAGAAGCGCGGCAGGTACTTGAAATTGCCATTGAAAAACATCCAAGGGTCGGTCAAGCATTTATAAATTTGCGAGAAATCCTTGCGAGACAGGCATCTGTTGAATATAGAAAAGCGTTAGATAAAAAGCCTCTGAATGGATCGCTCGTTTTAAAATCAGAAAATGTGGACTTGACACGTAGACTTGAGATTACCCGGGTTGATGATGCCACAACTGGAGAGGCCAGCAGTATTCTAAATAAATTAGGAACGGATATACCTCTTGCAATTTTGGAAGATAGTTCAGATTCAATTAGAAAATTAGTTTTTGAATGGGCGGAGGCATGGTCGAAAAAAGAATTTGAAACTTATATTGATTTTTACAGTGTTGACTTTAAGAACAAGACAGCCAATTCTTTTGACGAATGGAGGAATTACAGGAAACCCAGAGTAAAAAGAAAAGGTAAAATTAAACTCACAATTACGAAGATTGAAGTCAATGTCGCGTCGGATAATTTAGCCGAGGTGTCCTTTGACCAGAGATATCAGTCTGGTTCAACTAGGTTGTTTACCAGAAAAAAAATGCGTATGAAAAAAGAAGAAAAAAATTGGAAGATAGTTTTTGAAGGATAGAAATTAGGCAACAATTATTATATCTAGAGGTATGTCGTGCGCCTCCTCTCTGATATCGGAACACTTTCCATGTTGAAAACATAATCCGATTGTAAGAGCGACGAGGTCCGTTAAAGTTCTGTCGTAATAACCGCCACCGTAACCTAGCCTATAATTTTTTTGATTGAATCCTAACGTTGGAACGAGTAATACTTTCGGGGTTAATACTCGGCTTTCCGGTCCAGGGGTGGCAATATTGAAGGTTCCCGTTGTCATAGTTTGATTAGGGTTCCACTCTTTAAAAACCAATGGTTGATTTTTTTTAACTATGACAGGTAGACATGCTGTGTTGGTGGTCCGAATCGACAACCAATTTATAACAACTTCGCGTGGATCAAACTCTCCCCGAACTGGCCAATAAAAACCTAAAGGACCCGCCTGCGTCGCTAAAATTTTTTTTAAATCTGAAGATATTTTTTTTTGGGCAGCGTCTCTCTCCGCAGTTGACAATTGCATACGTTCGGAGAGAAGGCGATTTCGTAGGGACGTTTTATCAATCATTTGGTATTATACGGTTATTATCATAAGAAAGTAAAAATGAGATTACGCAATTATATAGTTAATTTGTTAATTGTTGGATTTTCTTCATGGCATTTCACGGGGACGGCTGTCGAGGTAGATTCTGCCCTAAACAGAGCGTCCCAGTCCTTACTCGTTGGCAATTTAAAATACGTTAATGAAGCGGAGTCTTTGGCTAATAGTGTTTCTGTCATTGAACCTAAGTCTAAGCTGGCTTTCTGGTTAAAGGCTCAGTCCCTTTTCATTCAGGCGGGCGTTGGCTTTGAAGTTGAGGAAAAAGATAAAAAGTTTCTACAAGAGGCGAAAGTAAGAACCTCCGCTGTTCCCGAGTCAAGAGTACCAGGAAATATTTTAGGATTAAGCACCAGGGAGAATTTTTCAGAATATTTTTTGCTCATGGAGACTGGGACCTCAAGGCTTTTTGTTTTCCAAAATGATAGTGGATTTCCTCGGCTAGTAAAAAGCTTTTACTCATCTATTGGTTTATTTGGAGACAGAAAACAAAAGGAAGGGGACAAAAAAACACCAATCGGTGTTTACCAGATTAGAAAAAAGCTTGACAGACCAAGGTCTGACGGTTTTTTGGGTGATACTGCTCTTACCTTGGATTATCCAAATGCTGATGACAAGTCAGTTGGACGAACTGGCTACGGAATTTGGATTCATGGGGTACCATCAAATGTCCATGTACGTTTGCCAAGGTCGTCAGACGGATGCCTTGCTTTGGCAAATTCTGACCTGGGAAAGCTTAAAGAATTCGTTGTTATGGGTAAGACCCAGATATTAATTGCTCCAGAAATTTGGTGGCTCACGATGGAGGAATGGTCAAAGCAAGACGAGATGGTAAGAAAATTGTTTTCAAACATATATGTCACTGCAAAAGGTGGGCTTAATGCAAAAGAGGATAAGGAACTTATAGCCTATATGCGGGTGGATCCGTCAAGACCTAGCGTTGCAGTGATTAAAAAACAATCGTCTTTGTACAGAGACTATTGGCTTGAGACTAACAATGGTTTCAAATTAAGTTTACATGAAAGGCTAAAAGACTAATGGATACAGACAAGACGAAAAATCTCAAAGGAATTCTAAGCGATCTAATGTCTAGGAGCTCAGGTTTACGGAGGTATCTTTGACTTTGATGAAAAAAAAGCGCGTTTAAAGACAATTGAGATTGAATTTGAAGACCCGGAGATATGGTCAAAACAGGATAAAGTCAAAGAATTAAATCACGAAAGGAAGAGTCTTGAAAAGATTGTATTTGCATTAGACTCCGTTCAAATGGAGTTAGAAAATACCCATGACCTTCTTGAATTAGCGACAACCGAAAACGACGATTTTGTAATTGAGGAAATCGTCGTTGAGGTTGAGCAAATAGAGAAAAAAATATCTAAAATTGAATTCAGAAAAATGTTTTGCAATGAATTCGATCCCTTAAATTGTTTTGTGGACTTTCAGGCGGGTGCTGGTGGCACGGAAGCGTGCGACTGGGCTATGATGCTCCGGAGGCAATACATGAGGTATGCTGAACGGAAAGGTTTTGCTGTTGAACTACTAGAAGAGTCCCCTGGTGATGTAGTTGGAATCAAATCATGTACCTTAAGGATTAGGGGAGACTATGCATATGGTTATTTCAGAACTGAAAGTGGAGTCCATCGATTAGTACGAAAATCTCCTTTTGATTCGGCTGGAGGAAGACACACTTCATTTGCTTCATTATATATATATCCTGAATTGGATAAATCTATTGAAGTTGAGATTGATCCATCTGATGTCCGTATTGATACATATCGAGCTTCAGGAGCGGGTGGTCAACATGTAAACAAAACTGATTCCGCTGTTCGGCTGACACATGTGCCGAGTGGAATTGTGGTTCAGTGTCAGAATGACAGATCGCAACATCGGAACCGGGAGGAGGCTTGGAAGATGCTAAGATCGAGATTATATGAGGAAGAGATTAGAAAACGTGAGGCAGAGAAGGAGGCCCAGGAGAGTAGTAAAACCGACGTTGGTTGGGGGCATCAGATTCGTAGTTATGTATTAGACCAGTCTAGAATCAAGGATTTAAGAACTAATGTCGAGACGGGTAACACGCAAAAAGTCCTAGATGGAGATCTGGATCTTTTTGTCGAAGAAAGTTTAAAAAGAGGACTCTGAATGAAAAACAAAAATGAGGATGGTGTTCATAACGAATTTCGCTCTCAGGAAGAGAATAAAATTGTAACGGAACGCAAAGAGAAGTTAAAGGAAATACAAGAAGCCTATGGTATTTCATATCCGAATCAACATAAACCCACTGGAAGAGCAAAAAGAATAATTGATAAATATAGTTCCTTAGAACGAAATGAGCTGGAAACGCAAAAGGTACGTATTTCGTTAGCTGGACGGATTATTTTAAGAAGGAATCAAGGTAAAACAACTTTTTGCGTTTTAAAAGATTCTACGGAAAAAATTCAGTTATACCTGAACAAAGAAGTATTGGGCGAAGAAAAATATGCTTATCAAAAGCTAATCGATTTGGGAGATGTGGTATTTTGCTCAGGCACTATTTTTAAGACGATGCGTGGAGAGCTAACTGTAAATTGTGACGAAGTAAAAATACTCGCCAAAGCGCTGCAACCATTCCCTGAGAAGTTCCACGGACTACAAGATCCAGACCTTAGATACAGGAATAGACATATAGACCTTGCAGTAAATACCGAGGTAAAAAATATTTTCTTGAAACGGTCCTCCATTATAAATAAAATCAGGGAATATATGAACAGTGATGGATTTCTCGAAGTTGAAACTCCAATGCTTCATCCTATCCCTGGAGGAGCCACAGCTAAACCATTTATTACAAAACATAATTCTTTGGACCAAAAAATGTATCTGAGAGTAGCACCAGAGTTATATTTGAAGAGATTAATTATTGGAGGGTTTGAAAAAGTATATGAATTGAATAGAAGTTTTAGAAATGAAGGTATAAGTGTTCGTCATAATCCTGAGTTCACAATGTTGGAATTTTATGCAGCTTACCAGGACTATAATTGGTGTATGAATTTCACGGAGAGTCTTTTAAAGGATGTTTGTAAAAATATCGTAGGGGAAAAAGAGTTGGTTTGGGATGATCATAGGGTTGATATTAGTAAGCCGTTTGAACGACTGAGCTTTGAAAATGCGATTTATAAATATTTTCCTAATTTAAAAGATGCTAATCTCAGATCAAAAAAAGAGATGACTGACATCCTTAAAAGATATGAATTAACAGAGACTATAGATCTAGATTCCTCAAGTAGTGAGATGCTGATGGTTCACCTGTTTGAGAGCCTGGTCGAGGAAAAGATTGTTCAACCGACCTTTATTATGGACCATCCTACAGAGATTTCTCCGCTGGCACGTTCCTCAGAAAAAAATCCATCAGTTTCTGAACGTTTTGAGTTGTACATAGGGGGGAAGGAAATCGCTAATGGATTTTCTGAGCTCAATGACCCTCAAGAGCAAGCAAGAAGAATGCGCGCTCAAGCCATGAAAAAAGATGCGGGAGATGATGAAGCTATGTACTTTGATGAGGAATATATTAGGGCGTTGGAATTCGCAATGCCGCCTGCTGCCGGTTGCGGTATCGGTATTGATCGGCTAACAATGTTCCTCACTAATAGTCATTCAATCCGAGAGGTTATACTTTTTCCAGCCTTAAAAAGGAAGTAGATCTTATTTAATAATCGTTTCGGTAATAATCTTCCAGCCGTCTTTCGTATTTTTCCAAATTAACTCTTTTCTCGCAGTATCTGAAAAACTCTTAGAACTATACTGCTGCGTAAATCGCACAACAATATTGTCAGATTTTGCCTCCGATTCAACATCACTTATCTCTATTTTTATAAATTGCTCTTTGCTGAAAATTCTTCGTTTGTTGTCTTCAAAGTTTTTCTTATCCGGGAATTTATCATGATAGAAGCTCATGAACCCTCTAATATTTTTTGACGACCAATAGGTTCTCCATTCATCGACATGGAGTAAAACTAAACTAATAGAATATTTGGCTAAATTTTCATCTGTCGACATATCCTGCGCAATTGTTTTTAAGGTATTTGCCTTAGTCGCTCCAATCATTTTCTCCATTCTGAAAACTTCGTATTTATTTGTATCATTTTTGATCAAAATCTGTCGTGCGGTAACCCCAGCAGTAACCAACAGCAAAGCGAATAATAGACAATATGCAATGGATTTGTTTCTAACAAGAAACTTTTTTGCGTTTGGATTACTATTTCTCCCAACCATTGGGATAGATCCCCCCTTTAGCTCAGATGGATACAGGCCTACACTATTACATTTCGACGGTTTATCGGTTGTTTCGTTTCGACTTTTTGACGAATACCACATTGAATCTAAGCTCCTACAACTTAAAGATCAGGATTACAACTGTCCAGTCTAATATGAATCGACAAATCTCCGATTATTTTAAATATACTTTAGTATCATATAAATTATACTTAAGTATAATAAAAGTCAACCGTATTTGCTAATAAACCTTCGTTTTTTTCTGAATCTTCCATTTTGATAACTTTATATCATGAAGGATGACCATCAAGTTACTTAACCTGTACTTTTAGCATTTGATGAAACGATCAACCTTTTCGGAGGTTCTTGTTTTTTTGTAATACTGTAGTCAGTTACGAATCACTCAAAAGGAAAGAAAATAGACGAATTTGATTTAATTTGAGTATCATTTATAACTGTCTCTTTTTTATTATTCTTTAAATCATTATTAGTTTTAAAATAATGTAGGACGTAACTTTTTCGAAAGATATAAATCTCTGAATTTGCATATTTATGAATTTCATTAAATTTTTTATAAAAGAGGACTCTGACACTTCTTATTGTCTCCAAAGTTTGAGGCTCACTCAATTCTGTTTCTTCGTGAATTGCTAGGGCGGTATAGACAGTATTAAGGAGTTTTTCGGAAAATAATGCTAACCCGTGAAGGGCAAGATCCTCAACAGAACCTAACTGTTTAATATTTGACTTACTGGAAGTGTGATTGTTCAAGCACAGTTCGTGATTTATCGAATTGATTGACCAGGCCCAAACACTATTTATTAATTCGGCATGTCCGGCTTTAAACCACTCCATTTCAATTTCTGTAAGTACCTCCAGCCAACGTTGCCCATTTTTACCGTTGGCTAATTTCGGTCTAAGGTAAATATGATTAACTTCTGGTAGGAATGTGGAAAATTCTAGGTTTTGTTGATGAAATCTTATTAAAAAAAAATCAAATTCGTCGATAAAAATTAGCTCTGCGTTATGATAGTTTACAATTTTTGATAAAATTGAACGTTGCTCTGCAGTTAGATTCTTCGCTGATTTTGTTAATAACGTACTACCGTTTACATTTACACCAATCTTACATGGCCAGAAAATTCCCCAGGACTCGGAATGCTTGATATCATATTTTAGAGCTAAAGTTACAAAAATCGCCCACGGTATGTTACCTTGACTACGGAAGTGATGATCACTGCGTAAAATTCTTTCAAGGCACCAAATGCTCTCATTCGCTGTTTCCGGAACATTTATTAGTTGCCGCCGCATTTTTTTGGAACTTAAATAAAATTTAAAAGAATATAAAATAAGGCGCAAAAACAAACGGTAAAATTTAGAAAATTTTCGAGCTTTTAAATCGACTTTATTAGTTATATAGATAAGTATTGATTTTTTTTTCATTATTTTTTCAGGTTTTATATGTATGAGATAATTATAGGCTTGCGGTTTATACGGGCAAGTAAAAAAAATAAATTTCTTAGTTTTATATCGGTTTTGTCCACCATTGGAATAGCTTTAGGAGTTGCCACTCTTATTATAGTCTTGTCGGTCATGAATGGTTTTCAAAAGGAAGTAAGAGATAAAATGCTGAGTGTTTTATCTCACATTGAAGTTTTTTCTGAATCGGTGGAAAAAATAGAGCAAAAAAATTTTTTGGAAAGTTTGAAAAATCGCAATTCGGTAGAGGGAGTCTCAGTATTCTCAATGGCAAGTGCGGTTATGCTCGTAGGCAATAAAATGGAGGGAGTTTCGGTTAGAGGTATTATCCCGGAAACCGAAGGCAACGTAAGTGAGATAAAACAACAGACCGTAGAGGGCGATTTTGAGAGACTTAGTAATGAAAGATTCTCCATCGTAGTGGGTGTCGATTTTGCCAAAGAATTGAATGTAAGTGTCGGAGATAGCATAACAATAATGAGTACTGAAATGCCTCAATCTCTAGTTGGAGCTTTGCCACGAATGAAAAAGTTTAATGTTGTTGGAGTTTTTAAATCTGGTCACTATCAATACGATAGGAACTTAATATTAGCTAGATACGATGATGTTACAAATTTTTTTCGATTAACGTCTCTAAATGGGATTCGGATTAAACTCAAAGATATGTTTGATGCACCAGCTGTGAGCGAGGAGCTCTTCATAGAATCCGGGGAAAAGTTATACATACGCAACTGGACGGAGGAAAACAAGAACTGGTTTGCTGCGGTTCAGGTGGAAAAAAAAATGATGACGCTTATACTTTTTTTAATTATCGGTGTTGCAGCCTTTAATTTAGTATCAATGCTTGTTATGACTGTTAACGAGAAAAAATATACTGTTGCTATTTTGAGAACAATGGGAGCTTCTAAAAATTCCATAGTATTTATTTTTTTTGTTTTAGCTGTTGGGTTAGGGGTCACCGGAGTAGGAACGGGAGTCATACTGGGAATAATTGGCGCTACTAACATTGGAGTCATCGTGAATAGTTTGGAAATCATACTAGGTTTTGAGGTCTTACCTAAAGGAATATATTTGATCGACACTATTCCCTCGGATCTCCAGGGGAGTGATGTCATTACGGTGTCATTAACAGCTTTTTTCATGACAGTTGCTGCTGCCTTGTACCCTTGTTATCGGGCAATGAAGATAGAACCAGCGGAGGCCTTAAGGTATGATTGATGATGGTTTTAGGAGAAAAAAAAATCGAAGAAAAAAGGGTAAGCATGGTAGTGGTTGATGAGGTAGAGAAAAGGATAGAATTAGGTCGACATTCAATTTTTGCGTTGAGGAAGTGTTCACTTGTTCTAACAAGTGGTAAGTCTCTTGCAGTTTTAGGATCATCTGGTACCGGAAAGAGTACATTAATTCATCTAATAGCCGGGTTGGAAAGACCAAGTGCTGGAGTAATTACGGTTGAAAATGCATTGATTAGTGAGATGTCTGACAGTGATAGGGCGGATTTTAGAAAAAAAAACATTGGAGTGATTTATCAGTTTCATCATTTACTACCCGAGTTCAATGTTCTTGAAAACGTAATGATGCCATTGAGGATAAAACGTTTGTCTTATAATTATGCAAAAAGGAAAGCCTCAGAGATTTTAGAAAAAGTCGGACTAGGACAAAAAGGAAAAGATCAACCAGCAACACTTTCGGGGGGAGAAAGGCAGAGAGTGGCAATCGCTAGAGCGATGGTCTCAATGCCAAGCCTTATATTGGCAGATGAACCAACCGGTAATCTTGACAGGGTTAACGCCCGTAAGATTTTTAAAATGATACTATCGCTAGTGAATGATCACGGGTCGACACTTATAGTGGCTACACATGATCTAGAGCTAGCCGCATTATGCAATGATCGTCAAGTACTGGCTTAAAGCACATATGTCCGACTATTTTGATACACACTGCCACTTAGATTTTCTCTCAAATCAGGACTTAGCTGTTAAGGAAGCAAGATTATTTGGGGTAAATAGAATATTGGTACCTTCGGTCCATTCAGGAAATTTTTCTGAGGTTATCAGTTTGGCAAACAAATATGATGGAATATATTATGCGTTGGGCATTCATCCATACTTCGTTACAAAATCTCGTTTAAAAGATTTAGAAGTGTTAGAACAAACCATTGCAAAATCTTTCTTAGATGAACGATTTATAGCAATCGGTGAAATTGGATTAGATTTCCGATTGAAGAATTTTGATAAGGAAAAAATGGAGTTGTTTTTTTATACTCAGCTACGACTTGCGGAGAAGTATAAGTTACCTGTTATTTTACACAACACAAAAGCTCAGGATGTTGTGTTGAAATATTTTCGTTCATTTAATTTGGTTGGCGGAATTGCTCATGCTTTCAATGGAAGTGAACAACAGGCGAAACAATATTTAAATTGTGGATTATTGCTAGGGTTTGGTGGCACTATAACCTTTAATCGATCAACTAATATCCGTAGTTTACTGAAATTTGTTCCAGATAATTCCTTTGTTGTCGAAACTGATTCTCCCGATATGAATCCGTTTTGGTTAGAAAAGGGGATAGAAAATTCTCCAAAAAATATTCCACGGATTCTAGATTATGCTGCAGAATTACGATTACAAAATAAACAGAAGATCTCTCTTAATGTTTTGAATAATATGAAAAGGCTTTTCCCGAAAATCCTATGAGACCAACTTATAACGCAATCCGGTCTTACAAAATAGACATACGGAATAGCAGTGAAGCACATCATTTACACGTTAATGAATGGGGGGAAGCTGGAAACTCCAGAGTGATTTTGTGCTTGCACGGTTTAACGAGATGTAGTCTAGATTTTTCTGTTTTGGGAAGTTTTTTTGCAGAAAGCTATCGTGTTATCTGTCCAGACTTAGTCGGAAGGGGACAATCCTCATGGTTAGAAAATAAGTTTTTATATCAAGTGCCTTTATACATTCAAGATATTATTTTTTTATTGTCGAAACTTGATTTAAAAGATGTAAGAATAATCGGAACTTCCTTAGGTGGGATTTTAGGTATGATTCTAGCATCTCATCCAGAAAAGTATTTAAGGGATAATGTTTCCAAAGAAATAACCGAGCAGTTTGTAAGTATGAATACATGGCGACCAGATAAACTTAAAGCTCTCGTTTTAAACGATGTTGGGGCAGTGGTAAACTTCAGTGATCTCCTAAAACTTAAAGATGAAATTAATTCTGGTTGCGAGACTTATCTAACTATCATAGAGGCTGAGAAACAAATTAGACTTACCATGGAAAAATCATTGGGAGCGCACTCTGACTTGGAGTGGAAACTATTGACTTCGTTTTATACTCGTTATGATCCGAAAAAAAAATGTTTCGTACCCCACTACGACCCTGCAATCCTAAATCCGTACGACCTCCCAGCATTAGTGTACGATTTCACCAAATTTGGATTGGACACCATACCTGAACTGAATTTGTATAGTTTTTATGACTCTATTTCCGCCCCCACTCTATTGGTTAGGGGGTTAAATAGCCCGATTCTTGGCAAAAAGGTTGCTCTCGAGATGACAAAACGTGGGCCAATGCCCAGGTTAGTAGAGGTCGAGGGAGTTGGTCATGCTCCAACCTTAATGCATTTACATCAACTTCAAATCTTAGAAAAGTTTTTAAAAGCACACGAATAACGAATCGTTAATTCATCTACTGCCACCCCACCTGGTCGGCAATTCTTTGGGCAGTGAATTGTTTAGAGCCTATCGCTTCGACATCCAACTTATCTTTTTCGAATTTACTAAGTTTGTTCAGAATTTTGTTACTCGTAGCTAATCCTTGAATCGCTGGCCACTCGTTATTGCCAGAGGCGAATAGTTTTTGAGTCTCAGGTTCCGTTAAGAATTCTAAGAACAAATTTGCATTTGTTAGATTTGGAGCGTTTTTTAATATACCAGCGCCAGTAACGTTGATATGCGTTCCGGACGTTTTCTGATTTGGAAATACGAATCCAACATTCTTCACGCTTTCAATATCTCGAGGTTTGCTTGAACGCATTAATCTAATCAAATAATAACTATTTGTGAGCGCAACTCCGCACTCGCCGGCACCTACTGCTCTAATCTGATCTGTGTCTCCTCCTTGGGGTTTTCTCGCCTGATTCATAACTAAATTTTTGGAAAGGTTTGTTGCTTTGTTCTCTCCTAAATTTAAAATTAAACTGGATAGAAGGGATAACATGTATGGATGAGTTACAGACCTACTGCAAAATTCATTTTTAAATATGGGTTTTCCTAAATCGCTGTAAGTAGAGAAATCTTCTTTCGTGAATTTGCGTTTATCGAATACGATAATTCTGGCCCTCAGTGTTAGGCCCACCCAATTACCTCTGGATCTCAGAGATTTCGGTATTCTCCGATCAATTTCGTCATTCTCATATTTTCGGAATAGTCCCCTTCGTGTGGCCCTCCACAATCTAGCTGCATCGGCTAGTATAAGCACGTCAGCGGGACTGGTGGCTCCTTCGTTCTTCAATCGTTCCAATAGTATTTGATCTTTTGCAGATATTTCCCGAACTATTACGCCGGTTTCCTTCGTAAACATTTCATAAATTTCTTTGTCTACAGCATAATGACGAGACGTATAAACGTTCACTACTTCCCGTGCGAAAGTGTTCACAGTGAAGAGCAAACAACTGAAAAAATATATTAGTGTAGTTAATCGCATTTTTTTTAATTTGAACCCACACTGTAAGCGAATTGAGAATCACTTTCAACTAAATAATTAAAATTGTATTAAACTAATTAGAGGATTACTTTGAAAGACTACTTTGAATAATAAGCCGTACTTAACATTGGAAAATGCCAAAAGTATAATCGTGGCTTGCCATGAATTTGCTGACAAAAAAGACTATTCGCCGGTTGCAATCGCAGTTTGTGATGATGGGGGCCATATTATCGCTGTCGAGAGGTCCGCCGCTGTTCCGCCTATCTCGGCTAAAATTGCAGTAGGGAAGGCTAGAACCGCAGCACTGGGAAGGAGAGATTCACGTATTTATGAGGATCAAATAAATAACGGCAGGGAGGCTTTGCTAAGTGCTCCCGATGTGGAAGCCTTAATGACAGGAGGGGTGCCAATATTTTTCGAAAATATGTGTCTAGGTGCTGTTGGGGTTTCAAATCTGAAGCCTCATGAGGACGAGGAAGTTGCAAAATCTGGATTAGCTGATTTTTTAGCGGATTACTCGGCTTAAAAAACTCAGCGATCTTTCTAAGCTATTCGTTGAGCTTCCAATGGTAAACTTTAAGGCTTGCATAGTCTATTACCCCGGTGATGAACACATCCTGGTAGAAAATTGGTTTTTTCCCCTTGTTTTTCTTTCCGACAGATCTGGGTTTGACAAACTTTAGATTCAGAGTTGAACGTTTTTGCTAATTTAGACCAATCTTATTTGTCGTTCAAAAGTTCACTAACTTGTTATTTAAATCTAATAAGTGACCTTGACGGATTTTAGCAAAAACTGTCACAATTTTGGTGTTTAAACAAATTAGTCACTTTTAAATTCACCTAGTTACTGTTGGTTGGGGTCCGTGCAAGCCTGTTCCCGGCAGCGGGGGAATACTTTTTCGACCCTTAAAAATACCGAGGATGCAATTTTAAGGTAGTTATTAGCTAATACGCCACATAGCGTCTCCAATAATTTGACCAATATCGCATTCGGTTAACTCGTTTTGAATTAATTATGTTTTTTTGCTCATGCATTTTTATTACAATACGAGTGAAGAGGCTTCAAAGAGGAGAATTTATGCCAGAAATCGAGTCGAGATTAATTGAGAATCGCGTTTTTTTTCCCGATTCCAAATTTTCCAAAAATGCCAAGGTTTCAGACATGTCCGTGTACGAGGCCCTGTGCCAATCGGCAGATCTGAATTATGAACAATTTTGGGCAAAATTAGCTCAAGAACATCTTGTATGGAACAAGTCATTTACGTCAATCTTGAATGAACGGACCCCCCCGTTTTACAAATGGTTTGAAGATGGATTGTTAAATGCATCTTATAACTGCATAGACCGGCACGTGGAGTCAGGTAATGCTGACAAGACCGCTTTAATTTTTGAGTCTGATAATGGTGAAACAGAGAGAATCACTTATAAAACACTTTTAGCAAAAGTTTGTAAGTTATCAAATGCTTTAAAAAGACTCGGCTATAAAAAGGGAGATAGAGCGATCATCTATATGCCAATGTCGATAGAAGGAGTTGTAGCGATGCAGGCTTGTGCAAGGCTTGGCATCACACATTCGGTGGTTTTCGGGGGCTTTTCTTCAAAAAGCTTAGAAGAGCGAATTGTAGACGTTGGAGCTAGATTAATTATCACTGCAGACGAGCAAGTAAGGGGAGGTAAACGTATCCCACTAAAGAAAGCTGTCGACGAGGCTTTGCGTGGAAGAGGCTCGACAAACGTTCAGAATGTGTTGGTTTATCGTAGAACAGGGGCTAAAATTGCGATGTCTGCTCGTGATGCTTTTCTAGACGATGTCGTTGAGGCAGAGTCAGATTATTGCGAGCCAGTTTACGTCGAATCAGAGCATCCGCTTTTCGTGCTGTATACGTCCGGGTCTACCGGAAGGCCGAAAGGAATTCAACACTCGACGGGCGGCTATCTCTTGCATTCGGTGTTGACTATGCTTTTTACATTTGATGTCAAGAATGAAGACATTTTTTGGTGCACTGCAGATATTGGTTGGATAACGGGTCATACGTATGTAGCCTATGGGCCATTAGCGACTGGAAACACCCAAGTTATATTTGAGGGAATTCCAACATTTCCAGACGCGGGGAGATTTTGGAAAATGATTGAAAATCATGGCGTCACAATTTTTTATACGGCTCCAACCGCTATCAGAGCTCTCATAAAAGCCTCAAGTTTAGATCCAAAGGTAAATCCGAAAAACTATGATCTCTCCAGTTTGAGACTTTTAGGAACGGTTGGAGAGCCGATTAATCCTGAAGCATGGATTTGGTACTTCCAAAATATTGGTGGATCCCGATGCCCGATTGTCGATACATTTTGGCAAACCGAGACGGGAGGCCATGTCATTACTCCTATGCCTGGTGCGACACCTTTGGTTCCTGGGTCTTGCACGTTGCCGTTTCCTGGTATTAACGCTGCGGTAGTTGACGAAACAGGTAAGGAGTTACCTAATGGGAAAGGAGGTATGTTGGTTATAAAAAAGCCATGGCCCTCAATGATTAGAAATATTTGGGGGGATCCAGAAAGGTTTAAAAAAACTTATTTTCCTGAAGAAATGGGTGGAAGACTGTATTTAGCAGGCGATGGCTCAATTCGTGATGAAAAAACTGGCTACTTTACAATCATGGGAAGGATCGACGATGTTTTGAACATTTCTGGACATCGATTAGGAACTATGGAGATCGAATCCGCGCTCGTAGCTCATCACGAAGTTGCTGAGGCAGCTGTTGTGGGCAGGCCAGATGAGTTAACAGGCGAGTCAATTGTAGCGTTTGTAGTTTTGAAATCTAAGAAAGTATCCGATCTCGACGATGTCTCGAAAAGAGTTGAGGCTCTTAAGAGCTGGGTAGCCAAGGAGATAGGTCCAATAGCTAAACCAAAAGAGATAAGGTTCGGCGATAATTTGCCCAAAACTCGGTCTGGAAAGATTATGAGGAGATTACTGAGATCTCTTGCGAGAGGAGAAGAAATTCAACAAGATGTTTCAACACTAGAAAACCCTGCTATATTGGAGCAACTTGGTCAAAAACAAAAGATTTGAGAAAAGGAGAGGTGGATGAGTGGTTTAAGTCGCACGCTTGGAAAGCGTGTGTAGGTTAATAGCCTACCGCGGGTTCGAATCCCGCTCTCTCCGCCAGTGTCAAGTGTTTTATGGCTTAAATAAGCCAATCTATTGAAGAGCACAGATTTTTGCCCACACTTTTGCCCACACAAATTTTTCAATAGATCCCACCCCCCAACACAAATTTCTGAAATGAGACATCCACCTACGGGGTACCCCCTAAATCTCTTAGGAGTCCCACTTACCTCTATACACTCGGAAATACTCAAACGATTGGGTAGAATGAGTGGATGGTCATAATCTCTCCGAAATCAATAAAACTTAGACATGATACATAAAATATTTGCAAACAACTTTCAATGCTTACGAAATAACACACCGATTGTAATTAAACCACTGACATTTCTATGCGGACCAAATTCCTCAGGTAAGAGTTCGATAATTGATGTCTTTGAATTTTTTCAAAAATGGCATCTAGAAACGATAGAATTGGAGGAATTCATGGTTCGGACGAATCAAGAAACAACTTTTGACCCATTTCATAGAAAAGAGTTGCTTCTTTCTGGTTATACAAACTCTACCACTTTTAGTATCGAGTTCAATTTATGTGATCAATTATTTGAAATAATGGATCCGGACGATCATCTTGCGTATATTGATGGTTTTAAAACACCTCCTCTTGACAAACGAAACGCAACACCCCTTTTTAAAAGTATACCCCGTCCTGATGGGGGGAGTGCGATTGATCTAAAAGTTGTCATAAATCAGATTATTGAGGAAGGATACAAGATAAAACTCGAAATCTATCTTGAACCTGAGGAAGCGAAGGTTGGATTAATAGATTTTAAAGTTTTTGCTAACGGCGAGTTACTTTACTCTTCAGATATAACGGATAAAACATACTTTAATCCGAACTTTGAGAAAACGGAAATAGAGTCTCTACGTACTCGCATATTAGGAACGGTTAAAATAAATAAAAATCATCCAATAATTCAATCCTGTTTTGGTGATTATCTAAGTTTTGTTGAATTACTAACAAAGGATGAGGATAGGCATAAATTAAAAAATTTATACTTCGAAAATACGGATTCGGAGTTGATAATACGAAATGTTGCTTTCCATTATTTAGAAGGTTTTCAATTTTTAGATACGCAGATTCCTCATACAACTTCTTCGGAAGAGTGGATTGAGATTTTCGAATTTAAAAAAAAGAACTCCAGTTTTTATAAAACCGAGGAAGAAATTGTGGAATGGTTAGAAAACTCGTACGGGTCAATCAGTAGTAAAAATAATAACCGCTTGTATTACTCTATTTATGAACCTATCTTAGAGGTTATTTTTCGATTATTGAAAATCTTCTGCTGTTCGGTGCATTTTTCAGCGAAAAATAATTTTATTATTGCAGGTGATAGGAATATCATAAATTCATCAAATTGGATTGATTGCGGCAAGGATTATGAATATTCAGATGTCAATAATATTTACTCGAAAATGTCTTATAAAAATCAAATGACAAATTTTATAAATACTTCTTTAATGACCTACTTACATTCGTTTAGTGATTATAGAATTGAATTTGAAGAAAAGACAGGTAGTTTTTCAAAAAAAGAATTTGAAGTAGAGAGCGAACAAAAGGAGTCCTTCACGGAATCTCGACCTTTTGTATATTCCGTCTCAAAGGGAAATTACTTTGCTTTCTTAGAAGTTGGAAGTGGACTCAGTTTTATCGCTCCAATTTTGTGTGGGATACAAATTTCAAGGTTTGGGATTATCCAGCAACCTGAACTTCATCTGCATCCTAAGGCTCAATGTGAGATGGGTGATATATTTATTAGCGGAATTAATCGATGGGGACGAAAAAACTGTAGTTATATTATTGAAACACATTCTGAGAATTTATTATTAAGGGTGTCTCGAAGAATACGAGAGTGCACATACAATAAAACTCTTGATAAGAATTTAAAAATATCTCCTGACGATGTGGCTATTTATTATTTTGAACCTCAAAAAAGTGGAAAAGATGCAGGTTTTACCAAAGTACACCATATACGATTTGATCAGGATGGGGAATTTCTAGATAGATGGCCAGATGGTTTTTTTGCAGAACGCCAAGATGAATACCCTGATGAATGGTGGGACGCTGATATTTTAAAAAAAACAGGTGATTGATAACGGCCCAACTTTTGAAGCTTATGGAAAATAGATCAAAATTTCAATATAACAAGATTTTCGGGGTTGAATATCCTGATATCAATGATTTAAACCCCCGTGATTTAAACCACTTTTTTCAAAACTTTGGAATCGAGACGAATAGTTTTATTTCAAATATTCCCGAAAAATGGTTTAAAAGTTTTAAGAATAAGGCTTATGAACAGTTGCAGAGGATGCAAGATGGACCCACAAAGAAATATTTTGAGGAGATTATCAACAGTAAAGATTACCCAATAAAGAAACGAATATATACAAAAAAGTTAACAGATCAAAACTATGACAGTGGGAAAACAATTGTCGAGAATTTAATATCGATTCAGAGCAAAGAAGACTGTTTCCATGCCATATTCACGAATGGCAGCAGAGATGAGTATAATAACACTTATACAATCTCGACGATATTAGATAACGAAGCCCTTAGAAAAGACTTAGGTTTCGCAAAAAAAACCGGATTATGGATTGATGCGAAAGCCGAAAGTTTTGGTAAGGTTTGTGAGCCATTATTTACTATTTCCAACGAAATTTATTTACAGGATCAGTTTTTTAATCCGGTTGATAGAAAATTTCATGGTAGGGTTTTTGAAAATATCTACGAGAAAATGATTGATTGTGGTGTCGAACGCTTTATAATTTTATTCAATAAAGAAAAGGTTAACCAAAATAGAATTGAATCTTACCTAGAAGAGTTAAAGAAAAATGTTTTAAAAAGAGGGAAAAGATGGGTTGCCATAAAACATGACACTGTAACATATTCAGATTTAGATATAGACGGCAAAGAGCTTTCACATAAAAGATACATTTATTCAATTTACGGGGGGCTTGAATTCGATAAGGGGTTTCAGGAATCTTCTAACTCTAACAAAACCCTTGTTGATTTTCATGGGCCTGAACAGTTTTTGGAATTCAAAAATGCTTTTCGTAGAGTTCTAGATTTGTAATCGGTACATAGGATTTTTTTCTAGTGACTTAGTTTGCATGAAAAAGTTACTAAAAAAACAAAACTGTGAGTAACAGTGTGAGTAACGCCAAAAAAGTGATTCAGAATCTTACATAGAATCAATGAGTTAAGTACTCAGTTCGAATCCCGCTCTCTCTGCCACTGTCAAGTGTTTTATGGCTTAGCAAAGCCTTTCTTCTATAGACTACAAATTTTTGCCCACACTTTTGCCCACACAAGTTTTTCAGTAGACCCCAGTCCATAACAAATTCCTAATACCAGACCCCCACCCACGGGGTACCCCCCTAAATCTGGTTACGAGTCCCAATACCTATATACACTCGGAAATGCTCAAACAATTGGGTAAAATGGGGATATGCTTGAATTTATTCACGATTACTACAAAGACTCCATTGAAAAGAAACGTCTTTCCATTGCCAAAAGCTTTGCAACTAGGAGAGCGTTTGATGATGGGTTATGGTTTGCCTGGGTTCATGTCAATCGTAACAGATGGAAAAAACAAAGAAGATGCAGTAAAAGATTATTAGACGAAGACTGGTTTTATCACAATGCAATCGATCCAACTCATATAATTAATTCCTCAGCCTGGCGTGAGAAATTTTTCAAAGTAACTGACATTATTTTAAATAAACTCAAACAAAACAGAATTGAAAACCCAAAACTATGGCGTCAAGAATTCATGAATAACGTGGAGAGAATTTTAAAACCATTTCAATCGAACGAGGATGCATGGGATTATCTATATGATTTTGAACGACTAGGAAGACAAATAAAGGTGGAAAGAAAAAATAAGAGTGCATATAAAAAATTAGTAACTGATATCTATTTGGAGGTTAAACGTATGGATATGCAGGAGAAGCTTAAAAAGACGAGCCCAAACTTTTTGCTTTTTCCTGAATTAAAATACGATAAGAAAAAAAACTATAATCAAAAAACCAAAAAAACTAGAAGTTTTATAGAAAATAAAGAGAAATTTATACATGCTCAACTGTCTCTAGGCATTTCTGGTGAGCAAATTAATATAGCAGGTGTTTGAAAAACCAAAATACAATTCTATATACACTTGGAAATGCTCAAAAGATTGGAGGAACGAGAGGAAGGTTTGTGGAACAGTATGTTCGGGAATATAAGAAAAAAATAAGGGCAAACTGCCGATAGGGAGGTACAAGATCAAAGGTTACATCCGTGTCAGTTTTATTGACTGAGAGCTTTTACTTAATTGAAACTATAACTTAATGATTATACGATGAGTTTAAATGAGACTGGGTTGGACGATTTAGTGCATAAAGCGTTGAAGATAGCTACTAAGGTTCATAAAGACCAAAAAGATAAAAAGAACTATCCGTACATGGCTCATGTGCAAGATATAAGGGAGCGAGTCAAAGAGTTCGGTGAGGTATATGAGATAGTTGCAATACTGCACGACGCAATTGAAGACGCAGTAGATACGAGTCAGAGCTTCCAGCTTAAAATCAGAAAGGAAATCAAAGCAACCTTTACAAAAGAAGTATTTAACGCTGTCGATGCTATGACACGAAGAGGGCCACCTCTTTACAAAAAAGAAGAGGACTACAAAAATGAGTATCTGCCCAGATTGAAACAAAATCAGATAGCGTTAAAGGTAAAGATTGCTGACTCCTCACACAATTTATCCAAGGCGCACTTAATTGATGATGCAATTAGGCAGTCTAAACTCAGAAACAAATATATTAATGTATTGAACTATTTAGGAGTAGACGGTAAGTCGTGTGAAAAACCACTGTATTTTATTGATGGGAAATGGCAAGAAAAAAATACTGAGGATTAGATATAACCTTTTATGAAACGGAATAAGACTACATTAAAGACCAACTCAGTTCTTTTCGAGAAGCAAAAAAATTTTAAAGGACTATAAGGTAAAGATTAAAGCTGAATTACTTACAGGCCATAGAGGTGATTTAGATAAAGTTCTTGAGGGAATGGACTGTGCCCATGGTTTTCTTTCTACATGGTCGTAAGATTAATTATGATCATTGCTTTTTCGAACAATCCGTGTAAGGTTTCATACGTTATGAGCAAGTTACCAGAATTTTTAAAAAAAAATGAATCCGAAATAATTAATTTAGGAA
>CACOBT010000008.1 GCA_902625535.1 uncultured beta proteobacterium | reverse complement strand
CCGGAAACCAATCAAGGCTCGAAAAGGTGCAAAAACAAGAGGTATTGCTACCATAATTGCTACCAGCGATGAAGAAACTCCCAACTCGACAATCATAACGCGGTTAAGGGTCCCAACCAATAGGACGAAGACTATTCCGACCGATATCTGGAAGAAAGATAACTGAATAAGTTTTTGCAGCGAGTTTTTTTTCGATGCCACATCCGAAAAAGGCAAAAGCACTGGATTTACAGCTTTCCACTTCTTTGAAGCAATTGCAAACTTTTTAGAAATATCAAACACGACGAAGCTCCACAGCCTGTGAAGTATAGAAGTATGTGGAAACCCTTTTCATTCCGGAAATTTCCCAACCATGTACGTTTCGTGAAATCAAATCGCACAAAGACCTCTCCGACGCTGGTTCAATTGCGGGTGCTCGGTCTCCCTTTGGAAAAAACTTCCCTAAGGTAAATTTAATTGCCAACAGAGGTGTTAACGGTACAAATGTAAAAATAATTGATTCCCTTGCCCTACTGCAAAGTTTGTTGATAAGACCAATCGCATTTGTGGACTTGTAATGAATAGTGGAATCCATGAACACGATATGGTCAAAATCCCCGAAAGTTGGATCCAACATATCTCCCCATACAAACTTAACATCCCCACCATTTTTCAGTTTCTCATACCTCGAAAATCTTTCCCTAGCTATTTTTATCAGGCTTGGAGAAATGTCAACCGCGACTACGTTAGCATTCCTGGCAATCAAATCCATTGCGAGAACACCCGTCCCACAGCCGGCATCGAGAACTGACTTTCCTGAGAGATTGTCTCCAATTCGTTCTAGGATATGCTGTTGCATTTTCTCTCTTCCAGCTCGAACTGACTCTCTAATGAAACTGAGGCTTTCATCATTTGAGGTCAGCCGCTCCCATGCCTTTACCGCAGTCTTATCAAAATACTGTGCAATTTGATGACGCTTAGCCTGGTACTCTTGTTCCAACAAAAGTGCTCTATCCTGTTTCCACAACATATTTAGTTCCTCAGTTTAATCAAAGCCTAACAAGTCAAAAATTTCCCTATCTTTGAGGGAATTTGGCGCTATTGGATCAGTGCCGTTCCACAAAGATTGAGCCAACATCATGTACTCCTTTAACACCAAATCAATTTCAGGCGTCTTATCCATTTCGAACAAAGTCGCTTTTTTTAATCTACTTTTTCTAATTTCATCTAAGTCAGGAAAATGGGCTAATCTATTAAGGCCAACCCTTTCAGCAAATTTGTCAATTTGGTCCGTACCGGCACTTCTATTGGCGATAACCCCACCCAACCTCACTTTATAATTCTTGGCCTTAGCGCTTATCGCTTGCACAATACGATTCATTGCGAATATAGAGTCAAAATCATTCGCTGCAACAATTAAGGCTCTTTCAGCATGCTGTAGCGGCGCAGCGAAACCACCGCAAACCACATCCCCGAGGACATCAAAAATAACGACATCTGTGTCGTCTAATAAATGATGCTCTTTCAAAAGCTTGACAGTTTGTCCAACTACATACCCCCCACAGCCTGTTCCCGCAGGAGGCCCCCCTGCCTCCACACACATTACTCCGTTATAGCCCTCATAAACAAAGTCTTCCATCCTCAATTCCTCGCTATGAAAATCGACTGCCTCTAGACTATCAATCACCGTCGGAACAAGCTTTTTTGTTAAAGTAAAGGTGGAGTCATGTTTAGGATCACATCCTATTTGCAAAACCCGTTTACCTAATTTTGAAAACGCAACGGAGAGATTTGAAGATGTTGTAGACTTGCCTATTCCGCCTTTTCCATATACCGCAAAAACACGGGCGGTTCCTATCTTTAGACGTGGGTCTTGCTGTACTTGCACACTACCTTCCCCATCGGGTGGCCTGCTTAAATTTCTGATTTCCGAAACATCTACGGTAGCCGTATTCATGTTGATACTCCTTCTGTAACACCTTCTAATTTATCTTCTAAGTCCTGGCTCACCTGCTCTAACGAGGAAATTACTTGGTCGCTCGGATTCCAATATTTCCGTTTTGAAGCCTCAAGTAATCTGTTTACAACTCTAGAACAGGCTTGTGGATTAAGCTCTGAAATTCTTTCTCGCATTTCTTGGTCCAAAATAAAAGTTTCTGTCATCTGCTGGTAAACCCACGGTTGTACCTGACCCGTGGTTGCTGACCATCCTAACGTGTGAGTTAATTGAGCTTCTATTTGACGCACTCCTTCGCACCCATGACTTAGCATTCCTTCATACCATTTTGGATTTAAAGAACGCGTTCTGGTCTCAAGTGCAACTTGCTCAGAGATACCCCTTACTGACCCTTTTCCCTGCGTATTATCTGCAATATAGACGGGCAAATCGTCGGACGCAGTCGCTTTGCTTTTGTTTAACTTCCCTTTTGCCTTTTTTACCGCTCTGGATAGCCCACCCAACGTATCAAAATACGTATCTATGGTTGTGATACCGACCTCAATGGAGTCAAGGTTTTGATAAGCCATATCAATTCGTTGTAATACATTCTCCATTACAAACTCATTTTTAGTTGGCTTTCCATCAACGCCATAAGCAAAACCCTTCCTGCTAGCATAAACATTTGCAATTTCCTCTTCATGCTCCCAGCAACTATTTTCAATTAGATGGTTTACGTTGGCACCGTAAGTTCCTTCACTATTTCCAAAGACCCGCAAAGCTGCAGTTTTCAAATCACAGTCATACTTCTTACAATCCTCCAGCGCATGTGCCCGTATGAAGTTGTTCTCCGTCGGTTCGTCTGCCGTTGCAGCCAAAAATGCAGCCTCTGCGATAGTCTTTATTTGCAATGGGAGAAGATCCCTAAAAATTCCGGAAAGTGTCACCATGACATCGATTCGGGGTCTCCCCAACTTTTCCAGATCAATAAGCTCAGCGCCTGCCAACCTACCGTAGCTATCGAACCGAGGTTTAGCCCCCATTAAATATAAAACTTGCCCAATAGGACTACCCTCGGTTTTCAAGTTGTCCGTTCCCCATAAAACTACTGCAACCGTTTCTGGCAAAGAGCCCGTATCAGAACGAACTTTTTCCAAGATTTCATCGGCCTGCCTGGCTCCCTCAAGTACAGCAAAAGCACTTGGAATTCTAAACGGGTCAAAACCGTGAATATTTCTACCGGTTGGTAAAACGTTTGGATTTTTTAACAAATCTCCACCCGCGGCTGGTTCTATAAACTTCCCTTCCAGAGCTTTGCTAATACCGTGTAACTCTGAATTGCTCGAAATGAGCTCTCTTGTCCGGTATAACAGCTTAGCCAACTCGCTGAGCTGCTCTTTTACACATATTTTTTTTGATGTTTCAATTTGAATTCGTTCAAGTCCCTCATTTGTCAACCATGCTAGGGTTATCTCTAATGTGTCGTGCCCTAATACCCTCTCAACAAGAAAAAATCCTGTTTTCTGAATGCACTTAAAAACTTCGGTACTTAAACCCTCTTCCCGAAATACAGCGTTACTTTCTATCCAATTCTTAGTAAATGCACTCAAAACGTCGGAGACTTTTTTCTCATCTTTGATTCCACCAACAACGTGAAGGCCATTTGGAATCAAAGTTTCTTCATACTCTAAAAGTCTGGAACGAAGCATCCCTATCTCATTAACCAGGTCGCTGGAGGACTTAGCATTCCTGACAAAATTACCATCGATTAAATCTAGTTGCGTCGCTTTCTCGCATATCATTTCTATTAATTCATTCTCAGGATTATGCTCTAAAGCCTCTTCGCACTTATTCTGGAGATCATTAAAAAAACTATTTATTAAAGCCTTCAACTCCTCTAATCCCTTATATAGACCTGCTTCACAAACAGGAGGAGTCATATAGCTTATTAAGGTGGCTCCTATACGCCTTTTCGCAAGCGTTCCCTCAGAAGGATTATTTGAGGCATACAAATAAAAATTGGGTAGGTCGTCAATTAAACGATCTGGCCAGCACTTTTCAGACAATCCAACTTGTTTACCAGGCATAAACTCCAAAGCGCCGTGAGTTCCGTAATGCAACAAAACATCTGCCTCAAAATCATTGCGCAAATATCTGTAAAAATTACAAAATGAATGCGTAGGAGCGTGCCCTTTATCCAGTAATAAACGCATCGGATCGCCCTCATACCCGAAAGCAGGTTGTACGCCGATAAAAATATTTCCAAGAACTAACCCTTGAACAAATATGGATTCACCATCCGTATCTAGTTTTCCTGGGGCAACTCCCCAAACATCTTCTATTTCCGATAACCAACGCGATCTTGAAACATAGTCGTCAACAGAAGTCTTGGCGACTACGTTTGCATCAGAACAATAATCTTTGGAATTACCCTCAAGTAATCTATTTTTCAGGTCCTGAATATCTTGCGGAACATCAACAGTATATCCAATGTCCTTCAAATGAATGAGCGTATTAAACAAAGATGAAAAAACATCAAGATGGGCAGCGGTACCTATATTGACCGAGTTTGGAGGAAAATTAAAAAGCACTATCCCGACTTTTTTGTCTCTGTTTTTTAATTTTCTTAAATTGATGAGCTTAAAAACCCTTCTTGCCAGAAGAGAAACTCTTTCAGTAGAAAATGTCATATTGCGACCAAGTTGCGCTTTCTCTTTATGATTATCAACGCCTGTTAAGGGTACGTTTTCCTTTGCACCGGAAACACGTCTGCCTCCGAACACGATGGGAGATATTGCCCCGTCAAGTTCAGGAATTGCCACCATAATTGTATTCTCTACAGGTAGTAGACCGGCGCTAGACTTTTCCCACTCATCAAGTGACTGGAATTCTAACGGACTGGCGGATATGTAGGGAACGTCTAATTTCCCTAAAGTTTGCTTCGCCGCATCTGAGTCATTGTAGGCAGGTCCTCCTACTAATGAAAACCCCGTTAGCGAGATAAGCGCATCTATATTTTTTTCTCCTTTGGAGTAAAAAAACTTGTCGATCGCAGGACGGGCATCCAAGCCCATGGAAAAGCAAGGAATCACCTGAAGGTTCAGAGACTCAAGTGCTGCTATGACCCCGTCATAGTGTCCAGTATTTCCTGCCAAAAGGTATGATCTCAAAACGATGAGGCCAACAGTTCCTTTTTTGTTTTTTTCCGGAACAATGCATGGTAGCCCGCCAGCTTCGTGAGAAATTTTCCCTTCCATTTTTGGATGGTAAACCCCGATATCAGGGTACTCTTTGGGAGGATTACACATTTCACTAAGTTTTTGTAACGTTTGTTCCTTCTTCAAATACTTAAGCATTAACATGCACAGCAAGCTGTAAATATTGTCCTTGGAACCCGATAGCCAGTACTGTAAACTCAAAAAAAACACACGCAAGTCTTGAGCAGTTCCCGGGATGTATTTTAGTATTTTGGGCAAACTTCGTAACATCCGCATTTGGGCTTCGCCAGCTGGCTTCTTTTCACCCCCGTTCTTTCCCTTATTTCTAAATCTTTTCAAAAACGACATGACACCAGAAGCAGGTTTTGACATATCAAGACGACCCATCCTAGTTAATCGCGTGACCTCTGGCGACGACATTATACAAATCAACGCATCCAGTTTATCTCGTCTTGCTTTTAAATCTTCCAGTATTGGTTTGAAGTGACCCTCCATAAACAGCATTGAAACGAAAATTAATCTCGCATTTTCGATTGACTTTTTACATTCAATTAATACATCCTCGTCACTGGACCAGTCAGATGCCGCAAACACTTCTAATGACAAACCTGGACATTTTTTTGATAAATCTTTTCCTACCTCAGTCATCACTGAAGTTAGATGATTGTCCATAGTAAGCACTAACACTTTATCATCGCTTTTTGACGAGCCAGAAGAGTTGTTTTGCTCTCTACAATGAGTCTTCTTAGTATGATTTTTTTGTTTACCTAGCATAGTGTGCTTTCGCGTCGTATAAGGTATCTAAACTGATCCGATTAAATCCATGCTCATTTGCAAATCGCTCTGTATTTCTTTTTGCTTTGCCTCGAACAAAAAAAGGTATTTTTTTTAATTCTTTTTCTGCATCCTGTTCCCAAATCATCTCTGTACTTTCTGTATCCATCTCACTAACAGAAACGTCACCTTGACCTTCTGACGCCAAATGAGAGGGGACAACATTTTCATTGAATTCGGAATCATCTCTAAACATTGTTAACAGGTGCTCCTCGAGCCCCATTATTAACGGATGAATCCATGTATCAAACAATACATTCGAACCTTCAAACCCCATCTGTGGTGAATAGCGACAAGGGAAGTCTTGCACATGCATTGGAGCCGAAATTACTGCCGACGGTATTTTGTGCTTTTTCGCAATATGACGTTCCATCTGTGTGCCTAGAATTAACTCGGGCTGTAATTCAACTATTGCCTTTTCTACTGTGATGTAATCGTCTGAGATAATTGCTTCGACGCCGAATTCCTCTGCAAGAGATCTTATTTCTCTAGCAAACTCACGAGAATAAGTGCCAAATCCGATGACATCGAATCCTAACTCGTCGCGTGCTACCTTAGCTGCGGTAGCAACGTGAGTAGCGTCTCCAAACAGAAAAACTCTTTTCTTAGTCAAATAATTCGAATCAACCGATCGTGAATACCACTCCGATTTATTAATATCACTATCACTACTAGAGGGAAACTTCTTCAGCACACTCTTTGAAAAACCTGCCAGCTCGCAAATCTCTGTTAGGAACTCCTTTGTTCCCGCAACCCCGTAAGGGACATTTTTTGTGTAGGGCTGATCAAAATTTTTCATCAAATAATCTGCTGCTATTTTTCCAATCTCAGGATAGAGCAAAACATTGAAATGAGCGGATCGAATCTTTTTTAAATCATCAATACTAGCTTCAAGAGGAGCGGTAACGTTTATAGTGACCCCCAGCTCTTTGAGAAGGCTGGTTATCTCTTTTACGTCGTCAGCATTTCTGAATCCAAGTGAGGTAGGCCCTAGAATATTACAAGTCAGCTGTTTTGATTTTTCAACTTTCTCATCTCTGGGATTAAAGTACCTCACGAGTTGGTAAAAGGTTTCTGCTGCCCCCCAATTTTCTTTCTTTTGATATGCCGGCAATTCGACTGGAATAACCGGAATAGGTAGGTTTAAAGCTTGTCCCAAACCACCTGGATCATCTTGGATTAGCTCTGCTGTACAGGATGCACCAACAAGAATAGCTCCTGGTTGAAAACGGTCGTACGCCTCTTGAACAGCGTCCTTAAACAATACAGCAGTGTCTTTTCCCAAATCCCTAGCCTGAAAGGTAGAGTAGGTAACAGGGGGCCTTTTAGGCAATCTCTCTATCATTGTAAATAATAAATCTGCGTATGTATCACCCTGGGGTGCATGCAAAACAAAATGAAGATCCTTCATCGCTGTAGCGACCCTCATTGCCCCAACATGAGGTGGGCCTTCATAAGTCCAGAGAGTTAATTTCATAAAACAACCTCTCTCTCTACATCAACTTCAAAATTTAGCTGTTGGTTTCTTAAGATAGGTTTTGCAAAAATATTTAACAAATCACCAACCTGGTCAAAGCCATGGATAGGCGTGAACACTAATTCTATAGACCACTTAGTTGTAATGCCCTTTGCCTCAAGCGGATTTGCTAGACCTAAACCACATACCGTCATATCCGGAGCAGCATCGAAGCAGCGTTCAATTTGATTATCGACATTTTGTCCTTCAACGATTAACGTATCTTTGGGCAAATTTGAAATTTCTTGTGCAAGCAGTCGCTTGTTCAAATATGGCGTGCCAACCTCAGATAAAGAGACACCTAATTCGGAGGATAAAAATCTCGCTAACGGAATCTCCAACTGACTATCCGGAAAGAAAAAGAATTTTTTTCCATAAAATATATCCTTGTATTTTTTTACAGTGCTAACCGCTCTTTCATATGAGGGCATGACTGCGCTCTTAAATTTTTCGTCGGTAATCCCAAATGATCGACTAATTTCCTCATACCATTTAAGAGTTCCATCTGCGCCGAACGGAAATAGAGAGCTAATTAATCCAAGTCCCTTAGCCTCTAGCGCTTTTGATGTTTCAGTCAAAAAGGGTTGGGCTAAAATAAACTTTGTTTTTTCAGAAATCTTTATCTGTTTTTCCGAGGACTTTGGGGGGAAAAACTCAACTTTGGCTAAACCCATCTTATTGAAGATTCGTTCCATTTGGTCTTCCACAATATCTGCCACGGTACCAACGACCAATAAGTCACATGTATCTTCGTCAGACGGTATCGCGTCCACAAGGATTTCACGACACATCGCCACTAAGCACTGGTCTTCGCCCTCAGTAAAAGTTGTTTCAATCCCGCTACCTGAGTAATTAAGAACCTTAACTCCAGATTTTCGATATTTTTCTGAGAGTTTTTGTGCGGCGCGATCTAAATCCAATTTTATTACTTCAGAGGGACAGGAACCTACAAGAAATAACGTTTTAATACCAGAGCGAAACTCCAATAATTCAGATACAACTCTTTCTACTTCTTCGTTAACGTCTGCTAATCCGGCTAAATCTCGTTCATCGATAATTGCGGTACCGAATCTAGGTTCAGCGAAGATCATTACGCCGGCGGCAGATTGTATCAGGTGTGCGCAAGTCCTGGAACCTACAACTAAAAAGAATGCGTCCTTTATTTTTCTGTGCAACCAAACAATCCCAGTGAGACCACAAAAAACTTCTCTCTGTCCACTTTCTTTGACAAGCTTAATAGGGAAAATATTTTTGGCCTCGGTAGCCTCGACTTTTATTTGCCCACCGTTCATATCAATGGACGGCATTTCCGCGTGAACGATTGAGCTCATGATGACACCTCAGGAAATAAATTCTTCCCATTTTGATTTCGTGCAAGCTTAAATTTGAAAAGGAACTGTATCGCGTTAATCACGTAAGCAAAATATGCCAAAAGAGCTACGAAAAGCTGACTTTTAACGGACAAAAAATCCATGAAATACACGAATAGATATAGCAGATGTAAAAAAACAACAAAAATACTTACTACATCTTCCCAATAAAACGGTTTTGCAAAAAGATACTTATCAAAAACAGCTTTTTCCCACAAGGAACCAGTAACCATTATTAAGCAAAGAACAAATGTTTTTATAACAACGGAGATAGAGGCTGCATGCAGGAATGTACCGTGGAGCAGGTAATTTAAAACGAAGTACAGACTCACCAGGAATACCACAAACTGAAGTGGCGCTAACACGCCTTGCACCAACGTCCACTTTGTATTGTCCCTTCGAATTCTCTCTTTTTGGGTGTATAACATAAGCAACAAAAACCTTCCTCCTGATTTATCACTCTACGGTTATGAAAATAGGATGTCAACTTTAATTGACAAAATAATATTGATATTTGTAAATTAAAAATTACAAGCAATAAAAGACTGAAATTTGTGGATATTTCGTTAAAAAGAGAGCATGATGAGGTATGGGTTCCAGTAAACGTTCAGGAAAGCTTTTATGGATATGAAGAAAAAGGGACTTCGCAAAAATTTGGTTACCCCCGCACCTATTCCCATGGCGCTGGAAGAAGAGATTATCACCCGACTTTTAATGGCTCATAGAAATAAGACCAATATTGTAAAAGAGTTTGAATTAGAGAAGGCTTCATCAGCTACAGGTGGTGTAGGGGCGAGGAACATAGAAGATTTGACTGACCTTTTGTTAAAGGGAGATCTCTCTGTATCAAAGTCCTACTTACGGACCCTGATAGAAGATGGAATCAGCATTGAACGGATTTATTTAGATCTTTTGCAGCCCGTTGCGAGAAAGCTGGGTGTTTGTTGGGAGAATGACTCTCTAGACTTTGCAACAATTACCTTAGCTGTTTGGCATATCAATCAGTTAATGTACTATCTCAGCCCTGAATTTCTGCACACGGAGCTAGACCTCGAGAAATCGAGAGGTAAAATAATGCTGTTTCCCAGCATAGGGTCTCAACACACGCTGGGGTTATTTATGTTAGCGGAATTTTTCAGAAAAGCTTCGTGGGAAGTCTTCGCAGATCCCGCCCTAATTGAGGATGATATTTTCGAAATATTAAAAGATGAAGATTTTCAAATTGTCGGTATCTCGATTGGATCATACGATCATAAGAAATCAACGAAAAAATTGATAAGCAATATTAGAAAAATGTTTGGGACCAGTCTCAAAATTATAATTGGTGGACCATTAGCCGTTTATGAAACAAATTTATTTCGAGAACTAAAAGCTGATGGGCAAGCGGCGGATGCAAGAGAGGCAGTAATTCTTGCCAATTCGCTCGTGAGAAAGAGCAGAATTCCCGTTAAATCTTAACAAAACTGAGAATTTCATACCCAATAGTAGTTTTTAATTGACTGTTTAAGCTGTCAAGGAGAAAATACAGGTATGTATTATAGACAGTGATTTACGTTGCTCCTTTCTTAAATCTCGGCGACTTTAAAATATGGAAACTGTAGTTGACCCACAAAACGCGTTTTCTCACCAGGCTAGTGGAGAATTAACCGATGCGATACTTAGTCTTTCATCCGACATCGTCCTTTACTTAAGCCCGAAAGGTATTATTCGAAAGGTAATAGTTCAAAATCGTGAACTAAGCCGTCTTGTGAAAAGCTGGGTAGGGAAATCTTGGAAAAGTTGTGTTACGACTGAGTCTGAGCTAAAAATTGATCAATTGCTTAGGTTTTCGAACAAATCACCAAAAAATGATAGTCGTCATATTAACCATCATTTATCAAATGGGGGTTATTTACCCGTCTCTTATGCAACCCTTAATTGTGAAAGTGAGGGTTTTGTCGTTGCAGTTGGTCAGGAGTTGAGTCAACTGACTGCGCTACAGCAAAAACTTGTTTCTGCTCAGCAAACGTTGGAGAGAGATTACATCCGATCTAGGCACATTGAAACGAGATATAGATCTTTATTCAACCTTGTTGAAACGCCAGTAATAGTTTGCAAAGGGGAGTCGACCGAAATTTTAGAGATTAATCCCGCAGCAATTCGATTACTTAACTGCGATACAAACGAAGTAGTGGGAAAGAACTTGAGTTTTTTTTTCGCGGAAGATGAAAAGGCAAAAGTTTATGACTTTTCAAAAAAAACTCAACTCGGTGAGAGAAACATATTTGAAACTAAGCTGGCAAATGACAAGCATATTTGCATTAATTTGTCGTCTTTTAGACAAGAAAATGAAACTTATTCTCTTGTACAATTCCAGCTGGAGACGAACGATACATTCAAAGCACCATACGTGCCTGAGGTTTCTCTCCAACATGCAATCCGTAAAAGTCCCGATGCGTTTATCATTTGTGATACACAGGGTAACATCTCGTACATTAATGAGGCCTTTCTAGAATTAACTGCACTTCCAAGTAAGGAACATGTTAACGGAAGTAATTTAATGAATTGGTTGGCAAGAGGCAGAGTTGATTTCAGCATTATGAGAAATACACTGCAGGACAGTGGAGTATTAAAACTCTTCGCAACACAAATTATCGGCAAAGGCAGTTCGATTGAAGTGGAAATTTGTGGAGTAGAATTGGATTCAACAAAACGCAAGGATATGGTTTTTTCCGTTCGTAATACCAGCAGACGGATTAAAGAAGAACGCTCAACAGGCCACTTGTCTCGATCAGCAGAACAGCTTTCTGAACTCGTTGGGCAACTCCCATTAAAAAATATAGTTAGTGAAACAACCGATCTTATCGAAAAGCTTTGCATTGAGGCGGCTCTAAATTTATCTTTGAATAATCGGGTCTCTGCCGCAGAGATGCTTGGACTTTCAAGACAAAGCTTGTATGTCAAAATGAAAAAATTGAATATACAGGACGGTAGCGAGCATATATAGTAGCACAGCAAGTACATATGGCTCAGCAACAAACAACAGTAATAGCGTTAGCAAAGTTTAAACGGGACTACCTGCACTGGGGTGTCCCTCAACTCGCATTGCGTAAATACTTTGTTCCGAAAATCCCTGGTCTTATCTTTTTTAAGGTATTGGGAAGTGGCTACAGGGGAGGATTCGGAGTGTTACCAGGGCTAAACTACCAAGGTCTTTGTATCCACTTTGAGGATGAGAAAAATGCACAATATTTTTCGGATTCCAGTAGTTTATTAAGGCAATACGAAACGAGATCAGATGAGTTCTTCGTTTCAATACTACAACCATACTCATCTAGAGGAAGCTGGAGCGGAAATAAAATTACTGCTGGTCAGAGGTTGAAAGACTGGGAACTAGAAGGAAAACCTATTGCATCTCTTACTAGAGCATCGATTCGAGTGCAAAAAATGATTAGTTTTTGGTCCCATACATCGGGAACTGAAAATGCTTTGTCCGATGTAGAGGGGTGTATGTTGTCCATAGGTTTGGGAGAGGCGCCACTACTGCGTCAAGCAACCTTCACTATCTGGGAGAATTCCCAATGTTTGGAACTTTACTCGAAAAAGGGCGCTCATTTGCATGCGTTGAAAGAAGCGTATCATAGAAATTATTTTAGTGAGTCTATGTTCGTGCGATTTCGTGCAAAGGAAATGAGAGGAATATGGAAAGGAAGAAAATTTGACTAAAGTTGTCGTCATTGGAGGAGGTTTTGGAGGACTTTCTGCTGCAATCGAATTGGCAAACAACGGAATTGAAGTAGACTTAATCGATCCGAAAGATGAACTTGGGGGGAAAGTAGCTACAGCGGAAGATAAAAATGGGAACAGGTTTGACTGTGGTCCTACGGTGGTTACATTAAAAGACGTATTTTCAAATCTGTTCGCAAAATCAAACGAAAATATTGATGAATACGTTAAGTTCAATAAGCTTGACGTTATAGCTCGACACGCCTGGTCGCCCGATGAAATCCTCGATTTATTTTCGGATAAACAAAAGTCTTTTGAAGCTGTTGCAAGATTTTCAAGTATTGCTGAAGCAAAAAATTTTCGTGAATTTTCGACTCTAGCTCAAGAACTTTTCTCAGTATTAGAAAAAACCTATATGAAGTGCCAGAAGCCAAATATGTTAAGAATGGTTAAAGCGATTGGTTTTCGAGGGTCAAAATTTTTATTGCAGGCGGGGGCTTTTAGTAGCCTCTGGGAAAAATTGGAGAGACAGTTTAAAGATGAAAGATTACGTCAACTTTTCGGTCGATATGCAACATACTGTGGTTCATCACCTTGGGAGGCTCCTTCCACCTTGATGTTAATATGGGATGTAGAGATGCAAGGGGTATGGAGTGTTGATGGCGGAGTTATAAATCTGGCTAGAGCATTAAAAAAACTTGCAATAAAAAAAGGGGTAAATATTTACAAGAACTTTTGCGAAGAAATCCTTTCGTATAATGGGAAAATTACGGGGGTTAGGTTAAATAATGGCGACCATATACTAACGGATAAAATTATTTTTAACGGTGATTTTGGCGATTTAGATAGTTACTTAGTCAATCACAGAATTCGTAAAAAAAATCCCTATTATTCAAGAAAAAACCGATCCTTATCGGCAATCACGTTGATGACAACCACTAAAACCGCTGGATTCAAACTCAGTCGACATAACATATTTTTCAATTCGTCTTATCGACAAGAGTTTTCTGATATCTTCAAAAAGGGTAAAGTCCCTTCTGAGCCGACCGTTTACATCTGTGCTCAAGATAGATTAAACGATGGTTCATTAACCCCAGGTAAAGATGAACGGCTTTTCCTGTTAATAAACGCGCCTCCAAACGGAGATTTTGCCACCATATCAAAATCGGAGATGGAAACATGTCAAGCATCAGTATTTTCCCTGTTAGAAAAATGTGGGCTAAAGATAGACGAGCCGAAAAGAGAACTATGTACAATGACTCCTCAAACATTTCACACGAGGTTCCCAGGAACCGGAGGAGCATTGTACGGGAGACCAACACACGGATGGTTGAGTCCGTTTACTCGACCCTCCTCACGCAGCAAGATATCGGGTCTCTACCTTTCGGGTGGGAGCGTTCACCCGGGACCAGGGTTGCCGATGGCGACCATATCAGGCCAATTGGCGGCAGAGGCATTGATGGAGGACCTAGGTTTGATCAACCAGTAAACCCTGGTGGCTATCTTTGGTGGTACATTGATGGAACGAGTGAGAACGGCACACACGCATTTTCACTAATTATATTCGTCGGTAGTGTCTTTTCTCCGTATTACTCTTCCGCAAAAAAGCAAAATATTGAAAGCGCTGACCCAGAGGATTTTTGCTCTTTCAATTTAGCACTCTATAACCAGGACAAAAAGATCTGGACAATGACAGAGTTTGGCAAAAAATATGTCAATCGCAAGAATAATTATTTTGAAATTGCAAATAGTAAGATTGAGTGGAAAAATGATCGGATAGTAGTTGATATTGATGAAATTGCAGCGCCTTTTCCAAAGAGGGTAAAAGGGAAAATAGTACTATCTGCTTCAAAGTTTTTCTTATACAGTACGTGGTTAGATGATGATAAAAAACACAGATGGGGACCATTGGCACCTCACGCAGAGGTATCGGTGGATTTTCCAAGTCTAAACCTCAACTGGCAAGGTCATGGTTACTGCGATTCGAATGAAGGTGATGAGCCATTAGAGACTCCTTTTCACGGATGGAATTGGGCGAAAACACATCTTGAAGATGATAGTGTTTTGGTTTTTTATGACATAAAACAAAAAATAGGGAGAGAAAGAGTTTTACCGTTACGCTTCTTTCCTGATGGAAGTGTCAAAAGGATCGCTCCACCACCGCGGGAAGACTTGCCGAACACGAAATGGTTGATTCCAAGATTTATGCGCGCTGAACCAGCTCGTCCGTCTCACATACTAAAAAGTCTCGAAGATACACCTTTTTACTCACGAAGCATGCTGTCCGCAGGCCTTTTGGGAGACAGGCAACTGGTCATGCATGAGACATTGAACCTCAATCGGTACTCAAATTCCTTAGTCAGAAGCTTATTGCCGTGGCGGATGCCGCGGATCGACTAACTGATATTTGTCTCTTTCAGCTAACTTTAAAAAAAGTTCAATCACCCAATTTAATCGCTGCAAGAAATTTAGTGGCATTGTTGAACATCGTTTACCTCTGAACTTATCAGTGACGGGATCAAGTATAAAAGAAAGCTTAGAATTTAAAAAAGAATGACTGCTCATCGCGGCGGAGGATGTAGGTAAAAGCATTGAAATAAGTGAATCATTTGCAGATTTCATTATTAGCATAAGTTTCTTTGAGAAAGATACGTGTGCCCTGTAATTTATAGAGTCAAAATAATTTTTCGCTAATTCATTTCCAATTTCCTCATAAATATATCTTGCGGACATTATTGAGATTCTACAGTTCTTCGGAAGCAATAAAATGGCCTCTGACGAGGATTGATAATGAGACGTAGCGACATCCAATAATCTCTTAACTAACGATCGAATCTTTTGGTTTTCAACTGAATGTTTTAACCAACTATCGGGATCTAAATCTACTTGTTTCATCCAACTCTCAGGAAGATATAATCGAGAATTTCTTGCATCTTCTCCAACATCTCGCGCAATGTTTGTAAATTGCATAGCTATTCCTAACTTACAAGCAGAGGTGAGTACGCGCCTATCTGTTACTCCCATCAATATTGAGATCATTACTCCAACCGAACCTGCTACACGAATAGCGTAGTCTGTTAACTCTTCCAACGTTTCATAGCGTCTACCATCAAGGTCCCATTCAAATCCCTCTAACAGAGCTAATGGTAATTCTATCGGAATGCCATAATTTAAAACCACTCTTGCAAACTCTCTATCAACTCCTTGATCGGAAGGGTTCCCGCTGTATATTCTCCTCAGTCTCTCTCTTAAAGACCTAAGTGTTTTTTTTGTCCCACCTTTGTCGACTAAATCGTCTGCCAATCTGCAATAAGTATAGATAATAGTCGCGGGACCTCTCAACCTCGCAGGGAAAAGTCGTGATGCGGCGTAAAAGGATTTCGATCCATTTGCCATAATTTTGCTGCAATTTAGTGAGTCGTGACTATTTTGTATCCGTTCTCTATCAAACACTTCCATAAGCTCGCTCTCCGGTTTTTTTATTGGCAAATTTACTTGAGGAATAACTCTCTGGAATTACCTTATCCAGTAGTTTCGCTGAAGTTAGAACTCCAGGAATACCTGCACCTGGATGTGTACTAGCCCCGACCATATAAAGGCCTTTGATATCTTCACTCTTATTGTGTGGTCTAAACCACGCACTTTGCAGAAGCAATGGCTCCATCCCAAAAGCTGCGCCATTAAATGCCAAATATCTTTGTTCAAAATCATTAGGCGTAAAAACTTTCGACGAAACTATTGACTTAGTTAACCCAGGCAAGATAGTTTTATCTAGGTACTTTTCAATTTTTTTTCTGTAACTTTCTTTTTCTTTGTCCCAATCAACATTTCCTAATAGATTTGGTACCGGCGATAAAACATAGAAAGTATCATGATTTGGAGGCGCCATCCCTTTATCAGTTGCAGTTGGTCTGTGTAAGTACAAACTAAAATCTGCTGAAAGTTTTTTTTCTCGAAAAATATCATGCAATAAGGGCAAGTAACTTTTACCTAAAAGAATAGTATGATGTTGAACATCATCGAAAACTTTTGAAGTTCCAAAGTACCAAACAAATAAGCTCATTGAAAAAGAGCTACTTTTTATTTTTTTATCATTCCACTTTTTCCTATAACCCTCATCCAAAAGATGCGTGTATGTCCACGCCGTATCTCCATTTGAAACAATTACATTCGATTGAAAATATTCCCCACTCCTCAAATACAGGCCTTTAGCACACCGGTTTTGGACATCAATTTTAGTAACCTCCGCGTCATAGATTATTGTGCCCCCGATATCCTCATACAGATCTACCATCGCACTTATAATCGCTCCAGTGCCTCCCATAGCTGAATGGACGCCATAGCGTCTTTCCAATGCTGCGATCAGACTGTATACACACGTAACAGCTGACGGATCTCCACCAATTAATAGTGGGTGAAAACTAAAAACTTGTCTTAATTGTTCATTCTTAAAATATTTCGAGACCAGCTTATAAATACTCTGCCATGCTCCCATCCTAATCATCGAGGGAATCGACTTTAGTAAATCCGAAAGAGAGTTATAAGGGAGGTTTCCTAAATCCTCATATCCAAGTCGATAACAGAGCTCGGCCCTCTCCATAAATTCGTCATACTTGTGAACTTCATTTGGAGAAAATTTACGGATTTGATCTCGCATTTTGCCAGGGTCCCCCGTGTAATCGAAAAACTCACCGGTATCAAATCGTATCCTATAAAAGGGGTTCATTTCTTTCAACGTCACTGAATCAGAAAATTTTCGACCACACAGTTCCCATAATTCCTCCAATAAAAATGGCGCAGTTACGATAGTGGGGCCTGCGTCGAAAGTAAATCCATCCTGTTTGAAAACACTGGCCCTCCCACCGGGTTGATCCAATTTTTCAAAGATGGTTGTTTTATAACCCCTAGCCTGTAAGCGAATCCCAGTTGCGATACCGCCAAAACCGCTTCCGATTATCAAGGCTTCTGGTTGATTTTCGAGCTTCGTAACATATTCCATCAAAAAAACCCTTTTTTTTATTTATTTTACACTATAAGTGTAAATTGCAATTGACTGTTTGCACTGTCAAGTAGAAAATACAACAATGGATAAAATATATGCGAAAGATATTGGGGAATTACTCAAACCCATCACCTGGTTTCCACCAATGTGGGCATTTTCCTGCGGTGTTGTAGCATCTGGAAGTAATTTTATAGATCAAGGTCTACTGATATTTATTGGACTTTTACTTACAGGGCCGCTAGTCTGCGCAGCTAGCCAGGCTGTTAATGACTGGTATGATCGGCATGTGGACGCTGTAAATGAACCTAATAGGCCGATTCCTTCGGGGCGTATTCCGGGAACATGGGGTTTAAAAATAGCGATTTTTTGGAGCCTACTCTCAATAGTTGTCTCGTTTTCACTCGGATATTGGGCAATTGTTGCAACATTATTAGCCGTGCTTTTAGCCTGGGCCTACAGCATGCCGCCGATCCGTTTAAAAAACAACGGGTGGTTAGGCAACGCTGCTTGCGGCTTTTCATATGAGGGATTAGCTTGGATAACCGGCGCAATAGTCGTTGCGAACGGTAAACTCCCATCAGACGAGACTATCTATTTAGCCATTCTCTACAGCCTTAGTGCACATGGAATTATGACCTTGAATGACTTCAAGTCCATCGACGGTGACAAGCAATTCGGAATTAATTCTTTACCCGTTAAACTAGGAGAACATTTTGCTGCAAAAGTAGCCTGCTTTACGATGCTGGCTCCGCAACTGATGGTAACGCTACTGCTATTCTCCTGGGAAACTAATCTACTTGCCCTATCTCTCGTAGTGTTAATAGCTTTACAAATTATTTTAATGAGATATTTTCTTAAGAAACCTCGAGAAAGGGCTCTCGCCTACAGTGCATTTGGAGTTCCATTATTGGTTGCCGGTATGATGATTGCAGCATCGGCTCTGCGTTTTCTGAGTGTTAGTAAAGGAACCTCCGCGATATGAATTTTACTCAAAACCAGCAATTATCGTGGACACAGATTTTCCGATTAGGAATGGTTCAATTAGGAATTGGTGGCATGGTCGTGATTACCACATCAACTTTAAACAGAGTAATGGTCGTCGAACTGTTATTGCCTGCTGCGGTTCCCGGTTTATTAGTAACACTGCATTATTTCGTCCAAATGCTCCGGCCGAGGATGGGTTATGGGGTAGATAAAGGTGGAAAAGCCACTTCATGGATATGCGGTGGTCTCATCGTTTTAGCGTTAGGTAGCATTATATCTTGCTTTGCAATCGTTCCTATGTACGAAGATAAACTAACTGGTCTATTAATAGCAACATTTGGCTTTTTGCTTATTGGGATTGGAGTTAGCGCTGCAGGGACTTCTCTACTTACATTTCTGGCTAAGAATGTGAGTGAAGAAAAAAGAGCTGCATCAGCTGGCGTGTTGTGGCTAATGATGATAGCGGGCTTCGCTATTACTGCGATGATAACGGGATCGTTATTGGACCCTTTTACACCAACGCGGCTATTCATAGTGTGTTGTTCAATTACCTTAATATTATTGTGCGTTGCACTAATAGCTATATGGGGAATTGAGACCAAAATAATCCAGGAAAGACAGAATATTGTCCATCAAAAAGAGAGTCCTTCGAAAGGTTTTTTCAATACTATCTCTGCAATTTGGGAAGAGCGTGAAACGCGAATGTTTACCATATTTGTTTTTGCCTCCATGTTTGCCTTTAGCATGCAAGATTTGATTTTAGAGCCGTTTGCGGGCTCGGTATTTTACTTAACTCCAGGAGAAACCACCAAGCTCTCAGGCATGCAACACGCCGGGGTATTTTTAGGCATGATATTTGTCAGTATCATCTGCTCAGGTAGGTTTTCTGCCAGAAAAATTGGTTCGTTAAATCTGTGGATAACGTCTGGATGTGCGCTTTCCTGTTTGGCTTTAGTAACTCTGTACTTTTTAGCCTCAGGAAACACAGCAATCTCCCTTCAAAAAACTGTGATATTTCTGGGTGTATCTAATGGGATATTTTCAATAGCGGCGATTGGCCTGATGATGCAACTGGCAAAAGAAGGGGGGAAAAGAAAAGAGGGCATAAGAATGGGCCTTTGGGGGGCGTCACAAGCAATAGCTTTCGCGTTGGGCGCCTTAATGGGGACAGTGTTTAGTGATCTATTCAGTTATTTATTTCAATCTGCGAGGGAGGGTTATGGAACAGTATTTTTGTTGGAAGCTGCGATATTCGGATTGGCGGTAATAATATCTCTTAAACTCAAGTCGGCAAATCATAAAGGCGAAGATGAAAAAAAAGAAAATTGTCCTAAACTTTCTCGTGACAACTTCGTGTGTGAAATAAGGAGTTGATAGTATGGATCAGGTAAGAACAAAAAAAGTTGGAAATAGAAATAATTACAAATATTTTGACGTAGTAGTAATTGGTGGAGGACCCGCTGGCTCAACTACTGCAAATGAATTGGTAAAATCTGGATTGAGCGTGTTATTACTGGATAAGGCAGGAAGGATTAAGCCGTGTGGGGGGGCAATTCCTCCAAAAGCTATCGAAGAGTTTGAAATACCAGACGAACTACTTGTGGCAAAAATAAATAAAGCTCAGATCGTATCTCCAACAAAAAATAAAGTTGATATACCGATAGAAAACGGATTCGTTGGCATGGTCGATAGAGATCACTTTGATGAATGGCTAAGGGAACGAGCACAAAAAAATGGAGCAATCAGAAAAATAGGTTCGTTTAACTTCATATCTCGTAACAGGTCAGAAAATAAGATACTTGTGCACTATACCGCAAGGAATAGTGTCTCGGACACTAAGTCTTTTCCCGAGTGTGTCTTAACGTCGTATGTGGTGGGTGCTGACGGCGCAAATTCAGAGGTGGCAAAGCAAGAAATTAAAAACTCTTCCTTAAAGAAGCTTGTGTTTGCGTACCACGAAATTATTCAACGACCGGAAGAGGTATCGGACAATTATGAACCGACCCGATGTGATGTTATCTATTCCTCCAGTTACTCTCCTGATTTCTACAGTTGGGTCTTTCCTCACGGAGATACATTCAGTATTGGTACAGGAAGCGCAAAAAAAGAATTTTCATTCAAAGGCGCAATATCTAGCCTTAAAGAGAAACATCAGTTAAATTCATGTAAGGTCATTCGCAGAGAGGGGGCACCGATACCACTCAAGCCCCTAAAAAGGTGGGACAATGGCTCGGATACTATTTTAGTAGGCGATGCAGCGGGCGTGGTTGCGCCATCCTCAGGAGAGGGAATCTATTATGCGATGCTAAGTGGGAAATTGGCTGCAAAAGCACTAGTTAAATGCGTTTTGGAGAAAAACCCAGAATATCTTAGAGAACCCCGAAAAAACTTTTTGAAATTGCATGGAAAAGTTTTTTTCATTTTAGGATTATTACAAAGTTTTTGGTATAGAAATGACCATTTAAGAGAAAGGTTTGTAAAAATTTGCGAAGATAAAGATGTCCAATATCTGACGTTTGAATCCTACATGCGTAAGGAAATTGTAAAGAGAAAGAGAAAAGAAAAACTGAAAATATTCTTTAAAGACTTGGCTCACCTGTTCGGGGTCGCAAAAGTTTGACAATCGCTTATTATTTATTAGCGTTTTTCTTCAGTTTCTTAACGGCCTCAATTGGAGGGTACTTTACCGTTTTAGACGAATGGTATTATTCCCTAATTCAGCCCAGTTGGAAACCAGACGATTTCGTTTTCCCCATAGCATGGACAACAATATTCTCATTATGCGCGGTTTCCGCTGGAATTTCCCTCAATAAGGTTACCCATAAGAGATTGAGGTTAAATCTGATAGCCTGCTTTTTCCTGAACGCAACCTTAAACGTATCATGGAGCTATCTCTATTTCTACATGAAGAGACCAGAGCTTGCCATGTTGGAGGTTATCTTCCTCTGGGGGTCCATTTTATTGTTAATGGTTATTGTGAGGCCCATGAGTTTACTAGCCTCAATTCTACTGGTCCCTTATTTAATTTGGGTAACCCTAGCTTCCGCGCTAAACTACCAAACCGCGGTACTTAACGGATACCTTTAAAAAGCCCCTCTAACTCCCCAGTTACAACGCTTTCTCAATTAGGCTAATGACAGCAAGCGTAGTTGAGAGCCCAGGTGAAAAGGAAGGAGGAGTAATGTAACTACCTAAAATCAGTTTAGTGAGAAGGGCACTTGTTGATTGATAAAGTATCAAATCTAACCAACCAATCTAAGTGCTCTTCAAACCAACGGATTTACACCGGATTTCACCTACAAGATTAAATAACCTCTAAAGTTCCCTTCATTATTGCGTAATGACCAGGAAACGAACAAATGAATTGATAACTACCTCCTTTTTCAAGCTTTGCCATGTCCAGGCTAAGGGAAGCCTTTCCACCACCACCGACTATAGCGCTTTTGGCTAGAACTTCCGGCATTTCGGGCAAAAATCCAGCATCGGCACCCAATTTCATATCAATTTTCTTAACAACAGTGTTAAAGTCCTTTGTCTTGATAATGACAACATTATGGCCACCAGCAGCAACCGGCATCTTACCCTTATGCTCAAAATTGATTACCAATTTTTCGCAGCTCGACTCTACGGAAATTTTTCTCTTATCAAACATCATGTTGTCTGCCGATGACAGATTTACCTCACAGGCAGCGTAACAACTGAGCGTAAAAAGGCTCATGACAAGCATAACTAAGTTTTTTAACATTGATACATCTCCTTTCAAATAACTATTAATGGGACCCCCACTAATTAAAAAAGTTTTCTCTTTCTTACCTCAATAAAACAATATGAGCTGGGAACAGCTCGCCCAGCTCATTCGAACAAGAGAGTTTTGTATTTAATAAAACTCAATTTTCATAATACGGTGTGACTGGCCATACCGAAGGATCTGACGGGATAACATTATGTTTGACCGCCCATATATACCAACTATCGACGACTGTACCGGTTAAAAGAATTCCTATTCCACCAGTTATACAAACCAATGCTGCGAACCACCACAACCATCTATGAACAGACTCCATGGTTGCGTTAAAGCCCATTGTCCATCTCCAGAATAATGCTGCACGCTCAGATGCTGTGCCTCTATCAACAATCTGCTCTATCTCCCTATCGCCCCCGAATCTACTTACCGAAAGAATAGTGGCACCATGCATAGCCGCAAGTAACGCTGCTCCGTAGAGAAATGCTATCGAAAGCATGTGAAAAGGATTCCAAAAAAGGTTACCATATCTGATTGAAAATGTTTGTGTCCACTCTAAATGGGAAAAGATACCATATGGAACTGCCTCGCTCCAATTCCCCATTAGTATTGGTCGCAACAAGCCCAAGACAAGAAAGAGCCAGATTGCGGCCGCAAAACCCCATGCTACATGTGTTCCCATACCCATAGCTAATGCTCTTCTATACATTCTAAACCACCACAGAAGAACAGATGCGGTAAGAAAGAATCCTGTCATTAGAAACCAGCCACCCTCGGCGAGAGGCGGGAAGCCCAAACCGTATTTAGCGTCAGGTGGATTTAAAGAAAGCCAAAATAACTTTCTCACAAACTCGACTACATTGTAATCTACCTGTGCAAGGTAGTTCATTCCAATAATCGAAAAAGCAATCGCAAAACATATCGCCGATCCAACACCCAGAAACCCCAAATAAATTGGTCCTATCTGAGCATTACCTATCCATCCCATCAACGATGAATGCCATGGAGTAGTAACTCTCTCTCTCGTATCTCTGTCTCTTTCCAGTGGTACTCCCGGGTATGCAGGAGCCTGGACCTGAACTTGTGTAAATAAATTTTGATATTCTGCCATCGTAATCTCCAGTTGTCCCTGTTCAGGAACTTTCGTATGGTTTCATTGTTGGATACATACTTCCGTCAATTGGATAATTCCATATCGGCAATTCAAGCCACCACCCCCACCAATCTTGCCAATTTCCTACCCAAAAAGGTCCGCTTATAACAATACAAACGGCGCTAAAAAAGCCGGACGCGAGAGCAAGGTAAAGAAGTAATCGATGAATTCCTAAGGTTCCAATTGAATAACCAATCGAATCCCTAAAAAAGGTGTCTTCATGCTCAGGGGTTTTTACAGGTTCCCCTTTTTGCGGGTTCGTTGCCGATAATATCAATCCCCCGTGTAAAGCCGCTGCTAGCGAGGTAGCAAAAAAGAAAGTTATTGCAAGCATATGCGCTGGATTCCAGTGAAACCAGACAAATTGATAACCGACATTCGATACCCACTGGAGGTGACTCATAATTCCGTAGGGAAAACCGTGTCCCCAGGCTCCTAATAAGATCGGTCTAAATACAACTAAGGTTACATATGCGAATATGGCAAAACCGAATGCGACGGGAACATGATAACCAATCCCCAATTTACGACATATCTCAACTTCCCTAAGTGCCCATGAGCCAAAGGCTCCGATCGCACAAACCGTTACTACCTGCCAAAGACCTCCTTCGGCCATAGGAGCGAGGCCTAAACCATATTTTATGTCGGGAGGATTAATACTTATTTGCCAGAGATTCCATGTTGGGCCCATAGCAGCGCCCCAAAGTATCAATGCGGTACCAAGGAACGCGAAAAATATAGTAGTAACTCCAAAAAAACCAACATAAAAAGGTCCTACCCAAAAATCAAATAGGTCTCCCCCAACAAGGGTCCCACCTCGAATCCTATATTTTTTTTCAAAACTTAACATTGCCATGGTTTCTCCCCCAGTCTCAAGAATCTTTAACCGGGCAGGGGCTTAACGCCCCTGCACAGCCCTTTCTAAAATAATTATCGTTTTTCAGAAGCCTGAGCCACAACAGCTGGTTGGTTCATTCCAGCATTGCCCATCATAATTTCTGACTGGCTTTTTCCGTCCAACCAGTTAAAACGAACTGTACTTAACAAAATAAAGTGAATCATTGCTGCTAATGCAAACAAGAAAACACCCTGGATCACCATCGCCCTTAAAGGGTCAAATAATTTCCATACTCTCCACATATCAAAACTCCTATTAAGTTAAATGAGACATTAGGGTATAAACTGCTGATCTAACGTCACTCAATAATGATGAACTTCCTTCTGCACCAGGCATCCAGGAACGCCACGGTAGCCTCAAGCAAGTCGACAGCACTGCTATTAACAAGAACACTAAAAATGTTGTCCAGAAAATAATGGAAAATCTAAATGTATCCCCGCCCGGTTGTTTACTTGAAACCGATGCAATTGAGCTTTGACTAGATAACGCTTCCATTTCATTCCTCCTTTTGCAAAATTAATTAAAGTTCACCAACTACTGTTAATAGAACCATGGACGCCAAGCCCATACGAGTATGTGGGCAACAACGGCAATAGCCGTAAAGCCAACTAAGCCCTGCATATAAAACGTATGGAATTCTTGGGCTTCTTCATCGGTAAGTCCTGAGATAGAACCTGAAGTCTCACTCATGATTTACACCTCCTTGAAATGGCCGATAGGCCGTTGCCGCACTGGAGCCCGCGGCATGGGCAGACGTGGCCTTATGCCACGGCATTCCTAGAAAAAATGAAAGTAGAGATCCAAAAATTCTCATACTTTTTCCTCTGCATCTTGGTTTTGGACCTTAGACTTTTCATCCTTCAAATTAAAATATTCGATAACCATTACTTCTGTTATTACCGATAATCCACGTTCCTTACAATTTTTTTCTATCTGTTCCCTGAGTTTCTTTGCGCGCGATATTTGTACAAGTATCGGTTCCTTTTGAAGATAATGGTTTAGAACGTGCTCTGCCTCTCTCTCCCAGTGAACAGTTGCATGCTCCTCTTTTCGCTCTATAGTTTTTGTAACTGGTGCTGCCAGGTCGAGCTCAGTTCCGAGTGGCAAAACATTAAATAACGAATCAAAAAGAGAATTGCAGAATTCTTGGAGTATGTAGGTTGCACCAGCATATCCTACAAAAGGTGTTCCTGTATGCCTTCTGACAATTGATCCAGGAAAGGATGATGGAATAAACGCATTCTTAGAATTGATTTCTGCGAGATACATTCGCTCATTGATGCTACCAAAGGTTACTAACGGGGTACCATTTTGTATTTGAGCTCTTATTTTCTCATTATCAGTTTTACCTCCCGCTTTTCTAGAACAAGCAAACTTACACTGGAAACCGAGTTCATTCTGAAGATAATTTTTAATTCCTCTTGTATAAGTCTCATTTGCAACAACCGCAAATGTTGCAGTTCCAAAAAAATCTTGAGTTACTGATCTCCAAAGATCCCAAATAGGCTTTAGCGTAGTATGTTTCTCAGATTCGATGAACTCACTCGCATCTAGTTTCAATATTGATGCTAACTTCTCCAGAAATAGCGTTGTGCTTTCCATTCCTATGGGGGCTTGTAAATACGGTTTGCCTAAAAGTTCACAGAGACCCCTCCCGTACTCGCGATAGAGACAAATATTTATATCAGCTTCTGATAACCGATAAATTTCTCCTAAATCTGCACCTAGCGGGAAAACAAGATTTGTTTTTACTCCTAGCCCGTCCAATAACCTCTTGATCTCTGCTAAATCACTATTTTGATTAAACATTCCATATGCCGGTCCAATGATATTCGCCGTAGGTGCTCCATCCTCCGGTTTCTTTTTTCCCACTTTCCTAGAGCCAAATTCTCTCCACAACCAAACTAGAGCTCTATCAGCAGCCTGCCATTGATCCTCATCTATTGTCCGTGGTAGGAATCTTTTCAGCTTTGTTCCCTCGGGTGTCACACCACCCCCGATCATTTCCGCGATAGACCCCGTAACAACAACTGATGGTTGTTTCGGGTCGAGTACCTTATGCGCCCTTTTCATTGCCCCTTCGGTACCATTTTTATTTAACTCATCCTCGGATAGTCCCGTAACTACAATCGGCAACTCATGAGGAGGTAATCCATCTGTGTAGTGCAAAACAGAGGTTACGGGTAAGTTCTCACACCCAACTGGCCCATCGATTACAACCTGCAGACCCTTCACTGCTGTAAAAACGTACACAGCACCCCAGTAACCTCCTGCTCTATCGTGATCAATAATCAACACTTCACTTGCTCCTTAGTGACCTTATTTGTCGCTAGTTTTTTTTCAGAAATCAACTCCTTAAACTTTGCATTCTTTTCGCCGAAAGGGTGCCAAACACCGGACGATTCACCGTCCCCAACTCCAGAAAAGAACTTTTTCATCTTCTTGAAACGTTTGCCATTATTTATAGCGTCCCCGATAACTTCTAAAACTGACCCGATACCTAAATTTCCCATAAGCGGACGAGCCGAGATCAGATTTGTAAAATATAACGATGGAATTGCTTTTTCTTTTGCGTGTTGGACTACCGGTGTAGTGCCGATCACGAGATCAGGGTCGTACTCCTCTATCGCCTGGAGATCGCTTTCAAGTGACGCTCTGAATTCCACTGAAACACCCTTTTGTTTGAGCCACTCCTCATCCAACTTGGACTGATTCGTCCGCGGACAGGCCGTTCCGACATATTTTACTGCTAACCCGCTCTCTATAAGTAATCTTGCAACGAGCAATTCGGAACCCTCATAACCACTCAAAGTAACATTTCCGTTCAGTTTTTTCTCTTGTAGAGACTGTTTTATCAACGGCAATACAAGATCTTTTGCTTTGTTAACTTTTTTCTCTGATATATTCAGTGTGTTGCCAAGTCTTTCCAACCACGAAGCCGTCCCCTCATATCCCACTGGCGCAGAACTCAAAATAGGTTTTCCCACTGACTCAAACTCTCTGAATGTTGAGGTATAAAAAGGATGCAGTCCAGCGACTACAGTGCCTTCAAATGCGGTGTATAATTCCCTCCATTGACGGGTTGGAACTATCGCCCCCACTTCCAAATCCAGCGGTTCTAACATCGAAGATATCGACATCGGGTCCAATGGAAATACTTCACCAACTAACGTAACCAGAGGCAAACTCTTCCTCTGTTGCAGAGATTTTTCTACTGGACCATTTGCAATTTCAGTCTTAGAAAACTTCAACATTGCAGAGGCCAGAATATCTTTTGCCTCTGCATGGGTAGGTACTCCAAACCCTGGTACATCTATTCCAATAATCCTTACTCCATTGATTACTTTCGGCAAAAGTTGCAATGGTACTCCGCTAGCTGTAGGAACGCACAAATTAATGACAACTATTGCGTCTAACTTCTCAGGGTTTGCAGTTTTTTCAACCGACTCCTTGATATCTTCAAAAAGTTTACCTGTAACTAGTGTTTCAGAGTTAAAAGGAACGTACCCGACACTTCTGCGAGCACCATAAAAATGTGAGGTAAAAGTCAACCCATAGACGCAACATGCAGACCCTGACAAAATTGTTGCAACTCTATTCATTCTTAAGCCAACTCGTAATGAACCAAACGCAGGACACATACTTTGCGGTTGATCATGCGGACCAACAGGATAATCCTTCTTATACTGATCAATTATTTCAGACTTGTTCTGCTGCCTCGCTCGTTCAACCAGTTCCTTACTTCCGCAGGGCACCTTTTCCTTTCTGTTAGTTGAAAGGTTCTTTATGTCTATGATGTGTTCTTTAGGCTGCGTCATAAATTACTTCCAGTGATTTTTTTTCTTCGAAACTAACGCCAGTCAGATCAGATAGCTCGGCGGGCTCAAGCTTATAATCTCTTCCAACGACATCAGATGAAAATAGGTTGAGTAGATCATCTTGGATCAAGGGCTTTGGTAAAACTGGCGGAGCTGATGCAACATTTGAACCTAATTCGGAAAATAGAGGAGCCCACTCGCTGCCTGGCTTTCCAATAATTTCATAACTGGCACTTTTTCTTCTTATATCCTCATGTGCAGGAATAGACGTTAGGACCGGTATACCGACTTTTTCCGCAAAATTTTTGGCCTCGCCAGTACCATCATCTTTGTTAATTATTATTCCCGCTACTCCAACATTCCCCCCTAATTTTCTAAAGTACTGAACAGCAGAGCACACGTTATTTGCCACATAAAGTGATTGAAGATCATTACTTGCTACTACCATTACTTTTTGACACATATCCCTCGCTATCGGCAATCCGAAACCGCCACAAACTACGTCTCCTAAGAAGTCTAGTAAAACATAGTCAAAATCCCAGTCGTGAAAACCTAATTTTTCTAAGGTTTCAAATCCATGGATTATTCCTCTACCGCCACAACCTCGCCCAACCTCTGGACCACCTAATTCCATGGCAAAGACACCATCTCTTTTAAAGCAAACATCTCCAATTTTTACCTCTTCTCCTGCCAATTTCTTCTTTGATGATGTCTCGATAATTGTTGGACAAGCCTTTCCACCGAAGAGAAGCGAAGTCGTATCACTCTTTGGGTCACAACCAATTAATAATATCTTTTTACCTTGCTGCGCCATCATGTAAGAAAGATTTGCTAAGGTAAAACTTTTTCCGATACCGCCCTTGCCATAAATTGCAATTATTTGTGTTTCTTTTTTCTTAACTTCATTTGATGGGCTAGCGTCGGATGGGTTAATAGAATCACCCGACCTATTTTTTTCGGCTACCTCGGTTTGCTTCTCTCGGACTATTTGTTTATTTTCCATAATTAGTGAAACCCTTTCCAATCAATTACCATCTTTAAGCAACTCGTATCATTGAAAGCAGTTTCATACGCATAGTGAGCATTTTCCGCTGAAACCTCATGACTTATTAGATCGTCAAGCTTTAACTTTTTGGAAGTAACTAAATCGGCGACTGCGTTTAGATCGCTCTGTTTCCATTGTGCAGAAACTCTTACTCTCGCCTCTTTCAGAAAGGCCGGTACGAAGTCAAAAGAAATTGAATTCTGATAAAAACCTGCTAAAACTACTTCCCCCCCTGGTCTGAGTAGACTTACAAGGAAATCGAGTTGACTTAGATCGCCGCTAACATCCGCAATACAACTGAATTGTTTTCCAATCACCTCTTCAGGAGAACAAACGTTGTACCCCGAAGCGCCATTCCTTCTAATTGGCAATTTTTCAACAACAACGGGAGATTTTCCTCGCAAAACTGTCAAACGAGCCAACAAACGACCTAGGGCCCCATGTCCAATAATAAGATCAGGCGTATGGTTTCCTTCAAAACTATGGTGAGCAGTGGCAGCCAACGCCAGCAAAACATTTTCCCTTCCCATGTCAAAAGGCATTCTAATTACACGCTCTTTATTCACTACTAGGTGTGATGAGGCACCCCCAAACAAACCCTTGACATCTCCGTAGCATGTTGCACCAGGTACGAAGACAGTTTCACCTTCTTCAAAGCCTGATGTTTTTGCGCAATCTAAAATTTTTCCAAAACATTCATAGCCAGGGACTAATGGATAACCCATTCCTGGAAAAGCAGGCATCCTCCCCTCGTAAAGAAGCCGTTCGGTCCCAGAACTTATTCCGCTAAAAAAGTTTTCTACCAATAGATCGTTTTCCGTTAAAGGGTCCAAATTAATTTGCTCAACCCTAATTTCGCCTGGTTTTTTTAACAACACAACAGATGCTTTGTTTTCAATCATTCTATGTGTAAACTTTCATTAACATTTTTGTCTGTAAAGATACCTTTACATAGTAAGTATCAGTAAAATCAAATACCTTGTCAATGAATTTATTTTTTGCACCACAACAAAGAAAGGTGATGAAAATATGTCACACTATGCTTCTGCCAATACTATCCCAGTCTGAATGGGTAACGTCGTTTTTAAACAACGTGCTTTCGAAAAACCGCAATTTCGTAAGAGCTTAATTAGCTCCTCTGATGTTCGTGGCTTACCTCTTCCCATTAATGTCAAATAGAACCAAAAATATGCATCGGCACTTGATCCAAATTTTGAGGAGTTCGCCATGGGCTCTGCTATCAACAGCTTACCGTGTTCTGGAAGTGACGCTCTCACCATCCTTAACAGTTTTTTAACATTTTCTTCTGAATGATCATACAATACCCGGATTAGGGTTATTAAGTCATAACCATATGGAAGTTCTTCTTCGAAAAAATTACTTGAAATTATCCGGACAGTGCTCACCAATTCCGCTTGACGAACATTTTTTTTTGCCTCTTCACAAACTTCTGGAAGATCAAGGTTAGCTACTTTTATACCGGGAATAAGTTCTGCGAGGCGAATTGAAAAACTTGCTTTTCCTCCCCCAACATCAAGTATTGCAGTGTGCCTCCGAAAATTATATGCGGAGATTAGTTGGTCCGTTACCATGGGTTGAGAAAGTGCCATTAACTCGCTATATTTTCGGGCATTTTCTTTTTTTTTAATCTTAATACTATTTTGAACTGACCCTCTTTGCTCAACATAGCCCCAGTACCTATTCAGAGAAGTTTCTGTGTCTTTATTTCTGAGGAAGGCCACTGGCTCAGTTAGGTCTTTGTAAAAAATTTCATGGTGCAAGATTAATGCAACTAAACCCTTGTCCTGCGCAAATATATGGCCTTTTAAACTAAGATCTATTGAATCAGACTCATCTTGTTCAATCAACCCTATCGCACAAGCGCCTTTTATCAGACAGTCAAACCTTTCCGACTCTAAGTTTAGAAAACGAAATACCTCATCAAAACTTTTTGCACCATCCTTAAGAAAATTAAAAAGATCTAACTTGACACAGGACAGTAAAATTTGGGAATAAACGAATCCAGCCATTAGGTCAAAAGCGCGCAATGCCTGACGATGGACAAAATATCTTACAAAAAAAGACTTCTCAAGACTACGTTTAAGCCTATCCGATTGAAAAACTCTACGCATAATTCTTCTCTTTATCGAAACAAAAAAATTAGTGCGGAATTTCAATTTACTTCTCGTAAGCTAGTTCTACAGAAATGCTTTACTGTCAATTTTTTGAATCTTTATGCGCCCTTTTTTAGGGACAAGACGCATAGCTTCATTTCTAATTAAAATTGTTAGTTTTTCATTATTATTGAACTTTGGTACCGAGGCAACAACTTCATCTATTAAGTTATCAAAGTACGCCACGGCTCCCGAAAGCCCAAGCTCTCTTGCCGAACTCATTCTTCCCAAAACTTCATCTCTGCCGGTAGGTTTACCGACCTCTGAAGGATGCGCAATTACATCACGGATATCATCTGCTACTTGATAAGCCTCCCCTAACTTTTCACCGAAGAGACGCCAATCCTCAATTTCACTGCCAGCCGAAGCAGCCCCTGACATAACTGCTGCCTCAAATAGTGCCCCAGTTTTTTCTCTCTGGTACTGTTCAAGAGATGCTTTCCTTTCACATTCCCATGCCTGCCCAGCTATTATTCCGGAGACACTTCCGACTGATTTTGTAACCAAATCAAGGACCAACCTAAGCCGAGTAAAGTGGTTTGTTTCACAACTATTCAAATGACGGAAGGCCTCCACGATAAGTGCATCGCCCGCCAAAATAGCGAGCCTTTCATCAAATGCTTTGTGGACTGAAAGCTTACCCCTTCTTTGATCTGCATCGTCAAAACAAGGCAAATCATCGTGAACCAGGGAAGCACAGTGCAAAAACTCAATAGCAACTGCCGCTGCTATAGCCAATTGCTTATCATAATTGTCAAAAGAATCCGCTATAGCAAGACAAAGTCGGGGCCTAATTCGCGCTCCACCAGGAAAAACAGCGTGTTGCATTGCCATATGCAACCTTTGAGGCGAACCAGGACTGCCACATTTCGACAATGCATGTTTTAGATGCAATTCAAGAATACTTTCAGATTTCATGTACACCCAATCTATAATTTGTCGAATTATTGATTAAAAAGAAAAAACCAGCATATGTCAATTCATATTGACATAAATTATGTAAAAATAACTTTACATCTTGAAAATTTTATAATAAATAAACAAAAAGACATGATTAAGGAAGAACGAAAAGCTAGGTGGATTAAAACGGAAAACGTTACATGGTTTTGCGTGACGTCTAAATCTTCTCATACGCCTGATAACCTGCTTCTTTTCCTTCACGGAACGGGTGGGAGCAGTGAATGCTGGGATGAATTGTCCGCGGAATTAAACAATAGGTTTGTTACGTTATCCTTGGATTTGCCAGGTCATGGAAAATCCCAAAGTAAAAAAAACTTCAAATTGAGCCTGCGAAATATTGCAAAAGAACTTAGTAGATTGTTTGAATTTTTGAATATAAAAAAAATAAGAACAATTGTCGGACACTCGGCGGGCACAACGTTAGCAATAGAATTGTTAATTTATAACCAAGAAATTGAAGTGGAAAATATTATCGGTATCAATCCCTCGCTAATCCCTCCCCCATTACATTTCACTATGGCACTAAGCCCTTTAGTAAGTCCTTTTATCACGTCGAGACCTACGATTTCCTGGTTATCCAAAATTATAAACAATTCCTCAATAATAAATAAACTTCTGGATTCGACAGGCTCTGACCTAGAAGATCCGAGCAAAAGGGAAAGATATAAACGACTTTTTAATAACAAAGGTCATTTGCAAGGAGCGCTGAGCTTCATGGCAGAAACAGATGTGTTGAGCGTCCTTCAAAACGTAAATTCTGTAAGAACAAAATTTTTTTTTATAATAGGGGTTAGGGATTATTGGATACCAATAGACAAAATAAAAGAAATCTTTGCAAAATACTTTCCGGGAGCAAAAGTTTCAGAGCTTGATGGCGGACATTTATTAAACGAAACACATTCTTCAGACCTTTGTAAATTAATCATGACGGAATTACCGGAGCGTAGTAACGGTATCTAATATTTTTTTCGAATTAGCTCTTGGTAGCGCAAAATAAGTTGCTCCAAGTTTGTCGGCTAGTAGCTTGGTTTGAGATGCAGGATTATCAGCAATATCAATAAATACTGAATTAATACTCGACCTTAAAAATAATTCTGCACTCTGAATAGATTCCTTAAATGCCTCTTGCCTACCTCCTAATCCACTTTTGGTAACATTCGCTCCACCATCACTGAGAATTACTAGCACGGGGATTTTCCCTTGATTTAACTCGGAGGAACACAATCCGAACGCATGGTCCAATGCCAGGGACATTGGAGTACCGCCTCCACCTTTTAATCCCCTAAGACATTTCTTCGCTCTAACAAGAGATCTAGTTGGCTCTAATAGCAAGTCAGTGCGTTTTCCTCTGAATGATATCAGTGCAACTTCATCCCTCCTTATGTAACACTCAGATAGCAAGAGTTCTACAGCTCCTTTCGCCTCTCCTAGCCTTCGCATTGCAGAAGAACCGGACGCATCAACCAAAAAAATTGTGGTGTTTCGAACTCGGTTTCGTCTTTTTGAGACACGTAAATCCTCGGGTAATATGTGTAACAGCATATGTTTATTAGAGTATTGTAGAGTTCGTCGGTGAACTTGATAAGGAAGAGCCGCCTGTATGGAATCAATAATCTTAAGTTTATTAGGGGAACCCTTTTTCCATCTCATTGATGAGAAGTTTTTTCCACTATTTGTATTTCTTGCGATGGTTTTCCCTCGTCCAAACAAAGGATTTTTGTTCAAACGTTTGGACAGTTCACTAGCTAAAATTGTCTGCAAAAATTTTTTAGAAAGAACCGCATTTTGTATAGATGCGTCAATACTTTCCTCCTCGTCTTGCTCTGACTTGTTTCTGGAATTAAGCCTCTTGTCTTTTTTCAAATCGTCGCCTAATAAATCCGAATCAGAAATATTATCATTTCTTTCAGGGGCTCCTTCATCCAAACTATCAGTATCTTCATCCTCAGTACTCTCTTGACCTTTTTCTTGAGGAGGTAATGACTTTGCTTTCAAAAAAAATACCAGCGAGACAGCTGTTTTAATATCCTCATCATTAACCTGTATTCTCTCGTCTAAAGCAGCAATAGCTTTGGCTACAGAGATTGCATAAAAAATCTGACGAAAACCCTCAACTGCTAATTCAGATGATACACCAACTAAAATCGATAACTGCGTATCATCAAGCGACACTTCCGGAAAAATCTTTCTTGCATTGGCTACTGAAAGGACTTCCTGTTTCGTCATCATCAAATTTTCAAGATTACAATCCTCTGCCAATTCGTTGCTAAGTATCGTGAGCGCTAATCTTTCACTAATTGCAATCGGAAGCTTTTGATTATTATCCTCCCCTTTGAAAGATTGCTCTTCAAACACAACAAGTGAATTAAATCCATCGGCTTTTTTATTAGTCTCCCCAATGGTCTTGTCTAACTCTTTGGATAATAAATTAGAAACTCTTAAATCTAAATCTCTCGTCAAGTTTAGTATCAGTATCTGGCTACCACTTTTATTTCGGGTAAGCAAACCCTTTTGATAAATCGTACGTCCCTCTCGCAGAGAGCTTAGGAAATCAACTCCTCCTACTAAATGTTCCGAAGAAACATCGCACGGTATCGAAGAAATATTCATTCTCGCAGGAAGAATACTCGTTAATGAATTAATTAAGATTCGTCGGTACTCAAAATGCGGTATTTCGATTCTTACCCCACCCAGTTTATGGGGACAAACACTGAAGATTTTTAATATATATTTAGCCAGCACAAAAAATTTTTCTTAGTCAAATAGTTCTGATATTATTTTTGTCACACGAATATCAGAACTTGAATCGTCCAGCGGATCTCTTCTCAAACGATGTCTTAATGACATTACAGCCACACGTTTGACATGATCCTCCGTGACCGATAATCTGCCGTTCAAAGCCGCATAAGCTCTGGAGGCTTTACTTAGGGAAAGCTCCCCCCTGAGTCCATCAGTTTTTAGCGCTAGACAAAGCTCCGCAATTTTTTCAAGGGTTTTTTCTGGCAGTTCTATTTTGTCAAGTTTTATCCGTGCAGCCCTGATTTTTCTCTCTAACGTTTTTTCTTTTGCCGCCCATTTATCTACAAAATCTTCGGGACTATCATCAAACTCCTGCCTCAATTTAACAACTTTAACTCTTTCCTCAAGATTCACAGGAGTGGTTACATCTACAGAAAAGGCAAATCTATCCAGTAACTGTGGTCTGAGCTCTCCCTCTTCTGGGTTGCCACTTCCTATGAGAACAAACTGCGCCGGGTGTTCAATCGATAGACCTTCTCTTTCAATACGATTCATACCTGAGGCTGAAACGTCTATAAGTAAATCAACTAAATGATCATCCAAAAGGTTAACTTCGTCTACATATAAAAAACCTCTATTTGCACTAGCAAGAAGGCCTGGCTCTAATTCCTTTTCACCGACTCGCAGGGCCTTTTGAATATCTAGCGAACCTATAATTCGATCCTCAGTAGCGCCTAACGGAAGATTCACCACCGGCACACTCTTATAGGTACTAACTAATTTTGCTTTAGAAATACAGTCAGGACATTTTACCAAATCCGTTTTGGGATAACAGTTAAATGAACAACCTTTCACCGTTTTTATTTTTGGCAGAACATTAGCCAATGCTCTGATGGCAGTTGATTTACCAGTACCTCTGTGACCCATTACCAAAACACCGCCCATAAGCGGATCTATTGCAGATAACTTTAGTGCAAGACACATATCTTCTTGTCCAATAATACCCGTGAAAGGATAATGATGAATGCTCATACCTTTAACTTTTCCTTTTCAAGAACGTTATTAGTGAAAAAAAATGGAAAAGACCAGAGCATGTTAAGAGAAGGACGCATAAAGTAAAGTAATCTTTGCTAAAGCAAAGTAACGACGCCATTAAAAAAATTCCGGAAACAACATTATAAAAAAAACTTTCTTTAAAAACATTTTTACTTTTGTTCATAATAAATAGTAACAGAAGCTCAACGCAGGACAATATTATTATACCTACGACCAAAACAAGAATAAAATCTTCGCTAATCATTATCACGTCATAAATCATTCATTCCCTGAATAATGTGATCGATTTTTCTTAATCTCAACATAGGGTCCCTCTCTTCCAGTAAATTTTGTTTCTGTAATATGTCAATTGGTAATAACTCAGCCCATCTATTTGCGACCCATCCTGAATCCTCAAATCGTTGGTTAATACTAGATATTTCCGCCCTACTTAATTGACTTTTATTTTTGTTTAAATGAAGCACCTCTTTGAGTTTATGAGACAAGCGCTCGACTTCTTTGGGCAATTGAACTATGTCATCATCCTGTATTTCACTAACTACTGCATTCCACAAGGAATACTTACCCTTGTTAGCCGATTCAATTTTAAAACGTCCCTCACCCTTGACCTTAATAGAAAATAGTGTTGGTTGTAGAACTTCAAGTTGAATAATTTTAGCTCTTGTGCCAACGTCATAAAACTGTTCGGTTGCCCCAGGTTTGTCGGTTTCGGATCCAGATTTTAGCAGAACAATCCCAAAACAACTTTTCTCATCATTAACTTTTTTAATCATTTTTAAATATCTAATTTCAAAGATCATTAGGGATAAAACCCCCCCAGGAAACAAGCAGTTCTTTAATGGGAAAATCGATAAGTTCATTTCTCTCTATCAGTTTATTTTTGAGATGTCTTTCCTCAAAACAGGTTTTTTTCAAAAAAATTTTGTCAGTATGTGTAAGGACTTTAATTAAACAGGTTACATTAATTTGATGTTCTGTATTTTGCTCAAAAACTAACTATTTTGCTTCTGGGTTACGCAGTAGTGTTATGGGTAATGTCGTTAAAAATAAGAATAAAAAGTATGCCATATCAAATTACATAGTTTATGACTACCACGATCTTATAAATCCATTCACCTCCCATGAAAACCTGAAAGAAAATTACCTTAGTGCAAAGTTCTTGGAATCTGAAGGTGAAAAACAGGAATTTCAGTATCAAAAGGGGTACCGTCCTCTGCGACCATCTTGTATTTCCCCTGCATTGTCCCCACTGGGGTCGAAATTACTGCACTACTTGTATACTCAAACCCTTCTCCCGGCTCAATAACCGGTTGCTGGCCGACAACTCCCTCTCCTACTACCTCCTGGACATCGCCATTTGCATCTGTGATTTGCCAATATCTACTAACCAATTTCACGGGATGCCCCCCAGTATTTAATATTCTTATCGTATATGCAAAAACATATTTGTCAGATTCGGGAGAGGAATGTGCCTCCAAATAAATAGGCTCCGCTTCAATCTCGCATAGATATTTAACTTCGTGTTCGTCAGACTTCAACGTCATAATAATCTCCAAATATGCTAATTGCCAATTAAAAGGGGAGCTGCATAACCCGTTAGCTCAAGATAACCGATTCCAATCTTTAATTCACCGGACGTCATGGAAACAGCACCCTCCCAGTAATAATTCCCCGTGCTCTGCGTTGCGTCAATTTCCTGGTTGTTCATTAGAGGAATTATACCGTATTCGACCTCATTAATAAAAATTGACTGGCTGATCGGGTAAACAGCCCCAGAGCGAGACGATCTCCATGTCTTAATCGGGCGCCAACTTATCTCATCTGTTGTTTTCAATTTATCTGGTTCCTTATTATTAAAAATTTTATTGAACTCATAAATTGGTTTCTTGTTCTGTGATTTATCAAAAAACGAATAATCGGTCCATCCTATTGACCCATCTTTTCTCCTAACTTTGAAAATCATTAGACTAGAACCGTCGATTAAATTAATTCCGATCCAGTCCCACCCCACAAAGTCGTCCCTCAAGAGTTCGCTGGTCCATTCGTGATCTAACCAACCAATTCCGGATACTTTACTCTTTTGGTTAAGACCTAGATTACCAGTTATGGATAAATTCGGCCTACTATAGTAGTAACTAGCAAATTTTTTATCGGGAGCTTTTTGAGAAAAACCATTATCACCGTTTAAAACGGGAGGATAATTAGATCCTGACAGCGCCGGCGGTATGACAATTAAATCTAAATTAAAATCCCTTTCATTAATTTTGACAACATACTCATCCACCTGTTTTTTTCTAAAAAACAAGATTCCTTCAAATTGAAGTAACAAATCTCCCTCTTCAACAGTAACAGGACCTATTCCCTGTCTCCCAATCTTTTGTGTCGTTAATAACCTATTTCGATCTGGGTCTGATATCGAACAATGCACAAAAATTATTTGAGAGGAATCAAACGACAAATTTCTTTTTGAACGATACTCAGTACCAAATCGGAAAAAAGTTACCTGAAAGCCATACGAGCTGGATATGCTGTTAAGCCAGCCAGTTAGATACCACCACTCTAGACGAAATGAAGGGTGAGAGCCGTAGTCACCAGGAAAACTAATAAGGGTTCCAGGTTTTACTTGCTCCCACGTCATTGCAGGACTGTTATTTGCCAAAATATTTTCAACAAATAGCGTATTTGAAGACACTAAGAACGGGATACCAGAAAGCAATGATGATCTTATAAATCTACGACGGCTGTTCATGTCAGTCCTTTTTTAGAATAATTCAATACAAGTTCTGTCTCTTGAAAGCGGTAAAATACATAAAGGTAGAACTAAGTATACTGGCGAAAGCTAACAGAGCGATCACTAATATATCAGTCAATGGAAATTTAAAATCCAACGTCCAGAAAAAGGTCTGGGGGTTAACCTTACTGATTAAAAGAACACTGATTAGTACTCCAACTAGAACCGCAAATAAAATCGAGATCAATCCCACAATGGTTTGCTCTGAAAGCATTTGTTTGAAAATTACGCCCGTATCATTGCCGATACTTTTCATAAGTTTAAATTCCTGCTCCCTCGACTGGATCTGACTACTACATGAACAGGCTACGGAAAAAATACAAACGAAAAGTGAAACTAAAAATAACAGATACGTAATGGAAAAGGTTTTATCAAATACGATCAATGATAGTTCCTTAATCATTTTATTGTCTGATATCTTGTAGGCGATAGGCCAATCAATTTCAGATTCAAAAATAGTTTTTAACTCTTGCGTTTTTTTTCCTTTTTTTAAATTAATTGCGTAATGGGAAATTTTTCCGAATTCTGATAGCTTAGGATATTCAGTTGTTGAGATCGTGATGCTCCCGTGTTGCCTTCCGTAATCCCTATATTTTCCCAGAACAAAAGCTTTAAATACGCCCTCTTCAAAGTTTAAATCGAAGGTATCATATATCTTTAATTTATATCTCGCAAGGAATCCTTCTGAGGCAAATAAATAAATCAGTCCTGGGGAGTTTTGCCTCTGATTAAATACAGTAACTGAATCAGGACTGGTATCAACCATTGGTAAGACCGAAAAACTTTCACCATAAGAGAATCGCTTGAGAAAAACCGGCACGGGAAAATAATTAGAATTAAAGAAAATATTTGATACCCGAACAATTTCGACATTTTGGACAACCTCATTATTTTCTAAAATTTTATAAATTCGGTCAGTTTCAATAATTGCGTGATCGGTATCTATACTCAGATAACAATCAGACTCTAAAACTTTATCCAACCAAGTTGTTAATGAATCACGAAAGCTACCTACCATGATTATCATAGCGACGGTAAGTGACAGGCTAGCTAAAATAGATCGAATGACATTTGAATCTAATTTATTTTCGCTTGAAAGTCTGTAAAACGCTAACATTAGCCAACCCTTTTTGGAACCAAAGAAGGTGATTAATTTTGAAAATATTTTAATAAGCCCTGGGATCATTGAGGGAAGAAAAAGAATTGGAGTTAGCAACAATAAAAAGATACCTAAATATGCCCCAACGGCTACTCCAAAGATTGGTTCCGTATTTGATATTAAAGCCGCAAAACCAAAAAGAATAGTAACAATCCCTAGTTGGATCCAAAAAGAAAAAAAATTACCTGAAAAAGTGTGTGTTTTGTTTTTTTTTCTCCACGAAAAATTCGATTTTAAGAATATAATGAGCGTCGCAAGAACTCCTGATACTAAGCCGAGCGACCAGTAAAAAAATAGATTCGGAAATGCAAAATCAATATCAGTAAAACCCTTAAAAATTAGGCCTTGTCCTAAACTATTTCCAAATTTTTTACCAAAATATGCTGCAACAAAAATACCGGTTAAAACTCCAAGTAAACTAGCAACGGAGGTAAAAAACACATTTTGAGCAATAACGAGTTTAAAAAGATGATTCTCCTTAAAACCAATCTGCTTCATTAATTCCAGGTTTTTTTTCTGCTCTTGTACGGCTAAATCAATTATGGAGAAGAGAAGGAAAAATGTAACAAACAGTGTTGCAATTCCCAAAACAAATAAATTTTTCCGATATGCAGAAGATAATTGTGAAATTTCGGTGACACGCGTTGACGGATCAGTAATACGGATTTGTCGGTCTAGCTGGTTTGTTTTTAAGAATTTATTTAACCTAACTTTAATTTCTTCTAGCTCTGAATTCGGGTCTATTCGTATATCTATCCGATTTAATTTTCTAGGCTTATTTACAGTTGTTTGTAAATTTCCTATGTCCATTATCACTAATCTGTCGAAATGCTTACTATCTATGATTGATATCGGTACCAGATTTTCAAATCCATATTGAGTATTCAAAACCAGTTTATTATCTTGCAAAGAGTGATTTTCAAAAATGTCCAGCGAAACAATTACGGAATTTTCAGACAATAAGTTAATGAAAGAATTGCTATTTTGTGTTTCAGTATCCCTGTCAGATAAATTCCGGATTCCCTGAAAAAAAACAGGAGTTGTGGAGGGTGCCCTGAAAATATCTATTCCCAAAATTTGAAATCTATTGTCTAATTTGTCAGTTCGATTTTGATAAGTCAAGATTGGGCTTGCCGCCACTATTTTTAATCGATTTTTGTCCGCAATTAATTTATTAAATACATCCTCATCAAATTCGCCGTCAGTAGATACCAGGTTAATATCAGCGAATCCATTTAATAAATTTGTACTCCGTTCCATTTCATTTATAGCAGACCTATTAATAATTTCTACGGCAGTAATAAGTGACACACTGGCTGCCAGCGCTAAAATAGTAAGAGACCACTTAAGCTTGTGTTTCTGAAATACACCAACCGAAAAATGATAAAGTAAAAATAAAAAATTCTGAATTGACAAAAAGCCTACCTTATAAAAAATAACTGCTTTTTACTCTTGAATGCCACAGGAGTTTAGTACTATCTCTCTTTCCATTCTGCTCGCAACGTTTTTTGAGTGGGTTGCAAGAACCAACGTAGTGCCATCTTTTTTAGCAGCATTAATTAGAACTCGTATAACAATTTCGCTATTTTTCTCATCCAAACTCCCCGTCGGTTCATCGGCTAGCACTATTTCCGGTGATTTAAAAAATGCCCTTGCAATGCAAATTCTTTGTTTTTCTCCCCCCGACAAAGTATCCGGATATCTATCTTGAAGATGGGAAACATTTAACGCCGCCATTAACTCTTTTGCTCTTTCCTCGACCTCCCGTAACCCAGCGTCTATTCCCATTAAACCAGGTAGCATAACGTTTTGACAGCCTGTTAAATGGTCAATTAAATAGTAATCTTGAAAAACAAAGCCAATTTTTTCTTTTTTGATATATTCGGAGTCTTGAAAATGCTCGTTAACTCTGGAGGAAAAAAAACTAATATTTCCACTTCTCAAAGGAATGAAGCCCGCAATGGCTTTTAATAGGGATGTTTTTCCAACTCCAGATTCCCCCATAAGGGCCACTGTTTGCCCAGGCACAATCTCAAGAGACAAGTTTTTGTAAATTGGCTCCCGTTCGCCGTAACAGCATTCAATGGAGTTAATTTTTATGCCGGTAGCCAATGAGGTTTTGCGCTAACACGCCATGTTACATTTTCCCTCAGCAACTCCCTGAGGATCCACTAACTCAAGAGTTTCTCTCACTTTTTTTAAATTCAAACTATCGCCAGTGCGCTTCAAAATTTTTGTCATGGTCAGCAAAACGTTCGCATCACGTGGATTAAAGCCGAGTGCTTTTTCAACAGCTGTCCTTGCCTCTTCGTTTCTTCCTAATGCATGCAGAACCTTGCCGTGAGATAGCCAAGAGTCAAAGTTTAGTGGCTCAATCTCTGTCCATGTTGAAGTAAGTAACAGAGCAGCTTTCAGGTTCCCGTCCTCCATATACTGTGAAAATTGCAAAAATATGGGCTGCTCGCCAAGATCTTTCTCCCATAATGTTAACCCGCTTATCTGACTTACCTCCTCCACGCTCCTTTTTCGCAGATTATGTAACCAATCACTGGGTAAAGCGTAATAGCTCCCTGTATGTCCAGCTGAAAAAAAGGTTGTGATCCCTATTAATCTTCCCTCACTGTCAAATAATCCTCCCCCACTGCCCCCCGAGGAAAAGCCCGCAGTAGTTTTGATAACCAGACTGTCTTCGTAGGGGTGTAGCCCACTTACACGACCTTCTGTGAAGAAGGCGTCTGCGCCTCCTGGATATCCGTAGAAATATGCGTAGTTACCGACTTGTAACTCAGCAGGATCTCGTAATTCGACAGCAGGTAATATAAGCCCTGGGGCACTCAATAAACATAAATCTTTAAAAATATCGACCTTCTGACTATCGACAGGATACCTTAAAGCACCTTTCATCACTGTTATTCTGTCGCTTCTGCGAACAACGTGGCAATTGGTTAAAACTTCTTCCTTACCAACTACTACTCCAGAACCAGCATAAAGCTTACCATCTGCCGGCGCTAATATTTTCACAACGCTGACCGATAATTTAGCATAAAACTCAGAGGATAATTTCGGTTCTTCCGAACCGTCAGCGTAACTAAAGAGGGGTAAGAGCAGCAAAAGTTTTAAGATAATTATGCTGTTCACCAACGAACGATTCACCATATTACTCCACCCATTCACTCTTCAATACTTTCCACTCTTGCTTACCGTCTGAAACTAAGGAACAGCCAAGCGGCTCTGGTTCGGCACCTGGATGAAGCATAGAACGACCTCGATCAGCAGTCCTGTTATTCATATACCATCTTTCCAACAAAACTCTTATTTTTCTGTTGCGGTGAGTATTAGAAATATAGATCATTACCCCGCCCCTAACTACGCATTTTGCATCAAAATCGGTGGAAAACTTCAGAAAAGACCCTGACTCTTCACTTGAAAATGCTTTACTAACGAGGGAGCAATATAGCAAAACAAGTGAAATCCCTTTCAAAGTAGTTAAACGATGCGCTATCATCATTGTTTGAGAACAATTTATACCGCAAGTTCCTCATTGCGTGCCCTTTCATAACCTTGTTAAACGTGCAATGAACTTTACGAAAATTTTATTCACCGTCTTTTTTGCAACTTACCCTCTGCTCGTGACAAATGCTGGCCTCGCAAATGGTAACAGCACGGATGATTTTAACGTTGCTGGCTCCATGGGCCTAATGAAATTTGTAATCATCCCGACAGAAAAGCAAGGCGACATCGAATTCCACAGAAAATTAGTAAAACGAATTTGTGATGAAGGAGAAACCTGCTTTTTAAATTTTTTCACAAATTCAAAAAATGCCCCAGAAAAGCTGCCATTAGATGATCGAATTTTAGCTGAACCAACACTTATGTATAAGTACTCTCCAAAACACAGGAATGAAATAGAGGATTGGAGTTGCCGTCTCAAACTAGCGATTAAATCGTGTTTTTGATTCAATTTCCTTGACTTTGAACAGCTAAAACCTTCTCAAAGGTAACGTTTTCTGAGTCTAACACAGTAGCTTTCAAATAATCCTCTCCCGTGGGTGTAAAAAAGAATCGAATATTAGGATTTTCGCTAATCGCGAAATCCAATTTAGCCGTTAGTAATTTTTTTTCGCTATGGAAGATTTCAATTTCTTTCACAAATCTTGGAGGCACATACAGGCGTGTAACCTGGTCCATTTGCATTCCCGAAAAATTTGGATGTGACACCATAACTTGGGCTCTGGCGGGCTTTCCTATCTCGATACCAGATTCAGTCCTTAACTTCATCTTACCTAACCTCGCAAGAGCAACTTCTTGGTCTTTACCAGCGGGGGCTGAACAGCCACCAGAGGCCCTCACGAACTTGTGGTCCATGTAAAACTCCCCGCTATTTAATTCAGCTACTGCTCTTACATAAGTATATTCCTCAAGTCGCACCCGTGTGTCTATGTCCGCCTTACCTGCCAATTGACTTATTGTAAAAACCCCAGCAACCGGCGTAGGGTTTTTATCAATTAAGAGGTAAATCTTCTTTATGAACCTTTTCGGACTTTGTCTTATTTTACTTTTTATCGATATAGGAACAATAGCTGCATCCTCTGCTCGAAAAGGCGCATCTATATCAATAACTGTATCAGAAGAAATTATTTGAGCGTCACCGAAAAGGGTTGATTTTAATGTCTTCCACTCAAGAGTAGAAGAATCTGGGGGTTCCTTACCATGCCCCAATGAAGAAAAATAAAGAAAAAAAGTGACGAAAAGCAAAAAAAATATTTTTTTCAATGACTTAGATGACAACATCAATCCTCCCACTCTAATTCAGCGTAAGCAGCTGAAATGTTTCTTCTCGAATAATCATCCCCATTTCGCCAAATTTTAGCAGATTTGAGATCGATAGTTTTCATTGCCTCCTGTAGGCTTATGTTATCACGAAGAGCCCCTTTTACAGCTTTTTTCAAATCCATCAAATACATTAATTGATTTTTCAGTCCCTTATCGTCCTCTTGCGGGGGGCCATGACCAGGGATCACAGTCTCGACAAATTGTTTATTGGCTCGCCTTTCAAATAGGCCTATCAACTCGTTAGTAACCTCAATCCACCCATTTAGACTCCCATCTATAACGGGAATGTGTTCTACAAACAAAAGATCACCTGCAATAAGTGCTCCCGACTTATGGTCAAAAACCGTTAAATCATGGTTAGTGTGTGCAGTATCCCATGCGGTGAGTGATAGCTTTCTGTCTCCTAAATCAATCTGTAAAACACCTTCAACCTCTTTCGTAGCGACGTATGGTTCTAAGGTATCTTTTTTCCCCATTAGTTCAAATAGCCTCTTGTTGTATATCTCGATTCTGTTGACGTGGGCCGGTGTAAAATTTTTGTGAGCTATGAATTCCGGGGACGGACTTAGTTGTTTGAAAGCTTTATTACCCCCTGTATGGTCAGGGTGCGCATGTGTATTTATTACAAAACATATTGGCTTGCTACTAATTTTCTTTATCGCAGCTATAAAAGATTTTCCCGCTATAAAGCTGCCCCCTGTGTCAATAACAGCGATGCAGTTATCACCCATAATAAAAGAAAAATTTGAGACAAGACCGTTGTTTTTAGTCGAAAACTCTTCAATTAAACCTTGAAAACTAAAAAGCCCAGGAGAAATTTTTTCGAACTCCAAAGGGACACTATTACCTAAATCACCTTTGAAATATTGCGAAGGTTTTTTTTTAAAAAGCTCAACCATTAATGGTGAGCAAGTTTTCATTTGGTCAAAGGATTCCAACTCTATATCATGCAGGGCCTTCTGATAATTCAAATCATGGCGCTTTTCAAACCCTCGCAAATAACGAAACTCTTGAAAGGGATAGATACTGCGATTATTTAGCCTGAAAACACTCGAAAGATAGTTTTGCTTTACAGTTCTGTACAAAAGAGACAAGTAATCAAGGTTACGAGTTATCGCTGATTTCTTGAAATCATCAAAAGAAGTTACTGTTCCCGTACCCACCACCTGCTTAATATTAAGCTTCCTTAAAACCTCAAGTGCCTGTATTAATGGAACAATATGACTTTTAGCTAAGCTTGGTAGCGACCCGTTAAATATTGCTCCTCCAGCGTACAAAATGCCAGCCTTTTCGTTCCACAAAAGAGTTTCTCCTGTCTCTTTAAAACAAGAAAAAGAGATCACTCTCCAGTCTAAGAATTTTGGATGTAACATTGACCCATGTGTCGTCATGTAAGTCGGGATAATAATTTCGCTACCAGATAACTCTGAACTACTGATCTCTTTTAGCATATCGTCCCGACATGCCTCGCAGTTTCTGCTCATATATTTAGCAGTAGCAGGAGAGCTTATATAAGTCGGATTACTTTTCTGCAAAGCATAGTTACCCATAACATTTTCCGGCTTTGCTGAGGAGTTAAAAACCCATTTCGCTGGCGGGAGTATTAATTGATGATTATCATTTACGGTACTGATAATTTTCTCTAAATATCCTTTGTGCGGGCCTGGGTCGATAACTAACAATCCGTCTCTTTTTTCTATCAATAAAGTGTTTACAGCTGTTTCGATCCCAACATTTTTCAAATAACCAGTTTTCTCAACAACGAGATAAATTCTCTCATGGCCATCATCATAAAGAATTTTTGTATCGAAAGTATACTTGTCGTGATTTTCAGCAAATGAGCATTGTGAAAATACTATAAAAAAGCTTATCCACAACTTTTTATAAATAAGCATTTCACCCCCCAGATTGTGGTGGGCCCAACAGGACTCGAACCTGTGACCAATCGATTATGAGTCGACTGCTCTAACCAACTGAGCTATGGGCCCTATGAAAACTCAAGCTTAATTCAGCTCATCAAAAAATCAAAGGCTGTCGAGAAAACTTTTTAGCTTGTCACTGCGACTTGGGTGTCTAAGTTTTCTAAGAGCTTTGGCTTCAATTTGTCTAATTCTTTCCCTAGTCACATCAAATTGCTTACCAACCTCCTCTAAAGTGTGGTCGGTAGCCATTTCGACACCGAAACGCATCCTTAATACCTTTGCCTCTCGTGGCGTAAGAGAATCCAGTACCTCTTTGACGACATCTTTCATCGAATCTTGTAAGGCAATTTCCATCGGTAATAAAGTATTTAAATCCTCAATAAAATCACCTAAGTGAGAGTCTTCATCGTCTCCGATGGGGGTTTCCATAGAAATTGGTTCCTTAGCAATCTTCATTATCTTCCGAACTTTCTCCTCAACCATTTCCATTTTTTCGGCTAAAACGTGGGGATCCGGCTCCTTACCTGTCTCCTGTAAAATTTGTCTAGATATCCTGTTCATTTTGTTAATTGTCTCAATCATATGGACTGGAATCCGAATAGTTCTGGCCTGATCAGCAATGGACCGAGTAATAGCCTGTCTTATCCACCAAGTTGCATACGTTGAAAATTTGTAACCACGTCGGTATTCAAACTTATCGACAGCCTTCATCAATCCAATATTACCTTCTTGAATAAGATCAAGAAACTGGAGCCCTCTATTTGTATATTTTTTTGCAATTGAAATAACCAAGCGTAAATTTGCCTCTGTCATCTCCCGTTTTGCCTCTCTTGCTGCCCTTTCGCCCTTAGTCATCAATCTGTTCACCTCTCTCAAATCCTTGAGAGGTAACACAACCTTCGTCTGAACATCAATTAAAGTTTGCTGAAGCTCTACCAAAGCGGCTACGTTTCTTTCGTAAGCGGCCTTGTTTTCTTCGGGAACCGAATTTCTTTTATTCTCGAATAGACTGAGATTTGTCTCATTGCCAATCCAATCCTTGACCAACCATTCAAGAGTCAAACCAACTCTATCAACAATTAAATGTCTCACTTTACGCTCCACATTGCGGACCTCATCCATTTCATAACGGAGGAATGCCGCCAAACTCTCAACGGTCTTTGATGTAAATCTTATAGACATTAATTGATTCTTTATTTTTTCCTGAAATTCGAGATATCTCTCCGATTTATAACCATCCTGCTCAAGAGATTTCCCCATAGAGGAAAAATCTTCTGCTATGAGTTCAACTTTCTCCAGGAAAACCTTTTGTCTTTCTAATAGTTTTGACGAAGCCTGACCGTCTTCATCGTTCTTTACGTTCTCGTCTTCCTCAATAGCTTGTATCTCTGACTCTGTGTTAGCCAAAAGATCTTCCTCGGGAGCGTCTGGATCAATTATTCCATCCACAATTTCCTCAATCCTTAGGCTACCTTCCTCAATTTCAGAACCAAACGAAATAATCTCATTAATAGTAACTGGACAACAAGCAAGAGCAACCAAAATTTCCCTGAAACCTGCCTCTATTTTTTTCGCTATAACGATTTCACCTTCCCTTGTCAACAGCTGAACAGAACCCATTTCTCGCATATACATTCTCACTGGGTCGGTAGTTCGCCCAAACTCAGAATCCACAACCGTATTTAGAGCTGCCTCAGCCTCCTCTTCAGCGTCTTCACCGTCGGAGGCAGTCGAATCACCGGAAAGAAGTAACGCCTCTGTGTCAGGTGTATGTTCATACACAGCAATATTCCATTCGTTGAAAGTAATCACAATCGATTCCATTTGGTCGCTATCCAGCTGTATGTCCGGAAGGTGATCGTTAATTTCGCCGTGCGTCAGGTAGCCCCTTTCTTTACCTAGCAAAATAAGCGTTTTCAGTCTTGCTTTTCTCGCCTCAATTTCTTCATCAGTAAGCGGCCCACTCGGCATAAACTCCATCAGCTTGCGGTCTCTGGATCTCCTTCCTCTTCGCTTTGCTTTGGTTTTCTCTCCACTAACTTTTCCAGTCTTTCCAATTACAGTAAGGGAGGATTTCTTTGGCTTTCTTCCTCTTCTTTTTTTCGAGGCCAATTGTTCCTTATCGTTTCCCTCGATACTGATTTGGCTTGATGTAGAGGTGGATTTTTTTTCATGTTTAACTGATTTTTCTACTTTCTTTTTATTTTTTTGACTTCGTGGAGAGCTAGAGGCACTAGCGGTGTTGCGCATGGCAACATTCTTTCTGTCTGAATCAGTGGCCTTTGTTCGCCCCCTGGGTTTTTTCTTTTTTATGGAAGACGCGTCAACTTTTTTATTAACAACCGATTTCTTTTTATCAGCAACCGTTTTCTTTTTACTAACGACAGTTTTCTTTTTAGCAATAACCGATTTTTTCTTAACTGCGCCCTTTTTCGTAGCTACTAACTTTTTCGTTTTTGGCTTTACTACCCTCTTAGCAGTGGACTTTTGAGGATTTTTTGATTTATTCTTGGTGCTCGAAATTGCCCGCTTTTTCCCAGGCTTTCTTTTTGCACTAGAAGTAGTGGTCGAAACTTTCTTTTTTGTTTTTGGTTTTAATTTCAGGGCTTTGGCAGGTTTCTTTGCTTTCACCGTTCTCTTAGTTGTTTTTGTCGCTCTTGTCGGCATCGTAACTCCATAATTTCGATAATTTAAAATTTTAAGTAACTTGCGGTACAGAAAAATAATAAGTAAGAATCACTAAATGACTCTGATTTTTTCGTTCGTGCACAAAATCTACTAGAATACCAGGTTTATTCGACCTGAGCATTCTTTAACCTCAAAATTTCTTGCCTTATTTCATGAATTTCGCCTATTTTATCCTCTGGGTTAGCCGACAAATATTTTGCTTTGGTTTCAAGATATCCTATCTTCAAAGTCTTAAACAAAAATTCAAACTCTTTTTTTAAAGTTCCCTCTACTTTGAAAATTTTGTCCAAAACGGGATCAACTTTAAGAGCCTCTTCTAAAACCCCCAACATACCTTTCGGAAGTCTTAGATTTTCTCTAAGCTTGTCGTCCGAAATCCTTTCCCCATGTTCTTTATCGCCGGCAAGATCATTTTCTTGAATCCACGTCAATATTTCCCCATAATCCTCTAAAAACCAACCTCGGTCCTTTAAAGCTATTGAAGTGAGATTTGCCGGCTCTCTGACTAGAACCTTCAACATTTGCATTTCAGGAGAAGAAACTAATTTAGATTTTCGTTTAGCAGTTGCTTTAGGCTCCTTTCCTAGATCCTTGTCCGAGCGTACATCAATTTGAAATTCATCAAGCGAGCAAGATAAATGCTCTCCGGCAGCCTGAACCAGCTGTCGTTTAAAAATACTATCCGACATTGATTTAAATAACTCTTTAAGTTCGGCGATGGCGCTGGACCTTCCTTCAACAGAAGAAATCCGGTGCTGGGGAGAAATAGTTTGAAAAACCATTTGCGAGAGTGGAATACCACTTTTAAGTAATTTTTTTAGTTTTTCAGCACCCTGTCCCCGCACAAAAGCGTCCGGGTCTTCGTTTTCAGGGAGAAAAACGAAGTTGACTAATATATCTTGCCGCCTCATATTACTCAAAACAATCTGAGCAGCCCTCCAGGCCGCACGCTTTCCGGCATCATCCCCATCAAACATAAAGATTATTTCACAACTTATTCTTTCCAATTGGGAAAAATGGGACGGTGACAATGCAGTTCCCAATGTACCTACGGAGTTGGTAAACCCAGCCTGGTGCAAAGAAATAACATCAAAATACCCTTCAACGACTATCGCACATCGGCTTTTAATAATGGGTCGTTGAGCATCAAAAAATCCATAAAGCTCTTTTCCTTTTGAAAATAAATCGGTTTCGGGGGAATTTAGATACTTTGGTGCTTCGGTATCATCAACCAATGATCTTCCACCAAAGGCAATAACTTCACCTGATTTATTAAAAATCGGAAATATAATCCGATTCCGTAACCTATCGAATACCTTGTTACTAAGCTCTGACTTTTTAATTAAACCCGCACGAAACAAACCGGGATTGGCTTCATATTCGCTGAATACAGCTCTCAAATTATCCCACGAGGATTCAGCAAATCCAATGTGAAATTTTGCGGCAACTTCACCCGTAATACCCCGATTTTTTAAATAAACAACTGCTGCTGGATTTAACGCTAATCTCTTCCTATAAAATCGAGCGGCAGCCAGCAACATTTTTTTTTGGTCTGATTGGATTTGCCGTTGTTTTTTCAACGCTGAAGAAGAACTCTGATTTTTCTTTTCGTCTGGAAACTGCACGCCCGCCCTCTGGCATAACTCCTTAAGAGCATCAATAAAACTGATGCTATGGAAATCCATCAAAAATTGGATAGCATCCCCTTTTGCTCCGCATCCAAAACAATAGTAGAACTGTCTGGCCGAATTGACACTAAAAGAAGGTGTTTTTTCATTATGAAAGGGGCACAAACCTAAGTGATTTGAGCCCTTTGATTTCAGCTCAATTTGGGTGGCAATCAAGGAAACTATATCAACCCGTTCTAGCAGATTTGCCTTAAATTCGGGAGACACCATTTAACCTGCCCGACCTTTCGATTATCAGAACCTATCTAGTATTTCCTGGTAGGAATCATTTGCGAACGAATCCTTTTGTGATGGCGCTTTACAGCAGCAGCTCTTTTCCTTTTTCGCTCAGCGGTTGGTTTTTCATAAAATTCACGGGCCCTCAGCTCCGTTAACAAACCTATTTTTTCAATCGTGCGTTTAAACCGCCTCATTCCTGATTCAAACGGCTCATTGTCTTTTAATCTAACTACAGGCATAGCACCCCTTAACTCTCTCAATAATGTAAAAACGGTATAGTATGCATTAGAGTAACTAATTTTGCAATAATTGACAAATCTAGCGGTATGGTAAAAGAAGAGCTGATTCTTGGGATTGAAACAAGTTGTGATGACACCGGCGTGTCAATCATAAAAACGTCAGTTAATTACCACGACCCTGAGCAACTCACTCTGGATATCTTGAGTAATAGATTAGCTTCCCAGACAAAGTTACATAATGAGTACGGGGGTGTTGTCCCAGAACTTGCGTCTCGAGAACATTTACGTTCTTTGCTACCTTTGACAAACCAGGCTCTTACTGAAAGTGGCATAACCCCCAATTGTTTATCCAGGATCGCTGTAACGACGGGACCAGGTCTTAAAGGTTCTTTACTAACCGGGCTTAATTTCGCATCTGGTTTGGCTGCGGCTGTAAATAAACCTTTAATCCCCGTAAACCATCTTGAAGGTCACATATTATCTGCTTTTATTAACTCAAAATCATATCCGAAAAAAAATTTCCCGTTTCTTACCTTATTGATTTCCGGCGGTCATACACAGATTATTTTGGCAAAGCAAATTGGTAACTATGAATTACTAGGAGAAACTATCGACGATTCAATTGGGGAGACGTTTGATAAAGTCAGCCAGGAATTAGGATACAGTTATCCCGGTGGCCCAATCATCGAGGAGTTGGCTCAGCAGGGCAATCCTGAAAAATACAACTTTCCAAAGCCTCTGTTAAACAAACAAGGATTGAATTTGAGCTTTTCGGGTTTAAAAACTGCAGTAATCCGTGAAATTATAAAGTCAAAATCTTCGAACGAAAATGTATGGGAAAATGATATCGCTGCAAGTCTGCAACATACTATATCCGCAGTACTGGCTTCAAAGATAAAGGATGCAATTGTAGCAACGGGTGTCAAGTCTCTCGTTGTTTCAGGTGGCGTAGCAGCTAATAAAAAAATTAGAGAAACCTTGCGTAAACTTTGTCAGTCGATGCAAGTTTCAGTAAGAATACCGCCCAGACACCTTTGCACGGATAACGGTTTGATGATCGCTTGGGCTGGTGGTGTAAAAAGCATTTTTCAAGAAAATTGTTACCCTGAAGATTTGAAAGTCAGACCCAGGTGGGGTTTAGGGACGGGGACTCAAAAATCACCGTTTTGTTAATCTAAACTTTTTCTTTAAAGCATAAATATTATCTGAATGCCTCAACAGAAGTAAAATAGAAAGAAGACAAATCATTCCGTAAACAAACCAAAAGTCATGGGAATAATCCAGATCGATTACAAAATAAGCAAGGATAGGGATGGAAAATGCTGTCAAGACGGCCGCAAATCCAGAAACTCGGGTTATAAAAAAAGATACCAACCAAATAAACGCAGCGATTACTCCAATAACAACGGAAAAAGCTAACAAAACACCGAAAGTTGTTGCAACTCCCTTACCACCTTTAAAACCGTGAAAGATAGGATAAATATGTCCCAGAACAACTGCTAAAGACACAAAAATAATTACCTGAAGGGCATTTTTCTCGTCAAGCAATAGTGCCGATGTCGAATTAGTAACGAATACACTTAAATAACCTTTACCAAAATCACCGAGAAAAGTTAGCAAACCAGCAACTCGATCACCGCTTCTGAAAACATTCGTAGCACCAGGGTTTTTAGAGCCGTATTCTCGTGGGTCTGCAACACCACGAAGCCTGGACACAAGTATCGCAAAAGACATTGATCCGATTAAATAAGCGGCGCTTACAAAAATAGCTATTATTAAAACTTCAATAACTCAGGCCCTGGGATGATGTTTAGCATAGATTCTTTTTAAGTTATCTAATGCTATTTTAGTATAAATTTGTGTTGTTGATATATCGGTGTGACCCAAAAGAAGTTGAATGCTACGCAAATCTGCGCCATTGTTCAATAAATGAGTTGCAAAAGTATGCCTAAACGTATGAGGAGTACAGTAATTTTCTAAACCAATTTGTTTCGCTAACGTCCGCACCAACTTCCATATAAATTGTCTAGTTAGCTTTCCTCCTCCTCTACCGACGAAAAAAGAAGTTGACGATTTATTCTTTAGAAACGTCGGCCGAGAATGAGATAGATATTTTTGAATCCAAAAGAATGCCTCTTCGCCGAAAGGTACTACGCGTTCTTTTCTACCTTTACCCCAAACTAACACTGCCTTTTCTGCAAGGAGACAATCGGTATATTTGAGCCCAACAAGCTCAGATACTCTCAACCCTGAAGCATACATTAACTCCAGTATTGTTCTATCCCTCAAGCCGTTGTTTGTCTCCGTATTAGGCAGCGAGAATAAATGCGACAACTGCTCTTCAGTCAAAACAAATGCTAATTTCTCTCTCAACTTTAATCCTTTGACTTTTGTTGATGGATTGATTTCCATGTACTTTTCTCGAACCATCCACAAATAAAACTTTTTAATGGAAGAGATTTTTCTATTAAGCGTGGATACCTTTAAACTCTTTTTTACGTGATTAAAATATTCATTGATTAACGGCTCGGAAACATCCGACACAATGATTTCTTTTTCCTCTAACCAAAGATTGAAATCAATAATATCACCGCGGTAAGCCGTCACGGTATTACTTGAAAGTCCGGACTCTAAAGACAAAACGCTGCAAAACTTGTCCACGAGTTCGTTGTCTATGTTAAACCTTTGAATCATATTGTCTCAATGCCCAAGACGCATGAACTCCAACTAAATTACTCGATTCAGAAATTCGTTTTTTTAAAAGAAATATTATTTTTTCTTTCGAGTCGTCCTTGTAATTTTCCGATGAATCCCTATTTCCATTTTTTGATGAGGCTACGTTGCCCAAAGCAACCGCGATATTTCTAAGCCACTGCTGATAACCAATCCTTAGAATTGAGCTTCCCGCATGCCTCTCTCGAAATTCAGCCTCACTCCACGAAAACAAATATACAAGTTCCGCGTTGTCCAACCCATTACGAACATCAAAATCAGATAATTTGGCGACTTTTGCAAATTTATTCCATGGACAAACAAGCTGGCAATCATCACAACCATAAATGCGATTACCGATTAGCGGTCTTAACTCTGTTGGAATTATACCTTTATGTTCAATTGTGAGATAAGAAATGCAGCGAGTAGGATTTAACCTGTAAGGTCCTAAAAAAGCCTTGGTTGGGCAGATGTCTAAACATGCTGTACATGTTCCACAGTGGTCGGTTGTGATTTTTTTCTTACTCTGCAACGGGTAATCTACGAGTAAAACTCCTAAAAAAAATATGGACCCATTATCCTTGTTGATAAGAAGCGTATTTTTACCTCTCCAACCTATACCCCCAAGCACTGCCAACTCTATTTCAAAAATCGGTACAGTGTCTACACAAGCTCTATGACCAAATTCACCAATTATCATTGATATTTTATTAGCAAAAGATTTTAAATTTTTTTTTAAAACCTTATGGTAATCTCTTCCTCGTGCATAAATAGAGACATATCCAGTATCTGAAGAATCCAGTTTTTTTAGTTCGGCTTTCTGCCAGTCTTGCTTGCTGCTTTGATTTAGATAGTTCATTGCAACAACTATGGCACTTTTAACATTTGGTAAAATTTCATTAGGCCTGTGAAAGTATCGGAGTTTTTTTTTCAGATATGTCATATCGCCGACCATATTAGAATTCAAATACTTAGTGTAATTACGTGGCAGACTAGTCAAGGTCTTCAATTCATCTATCGCTATCACGCTAACGGTTGAAAATCCTGAATCATAACCAACTTTTTCTATTTTTTGGTTTATTTCTGCGCTGATTGCGATTTTGGATTTTATAAGTTGCGTCATCGGTTTAAGATAACATCATGGATAAAAAAAACAAGCTGGTATTTGAAGGGGTAGGAGAACCTGATTTTCAAACAATAGCATCGAAATTACAAAATATGATTGAAAGCAATGCATTACATTATATCTATTTTAGTGGAGGCATTGGAGCTGGAAAAACATCTTATATTAGAATTCTATTAAAAAATATTGGTATAACAGAAAATATTAAAAGCCCAAGTTTCAGTATGATTGAGTGTTACAGGAAAAAGAAAAAAACAATTTGTCACGTTGATTTATTTCGAATGGAAAACCCCTCAGCATGGCAACATGGAGAAATTCGATCATTATTTGAGGAAGATGATAATTTAGTTTTTTTAGAATGGCCAGAAAAAGCGAAAGGCTTACCATGCCCCGATATCCACTTTACCATCACACTAGGAAATTACAAGCATGAGGAAAAAAAGCGGGATGTGTCGATGTATTTGAAGAGAATTCAGCTATTAGAAATGTTTAACAAATGTGATTACTAAATGATAAATCGACGAAATTTTATAACAAACCTCTTTGCACTATACTTTTTAAATCTTATGCCAAAGATGGCTTGTGCATTTGAGATAATAGCTGTGAGAATTTGGCCAAGCAAGGAATATACCCGACTAGCTATAGAACACTTGGACAAAAATATAAAAATAAAATACTCAAATGAAAAAAATCCTGACAAAATCATTGTTGATATTTTTCATGTGAAAGTTAACAGAAAAAATTTAAGTAAATTAATCAAAGTTAATCTTAAAAATACGCCTGTAGAAAAAATCTCGGTCGTCAGTTCAAAGGCAGACCATAGTAAAATAATCTTCTACACATCTCCCTTAACACGCGCAAGAATTTCATCAATACCTTCCATCGCACATTATAAGGAACGATTAGTAATCGATTTTATACCGCACACACCAAAGGATAGGTTACTTAGTTTTTTAAAAGAATACGAAAGTGCCAAAAAGCTAAATGAACGAAAAAGATTACAAAAAGAAGTTAAGAAGCGTATCACAATAGCAATTGATCCAGGTCATGGGGGGGAAGATCCAGGGGCGATCGGGAGAAGAGGAACTAAAGAGAAGGATGTAGTATTAGAGATAGCGAAAAGACTTAAAAGGAAAATTGAAAAGAATCCCCGATTCAAAGTTTACCTAACAAGAAATAACGATTATTTTGTGTCTCTACGTAATAGGATAAAAAGAGCAAAAAGGGCTAACGCGAGTGTTTTTGTTTCTATCCATGCGGATGCCTGGGTGAGACCTGAAGCCAGGGGGGCAAGCGTATATATCTTGTCCGATAAAGGCGCATCAAGCGAGGCTGCAAGATGGTTAGCTAACAAGGAAAATCTAGCAGATTTGGTGGGCGGGGAGATAGTCAACAAAAACAGTGAGATTGCGAAGACAATATTTAACATGTCCACATCTGCCCAAATCAAGAATTCCTCATTTTTAGGAAAAGAAGTCCTTAATGAACTTGCGAATATAAGTCGTCTGCACAAGAAAACAGTTGAAGGTGCTGGTTTTGCTGTTTTGAAAAATCCAGACATACCATCGATACTTGTTGAAACGGCTTTTATAAGTAATCCACGCGAGGAGGCAAGATTGAAAAATTCCTTTCATCAAGAAAAAATTGCAAGTGCACTAAATAATGGGATTTTGACTTTTATAAGCAATAGTCGGCTGAGACTTTAACATAATGAAAATTAATAAGCTATCTCAAAAATTAATTGATCAAATCGCTGCAGGTGAAATAGTGGAAAGGCCGGCCTCAATAGTAAAAGAGTTGATAGAAAACTCAATTGACGCCGGAGCGGGTAATATCTCAGTAAAACTTATAGATGGAGGCTCAAAATCGATATTGGTCACGGACAACGGCTTTGGAATTGAAAAAAATGATTTGCTTCTTGCGATTGAAAATCATGCGACAAGTAAGATTTCGACACAAGAGGACTTTGAGAACTGTTTAAGCCACGGATTTCGTGGCGAGGCTTTAGCAGCAATATCATCTGTAGCAAATATAAAGATTCGGTCTAAAGTACAGTTTTCCGAAAAAGGATATGAGTTGGTAAAACCGAGTGGTAGTTGGGAGATCTATTCCTCTCCTGGAGATAATGGAACTGACATAGTTGTCGAGAATCTTTTTCACAATTTGCCTGCAAGGAAAAGGTTCTTAAAAAATAACAGAACTGAATTTAAACACTGTCAATCTATTTTTACCCAGCTCAGTCTGGTGTATCCGGATGTGGAATTTAGTCTATCTCATCAAGGTATAGAGGTTACATCTCTTAAGAAATCATCGGGACTTGCTAGATTCGCGAATGTTTTCGGTTTATCTGAAGAACAAGTGGTAGTTTACTCTGAAAGGTTTGGGGAGCTGGATGTTGAATTATACATCTCAGCCAGTCAGGAAGTCGTTAAAAAACCTCCTCATTTCTTTTATGTGAATAATAGACCAATAAAAAATGTCACCATTTCATATGCTATTAAGAACGCTTTTAAGAATCGAGTCCATGAATTACACACGCCATACTTACTTCTATTTATAACCACGCCCAACGAATATATTAATTTTAATGTCCACCCCGGAAAGAAAGAAGTACATTTTCGGAATAATAACGTTGTGTACAACGCCGTATACAGAATCTTATGCAGAGCACTCTCAACAAACGACTTAAGAGGAAGGAAAAATGAACTAACGTTTTCGGAGACGAGTCGAAAACACAACGACAGTATAGTAAGTAAGAGTCTATCTGGTTTTGACCAAAACCAAAATCAAGACGGGTTTCCAAAACTAGAGCAGAGATTTACTGAGTTGTCACTCTTTGAAAAACCTAATCATGATAATGCAGGAAGTGGGCTCGGCCACCCTATTTGTCACCTCAACAATATCTATATTTTGGCGCAAAATGTCCGTGGATTAATTATTGTTGACGCTCACGCAGCGCACGAAAGAATATTATTGGAAGACTTAAAAAAAAATGATAACCTTCGTTGTCAAAAATTAAGTATTCCTGAATGTATTGAATTTAATGAAATAGCGCTTCCCTCAATAAAAAACCGTATTGAAATTATTAATAACTATGGTTTTCAAGTAAAAGTCATGAATGAGACAACGCTTGTGATAGAAGGTATACCCGAGATTCTAGTTGGAAGAAAACATGCAATCGCCTTACGGGAGATAGCAGACGGAATTTTATCTCACGGAAATATATGTAATGTCGTTGAGAGTATTGATGAAATATTAGGAAACATAGCATGTAAATCTGCAATAAAAGCGAATCAAAAGTTAACACTTGCCGAAATGGAATATATTTTGAGAAGAATCGAGAGTGTCAACAATGGGGGAATTTGTAATCATGGAAGACCGACCTGGACGGAGCTTTCAATGGAAACATTAGACAAACTCTTTTCTAGGGGTAAGTAGATAATGTTAGATAAAATTTTATGTATAACAGGACCAACCGCGAGTGGAAAGTCGGAACTAGCTATGCATCTCTGCAGAACAAAAAAACAAAAAAACTTTGAGATCATTAGTATGGATTCAGCTCAGATATATAAAGGGGTAGATATTGCATCGGCAAAGCCATCAAAAATAGATCGTCAAGAAATCCCCCACCACTTAATAGATATTTGTCATCCCACAGAGACATATTCTGCGGCTGGATTTCTCAGAGATACAAAAAAAATTATCAAAAAAGTAATTAGAGAAGGTGGTACCCCTTTGATAGTCGGTGGCACTATGATGTATCTTCAAAGACTTATTCATGGGATTGCAACCGTTCCTGAAATTCCCTCCAAGGAAAAATCGAAGATTGAAGATATAGGCAAAAAACTAGGTTGGAACCGTATGCATGAGGAGCTTGTCGAAATTGACCCAGATGCTGCACATAGAATAAGTAAAAATGATTCTCAAAGAATAGTTCGACAACTGTCGGTTTGGCACTATACCGGTAGGACATTGTCGTCTTGGCAAAAGCTACCGAATTACGAAGGACTTGATGAAAAATTACATATCGTCGCAGTAATTCCCGAGTCTCGGAAAATACTAAGAGATAATATAAAAAACAGGTTAAACCATATGATCAAAAATGGAATGTTGGAAGAAGTCACTAAGCTAAAAAAAGATGAAGGTGTTACTCGTAAAAATCCCTGTGGACGACTGGTCGGCGTTAGACAGGCGATGGATTATATTGACGGCAAAAGCACATTTGATCAATTCATCAACCAAACTGAATTCGCTACTCGCCGGCTTGCCAAACACCAGTTAACATGGCTTTCGAAATTGAGGAATTTAACAACGATAGAAGTTCATTCCAAACCATTGTCTCAACTAATTTCTATCTGGGATTCAAGTGCTGATCTTGACCTTACAACCCCCAAATAAACAACTTGTTCTCCCGACTTTTTTATCAGAGATGACACCTGTTCAACTGCATCCTTTTCTACTACCAATGTCATTCCAATGCCTCCGTTGAACACTCTAAAAAACTCTTCGTTACTTAAATTTCCCTCTTCTCTAAGCCATTCCATAACAGGGGGAATAGGAAAATTTGAGGCTTCTAATACACATTTGTATTGCCGAGGTATTGATCTGATAATATTTCCCATCGGCCCACCTCCAGTAATGTGGGCTATTGCATGAACCTTTGAAAATGCATCTTTTAAAAGATGATAGATGCAATTTACATAAATTTTAGTCGGTCGCATGATTAATTCAAATAATGAATCAGACTCGCTAGCAATTTTATAACTCAGAGTTAGGTCTAAATAATTAGGTCCAAACACCCTTTCTAGTATTAATCTAACTAAGGAATATCCATTACTGTGCAAACCACTTGAAGTTATTCCTAAAACAACATCTCCCTCACGCACGTTAGCTCCATCAATAATATTCTCTTTTTCAACGATTCCGACCGTAAACCCTGCCAAATCGTATCCCCCAGGTTCGTACATGCCTGGCATCTCTGCTGTTTCTCCCCCCAGCAAAGTACAATTGGCCAAAGTACATCCCTTAGATATTCCCTCAATAATTTCTGAAGCAGTTCGTACGGACAGTTTCCCACACGCAAGATAGTCCAAAAAAAACAAAGGCTCAGCTCCCACCACCAGAATATCATTTACGCACATTGCAACAAGGTCGATACCAATACTTGAGTGTTGCCCAGCATTTAAGGCAATTGTTAACTTTGTTCCAACGCCATCCGTCGAAGATACTAGCGTAGGGTGTTTATACCCTCCTCGCAGAGCAAATAAGCCAGCAAATCCCCCAATGCTATCTAAAACCTCTGGACGCTTAGTTTTTTCTGCAAAAGGTTTTATTTTGCTTACTAAACTATCCCCAGCTAATATATCTACCCCAGCATCTTTATATGTGATACCTTTTTTTTTCAAGTTGATGCTCAACTAAATTTTACTTGGTATAGTTTAACTGATATGCAGTTATTTAAGTCAAAAGATAAATTATTACAATTTACTCTCAATTTGGAAACTTCCAAAAAATTTTCATTAAAACAAGGGATTACAAAAACAAATGAAAACACTCTGGAAGCTCTAAAAAGGTTTAACATGCTTAAAAAGCAATCCTCCAAAACCTTTTATTTGTGGGGGAGAAAAGGATCGGGCAAGACGTTTTGGCTACGGTCCTGGCAGGCGACTAATGACACAAACTCAAAGTATATAGATATTGAGAAATACAAACACTCGCTACCAAAAAAAAATAATTATTTTTTTTATCTTGACAATATTGAGGCCGCGGACGAAAAGTTAAAAAATAGGTTGTTTGAAGAACTGATCGGTCAACATATGACCAATAATAGGTTCGTTTTTACAAGTAAAGTGAGCATAACAGATCTTCAAGACTTTTGCTTCAGAGAAGACTTAGTGAGCAGGTTAAAGCAAGGTCTGGTATATAAATTAGAGGAGTTGCCAGATGAAGAGAAGAAGAACGCTTTAAGAGTTCATATTCATAACCTGGGGTGGATAGAATGCGCATCCAGTTCTGCCTATGATAGTCTTATAAATTATATGTTAACCCATCTTCCCCGTGAGTTGGGTACATTACGATTGATCCTAGATAAACTTAATGAAGTCGCAGTAAAGCAAAAAAAAACTATTAACCTGAGGTCAATTAAGGAATTTTTAGAAGAAAATGGAACATACTAATTTAGCATTGTTTGACTTGGATCACACATTAATTCCAGCAGATAGTGACCTTTTGTGGACAAACTTTTTAGTTGAGAAAAAGCAGATAGAAAAGGTAAATACACGGTTAAGCGATAAGTTTTTTGAAGAATATAAAAGTGGTACCCTCAATTTAAATGAATTTTTAGCTTATCAACTGAGGCCATTAAAGACAATAAAAAAATCGACCTTGTTAAGTTTACGACAGGAATTCATTAATAAAAAAATTCGACCGATAATCTTTCAAGGAGCTTTAGATTTAGTTAATTCACATTTGAGTTCAGGTCATCTTTGCGCATTAGTAACTGCGACAAATGAATTTATTACAGAACCGGTTGCTCAAATATTTGGATTTCATAAATTAATCGCGACCATGGTCGAAAAAGACCGTAAAGGTGAATTTACAGGGCGTTCGTGCGGTGTTGCAAGCTTCCAGAAAGGTAAAGTAACAAGGGTAAAGGAATGGCTAGCAGATCTTCAGTTAACCTTAAGTGACTTCGAAAAAACTTTTTTTTATTCCGACTCAGTAAACGATATACCCCTGCTGGAGGTGGTAACAAATCCTGTAGCAACAAATGCAGACGATACTTTGTCAGATCATGCAAAAAATCAAGGTTGGCCAGTCATCAATATTTTTGATAATGCTTAAAAAATTCTTTGCAATCTTTAACAAAAGAGAGTTTTTAGCGATAAAAAGCTCAACCCTCAATTTAACACGGAAGGCAATTTCAAACCCAGCTATGACCGTTATAAAGAAGCTTCAGAAATCAGGATGGGATGGTTTTATTGTTGGGGGCGCTGTAAGAGACTTGTTATTAAATGTAAAACCTAAGGATTTCGATATTGTTACTAATGCAAAGCCAGCCGAAGTAAAGGAATTATTTAATAGGGCAAGGATTATTGGGCGAAGGTTTCGCATTGTGCATGTGTATATTGGAGGCGAAACAATAGAAGTATCTACTTTCAGGAAACGGAACATAGCAAATGAGTATGATCGCCACGGCCGACTTTTACGAGATAACGTTTTTGGGAATATTGAGGAGGATGTTGAAAGACGAGATCTGACGATAAATTCACTTTACTATGATCCGATAGCTGAAAAGGTACTCGACTACCATAACGGTATTTCGGACCTTAACAAAAGAGAAATCGTAATTATAGGAAACAGTAGAAAAAGACTTATCGAAGATCCAATTAGAATAATCAGAATAATTCGGTTAGCATCGAAACTAAATTTACTGATACCAAATAATTTAAAAAAGGAGATGAAAAAAGGAGGCAATTTACTCCAGAACGTTCCAAAAGCACGATTATCAGACGATCTACTAAAATTATTCGTAAGCGGGAGATCCCTCAAGGGGTTTAATTACATCCTGGAAATGGAACTACAAGACTTTATTTTTCCTAATCTCGGTGTTTGTCTTATGGAAAAAAAAAAGGGATCTAAAACGCTAACAAAAAATGGTTTTCTCTATACTGCTCTAAAAAATTTAGATGAAAGGGTTAATAGAAACAAGAAAATTTCATTAAGCTTCATTTTTACGGTGCTGTTTTGGGAAAAAATAAATGAACGAAGGACAGATTTCTTAAATAGCGAGATATCTGAGTATGTGGCAATGCAAAAAGCAGTCAATGAAGTGTTTTATGATATTTCACAGAATTTTTATTTCCAACGAAAACATCTTGCTGGAGTTAAAGAATTATGTATGCTGCAAGTACGGTTTAGTAAGTTTTTTGGCAAATCACCGTTTTCACTAGTAAAACACTTGCGATTTCCTAGCGCATTAAAGCTCTTTGAACTAAGAGTGAAATTAAATGAAGTAGAAATGGAATCTGTGATGTGGTGGAAGGAATTTTCCTTATCCCCCGATAACAAAAAAGCTTGTATGCTTAGTACAATGAAGAATAAGGCTGGAATATATAAGTCCGTTAGAAGGCGGAAAAGAAAGAAGAAGGGTTCCATCAATTAACCTATAATTATGACAAGCGAAAGTTGGGTAAAAAAATATAAAAATATCGTTATAGAGGGACCAATTGGTGTCGGAAAAACCTCACTAACGAAAAAGATTGCAAAAAAGTATCGTCTTTCAACTGTTCTTGAGAAAGCATCAGAAAATCCATATCTGAAAAAATTCTACGCAGATAATGAGAAGTATGCCTTACCGACACAATTGTTTTTCTTGTTTCAACGACTTGATCAATTAACCGAGATATCTCAGGTTGATCTATTTGAGGCTAATATAATTTCTGACTTTATGTTAGAAAAAGATACCATCTTTGCGGGGCTCACATTGAACGAATTAGAGATGAGTCTTTATAGGAAAATCTATGAAAATCAAGCTGGTCAGATTTGTCAACCCGATTTGGTTATATACTTACAAGCAGAACCGGAAACGCTTATAGAAAGAATCAGAAAACGCGGGATAGCAATGGAGCTTGATATTTCATTAGAATACATCGTTAATCTTAGTAACGCTTATAACAGATTTTTTTATTCCTATGAATATGCACCAGTTCTAATTATTAACACTACACATTTAGACCCGATTAGTGAAGCAGGCCATTTTGAGTTACTTATTAAGCAACTGGATAATTTCAAAGGGCGAAGGACTTTTTTTAACGCAATTTAAGTGATGAAAATAATTTTTGATGTAAAGACATTGCAGCACGAGTTAAGAAATCGAGGGAAAGTAGCCTTAGTCCCTACGATGGGAAATCTCCATGACGGGCATTTGTCGCTTGTTAGGCAAGGAAAAGAATGTGCTGACACCGTTGTATGTACTATCTTTGTGAACCAGTCTCAGTTTGATGAAGAAGCTGACTTCGTATCGTATCCCAGAACTCTAGAAGATGATTTGAAAAAATTAGAGCGAAGTAAAACGGATATTGCATTCGTTCCGTCAGCAGAACTGATGTACCCTAACGAGCAAAATTTTTTCATTGAGGTTCCAGGGTACATCTCTAAATATCTGGAGGGAGAATTTCGAGGGCCTTTTTTTTCTATGGTTGCTACGATTGTAATGAAATTTTTTTTTCTCATAAAGCCTGATATCGCTCTTTTTGGAAAAAAAGATTATCAGCAGGCATTTATGATTAAAAAACTTTGCGCGCAGTTTTCCACCGGAATCGTTATAGTATTGGGAGAAACGATTAGGGACTTTGACGGACTAGCATTATCCTCGAGGAACGCTCATTTAAATTCTTCCGTGCGACCAAAAGCAAATTTAATGTACGAAATACTTATTGATATAAGGCACAGAATTTTACAGAGTAAGGAGTCGGAGCGCTTCGACTTAAATTTTTTAAATCAACTTGAAAGAAATGGTGAAAGTAGACTGAACTCCCGGGGATGGCAGTGCGATTATGTGAGTATAATAAATAAAGAGGTTCTTCTTCAACCAAATTATCCGAAAAAGGAATGGAAAGAATTAATAATTTTAGCCGCCGCTAGACTCAGTAACGTAAGACTCATCGACAACATTGAAATTATCAACTCTAATAATAGTCTCTAATATCTTAAATACAGGCCAATTGATAAGGCGACAATCGCTACAGTGAACATAATCTTTAGAAACATTAAAACTACCTTTCTATAGAGATTGTTTTAGCGTTATTCCGAGGCGAGCTGGATTTTTCGTAACAATAATCCCAGCGGCCTCCATTGCTCCGAGCTTCGCATCAGCCTTTTCACTACTTTTGCTTATTAAGGCTCCAGCATGACCCATTCTTTTTCCCTCTGGAGCTGACATCCCAGCAATGAATCCGATTATTGGTTTTCTCATGTGGTCTTTTGCCCATTCCGCTGCAACAATTTCATCATCTCCTCCGATTTCCCCTATCATTATTACAGCATCTGTGCCATCGTCCGCATTAAACATTTTTAAAACATCAATATGTTTAAGACCATTTATCGGGTCGCCACCGATACCGACTGCCGTTGATTGGCCCATACCAATTTCAGTTACTTGAGCTACTGCTTCATACGTAAGCGTCCCGGACCTTGAAACTATTCCTATCCTTCCAGGGGTATGAATTGCTTCTGGCATTATTCCGACCTTTAAGATGCCTGGAGTAATCAATCCAGGGCAGTTCGGTCCCAGAAGAATAGAGTCCGGTTCATTATTACGGATGAAGGTTCGAGCCCGTAGCATATCATTAATCGGAATACCCTCAGTTATACAAACTATTAATTTAATTTTTGCTTGCGCAGCCTCAATAATTGCTTCCGCAGCGAATAGAGGAGGAACGTACAACACAGAAACATTCGCATTAGTTTCAGCCTTCGCCTCAGCAACTGAGGAATATATTCTCATGTCCTCAAATGTTTCGCCTCCTCGCTTTGGATTGACGCCTCCAACGAAACAATCTCTACCTTTACAATAGTTTAGGCAACGAAGAGTATGATAACTTCCAACCTTTCCAGTGACACCTTGTGTCAGAACTCGAGAATTAGCATCAAGCAAGATACCCATTTAATTGTCTTGTGCTTGCCTAACAGCAACGTTGACAGCATCTTCTAAGTCATCCACAAACATCATCGCTAACCTAGATTCCTTGATAATTCTTTTTGCCTCATCTTCTTTAAATCCCTTTATTCTTGCAATGATTGGAACTTTTTCGGAAATATTCTGCAGAGCATTTACAACCCCTTGTGCGACGTAATCACATCTCATTATTCCACCGAAAATATTAATCAAAACAACCTTAACTGTCGGATTACTTACTAGGATTTCAAACGCCTTTGAAACTTTTTCTACAGATGCCCCTCCCCCAACATCTAAAAAATTTGCTGGGTTTCCTCCCATTAATTTGATAATATCCATTGTCGCCATCGCCAACCCAGCCCCATTAACCATACAACCAATATTGCCATCTAACTTTATGTATGAAAGATTATATTTTGCCGATTCAATCTCTAATATTTCCTCCTCTTTCGTATCTCGCATAGAAAGTATATCCGGCTGTCGCTTCAATCCATTTGGGTCAAAGTTCCATTTTGAATCTAAAGCAATTAGGTTACTTTCATCAATCTGCACAAGAGGATTAATCTCTATCATAGTTGCGTCCAACTCAAAAAAAGCGTTATACAAATTACGAATTAAATTGGAAAACTTCTTCCTAATCAATAACTCAAGTCCCAGTTGGTCAAAAACCGCACTGAATCTGGATTCATCAACACCCTCATCACAGTTTATAAAGATCTTCTTTATCTCACTCTGATAAACTGTCTCCTCTATATTAACCCCCCCTCTGTCTGATAGTAAGATACACACTTTTTGAAGGTTACGGTCAACTATAATTCCAAAGTAAAAATCTCTAATACTTTGACATCTCTCCTCAATCAGTACGGCTCTTGAAGTCCTACCCTCGCCTCTACTCTGTTTTGTAAATATTTTTTTCTCAAATAGTTCTTGAAGGCTACTTTCATATTCGGTCCGACTGTTAACGAATTTTATCCCTCCTGCATTTCCTCTTCCTCCGGAGTGTATCTGAGCCTTTAAAACTAATGGGAATTTAGGTAGCTTTTCGTTAAGATCAATCCCTTCTTGAATACTAAAAACTGTCTGCCCAACTGGCACATCGACGTCGTAACGTTTCAGGATTTGTTTACCTTGATACTCATGTATATTCATCTGTATCTAATTTAGCTATTCATCTTGTAAGACGAGCTTATTACAAACACCATATGAAAAACCTCTCCTCATCAGATAATCTCTACGTTTTACCTTTTCTTTAATTGAATTAGCTTTTCCTTTGAATTTTCTTCCTAACAATACTTTCGCTTTGTCGGCATCGCGACCTTCTGTAGTTTCAAGCATTTTTTCAATTAAACTTTCATCAATACCCAGCTTTTTTAATTCCAGCCATATCCTTTTCTCTCCATAAAGCTGTCCTTTTGAATTTAAGAATGAGGAGACTAAGCGCTCATCTGATAACCATTTCTTCTCCTTTAAATCTTCGATAACATCTTCTAAAAATGTTTCAAAATGGCTATCACCGGAATCACCAAGAGCGAATTCCCGAAGCTTATTACGCATCATTACAACACTATAATCTCTTCTCGATAAAAGGGAATAAGCTTTCTTATATATTTGTTTTTTATCTACCAAGCTTCTTAGTTGAGTCTTTATTGCATTGATTCTTCATCATGTTTTTCCGTGTCCTCAATTTCGGAAATACCATAACTTAGACGTATTCTATTTTCTATTTCTATACCGAGTTTTTTATTCTCTCTCAAAAACTCTCGAACATTTTCTTTTCCTTGTCCAATACGAATATCATTGTAACTATACCAAGAACCAGACTTTTGAATTACTCCTTTTTCAACTCCTAAATCAATTATCTCTCCCTGCCTGGAAATACCTTCACCATATAGAATATCGAAAAATGCCTGCTTGAATGGAGGGGCAACTTTATTTTTTACTACTTTTACTTTTGTCTCCGACCCAACAACCTCATCACCCTTTTTCAAAGAGCCTACCCTCCTTATATCCATTCTGACTGAGCTGTAAAATTTCAAAGCATTTCCTCCCGTGGTAGTTTCAGGACTACCAAACATCACCCCTATTTTCATACGAATTTGATTAATAAAAACAACAAGTGTATTTGTCCTACTTATTGTTCCAGTTAGTTTTCTTAGTGCCTGGGACATAAGACGAGCGTGCAGACCGGGTAATGAGTCTCCCATATCCCCATCAATCTCAGCGCGAGGAGTTAAAGCAGCAACAGAATCTACTACAACGAGGTCTACTGAACCGGACTTTACTAATGCATCAACAATCTCTAGCGCCTGTTCGCCAGTGTCAGGTTGAGATACCAGAAGATCATTTAAATCTACACCGAGTTTTTTTGCATATTGGGTATCTAATGCATGTTCAGCATCCACAAAAGCGCAAATTCCACCTATTTTCTGCATCTCGCTTATAACTTGAAGCGTTAATGTCGTTTTTCCAGATGATTCGGGTCCAAAAATTTCAACCACTCTACCCCTCGGAAGACCGCCGACTCCTAATGCTACGTCTAAACTTAGAGAACCGGTTGATACTGCTGGTATATTTTCTACAGCTTCCGTTTCGCCCAATCTCATTACTGAGCCTTTTCCGAATTGCTTATCTATTTGAGCGAGAGTCGTTGTTAATGCCTTAAGCTTTTCTGACATTGCGCTTTGTTTTTTTGTTTGTTTCATTTGTAAAGGCTCCGTTAAAATACTGTATATATCTTCAGTATACTAATATTTTGAAATTATTCAATTATTCCTTTAGTTTTTCTTGCGCTTTCCGAAATAAGCCTTTCAAGAGCCTTCAAGGAGGCCTTCGTTCTGATTTGTGTTCTACTGCCAACAAGAATCTCTTTTTTGAAAATTTTCTTCCCGTAAGCTTGTAACCCAAACCAGACTAGACCCCGCGGTTTAGTTTTGGTGGATCCTGTAGGCCCTGCTACCCCAGTTATTGAAAGGAACATAAAAAGCTTATGCTTTTCATTTAGCGTTATCTTCTCTAACCCACTCAACATTTCAGAAGCCACTTTTTTACTGACTGAGCCATGCTTTTGAATACTAGTCGGATTTACACAAAGCAAAGTTTCTTTCGAAATATTTGAATAACACACCACCCCAAAATCGAACCATGCGCTGCTTCCCGCTATGGAGCTCAGAAGGTCTGCCAACAAACCACTAGTGCACGATTCTGCAACTGCTATTTTCAAACCCTTTTTTCTCGCAAAAAAAGCTAAACTCAAAACCCTTATCAATACATTGTTTCGTTTCATGAACATTCTTTTACAATGACTGAAATCTAGGTTAATTCAAGCCGATGCAAAACGGAAAGAATCAAAAGCGTCTGGAAGGCTGCGACAATGTCATCCAACATCACACCAAGTCCGCCATGAACTTTTTTATCCACCCAGTTTGTTGGCCACGGTTTGAAAATATCGAAGAATCTGAATAAAAAAAATGCCTGTATTTGAATTAATGGAAAGTCATTACCAGGTCCATGCGAAAAGGCAAGTAAGTCATCTCCACGCGGTAAAAAAAATAATACTACCCAAAAAGCAACTATTTCATCTATCACTATTTCCGAAGCGTCTTTTTTTTTAAGGTCTTCCTCGACAAAGTTCGAAACCAATATTCCAATAATAAATGTGCTCAAAATAGTAAATATTAGGAAAACATCCGTTAATATATAATCTAAGATTAAAAATGTTATCCACGCCCAAATAGTCCCTACGGTCCCAGGTATGTACCTGGAGAAGCCCGCACCAAAACCGGTGGCAATGGAATATGAAACAATCGTTTTTACCCTAGAAAAGTCAAAAATGGGCATAACCAGACTTTTCAATATATTTGTCATCAAAAGAGTTAGTTAAACTTTTTAACCATAAATGACCATCATTTTTATTTTTTTCGTCATTTCTATTTTGTTCGACAACTCTTTTTCTAACGGAACCAATAAGGGTGAGTGGGATATCTAACTTTTCGCTGATTGCCCTTATTTCACTTCTCGCTTCACTCGGGGCTGAAAAACATAGTTCATATTCATCTCCACCCTGTAACGCTAAAAAAACTAATTCGAGATTATTTTTTTTTCCGGCGAACCACTTAATCATGTTTCGGTTTAAACATTTTACTAAGCTCTCAAAATACAATTCTACGAATATATCTTCTAAATTTTTCGGAAAACTAGCTCTCATCAAGTGGCGTAAATCACTTGATAAACCGTCGGATAGATCGATACTACTCGTCGCAACGTTTTTAAGCTGTCTACCCAAAGCAATTTTGGGTATTGGTTGAATAAGCTTTTTAGACTCTTTTTGTAATTGGAGAGCAGATATAGGTTCCCCTAAGTCTCCGGAGACCCAAATATCATCATCAAGCTTCATACCGTTTCTTCTCAGCGCATTTCCCCCATCAATATAACCTATCGCTGTAACCGAAAAAAAATTAAAAGCAGAATTATGTTTTATTGTGTCCCCTCCCAACAGATCACACCCATACAACCGGCTTGCCCCAAACAACCCCTCCGAGAAATCATTTAGCCAGGCATAATTAAGTTTATTTAAGCCCAAACCCAATGTAAAACCTAACGGGTTAGCGCCCATTGCAGCCAAATCAGATAAATTTACGGCCAGAACTCTATTTCCTAAAGAGGCAGGCTTTATGTTTGACGAAAAATGGACTCCCTCTACCAAAATATCGCTTGTGACGACGATGGGAGGATTGTTCTCTAATTTAAAGACTGAAGCATCATCTCCGATTCCCACGAAAAAACCATTAGAAAGTAGCGGATTTATAGGCGATCCATTTTTGTTAAAAAACTGCTCAATACATTGAAACTCATCCATCAATAACTCTTACATCTAATTTTCTTTGCTAATTTATCCAAAACTCCATTTACAATCTTATGACCTTCATTACTGCCTAAACACTTGTCCACCTCTACAGCCTCGTTAATGATTGTTTTAAATGGTACATCAATTCGCTCCTTTAATTCATATGTCGCTACAAGTATCACAGCCTCTTCAACTTTTGAAAGTCTATCTATCGAAATATCCAAAAATGGCATCATCAACTTCCGTAACGCTACAATGTTTTTCAATGTATTGTTAAAAATATCTTCAAAAAAAATTAAATCTGCGTGAGTGTAAAGATCTTGCTCTGACAGATACTCAATTATTTCGGAATTCTTTTCTTCAGCATGGAGATAGCTGTAAACGCCCTGTATAGCAAGTATCCTAGAAACCCTCCTGGCACTTATCCCCTTACCTAAAACATTTTCCTTAATCGCTCCAGCCATGTCCTAACCTAACTCATTTTTCGTTGTCATTTTTCAAGGCTTTTTGATAAGTCAACCATATAGATAAGCGCCTGAGCAAAACCTCGCCCTTTAGTCAACGACCTTTCATAGGCCTGACTCTTATTCTCCACAGTCAGAACTCCGTTGATACAAGGAATATTTTTTTCGCATGAGGCTTCACGTATTCCTTTAGCCGATTCAGTTGCAACTATCTCAAAGTGATAAGTTTCCCCGCGAATAACACACCCCAGGGCAAGAATTCCATCACAATCTTCAATTTTCAAGATGGTGCGAATAAGAAACGGTATTTCCAGGGCCCCGGGTACCGCCGTTATTGTTATTTGAGAATTGTTAATTCCGTTAAGATTTAATTCCGCGCATGAATCCTCTAATAATTTATCAGTGTAATTCCTGTTAAATATTGAGTGAATAATTCGCAATCGGTAAGAGGACCTATCAATATTTAGGATCTCCAACCCGTCACTATTCTGCCCCATTAAAGCTTCCCTCCGGCGGAAGATATTCAACAACTTCTAGTCCATAGCCAGTCATGCTTGGCATTTTTAATTTTTTTGACAAAATAATCATCTTCTTAATACCAATATCTCGTAATATTGCGGCGCCTAGTCCGTAATTTCTCAAGGTTTTGCTAGATTTTCCATCGGTGTTTTCAGGGTTATCTTGAAACTTTTTCAATGAGGCGAAGAATACATTAGAAGACTTAGCGCAGTTTAACATTACAAAAGCGCCACAATCACTACTAGCAATTTTTTTCATGGAGGACTCAAACGTCCAAATTTTATTTTTCTTTCCCCCTAGGGGCAAGGCGTCAAGAACCGTAAATGGCTCATGAACCCTTACAAGGGCGACCTTTTGACCTAACTCTCTACCTTTAATGAGGGCTACATGCGGTTGTTTTTCGATTAGATCCTGATAAAGACGAACCTCAAAATTTCCCCAAGCAGTATCAATGGCAAAACTTTTCATCAATTCAAGGAAACTTTCTGTTTGACTCCTGTATTCGATTAAATCTGCAATTGTCCCAATCTTTAGATTATGCTCTCTCGCAAATTTTTTTAAATCGGGCAACCTCGCCATTGTTCCATCGTCATTCATAATTTCACAAATTACGGAAAACGGGTTAAGACCTGCAAGTTTTGCCAAATCACATCCAGCTTCTGTATGCCCTGCCCTAGAGAGAACACCTCCATCCTGCGCCATTAAAGGAAATACATGGCCTGGTTGCTTCAAATCTGCAGGTTTGGCGTTACCGTTAACCGCCTTTAAAATTGTGTAGGCTCTGTCTGCAGCGCTTATACCTGTTGTAACTCCACTGGCAGCCTCAATAGATACCGTAAATGCCGTGCCTTGCGAGCTGTCTGCAACCATCAAAGGTAATTTCAATTTTTCACAATGATCTTTTGTCAATGTTAAGCAGATAAGACCTCGCCCATATTTTGCCATGAAATTAATGGTTTCTGCGGACACGTGCTCCGCACATATTAACAGGTCTCCCTCGTTTTCTCTGTCCTGGTCATCAATCAAAATAACCATCTTCCCATGTTTCAGGGATTCGATTATCTCGGAAATCGGAGAAATACCAAAATCTCGTTTCAAATTACCCCCGATGGTTTTCTTGCTCTCTGCGAACAGACAAAAATTGGTCGACCATTTTTGCTATAGGATCAAGTTCAATATTGACGATGGAATCAGTAGTTAAATTTGACAAGGTGGTTCGCATTAAGGTGTGCGGAATTAAATTGACTAAAAACCGGCAGTTATGATTTGTCAGATCGACCTCGTTAACGGTCAAGCTAACACCATTAATTGCTATCGAACCTTTTTTTGTCACCATTGGGTAAAAAATCTCATCTGTTATAAATGAAAGCTCTCTCGAATCCCTTGATTTCATTATCTCGCTTAATTTCGCAATTCCATCGACGTGACCACTTACCATATGTCCTCCCAAACTACCGCCAACGCGAAGCGGAAACTCAAGATTAACACTACCAGGCTTATCTAATCCCACAGTCACATCAAGTGTCTCATTGGAAACGTCAGCCTCAAAATAGTTTAATCCCTTTGATACGATTGTTAGACAAACGCCATTGACAGATACGCTGTCACCTATTGAGCACTTAAAAAAATTTTTGATACTCCAAAAGACTTTAATGCGAACTTGTTTTTTCCCACCTAAAGACCGTTCGGTAAAAAAATTAATTGGTTTTAAGAAACCTATTTCGGTAATTATGCCACTAAACATTATTCAAAACTGCAATCGCCACACTCACTTCGCCTCAGAATCATACGAATGTCCTCTCCAATCATACAAGTACTTTTGTAGCACCAATCCCCTTTCTTCTTAAGCACGTTCTTTTCTCCAATTTTATCGATCAATGATAATCCCGACCCTAAAATTTTTGGTGACTGGTAAACCAGAAACTCATCTATTACCTTTTCGTTAGATAGCGAAGTTATTAGACCTGGGCCCGCCTCCACTTGAACTTCATTACATTCTTGTTTAGCCAATTCCGCAAGTAGTGATTTTAAGCTAAATCGGTTTGACTTTGATTCAGCGGTTGGGAACTCTATAACATTAATGTTTCTATCCCTCATTGCCTCGATCTTTTTAGTTTTATTTGACTCCTCGGTCTTCACGGTTGCCAACATAGCATTACCTTCAGCAAAAACATTTGAAGTTATCTCGCAAATTAAGTTCGGATCAACTATAACTTTGATGGGGTTACTTAAAATCCTTTCTCCATCCCGCGCGGTCAAGCGAGGATTATCCTGTCGGACCGTCTGACTACCGGTAAGTATACAACAAGATCTCGCTCTCCATCGATGTCCATCTTCTCGCGCTTTTGGCCCCGTGATCCATTTACTTTCACCAGAATCCATAGCGATGTAACCGTCTAATGATTTTGCGATTTTTACCCTGACCCACGGAAGACCTTTAGTCATCCTTTTAAAAAAGCCAGGGTTGAGTTCAATTGCTTTTTCCAGATCTTTTCTTGTTGAGACACTAATCCCTTTCTCCTCCAACCTTAATAAACCTTTGCCGGCCACCCTAGGATTCGGATCCCGGCTGGCTACTATAACTTCACTAATTCCTGACCTAATAATTTCATCCGTGCATGCTCCAGTTTTGCCTTTAAAGCAACAGGGTTCTAAGGTTACATACATTGAGCCATTACGTGCCTTTTCTCCCGCTGATTTAATTGCTACGACTTCTGCATGATCTTCGCCACTTCTTCTGTGATAGCCCTCTCCGACAATCTTCCCACCATTCACTATTACACAACCCACTCGTGGGTTTGGCATGGTCGTATTGAGCCCTCTTTCTGCAAGTTCAAAAGCCCGGTCCATAAAAGTACAATTTAGACTACCCATTATCTGTAAGCGTTACATCCTGTTAATTTTTTTCTTTGATTTGACCTCGTTTAATAAGTCTTGAAAATCGGATACGTCTTCAAAACTCCTGTATACCGAGGCAAATCTCACATAGGCAACATTATCGATCCTACGTAATTGCCTCATCACAAGCTCTCCAATAAGCTGCGTACTAATTTCTTTCTCCCCTAGAGTTGCCAACTTATCCTCTATTTGCATGACCGCTGTGTCAACTGCGTCGGCAGGTACCGGTCTCTTCCTCAAAGCCAAACTCATGCTTGACTTCAATTTTGTCGAATTGTATTCCGACCTAGCACCGTTTCGTTTAACAACAACTGGAAGAGAAATTTGGATCACTTCTAAAGTCTTGAACCTTTTTTCACACGCTAAACATTTTCTCCGACGAAGTATTTCCAGCCCACTTTCAGCTAGCCGAGTGTCTGTTACTTGGGTGTCCTGCGAGCTACATATTGGACATCTCATATCTTCTCTTCAAATAACTAAGTAAATATTTCCCTTGTCTGCACTAACCGCTTCTTTTCGTTAAGAATAGGTCCAGCCTCACAAAAAAACAAGAAACAAAGTGAACCAAACATTAAGTTTGCTGTAAGAAGGTGCAATGGTTGCATAAACATGGGAAAACCGAAATGATTTAGCGCACCTCCGATCAACATTTGAGCCAAAACTAAAATGACATAAAAGCTACTCCAACGAATCTTTGGATCGCTTAAAAGAAACTTCCATGTCGCCATCTCGCCAATACTATCATCGAAGCTCATCTTACTCTTTACGGTAAAATACACGGTCAAACCAGCAAAAAATAGGAGTAACCATGAAAATGATCGGTGTACATAAAATATCCATGGTATGATCTCTATGAGACCATCTCTCTCAATCAAATGGTCTAGTTTAAATATCCAATCAACGCTTTCCCTTATCTGTATTCCCATACCGATCTGTATAAGCAAAAACAACATACAGATGCAAATGCATATATTTCCCATTCTATAGTAGCTTTTAGTAATTGTTGGTAATACACTAAACTTGCGTGAGTTGATGAAACCAAGGACTAAAAACATTTGGACCAAAAAAGCTCCCATCATGTGAAGTGAGACAAGTAAGGGTTTTAGGTCGCTAGCAACTACTTGTGAACCTAACCAACCGTTAAAAATCACTGATGCCAAAGCTCCCAAAGAAAAGAGTAGTGTTTTGTTTGAAACTTTCTTACTCGCCCAGCAAGAGAAGAAAAGAATGAGCGTAAAAAGACCCAAGGTTGCACCAGCTAGCCTGTTCAAGTACTCCGTCCATGTGTGAACAGGATCGAAGGTGGGGTCCTCAGCCCCCGAGCCGTGTATGTAACTCCTCCAGTTTTCGGGAAGATCAGCCTCACTCATGGGAGGAATTAACTTCCCAAAGCATAACGGCCAGTCTGGGCAACCCATCCCTGCACCTGTCGCTCTGACAGTGCCGCCGGCAAGAATTACGACGTAAACCAACACCAGGCACAATAAAAACAAACCAGAAATTTTAGTACTTGTATTACTCATCTGTTATTGAACTTTTACCCTAATAAAACTTCGTTTGCCAACCTGTAGAACGTAACTTCCCTTCTTAAGGCTATGTGCACCCTCCAGTACTTTTTGGCCGTCAATACGAACCGAACCTTGTTTAATGGATCGAATAGCATTTGAAGTTGAACTAGCCAGTCCAGTATTTTTTAAAAGAAAAATAATATCAAACTGTTCGCCAATGAAGACCTTTTCGATGATTGAGTTGGGTATTTTATTGTTTTTAAACCTATCTTCAAAATCTCTCGCTGCCTTTTGCGCAGTTTCTCTATTATAAAACCTTGTTACTATCTCGGTTGCCAATTCAATTTTTATGTTTTTGGGATTAAACCCATCCGAAACACTTTGCTTCAGTTTGGTTTTTTCATCCTCACTTTTAAAAGTCAAAAGGTCTATATATCTCCACATCAACTCATCTGAAACAGACATTAATTTGCCAAACATATCCTCGGGTTTGTCTTTCAGTCCAATATAGTTATTTTTTGACTTGCTCATTTTATCGACCCCGTCTAAACCTTCCAAAATGGGCATAGTCAAGATACATTGACAATTTTTACCAAAAAACCTTTGCACATCCCTCCCCATAAGCAAATTAAATTTTTGATCGGTTCCGCCCAGTTCAAGATCTGAATTTAGAACAACAGAATCATACCCCTGCATCAAAGGATAAATAAACTCGTGGAGCGCGATAGATTTACCTGATTGGTAACGCCTCGTAAAATCATCTCTCTCCAGCATTCGTGCCACTGTAGTGACACTCGCCAATTTAATCATGTCCGATGAGGAAAGTTTATCCGACCATTCGGAGTTTTTTCTTATTTGTACATTATCCATATCCAAGATAAGACCAACTTGTTCAAAATAGGTTCGAGAATTTTGCTCTATTTCATCATTAGTTAAAATTGGGCGAGTACTATTTCGCCCGCTAGGGTCCCCAATAGCCGCTGTAAAATCTCCGATTAAGAGCGTAACTTGATGACCTAATTTTTGTAGTTCTCGCAGTTTCATTAATACTACGGTATGACCTAAGTGTAAGTCTGGGGACGTAGGATCAAGCCCTAGCTTGACGTTCAAAGGTTTTTGATTCTGTACAGACAGGACGATCTTATTTTTTAATTCTTCCTCAACGAGAATTTCTTCCGATCCTCTTTGAAAAGTCTCAAAGACTTCTTTTACGTAATCAGCATCAGTATACTCTGTATCTGGGTTATCCTTTTCTCTAGAATCACCTGACATAAATTAGGACCTTATTATGAACGGACTTGTAATCGGTGTGATGACCGGAACTAGCATAGACGCAATAGACATAGCACTTATTCAAATAAAAAAAAACCTACCATTTAAGCTTATCGACTTTTACAGCCGTAAGATCCCTGGGAGACTAAAAGCAGATATTAAATCATTAACTACCACTAATATAACAAACATTCAGACTCTAGCTAAAATTACAAACAAATTTTCATCAGAGATAGCGTTTAATATAAATGCTTTACTGGAAAAACATAGTCGTGAACTTAAAATTATCGTTTGCGGAGTCCATGGACAAACCATTGCCCACAGTCCTGATAAGGGCTTCAGTTTTCAGATTTGCAACCCTCATCTCATAGCAGAGTTAACTGGGCTAAAAATTGCTTTTGATTTTAGAAGTAGAGATATAGCAAGAGGGGGGCAAGGGGCCCCGCTTGCACCTTTATTTCACTATCGAATAGCACCAAAAAATATTGAGACAGCGTTCGTAAATATTGGTGGAATCGCGAACATTTCTATTGTCGGAAAAAACTCAACCTACGGCTTTGATATTGGCCCTGGTAACTGTTTACTTGACCTATGGAGTAAGAAGATAAGAAACCGAGCATTTGATAAAGACGGAAATTGGGCTAGAAAAGGAAAAGTTAATTCTCAGCTATTAAAGCATCTTAAAAACGATATTTTTTTTAAGAAAAAGTTTCCTAAATCGACTAGCACTCAGTATTTCAGCGCTGTCTGGCTAGAAGAAAAACTAAGAAAACATAAAATCAAAATCTCTAATCAAGACATACAAACGACACTTACTGAGTTAACGGCGATAACCATCGCCAATTCTATACCTCAATCAAGTCAACACGTTTATGTTTGTGGAGGCGGGTATAAAAATAACTTCTTGATAGAAAGGTTAAAAAATAATACCAAAAAACCTATTACTTCAACCCAATTGATTGGATGGGATCCTTTGTGCATTGAGGCATGCTGTTTCGGCTGGTTAGCTCTACAAACCTTCCTAGGAAAAGATATCGACCTAAGAAGAATAACTGGCGCTAGGCATTCAGGGGTTACAGGTGCGATAACAGCATGATTAATTTTATACAAAAGAATATAAGCGTGCCTTGTTAAAAAAACTTTCAGGTTTTATAGATTCTTAAAACCAATGTAGTGTGTGACTGTAGCTAATGGATAAGTAAAAGGCTCATATTTATCCTTAAATTCTGTTTCCATGGCAATGAAATCATAATGCTCCGAACCTCCAATACTTTTTCTTTAAACACGAGAAAATTTATCTTGGTTCAACCCAACCTGGCGAAACCACCAACTGAAGAATAATTTCATTAGAAAAAATTGAATCCACATCCATTTCGATCACTGCCAATAACGACCTGAAGAATCAGTAATCCTCGTAGTTTTTTCGGAAATTTGTAAATTTTTATTTTTTCCTTTCCAAAACTTTTACTATCTCCTAATCCAAAAAGTCAATATTCTTAATTTTTAGAAGTTTTTTAAGTAACGGTTGTTAGGGCTTGTTTCTCAGATTATTTGACCATCTTTTTTTCATTGACGGCAAGTTTCTGGTTTTCGGAACTTTCTACACTTTTCCTGATGCTAATATTTGTTAAAACAAATAATCCTGGTATCTGCCTTAATTAATCATGAAATTTTTGCGCAATCACTTTGTCCGAGATTAACTTCGGACATAGTCTATCCGAGGCTTTAGTATGTGACTCAGGCTATTGAATTGTGACCCGTTGAGTCGCTAAACCCATCAAATTTCGAAAGAAATTTCATATTTTGAAACATGAATATTGATCGGGTTGACTTACAAGACCTATCGTTGGATTTTTCTTGCATACTTAAACTAAATGTTCGATACCAAAGTGTAAAAACTGATTCTAACTAAAACTTTTTAAGTTCTAAAACACTTTCATCTCATCTAAACGCACGTTTGATGACCTCCACTTATGCCTTAGAGATATCAGTCCATAAGTAGATAAAGACCAACACGCACACCAGTTTCAGCATTTCGGGTTACGAGAGGGACTGCCGTTAGTTACTTCCTAGCAGTACAATAGGATTTTCATTCCACAACCAGCCCGCAATATTGTCCTAAGGATGTGAAAGCAAAGCGATAAATCATCTCTCTGGTAATCTTTGGCTGCTTTACTTATCTGTTATAATTTCATCGGCTTACAAAGTTTGTGCAGTTTCCCCTATGGATTACTGTCCATAAAAATCATCTTAATTTGGCTAGGTTATGAAAAACAGACTAGATCGTATAGTTACAAAGAGTGGAGACTCTGGCTTGACCAGTATAAATCCAAACAAAAGAATTTCAAAAAATTCTGATGTTATTCATTTTCTGGGCAATTTAGATGAGCTTAATGCACACATAGGTTCCTTAAAGGCGGATTTGCTCATAAAAACTTCAACCGAAAATCCAATGGAAGATATCTTGAGTTGGATAATCCGAATTCAACATAGGTTATTCGATATCGGTGGAACAGTTTGCTCGGAAAAAATTGATGCTTTTGACGAGGATGAAGTTTCTTTTCTAGAAAGCGTCATTAAAAAGATCAATGAGCAATTACCTCCCCTCAGAGAATTTGTCCTGCCCGGCGGCAGTCCTTTAGGAGCGAAAGCCCACGTTGCAAGGACCGTCTGCAGGAGGACCGAACGGTCACTGATAAACTTGGTCGAAAATTCGCCTTTATACGAAAAAATTTTAAAGAAAGCCACACTGCCTTACCTCAATCGTTTATCTGATTTTTTATTTGTTTTAAGCAGGAGATTAGACCAAATAAATCAATCCGACGAGCAAATGTGGAAAGCTAGTAAAAAAAAATAAATAACACTGTGGGCGAATTTTGAATAATTACTTTAAAGCCCTAGCCGTCTGTCTTTGACTGACTTCGACAAATTATGTAAAATTTTCTCGGTTTCATCCCACGAAATACACGCGTCGGTAATACTTTTGCCATATTCTAGTTTCGACATATCAGTGATGTTGCCAAGATCTTGTCTTCCCCCAATAATATTACTCTCTATCATCACACCCAAGACGCTTTCGTCTCCACTAGAAATCCGCTCACATAAGCTATTACATACTAAATGTTGATTTTCTGGTTGTTTGTTTGAGTTACCATGACTGGCATCAATCATAACTTTTGCTGGTAGATTTTTTTGATCTAATTGATTTGCGAGCCCATGGACGGTATCAACGTCGTAGTTTGGGTTTTTCCCCCCTCTTAAAATAACGTGACAATCGTCATTGCCAGTCGTTTTGACAATGGCAGATTGGCCTGTCTTAGTTACTGATAAAAAATGATGAGGTTGACCCGAGGCTTTTACTGCATCTACAGCAACACCCACGTTCCCAGATGTCCCATTTTTAAAACCTACCGGACAGGAGAGACCCGAAGCCAGTTCCCTATGCACCTGAGACTCTGTTGTTCGCGCTCCTATAGCTCCCCACGATACGAGATCCGCAACATATTGAGGTGAAATCACGTCAAGAAACTCAACTCCCGCAGGCATAGCTATGCTATTTATGTCGTAAAGTAATTTCCTACCTAATTTTAGTCCTTTATTAATATTGTACGAGTTATTCAGGTCAGGATCGTTTATCAACCCTTTCCAACCAACAGTTGTCCGCGGTTTTTCAAAATAAACTCGCATGATTATTTCGAGGTCATCTTGAAATTTATTTCTTTCTTCCAACAGCCTATTTGCATAATCCATGGCTGCCATGGGATCATGAATAGAACATGGACCAACGATCAAAAGAAGACGATCATCTTGCCCATGCATTATCTTTCTAATATTTTCTCTGGTGTTCACTACTAGTTTAGAGACTACTGCGGAGATTGGAATCTCATCAATCACATTTTTAGGCGAAACGACTTCTTCTATTTCTTTAATTCTTACATCGTCCGTTAAATAATCATTCATAAAGCTACTCCGCAGTTCCACCAATTGTTAAACCTTCTATGAAGATAGTAGGTTGGCCGACCCCGACAGGAACCCGTTGGCCTTCCTTACCACAAGTACCCACACCTGAATCGAGCTTAAGGTCCGAGCCAATCATTCTGATCCTCGTTAATGCATCAGGCCCGTTTCCAATTAAAGTGGCACCTTTGACAGGATACTTAATTTTTCCATTCTCAACCCAATAAGCTTCGGAGGCAGAAAAAACAAATTTTCCGTTTGTAATGTCTACCTGTCCTCCACCAAAGTTTACAGCATAAATACCCCTTCCCAGATTCTCTAACACTTCTCCAGGCTCATGTTCGCCTGGCAGCATGTAGGTGTTTGTCATTCTTGGCATCGGCAAATGAGCGAATGATTCTCTTCGACCATTCCCAGTTACACTTTTTTTCATTAATCTAGAATTTAACCGATCTTGCATGTACCCTTTTAAAATGCCATCTTCGATAAGGGTGTTATTTTGTGTAGGATTGCCCTCATCATCAAAATTTAATGAACCTCTTCTGTCAGAAATCGTACCGTTGTCTACAACAGTAACCCCGGGAGCTGCTACTCTTTGGCCAACTCTCTCAGAAAAAACAGATGATTTCTTCCTATTGAAGTCACCTTCCAAACCATGGCCAACTGCCTCGTGCAATAAAATCCCAGGCCAACCCGGCCCTAATACCACAGACATGACCCCGGCTGGTGCCGGCCTTGACTCTAAGTTAATCAAAGCCTGTCTGGTAGCCTCATTCACATACCCCTCTATACTTGACTCGGAAAAATTATTCATAGAATACCTACCACCACCCCCGCTCACTCCAAATTCTTTTCTTCCCTTTTTCTCAGCGACTGCAGTAACTGAGAGTCTCACTAAAGGTCTTAAATCTGCAAGCAGACCTTTGTCAGTCATAATCAAAACAACGCTAAAACTTCCTGAAATAGAAGCCATAACCTGAGAGATTCGGGCGTCCCTCTTTTTCGCTAAAGTCTCAATATTTTGTAAAAGCTCGACTTTTTCGCTAGAGGACATCGTATGAACTGGATTTCCATAATTATAAAGCGACTCTATCTGTATTAATTTTGTGTGCTTTGTTTTCCGATTTACATATCCACCTTTTCGTACGTCGTTAGATGTTCTAGAAATTGCAAGCGTATTTACAACCGCTTCTTCCAACGTTTTTTTGCTAATCGTATCTGAAAAAGCGAAAGAGGTTTTTTCACCAGAAACAGCCCGGACACCGAAACCTTGATCGATAGAAAAAGCTCCTCCTTTTACAATACCCTCTTCAAGACTCCACGATTCCGAAATAGTTGACTGCAAATAAATATCAGCAAAATCTACCCCTTTAACCCCGAGCTTATCATGTAAACTAAATAACATAGGTTCAGAGAGTTCATACGGTTCAATTAGGTTTTCTTTGGCGATATTAAAAGGATCGGCTTCAACTGTGTCTAACATGATAATCTCTCTCTCAAATTAAATTCTTGATGTTTTAGGGCAGGAAGGTTCTTTCTAACAGCCTGTAATTTTTTAAAATCAACTTTTCCTAAAACGATATTGTTACCAAAATTACATTCTGCTATTATATCGCCCCACGGGTCGATAATCATACTATGACCCCAAGTTTTCCTGCCACAATTATGTTTGCCACCTTGAGCACTCGCCACAACATAAGCCTGATTTTCAATTGCCCGAGCTCTTAATAAAATTTCCCAATGGGCCTTTCCCGTAGTTCTTGTGAATGCGGCCGATACTATTATAACGTCTGCCGAGGCGTCCTCACGGTTTCTTCTTCTGAAAAATTCGGGAAATCTAACATCATAACAAACTGACAAAAAAGTTTTCCCCGCCGGCGAATCAATTATTATCGGTCTTTTTCCAGCTTCGCAAACCGCGCTTTCATCGTAACTCTCAGCTCCATTTGTAAATTTGAACAAATGAACTTTATCGTACCGAGCTCGCCTGTTACCCTCTTGATCAAATACAAACATTGCATTAAAAACTTTATTCCTTGCTTTTGCAAAGATTGAACAGGTCCCACCTATTAGCCAAACATCATTTTTTTTTGCAACTTGACTGAGCGCAGATTGTATCTCCTGTGCATTATCTCTTGAATCACGGTGATCTAACTCCGCCCATCTGAGTTTTTCAGTTTCGGACGTTCCCATAAATGCAAAATATTCAGGTAATACAACAAGCTTAGCTCCCTTACTCGCAGCCAATTTTACTTGCTCAGACATAATTTCTAGATTTGATTCCACAGAATCAGAAGAGACCATCTGTACCGCTGCTACATTACATATATGTGACTCTTTACTCAATTGAATTCCTCAGACCATTGTTTCCATGTTGTTTAGTTTGGTTAAAACTTCTTAGTGAATTTTTCTCAACTTCGGGATTATAAAGATTTCCAGAGATTTTATACTCAAACGCTAATATTTTTTGAAGAGGGTCACGTAAAATATATTGAGCCAAGAAACTTCCTAACCCTACCGCTGGATTAACGAGTACATAACCTAACGATGCTAAGCCCGCGTTCAAATTAGGAAGAACTAAGACCCTTAGGACCTGTTTTTTTTCTCCTAGATCAACAAATCCGTCTAAAAAAACGGTTGCTTGAGTGCCGAGTACTCTCAAATTACTAGTTTGTGCAACTCCACCAACTAGCTTCACGTCTCCCCTCATCCTATCAAAAGAAAAACCTTCACTGAGAACGTCTCCAAAATCTAATTTTAATCTTTTAGATAGTGATTGAAGGTTAAAGAGACCAATTAATCGCCCTAGACCTGGCTCAGCGCGAATGAATTTACCATCCAAAATGTCGACGTAAAGGTCTCCATAAATATCCTCGATCTTGAAATTTAGGGGGCTTCCCATCCATGCCAATTGTCCTGAAATCATCCCACCTGCCTGACCGAACAGGCCTGTGTACCCAACCTTGTCCATCAGCCTTTGTATATTGTCTGTTTCTAGTCGAAAATTTATTTCGGTAAGTTTAGAGCTCTTATCTTTAACATTTTTCGAACCGTACAACATGGGGTAACTGTGAATATCCCTCACTATCTTCCAAAAGCCGCTCGCGTAAAGCTGAAAGTCATCTGAAAATATTGAAAGATCTCTTACATACCAGGTTTTTAATTTCGGCTCAAAACTAACACTCAGTTTTAAATTACCTAACAGACCAAATTTATTGGTAAACTCGTCTGCTTTAAGATTAAACGTAAAACTCTCGGATAGATCATTTCCGTCAAGCTTTGCACTTGGGGAATTTTCAGCGAAAAGCATCCTTCGCAGTTCTAGTTTTGACAAGTCTATGTCAACAGTGTTGGTGTCCCGGTACCAATCTATTTTTCCAGCAGCCTGCTCGGATTTTATATCTCCAGATACACCATCGAGGCCAACGACGAATATTCCATCAAAGTCGCTAAATTTATTATCGCGCCAAATTAATTCTTTACTAGCAATATCGACAACTGTCGTGCTTTCAAATAACCGTCCCCTATCGCTGAAATTGAAGATTTCCTTTTGGGTGCCTAAAAAATCATACAACTTATCCAATGCGAGTTTATCACTTGAAATAGTCACTACATTGGTGAGCATCTTCGTATTCGCCTGTTTAAACCGATTATTTAAATCAAACTCATTCTTTTTCTGCTCGCCAATATTTAGTTTATAAATGGGCGGCAGATCAGCTCCATGAGACCCGTTAGTGATGTTTGGTCGTTTCTTTTGGATAAGGAGTTCAACCTTTTCTTGAGGAGATTCGAGGCTAAAGATCCAATCACTTTTTTTATTTCTATCCTGTTGCTTAAGTTTATATTTCAAAAAAAGGTCACTTTTTTCCCCGGTTTTTTTAAGGTAAATATTCGGCACTTCTACTTCCAACCTTGAAAGGTCAGAAAAGCCGAGGACATTTACGGTATCATTTGTGAAATCAATGTCAACTTTGTAGTCTAGGAATCCTTTAAGGGGATTAGTTTCATAAGGTTCTTTCATTTCAAATAGCCACTTAACAAGTTCATTCGCATCGAAAGCGCCTGTCATCGTTAGGTTTATATCATTAGCTCCATTATTGTCTCTCTTAATTATGTTGAAGCCCTGCCCAAGGCTGGTTCCCTCTATCTCTAAATTTACCAGTTTGTTCTTACTAAAGATTATCTCTCCCTCCCGTATAGATAGATTAGGAAGAAAATCCTTAACCGATACCTCATTATTTTCAAAACTCATTTTTCCGAAAACATCAGACTTTTTAAAATTTTTAAGGTCAATAGTCAAAAATAAGTCGAGATCTGCTGAGCCTTTACCCGTCATATCGTCAG
>CACOBT010000007.1 GCA_902625535.1 uncultured beta proteobacterium | reverse complement strand
CTCCCAATTTAGCTGGTTATTTGGGTGTTTACCACCTGGAAATATTCTTATTATTTTTAGTTTTAGTTGTAATTGGTCCTCTTGTAGGTAAACCAAGAGGTTTCTCAACGCCAAATGTTAAGAAGTTTGGTTTGGCTAGATTTCCAAATTAAAGGAGAAAAATATGGAAAGCGGAGCTATCACCCAATACATTGATGTTGCTCAACTTGTGCTGTATATTTTTTGGATTTTTTTCTTTGGTCTCGTTATTTACTTAACTATTGAGAGTAAAAGGGAAGGGTTCCCTTTAGAGGCTGATGGTTTTGGTAAGCGTTCTGAAAAAAAGGCTACTGGTCTGCTTCCAATGCCTAGGACAAAAATATTTAGAACCAGATTTAATGGCGATTTTGAGGCGCCTCACACAAGAGATGATGTGGCCCCTCCCCCAGCCGGCACTCCTATAAATCCATTTCCAGGAGCTCCTTTGGAACCCACAGGGTCAAGTCCTATGCTCGATGATATAGGTCCCGGCAGTTTTACACAGAGAATGGACCAACCTGATTTAACAGCCGAGGGAGATTTTAAAATAGTTCCAATGAGTATTGAGGACACTTTTAAAATTCTCGCTACCGACACCGATCCCCGAGGGCTCGAAGTATTCGGCCTTGAGGGAAAGGTTGGCGGAACATGTGTCGACGTTTGGGTGGATAGGTCAGAGCATATCATTCGCTATCTGGAAATTAAAACGCTATCTGGAAAATCGGTTTTGGCGCCATTTAATCTTACTGTGATTAAGAAGGACGGGATAACCATAAATTCGTTAATGAGTGGGCAGTTTGAGGATGTACCTGGCTTAAAAAATACCAACACCATCAGTTTATTCGAGGAGGAGAAAATTAATGGTTATTACGGTGCAGGGACATTGATGGCGTTTCCGCGGCGAAGAGAATCTTTCTTCTAAGTTTTGGAAAAAAGGGTAGGGAAATGAACGGACATATACACGAATTCGAACCAGATTTAGGGTTCCCCGAGTCTCTTCCAGTTTCGGAGAAAGTTTTGTGGCAGGGTAGGCCATGCGCATGGTTGATTGCTAAAAGAATTTTTCTTTTGCGATACTTATTTTTTTATTTTTTGATTTTATCGCTTTTATCTCTATCTGTTGATAGCAACGTAAACAGCGTCGGAGTTTTACTGACAAATTTTTTATCATTTATGTCGGTTGGCTTAGTTGCTATTTTTCTCCTTCTTTCTATTAGCTATCTGATATCTTCCACAACAGTTTATAGCATTACTGATAAACGCATAGTCATGCGTATCGGAATTGTTTTAAACTTGAGTCTTAACATCCCATTTAGTAGGATTCAATCAGCGGAGTCCAGGGAGTATGCTGATAAGTCGGGAGACATATCTTTGGAATTGACAGCTAAAAACAAAATAGCATACCTGCATCTTTGGCCTCACTGCAGACCGTGGTTTTTTTCCGCGCCCAGACCTAGACTATCCTGTATTAAGGACGTTGAATCCGTTGCGTATCTTCTTACAAAATCATGGGAGGAGCAGAAAAAAACCGTAGGGGAAACTAATGGGAAAAAAAACACGTTATAGGAAAGGAATGATCGCATGAGGCAGGAAAAACGAGATCCAATGTTGCCGTTCGTCAGGGTAGTGATATTAAGTCTCATACTAGTGCTTATGAGTATTTGGGTTTTTAAAAACTACTTCAAATCAGAAAATAGTAAAATAAATTCGTCAGAAATAGTTACGCTTAAAAAACTTCATTTCTATGATCATCCGGACGGATCGATAAGAATAACTGAAGTTGATGGTAGTTTAATAACGTTTATTAAAGGAGAAGCGTTTGTTCGTATATTATTACGAAACTTGGTTAGAGACAGAATTTCGATAGGAGTTGGTCCAGAGGAGCCATTTGAGTTGATAGCTCGAAAGGGAGGGTTGCTTTCTCTCAGAGACCCAATTTCGGATATGCACGTTGACGTCACGGCTTTTGGTCAGTCTAATTCAAAAGTTTTTATGCAACTAATTAAGGGTGGGGATAGCTAATAAATGGAGGTTCAAATATGGCGGTAACAAGTGATGCGCTAAGATCTTCTAAAAAAGATCTGCCGATTAATTCGTCCACGGAAAAAGCGTTGGAGGAGACAATGTTGTCACCTCGATTTTATACGACAGACTTTAAGGCCATCGATAAGATTAGTATAGAGGTGGTTCGAAAAGAGTGGAATAAGTTGATGAGTGAGTTTGAGGTAGACAGTAACATTGACCATTTCCAAAGACCAAAAGATATGCAAGACAATTACTCGAAAATTTCTTCAGACGTTTATGATGAGTTCGTTGATTTTTTAATAAGTTCTATAACTTCGGAGTTCTCAGGATGCGTTCTCTATGCAGAAATAAAGAAAAGAGTAAAAAATGAGGATATGAAAAAACTTTTTGGATACATGGCGAGAGATGAGTCCCGTCACGCAGGGTTCATTAATCAATGGTTAAAGGACTTTAATATAGGTGTTGATTTAAGTTTTTTAACGAAAGCGAAGAAATATACGTTCTTCAAACCGAAATTTATATTCTATGCTACCTATCTTTCAGAGAAGATAGGATATGCGCGGTACATATCTATATACCGACAAGTTGAAAAACATCCAGAGTTCAGATTTCACCCGATTTTTCTTTGGTTCGAAAAGTGGTGTAACGATGAATTCCGACACGGTGAGGCTTTTGCATTGCTTATGCGTTCGGATCCATCGCTTTTGAAGGGAGTTAATTTGCTGTGGATTAAATTCTTCCTATTGGCAGTTTTTGCCACCATGTTTGTTAGAGACCATAAAAGACCTGAACTTCACAAAGCACTGAATCTCAGCCCGACAGAGTATGATATGCAAGTTTTTGAGATTACAACTGAGATCTCCAAGCAAGTATTTCCAGTTCTATTGGATATTAAGAATCCCAAGTTTTTACAAAATTTGCAAAAACTACGTTCCATAAACGAGGAACTTGAAACTTGTGCAAACACAGGAATATTTTCTCTGAAAAAGATTGTTTTAGGAGGGAAAATGGCTGTTTGTTTTACAAAATTATTTTTCATGAAATCAATTACTAATAAGCTTCCGGAAGATTTTCGGGTGAAGCCTTCTTGGTAATGGTTAATTAGAGGTCGATTCATGTATCAGTCAGGAAATATACATTGATAATCCCGTTCGCAAGCACTGTTGTAATTTGGTGGTTAGGTACTATTCTATTGCTTGCATTTACACGCAATTTAGATGTTCTTAAAACGAGAAAATTGATGTTTGTTTCTGCACTCTTGATGCAATTAGGTTTTTTTGGCTTATATTACTTTTCAGATGATTCCATGGGAAGTTTATCCGCATATGGATCTTTTTTTTCAGCAATCCTTGTTTGGGTATGGTTAGAGTCATCATTTCTTGCGGGTTGGATAACTGGGTCAAGAAAGACGCCTTGCTCACCTAACACTGGAGAATTTACGAGGCTAACACAAGCCTTTCAAGCTGTTTCTCATCATGAACTTCATATAGCTATTTTGGCGGTCCTAATTTTTTTAATCACAAAGGATTCTGTAAATAACGTAGGTTTTGTTGCCTTTCTGATATTGTGGGGTATGTGAACTAGCGCCAAATTGAACGTATTTTTTGGGGTGAGGAATCTTTATATTAATTTTTTGCCGTCTAATATGACATATCTGTCGACTTATTTTAGACAAAAGTCATGTAACGTATTGTTTCCGTTTCTTTTTGCGTTGGCGTTTACGATAAACATGTTGTTTTGGAACAACGCAATTATATCAATGGGAAGCGGCCAATACGTTGGAAATGTACTTCTCGCAAGTCTAATGACATTGGGGGTTTTGGAGCACATACTAATGGTAGTTCCATTTAATTGCAATGTAATATGGCGAATAGGCCTGACGGCCTCGAAATAATTTAGGAATAAGCTGTGTTACACTGTGATACCGCTAGGTAAAGGGCTATAATATAGTTCACCCAAAGTAATAAACAATACAAAAGCATGGGAGTACATTATGATCAACCGATTTTTCATGATTGTTGCGCTGGGCTTATTAGCTAGCTGCGCAACCAGGCAGGATGCCCCGAGTGAGATGGTTCCACAAGTTGCTGGATCGTCGGCCGATAGGGGAAACTCTGTTACTGAAACTAAGGTGGTGACCCCTGGAATGTTAGCTGCTGAAAAACTAGCCGCAATAGAGCCATCAGTATATTTTGATTACGACAAATTTGAGATTAAGCAACAGTTTGCGCTTACAATTGAGGCATTCGCTGAGTATATGAGGGCTATACCTGGGTCAAAGTTGACTATAGAGGGTAACTGTGATGAGCGAGGAACTATCGAGTATAACTTAGCATTAGGCCAAAGAAGAGCTGATGCCGTAAAGTCTGCGTTAGTTTCGATGGGAATTGACGGTGACAGAATAGAGACTATCAGTTTTGGGGAGGAGCGGCCTCGAAATAGTATCAAATCCGAATCTGGGTTTTCGGTCAACCGTAGGGCAGATCTCATATCTAGATGATTTAACGCCTATCATAGTTTTTCCTGCAGTTTTCGCTATATGAATTTAGCTTTCGACCGGCAATAATTCAATATCGAATGTTAGGTTTGCCGATTTCTCGAGCATCTTCATGGCCGAACCATTTTCTTTCTTTGAGGAATCCAAAATTTTTTGTATTGAGTGGTAAGAGATATTTTCAGACTTGATTGAAAAAAGTACCTTGATATCCGTGAAGATTTTTGGCTTCTGCTCCCTTCGTGTCCCACTAGCAAACGCATTACACGCGTGCAATACACCACCAGCTTCTTTGATTCCCGTTATGAGGTCATATTGAGTACAAGCAACAGCGCCGACGAGGACGGTTTCCATTGGACGCGGTCCTCTACTGACTTCGCTACCATCCTTAACAGTGTCCAACTCCATTATATGTCCTGATCCAGTCTTCGCAACGAAAGACACCGTATCATCATTAGCAAGCCATTTAATTTCGCATTCCATGTGGTTATCTTTGCCTTTTACCTTTAAACTTTAATGGGGGTTACCCTCATGTCACATTTTAATACGGTTCTGTAATGAAGTTTGATGAATTTTCGCAAGATGAGATAAAAAAGGTCGGTGCTGAGCTCGCGGAAGCGAGGGAAGTTCTCAATAAGACAAGTCTAGATTTCGTTCTTGATTTGAGAACAACGAAGCATCACATAAACGCTATAGAAGATGGCGAATTGAGAATTTTTTATGGTCCTCCATTTTACCTTGATCTACTAAGACGCTATGCATTAGCTCTGAATCTATCTGAACCACGAGTTAAACAGTTGGAACAGAGGATTACTAAACAGCAGGATAAAAGCGATGAACAGATTAGTGTGCCAGAAGAAAAAAATGGCGATGACAATGTTAAAGACAGGAACGTTATTCGAGGGATTGTGCCAACACATAAACATCAAAAAGATCGATTACGTATTGTTCTAACTTCTAGTCCAATAAATTATTCGCAAGTTCGTATGAGTGCTCAGGAAAAAAATAAGCTTTTTGAAAGAAACCGAGTTTTACTGAGGTATATTTACGGAATAGTCTTATTCACATTGTCTGCAGTATATTTTCTAGATGTTAAAAAAACAAGAATAGCGGAAAGTGTTGCCCAGAAAAGTAACTTTGCAACAACAATACGTCCTGGAAAAGTTGAGGTTGCTGTCGAGCCTCTTCCGACAGAGAAAGATGTAGAGAGAATCCAGAATTTGTCGCCAGACGATCAGCTTGAAATTGGTAATCTTAAGGGGCAAGATATTGACCTGCAAAATGAACAATGGGATTCTAAAGGAATAAAGCCGTTTATTGTTTTAAAGGAAATAAATCTTGAATTTCTTGATAGCGAAACCAAAAGTCCAAAGGTAATATTTGATGTTCGAAGGAAGACGTGGTTATGGATTAAGTTTGCTGACGAATCCGTCGACGAGTTTGTTGTTCAAGAAAATGAAAAAGTATTAATAGAAAATTACCCGATATATGTAGTTGTAGGCGATCCAGACAATGTTTTTGTGTGGATAGGTGGCGAGAGATATAATCTGGAAGCAAACGATCCAGATAGAAATATAGCAAGACTCACGAGGTCCCAACTTCTGCAATTCAACAACTAGTGTTAGATAAAAATTACGTTTTCCATTTAGTAATATTTGTCTTATTAGCGGCTTTGTGGGGTCTATCGTTTATTTTTCTAAGATTAGCAATTCCATATTTTGATGTAGTAACTCTCGCAAGCGGGAGAATCTTATTTGCCTGTATTTTCCTGCTTCCATTTTTTTTATTTTGTAAAATTCCGTCACAATTTTTTTTTTGTTCGGATTAGGTTGTCTAAATAGTGCTTTACCCTTCGCTCTGACTAATTTTTCAGCGATACATCTACCGGCAAGCTATTTGGCAACCATTAATTCGTTGGTTCCACTTATAACTGTTTTTGCTAGAAAAATATTTTTTGGAACTAAGATGAGCAGAATTACCGGTTTCGCTGTAATCACGGGGACATTGGGTGTTTTACTAGTTGTCGGATTAGGTCCGCTAACATTGAGTGGGGAGGTGTTAATCTCCTGCCTAAGCTCACTTAGTGCGGCAATATGTTATTCATTGTCAGGAATAATCGCCGTTCATTATTTTAAAAATGAATCATTAATAGCTTTATCGTTTGTGTCGCTGTTGAGTGCGTTGATTGTTCTTTGTCCTATAAACTATTTTTTATTAGGAGATTTTCCCGATATACCTTTAGAAGGATTGTACCCATTAGCGCTCCTTGGTTTACTCTGTACAGGTTTAGCGTATCTGTTATATTTTAAGGTATTAAAATTTTTCGGTCCTACAGCTTCATCTAGTGTTACTTATTCAGTTCCTGTTTTTGGAACTATATGGAGTATAGTTTTATTGGATGAGGCTATCACATGGCAAATAATTTTAGGTTGCGTTGTAATCCTTATAGCGAGTATTGCAATTTTTCAAGGGGAGAGGAAAGCATGAAAGTAATCTTTGTAAGACATGGCCAAACCGACTGGAATAAAAAAAAAAGATCCAGGGACAGACTAATACTACTTTAGATGATGATGGTAAGAAGGAATCCCTTGCCATAAGATATGCTTTAGAAAAAGATGATATAAGTTTAATATTTTCAAGCCCACTGGAACGAGCATATAAAACAGCAGAGCCATTAGCAACGAAAAAGAAAAAGCCGATTATTTGCGCGAAATACTTAATTGAAAGGGGATTTGGAGTTGTTGAGGGATTGGAAATTGATAATATCAAATCTCGTAAGGAAAAGGAGCAGAGTATGGTGTTGCGCAAAACAGGCATACAAGATTACAGACCCGAAGGTGGTGAGAGTTTAGTCGATGTTCATTTCAGAGTTATAGAATTTCTAAGTTTCCTATTGAACATTAATTTAAACGGGGTTGTTGTCTGCATGACGCATGGTGGCGTTCTTGATATCCTATACAGAGTAATAATGAGGGAACCCTTAAGTTCCAAAAGAAATTGGATGATACCAAATGGAGCATTTTACGTGCTAGAGAGATGTAATCAGGATTTTCAGATTGTAAACTGGGCCGAAACCAGTCATTTGAATAGGTATGAGATTTTAGATGAATATTGAAACAAAAAGGAGAGTTTGTATTTTTTGTGGTCACAGGGACGGTAAGAAAAAAATATGGTTAGAATTTGCAAAAAATCTGGGTGAACATCTAGGGAAAAGTAGCTATACCATATTTTATGGAGGGGGAAGTAAGGGTATTATGGGAACGATTGCGATGTCTGCGAAGAAAAGTGGAGCAAGAGTTCACGGAGTGATAACGGAAAAACTTGCAGTCTCTGAGCCTATTCCGAAAAACATTGATGAAATTACTTTCGTTAAAACATTAAGTGAAAGAAAGGAAAAACTCGTAGAAAATTGCGAGATCGCCATCGTTTTGCCCGGAGGAATTGGCACAATCGACGAGCTTTTTGATTTATGGGCCAAAATTCAGCTTGGTATTGAAAATAAGACTTTAATATTGGTGGATGTGAACAAATATTACTCAAGGTTACTTTCATTTCTTAGAGCTGTGGTTGAAGAAGACTTCTTATCAGAGCAGCAACTCTCAAAGGTACGAGTTTGTCAAAACTTAAATGAAGTTATTGCTGAATTGAACGAATTGGATTCTAATCGTGCAAAACATTTTTATTAGATCATATGACGTTGTAATGTATTGGGCAAAGACTAAGCATTCCGTGAAGGTACTTTCTATTTTGAGTTTTTTCGAATCTTTTATTTTTCCTGTACCGCCCGATATTTTATTGATTCCTCTCTGTATTTCAAATCAGAAAAAAGCACTTTATTTTGCGATGCTTACGACAATATTTTCTGTTCTTGGCGGAATCATTGGTTATCTGATTGGAGTGTTCTTTTCAGATTTATTTTTAAATAGCTTAAGTTGGTTATTTGATAAAGAAAAAGTTGAGACTATAACCCTTTGGATGCTTCAGTGGGGCGCTATGGTTGTCTTAATTTCTGGCTTTTCGCCAATTCCTTACAAAATATTTACAGTAGCTTCCGGTGTGGTTGGACTTGCTTTTATTCCTTTTTTGATAGCGTCTTTTGCGGGGAGAGGCTTACGGTTTTTTTTAATAGGTTTTCTCATTTTAAAAGGAGGTGATGATTTAGAAAAACGATTAAGAAAATTCGCTGGGGTCCTCGGTTGGGTTGGACTGGTGGCAATGATGTTATATCTTATAATTTCTTATTCAAACGCTACCTAATTGAAAAAGGTTTCGTATGTTGGCGTAACTTTCTCAATCCATGAAACAGGCATATTTTCTCGAAGATGCGTCCAGCTCTCAATAATTTGTTTTTTTATAAATTCTCCTCCTCGTAACTTTGAGTGCTTATCTGCTTTTGATAATTTTTTCCCGTTAGAGTCTCTGACTACTGGTACGTGGAGTATTTTTGGAAATGGAAATCCTAGGATTGCCTGGATTTGCCGGTTTCGATTTATGGTAAATTTTAAGTCATCTCCTCTCACAATCTTAGTTACTCCCTGGAGATAATCGTCAACTACTACCGTGAAGGCATAAGAAAAATCCCCTGTAGTTAATCTCCTTATAACGAAGTCATCTCCATCGGTTGATTTAAAACGTAGTGCTTTTTCATGGGAAAGATTACCACTTTTTCGATTCCTGCAAATCTGAGGATATTTTATCTCTCCAGATTTAAGATATTCAGTCAAATCACCTTGTTTCAACAATGACTTTCTTGTACAACTACATAAGAAAGTCCGCTCTGTGGAAATTAGGAAGTGCATAAAATAGGAGTAAATACGGCGTCGTTCACTCTGATAAATCACACCTTCCTTTTTGTTGTCTGGATTTGGCCATGTATCCCAGATAATGCCATGATCTATAAGTTGTTGTTTTATTAATCCAATAAAATTTGCTTTACTTCGTTGACTGTCACTATCTTCTATCCGAAGCCACAAACGGCCGTTGTCAGATTTTATGTCTAAGTAACTAGCCATGGCAGTTACTAATGAACCAAGGTGCAGTGGTCCTGTTGGTGATGGTGCAAATCGACCACACGCATTGCTATTAGCTGGATTGTCCATTGATTGCTTCAAAGGATTCTTGAGTAGCTTCCAGAATTTTCTGAATAGGTTTTCCCTTATGCTTGATAGATAAGAATCCAGCTTCATACGGGGAGGGAGCGAGATAGACGCCTCGTGTCAACATTTCGTGAAAAAATGTCTTGAATAGTTTGATATCCGAATCTAATACGTCATCAAAAGTTTTCGGAACCTTATTCCGAAAATATATTCCAAACATACCACCGACATGATCCGCAGAAAAGTTATGTATATTATACTCTGATGCAATTTTTCTTAAACCATCTATCAGTTCCATGGTTATGTTTTCAAGTGAATGAAAAAAATTGGGTTGAGAAACAATCTTTAGTGTCGCAATTCCTGCAGCAACCGCTATTGGATTTCCAGACAGCGTTCCCGCCTGATAAACCGGTCCAATTGGCGCAAGGTATTCCATGATTTCCCTTTTTCCTGCCAGAGCACCCATGGGCATTCCGCCTCCGATCACTTTACCGAATGTAGTCAAGTCTGGGCTGATTCCAAATAATTGTTGGGCCCCACCAGGGCCAACTCTAAAGCCGGTCATGACTTCGTCAAAAATCAATAAAGCTCCGACTTTATTACAACTATGTCGGAGAACCTTCAAGAATTCTATATCCGGTTTTACAAGATTCATGTTTCCTGCTATTGGCTCAATAATGACACCTGCTATGTCATTTGGAAGGGTCTCAAAACATTTCGTCAGAGCTTCACAGTCATTGTAGGGTAGCACAATAGTTTCGGCAGCGAACGGCTCTGGAATTCCCCCCGATGTAGGATTACCCAATGTGAGTAATCCTGAGCCAGCTTTAACGAGAAGTGAATCTACGTGCCCATGATAACAGCCCTCAAATTTCACAATTTTATCTCTGTTTGTAAATCCACGAGCAAGTCGAATCGCAGACATTGTTGCTTCGGTACCAGATGAGGTTAATCTTACTAGCTCAACGGAGGTCAAATGCTCTTTGATCATTTCTGAAAGAACCATTTCACCTTCTGTCGGTGCACCAAAACTTAATCCATTTGACAAGGCATCTTTGACCGCTAAAATTACATCGTTATTTGCATGGCCAACGATAGCTGGTCCCCATGAGCAAATAGTGTCAACATATTCGTTCCCATCAACATCATACAGGTAAGGCCCAGATGCTTTTTGAATAAATCGAGGGGTACCCCCAACAGAGTCAAAAGCCCTTACAGGACTGTTAACCCCTCCAGGTATCAAATCTTTGGCTTTGTTAAAAAAGTTTTGACTATTTGAAATATTTTGCATTTTTCCTTAATTCCCTATGAATACCCTCGTATTTTACGCTAAGGTGAACAAAGTATTTATAAACTTACATCGTTTTAGTATGTTTTTTTTATTAGTTTTCGGATTTTGTTGAGGAATGTGCATTTCTGCTTATCTCCTAGGCAATACTAGTAAGATGTTTGTCAAATACATTTTTTTTGAGGATTCGAAATGAAAACCTATATGTGTCTGATTTGCGGATGGATTTATAATGAGGAGGAAGGGTCACCAGATGAGGGTATAGTGCCCGGAACAAAATGGGAAGACGTACCGATTACGTGGACATGTCCAGAATGTGGGGCACAAAAGTCTGACTTTGATATGGTCGAAATCTGATAATCATTGATTATTCTCGGAAATCGCCAAAAATCTCTTTAACGTTTTCTTTCTCGCTTCGTCATGATCGATAATTCTCTTCGTATAATTAATTTCCCGTTCCCCTTCGACTAAGGTTGTTATTTTCCAGGGCTCGAATATCAGTTTTCTTGGTAACTCTCTGAGTTCACCAACGTATTTTTTTATAAATTCACCATCAGGATCAAATTTTTTTGCCTGGCTAGTTGGATTAAAAATTCGGAAGTATGGTTGTGCATCACATCCCGTAGATGCTGCCCACTGCCACCCTCCATTATTTGCCGAAAGATCAAAATCCAATAATTTATTTGCAAAGTATCGCTCACCTTCTTTCCAATTGATCCCCAAATCCTTAGTTAGAAAACTAGCAGTAACCATACGTAAGCGATTATGCATGTATCCAGTTTCATTAAGTTGTCTCATTCCAGCATCAACGATGGGATAACCGGTTTGACCCACAGTCCATTTGTGAAATAGTTCGCTATTATCTTCCCAAACGAGATTATCATATTTTTTTTTAAAACAACTGGATTCTACGTGAGGGAAATGAAATAAGATTTGCATATAAAAATCTCTCCAAATTAATTCGGATAGCCACGCATGAATTCCAGTTGTGTTGGTTCTTTTCTCCTCAAATTCCGGGATGAGTTTTAACAACGTATGAACTATTTTCTCTACCGACAATGTTCCAAAACGGAAATGAGTAGACAAATAAGACACCCCTTTTTTTGCGGGGAAATTTCTCGCGAACTCGTATGTTTCAATGACTTTAAAAAAATCTTTAACTAGCTCCTCTGCTCCATCCGAACCAGATTTAATTTTAATTTTTTTGCTCATGGATGAAAAACCGAACTCCTCAAGTTCTGGCATATCTTCTGGGAAATCGACTTTAGCTGCGCATTCACTTAGTTGCTTTACCGAGTAACCCTCCCATAGATTTTGCGAGTCACCTAAAATCGTTAACCATTTTTTTTTGTATGGTGTAAACACGGTATAAGGATTTCCATCGTTTGTTAGAACCTCCGATTCTTCAAAAATGCATTGATTTTTTATCGATATAGGATTGATGTTAAGGCTCTCAAGAGAGGTGGAGATTTTATCGTCCCTACGTCTAGCATACTGCTCATAGTCTTTCGTCCAGAGTACCGTTCCCGCATTTATTGTTATTGCTATTTTGGGGATTAACTCCACAGGGTCACCGTAAAAGATTAGAAGATCAGAGCCAATTTGCTGGAGATCTTTTTTTATTTCAGCTAATGTGTTGTGTATAAAACCCACCCTTCGGTCGACATATAATGATTTATCATCTTTTTCGGTAAACGGACTACTTTTTATATCCTCCAATATCACGTTATCGAAAACAAAACAGAAAAACATTTTTTTCCGTTTTGAGATTGCATGCTTAACTAAATTGTTATCCATAATTCGGAGATCTCTTCGTAACCAAAGAAGTGAACCTCCCTGTAAATTAAGCTTCATTTTTTAGACTGTTTGCTACAAAAAATTTTTAAAGTAAACTATCAGGTATGTTTAATGATACTACAAAGCCGTCGTATATAAGCCATCATCTTTTAGTTGCTATGCCCGGGCTACTGGACCCTATTTTTTCAAAGGCAGTTGTTTACCTTGCTGAGCACAGCGGCGAGGGGGCTATGGGCATAGTCATCAATAAACCGTGTGAATTAGATCTTCATGCCTTATTAACTAGGCTGAATTTGAGAAGTAAAGAATCTCAAAGCGCTTCAGAGCCGGTATACTACGGAGGCCCAATTCAGCAGGACCGAGGGTTCGTGTTGCATGAGCCAGCTAGTACGTGGTCCTCAACCTTAAGAATAAACGAGGCATTGGCACTTACATCATCAAAAGATATTCTTGAAGCGACAGCGAAAGGAATTGGTCCGAAGAAGATCCTTGTTTCATTGGGCTATTCTGGTTGGGGCCCAGGACAGTTGGATTCCGAGTTGGCATCAAATTCGTGGTTGACTATTCCATTAAAGGATAATAAGCTTCTTTTCGATACTCCAGCAGATGTAAGGTTTAACGAAGCTTTTAAGATATTAGGAATTGATCCTGATAATTTATCAAATTGTATTGGACATGCTTAAGATGAGAATAGGTGCTTTTGCAAAATAACACCAACTTGACCCTTTTAGGGTTTGATTACGGACCTAAGAAAATAGGCGTTTCCATCGGCAATACGATAAGCGGGACAGCCTCTCCCCTGAAAATTCTTCATGGGAGATCAAAAATTGAAGGTTTTAACGCCGTTAAGAATGAAATATTGCATTGGGATCCTGGACTTGTTGTAGTTGGCTTCCCCTCTCATCGTGATGGAAGTTTACATCCTTTTGCAAAAAATTGTAAAAAATTCGCCAGAAAAATTAGCACAGTAACCGGCAAAAAGGTACGATTAGTAGACGAGTCATACACTTCGGTGCTTTCAAAAGGAAGAGGTCACGATGATGCAAGAGCAGCTGCGTTAATATTACAAGTGGTTTTAGATGAGTTATTCTCCGCAAACAAATAAAAATGGTCGTTTAAATCATCTATTGACAATAGAGGGTCTTACCCGGAAATATATTATTGAAATTTTGGATCATGCTAATAGGTTTCTCTCGTTTGGAGATACAATTTTATTGAAAAATTTTCCAATTTTGAAAGGTAGATGCGTCTTTAATATTTTTTTTGAGAACTCAACCCGCACTAGTTCGACCTTCGAAATTGCAGCACGAAGGCTTTCCGCGGACGTTATGAAATTAAATATTACTGGGTCAAGTTCTTCAAAAGGGGAATCTCTTCTGGATACAATTGACAATCTAATTGCCATGCAAGCTGATATGTTTGTAGTTCGTCATTCATGTAGTGGCGCCGTCAATCTGATTGCGGAACATGTAAATCGAGTTTCTCCAAATATTCAGGTACTGAACGCCGGGGACGGGTGTCATTCTCATCCTACTCAGGCCTTGCTCGATATGTATACTATAAGGCTTTTCAAAAAGAATTTTCGTAATTTACGGGTTGCCATCATTGGAGACATATCCCACTCGAGGGTTGCTAGATCAGATATCTGGGCTCTATCAATTTTAGGAGTACCTGAGATACGTGTTATAGCTCCAATGACATTATTGCCCGTTGATATAGAAGAGATGGGAGTAACAGTTTACTCTGATTTAAGTAATGGACTTAAAGATGTCGATGTTGTGATCGTTTTACGTTTACAGAATGAACGAATTTCGAGTCCAGTACTACCGAGTGCCCAGGAATACTTTAAGTTTTACGGATTGACTGAGGAGGCAATGGGTAATTGTTCCGAAAATGCTATTGTTTTACATCCCGGTCCTATGAACAGAGGAGTGGAAATTGATTCGAAAGTAGCGGACTCAGCGAGCTCAGTTATTCTCAAGCAGGTTACATTTGGTATCGCCATTAGGATGGCGGTCATGGACATACTACATCAGGAAAAATCAGAGAAAGATAATGGGTACGGATGAAAACTTTACAACAATAGAAATTTTAAATGGGCTCGTATACTGCGACTTAGAAAAAAAATTCATCCCTAAGAATATAAAAATCTTCTCAGGAAAAATACAGAAAATTGAGCCGAGCACTAACGCTAGTCCTGTTTCACCATCGTCATTAAAAATTGATGCAGAAAATTGTATTGTGACTAATACATTCACAGATTGCGCTGTTAGAATTAAGGAGCCTGGATCTGAATATAAAGGGACGATGTATTCAGAGTTAAAGTCCGCTGTCGGTGGAGGAATTACCAGATTAGTCTGCCCACCAGATACCGACCCTGTTCTTGATGAGCCTGGATTGGTCAAGATGTTAATAAACAAATCGGTTGATTTCAAGAATGCTGTTGTAAAACCATTAGGTGCCCTTACACAAAAATTGGACGGGTATCAGATAACAGAAATGGGAGAACTATTTGAGGCTGGTTGCATCGGTTTTTCTCAAGCAAATAAACCTATCCGTGATCATCAGGTGCTATTAAAAGCTTTTCAATACGCTTCAAATTTCGACTTTCCAATTTGGTTATCACCACAGGATCCATGGATTGGAAGAGATGGTGACATGCACAGCGGCTTGACATGCACAAGATTAGGGCTTAAGGGCATACCTGATTGTGCCGAAACAATTAACTTAGTTACGCTTCTCAGTATCGCTGAAATAACAAATGCAAGATTACACCTCTGTCGTTTGTCTTCGCGTCAAAGTGTTGAGATTGTAAGAAAAGCAAAAAAAGAGGGTTTAAAAATTACCGCTGACGTGGGAATACATCACCTACATCTCACTGATCTAGATGTTGGTGCCTTTAACACGAATTGTAAGGCGACCCCCCCTTTTCGAGCACAAAGAGACCAGGAGGCTCTTACTGAGGGGTTGATTGATGGAACCATAGATTTTATCTGCTCTGATCATACTCCCGTTGAAATGGAAGAAAAGACCCTGCCATTTTCTGAGGCTACCGCTGGACAAATCGGGACTGAACTATTGTTACCATTAACATTGAGTTGGGCTAAGAGAAATAAAATAGATATATATGAAGCATTGAAATTCATTGGTGAAAAGCCTGCTAAGATGTTAAACGATGAGTTTCATAAGATTGAGGAAGGAGAGGCTGCGAACGTAACCATTTTTAGACCAAACGAGCCATGGCTCGTACAAGAAAATGATTTACTATCTCAGGGTAAAAACTCACCCTTTTTGGGCTATGAGATGTATGGGAAAGTGTACTCGACGATAATTAATGGACGCTGTATTTTTTTGAAAGATCAGTGAATGTCGCATTTGATTCTTTTTTCAAGGCTTATCCCTTTAGTTTTTTGGGTTGTTTTGGGATTCCTCGCACTGTTCTTAATATCACCATTTAAGTTTGTGAAATTAAAAAAAAAAATAATAAGTTATTGGTCCAAAACACTCCTCGCACTATTCCGTCTCAGAGTGATTTGTAAGAATACTGAGAGTAAGGTGGTGCCTCCATATCCATTTGTTTTAGTAGCTAACCATATTTCATGGATAGATATTTTTGTTTTACTTTCTATGTTTCCAGTATCCTTTATAGCTAAGATAGAAATAAAAAAATGGTTTTTCCTCGGGAGTTTAGTAGGTATGGCGGGGACTGTTTTTATAGATCGTAATCGCAGAAAAAGTATACGAGAGGTTTCAAAAAAAATGATTCAGGGATCTGCAGATCGGAATAATTCATATGCTTTTTTTCCCGAAGGGAAAACCTCGAATGGCAAGACAATTCAAAAGTTCCATTCAGGTTTATTTTCATTACTTTTTGAAAATCAAGAACTGAAGTTATTGCCCGTTTTGATAAAGTACAAGAAGGATTATTCCTTTACCGAGGCATGTGCATATGTTGACGATATGACCCTGATTGAGTCTGTTATCAAGATAATTAAAACTCCTAATTTAAGAGCTGAGGTAGAAATTCTACCTGTAAACATTGTTGACAGGTGTGAAAATCAGCTGCCAAGTGCTAATAGGAAATATTTGGCTGCACAGGCACGAACTAGGATGTTAGAGGTATATCATCGATGACTTTTTTTGAGTAAACATGGCTGTCACTTAACCTAATAGCAGTCAGGAATTCCCCTCGGCCGCAACCCGTATCGAGTGAAACAAATTCTTTTCGAATTAGGAGACCTAAGGAGGACCAATGACCAAAAAGTACTCTTTCTTTCCTTCTTAAAGTTTTGCTAAAACAAAACCAAGGAACCAGAGTTTTGGCCTGGACGGAGGGTGTGTTTTTGAATGAGAAATCTAAAGCGCCGGTTGGTGTTAGGTATCTCATTCTAGTAAATATGTTGACTATAATGCGTTTACGGTCCTTACCTTCTAATTCTGAATTCCAAATTCCTGGTGAATTTCCCCATAGATTTACCATAAATCTTTGCCACGTTGCGCTTTGAAGATCATTCTCGATTTCCAAAGCAAGCTCTTTTATAGTAGCCGTATCCCACGTCGGATAAACTCCTGCATGAACCAAGATGTATTTCCCCGAGACATGAGCTAGAGGACGATGCCTTAACCATTCAATTAGCTCATTTTTGTCCGGAGCTTCCAATAAAGCTTGTATACCACAGTCACCACTCATTTTTGAATTGTCTCCTACTAAACTGAGTAAGTACAAGTCGTGGTTCCCTAAAACACAGACTGTTTTTATTTTGAGAGCTTTAATAAATCTAATACAATTGGTAGAATCAGGACCACGATTGACAAGATCTCCGCAGAACCATAATTCATCATTTTTTTTTAAATCAAGCTGATCAACTAGAGAAATCAATGTTTTAATGCACCCATGAACATCTCCGATAACATATATAGCCATGTATAAATTTTAACAATAATTTTGTAATTATGAACATTTCAAAATCAATATTTAGAGCATACGACATACGAGGTCTGGTTGGTAATGATTTATCCAATCAATCTATTTATATAATCGGACTTGTCCTGGGAGATATCATGGTGGAGCGACAGGTCAGTATTTGTGGTATTGGGCGAGACATGAGGAGTTCAAGTAAGGGCTTTTCACTAGCATTGAGATCAGCACTTGAAGAAAAAGGTATTCTCATCAACGATTATGGCGAGATTCCGACGCCAGTTTTGTATTTTGGAGCTTTTTGTCAGGAAGGAAAAACTGGTGTTATGATCACCGGCAGTCATAACCCACCAGACTATAACGGGCTTAAAATTGTCATTAATGGTTTACCATTCTGGGGAGATGATTTGCAGCTTTTATACAAAAGGATAATTCCTGGCCAATTCCATTTTAAAAAAATCAATGAGATAAAGTGTCATAATCATACGTTTATTGAAGATCTCTACAAGAGAAATGTTATCGAAAAACATAAATTAAAGAGATCTCTGAAAATTGGGATAGATGCAGGAAATGGGATAGCTGGTCCTATCGCTTGCTCAATTTATAAGACTATGGGTTGCGAAGTATTTAAACTTTTTTGCGATCCCGATGGAAGGTTCCCGAATCATCATCCTGATCCTGCGGACCCAAATAATTTAGAGGATTTGAAAAACATCGTTGTATCAAAGGGGCTAGACGTAGGTTTAGCTTTTGATGGTGACGGTGATAGATTAGGATTGATAGATAGTGAAGGTAATATTATTTGGCCCGATCGTCAAATGATGATTTTCGCTCGAGACGTTTTGCAAAAGAACCCTGGAGCAACGATAATTTATGATGTTAAATGTTCTAGAAATCTTCATAAATGGATATTAAATTATGGGGGGCGTCCAATTATGTGGAAGACGGGACACTCGTTCATGAAATCTAAATTAAAAGAAACAGGTGCCTCTTTAGCAGGTGAAATGAGCGGTCACATATTTTTTAGTGATCTTTGGTATGGGTTCGATGATGCTATTTATGCCGGAGCAAGGTTGCTATCAATACTAGCTGAAGAAGAGAATATTTCAAACTTTTTCAATGGATTACCAGATTCATTTTGCACTCCAGAGATTAAACTCGAACTGAAAGGGTTTTCGGTCAATGAATTATTGGACAGATTGAACGATAAAACGCTCTTTCCACGTGCAAACAAGTTTTATTTTCTCGACGGAATACGTATCGAGTATGATGATGGGTTTGGCCTGGCGAGACTATCCAATACAACCCCAGTCATAGTTTTCCGGTTCGAAGGTGATACGGAAGATGCCCTAGAGAGAATAAAATCGGACTTTAGAGATGCACTAAGTTTAATCACAAGAAATATAATACTACCTTTCTGAACTCTTTTTATTAAGCAAATGTCTAGATCTTTTTATTTTTTATACCAATTTATGCTTCTCGCTTTATTACCCTTTTTGGTGATACGCTTTTTGGCGCACAAGAAAACAAAGTCTTTCAACGAGGATTTTATGGTCAGATTTTTTGGTTATTCCAAAGCATTACAAAAGGAAAATAAAAAATTTAAAAAAAATATTATTTGGATACATGCAGTTTCATTGGGAGAAGTTCAAGGAGCTCTTACATTGATTGAGCAATTGTACAAAAAGGATCGACTATGTAACGTTGTTCTCACTGTAACTACTAAGAGTGCCTGGAAATTCATGCAAAATTATCTAGAGTCGGAAATGTTTGCAGACCTCGAAAATTTTACGGTGGAAATTTTACCCTTAGATTTCCCATGGGCTACTGAGAGATTTTGTAAGTGCTTTAATCCTACGGTACTCGCTCTAGTGGAAACAGAGATATGGCCAAATTTGATTTATTCTTGTAAAAAAAACCAAATAAAGGTCATGCTCATTAATGGTAGATTATCTTCGAGATCTTTTCATTTATACAAAAATTGGCGCAGATTTTTTCTGCCGGTTATAAATGAAATTGATATGGTGATAGCACAGTCAAGAAACGATAGTGTCAGGTTTATCGAATTAGGATATAACAAAAAGGTGTCTGTATTAAATAATTTAAAATTTGATGTTTCGTTAAAAAAAAATCATGTGGTTAATGGGTTATGTTTCCGTGCTCAATGTAAAAAGAAAATAGTTTGGTTGGCATTGAGTACCAGGGATGGTGAGGAAAAAGAAATAATCGACTGTTGGAGAAATAGATTTAGTCCCGAAATGGATGAAATATTAATTTTGGTACCTAGGCATCCCGAGCGATTTAAAAAGGCGCTTAAAGAAGCTCAGTTAGCCGGGTTCAGCGTCGATACCCGAACGAAATTTCTACGGACTGAAGGTGTCTCTTCAAACCCGTGCCCAAGTATTTTGATAGGGGATAGTATCGGGGAAGTACAAATGTATTTGGCAGCTTCCGATATAGTTCTTATCGGGGGAAGTATAAAACCCTTTGGTGGTCAGAATCCACTAGAAGCATGTTTGCAGAAAAAAGTAATTTTTTTTGGCGATTACATGTTCAATTTTCAGGAAATATCAAATGGTCTAATTAATGAATCTGCGGCTATTCGAATAAATAGATACAGAGATTGGTTTGCCGAGGGCTCTGAGATTTTAAAAGATAAAAATAAAAGCAAATGTTTTGGTGATAATGCATATAATTTTATTCGCAAAAGAAGCGGATCATCAACGAAATATGCCGATTTACTTTTAGTTGATCAACATGATATTAATTCGAATTTTTAATCAACTGGCTGATCTGTTGCACCTCAGACAAAGTTAGATCCCCAACGGCGCTAAGCAACTCTAATTTTGATTGTAACGCCTCATATCTAGCGACAGCCAAATCTCGCTGCGTAGAGAAAAGTTGCCTTTGAGCGTTAAGTACGTCTATATTAATGCGAACGCCAACTTCGTAACCTAACTTATTGGACTCTAAAGCCACCTTACTGGATTCCTCGGCTGCTTCAAGAGCCTCAACTTGCGACAGTCCGGCAATGAATGTCCTAAGAGATTTACCTGCAAAACGATCAACGTTTAGCATTTCGAATTCTAGGCTATTTTCTTCCCTTCTAAGGTCAGAGATCGCTTGTCGTTCTGAGGCGTTAATGCTTCCCCCTGTATAAATCGGAGCTGAAATACTTAAAGTAGCAGTTTTGATATTTTGTGAGATAGTAGATGTGGAGTCTACTGTCGAGTTATTAGCGCTCAAACTGAAATTTAAGCTAGGCATCCTTGCTAATTTTTTTTTCTTCAATTCAAGGAAAGCAAGTTCCGTCTTAATCCTTGCTATCTTCACTGTTAAGTTATTGTCTCTCGCTATTTTCATCCACTCCTTCGGTGTAGTAATCTCAGGCCTTTCCAGGTTAATTTTTTTATTAATACCTCTTAGATTTTCAGGTAGAGGAGTAAGGAGCGATTTTTCTAAGTTTGTTCTAGCAATCGCAAGGCTATTCTTGGTCCGAATTTCTGACGCCCTGATTAAGTCGAATCTGGCTTGTGCCTCCTGCTGATCAGTTATAGTTGATGTACCCACTTCAAAGTTTCTTTTCGCAAATTCGAGTTGTTCCCTAACAGCATCTTTTTCTGCTTCAATCGTTTTGAGGTTATTCTGAGCAATAAGGATATCAAAATAAGCTCCGACTATTCTCAATATAGTTTGTTCTTTTGAAATTAAAAAATTTAATTCTGCGATCTCAAGATTAAGTTTACTTTGGTCCAGGTTTAAAAACTTTTCTCGGTCAAATAATGTCTGAGATAATGTAACACCTACATTTTTTGTATTTGCATCACTGTTTATCGAGTTCTCAGCATCGGCGTAAGAGCCGGAAATAAAAATATTGGGCATAAGTGGAGCTCGAGCTTGGTTGATTAATTCTTTCTGTTTATCGAGTAAGTCCCTATCTCTAAGGAACTGAGGATCGCTCTCGAACGCAAGATTTACAGCATCAAATAAGTCAATCGCTGAAAGGTTCGTAGTAAATATTAACAAGGTAATTGTCATTACTGCTTTTTTCATCTTTTTTCCAAGGATATATGTATAACTAGTTTTTTTTTAATTATTACATGTAAAGTATTCAAAGTCCTAGTTATAGATTGTACAGTTAGGGCCTTTAAAGTATATTCAATGATATCAGGATCAATTGAGGAGAATTTATTGGATTTTATTAGTTCCTTTAAGGCGTTCCTATTGGGTGTGGTCGAGGGAGCTACTGAATTTTTACCTATTTCCTCAACCGGTCATTTAATTTTTTTTGGGGACATGGTAGGCTTCAATGAGGGATACTCTGAAGTTTTTGATATTTCAATCCAGACTGGAGCCCTTTTAGCCGTATTACTATATTACAGAAGAGATTTCGTTGGAATTGTGACACTCAGAGATCGTAAACTTCTTAAATGCCTTTTTTTGGCTTTCTTTCCGATAGGTATTTTTGGTTTATTGTTCGGAGGGTACATCCTTGATAACTTTTTCGATTCCGTTTTCGTTGGCACATCTTTTATAATTGGTGCTCTTTTAATGTTTCACGTTGAATTTTTGCATCGTCAAGAAAACAAAAAAATTAATAATATGAGAAACGTGACAACAACAATTGCGGTCAAAATAGGTTTAATGCAAACTTTAGCTCTGATGCCAGGCTTTAGTAGGTCAGGAGCTGCAATTATTGGAGGGATGTATTTTGGTTTGAACCGTTCTACAGCTACGAATTTTTCATTTCTACTTGCCGTTCCTGTGATCTTATCTGCTACTTTCTATTCAATTTATCTAAAATTTGATGAAGTTAAAATTGAGAACTTATACTTTTTTTTTATTGGGTTTTGTGCTTCTTTATTATCTGCCTATCTGGTTATACGATTTTTAATTTCTTATCTGAAAACGCATAGTTTATTAGTGTTTGCTTTGTATCGGATTATTGCTGGAATCGTAATAATTTTTTTTGGCCATTCAGTTTAGTTTTGCGAAAGATATCTCGTAAATTTTGGAAGCGTTATCAAAGGCTTTCTGTTCAAACTTAGAAATCACTCGGTCAGTGGGACGACTGCCATATCCCGCGTTCATGTTTTGGAAACATTTTTGCTCACTCAGGACTTCAACGATCTGATCTGCATAACTTTTATTATCGGTCGCACATTTTATTTTTCCGCCGATCTCCAGCTTTGAGTACAAAATTCGACCAAATTCAGCGTTGACTAATCTCCGTTTGTGGTGTTTCTTTTTTGGCCATGGGTCTGGAAAATATAAATGGATCTCACAAAGTGATTCATCTGTAAGCATTTTTGTCAAAACAAGATAAGCGTCGTAATTAATTATTTTAATGTTCTTAATGTTATTTTTCTGAATATTATTAAGAACGTTACCAATTGCTGGTTTATAGATTTCGATGCCCAAGACGTTCTTTTCTGGGTTTTTTATCGAGAAATCAATAATTTCATTCCCCATTCCAAATCCTATGTCAAGAACAATTGGATTATTATTCTCAAAGACCTCTTTTAGTGAAACTTCTTTTTCTGAAAAAGGAATGCAAAAAAAATCAGAATAGTCGCGAAGAGCTTTTTTTTGGGAACTGGTTACCCTCCCGCTCCTTACAACAAAACTTTTAACATTTGAACTGAAAAAATTTGACATAAATTCGCATAAAAAAGGCAAAAAGCCTACAGAAATTGTTAGAATTGAAACTGTTTCTTTCTTCTAGAGGTTTACATGAATAAAGCTGATTTAATTGATTCCATATCTGGTTCCTCGGGCCTACCCAAATCAAAAGTTGATGAGGTATTAGGAACCACCATAGATTGCATTATAAAGGCCGTTTCCAAAGGAGAAAACGTTCAACTTGTTGGATTTGGAACTTTTGGGTCCGGAAAAAGGGCTGCGCGGATGGGCAGAAATCCTAGAACTGGCGAGGAAATCAAAATTCCTGCGTCTAAAACCGTTAAGTTTACCGCTGGTAAAGCTTTTAAGGATGCTGTAAATAAGCGCTGATCGAAGAGAATTTTCTCAACCCGGTGGCTGAGATTGGATTTACATGGTCACCGGGAATTCGCTAGTGTTATTAGAATTCTCCCCATAGGTGAGGCGGCTTTGATTAGCGACTAATGTTTCTCTCAATTTTACCGACAAATATAACTATAACTTGCCATACTCGTGCTTATCGAGTATTATTCTAATACTTTAGTATACCTTTTGTAAAGGGATGCGGTTATGGAAACGTTGAAAATTTTGGTTGTTAGTCAGAAAGGTGGAGTAGGTAAGAGTACTTTGTCCGCTAACCTGTCTATCTGGTTTTCGGAAAAAGCATTCAAAAATACTGTATTGCTTGACTTAGACCCCCATGGATCCTCGAGTACATGGATTGATGAAGCCCGGTCCTCGGACGTCGTCACAGAGCATTGCGTTTTAGACGATTTTGACGCCAGACGTTGGTTGATTGACTGTAGAAACCGAGTTAGAAGGTATACGAGTAAGGTTGAGGTTCTAGTTTGTGATTTAACGTGGACAGCTGCTATGGATCCCGAGATTCTATATGAATTTGATTTGGTAGTGGTCCCAACAAGCGTTTCACTTATTGAGTTAAGCGCCACAACCAGGTTTATCGAAACGATAGGTTGGGTCTTTGACTCAAAGAGCGGTATTCCTCCCACTTTGCTTCTTTGTCCTTCAAGAGTCTCTGATGCTGAGCTTGCGACTGATCCCTTCACTCAGCGTGACTTTTCCGTTCCTTTTATGCTGTTACCCCCAATCTATAATGATGAGTCTGTCAGGCAGTTATTTAAGAAACAATTCGTCTTTGATGATGTGAGATCCTCGGCAGCTCAATCTTACGGTCGCTGTGCGCAGGCGATTCAACAGGCGGGTATCATACACAAGCAATCGACGAACGCAGTAAAAGTGAAGTTTGCTGATCGGCGATGTCTCGATACCCACAATACCAAACTTAGTAGGTACATGGCAGAAAAGTCGAATACGCGAATTGCCGGTCAAAAACTGACGACGGATAGACCAGTTTTCACTGGAAAAAAAACTAATTCGAAAAGCACTGAAAATCCGTCTAAATTGACCAAGATTTTAGAATCCGTAATTGGTCCAAAATAAGCACAGCTTAGGGTTCTGGGGACAAATGTGCACAAATTAGATCCTGGGCTGGGGCACTCCTCGGAAAACCTCGTGGATGATTTGCTAATTCGTCTCTCAAAAAAGAGAGAAAATACTCTTGTATGTTGCGATAATTTTTATTCGTTAAACCTGCTTGCCTCTGAATTAAAAAAGGTTCTGGTAAAAAAAAATCCCAATACCATTTTTTATGGTGATAGTGAATTTGAGAAGTTCATCGCAGACTCTTTAATTGACGATTATGGTGTAGCTTTTTCCGAATTAGTCGAAGGTAAAGTAACGAATCGCCCTGCACAAGATACGAAAACAGTCTTAATATTAAAAAATGGAGATAAATTAGATGGGAAGGAAATCTCTATACTGAGAACTCTCACCGAAAAATCCCAAGTTGATAAGAGTAGATTAATTATCTTTCTCAACACAGGAATAGCGCGAGAAAAAATTGAACAAAAAATAGACAAGTTTGGATCAACTTTTTACTTATACGATGCGAAAAATATTAAAATTCGCGAGGAGAAAAAAAGCTCCTCTATATCCTCTGACGAAGGGTCGAAAAAAATAATTAGTCATGATACAGAACATAAAGCTCTTCCTGAGAATGAGTTTCAAGATACGAAGATAGCCGCTAAAGATAGATTCAGAAAATTGAAAATTATCTTCCTGCTACTTTTAACGATTGGATTCATCTTGAGTTTCAACGAAAAAGTACAAATCAAATTTTTTGAAATTATTGATTCAATACATTTAAAGCAAATAAGCTTCCTTCATTACGGTGAACATTTTGACCGCGATTTTAACCTAACTTCAAGAAAAAAATTTATCGTAACTCTCTCTCAGTGTGGTAAAACGACGAAAAATAATTATGTATCTGGATAATACATCTTCAATCTATTTTTTTTTAACATGTAGTATTTTCATTGCCTTTCTAGGGTTTCAAATCGGTTACAGAAGGTTGCCAAAGGCAGTGTTACCAATTCAGCTTACAATTAGCTTGTCCTTCTTGATGCATCCAATGAGTATATTTTTTGTTGGAATGCAGGATTTAAGGATAATGGAAAACACGCCATTACAAAAACTAGAGGATTCGTTAATCTTTTTTGACCTTTTTGCGTTGATGTTATTTTGTATAATGTTATCTCGTCCAAGCAAGAAAAATCTATGGAAAAATGTTTTAGTAGCTCTGTTACCGACGGTGCTATTTTTTATTTTAGCCTACGCTTCAGTTGTTAAATATCGAACTATCGGTGAGATGAGTATATTACTATCTTTTTCTTTTATATTGATTTTTGGATGTATCTTTTTCCAATGTATTAAGGTTCCTACTAGCGGGCCAAATAGCAAGGTTTTTTTTAAAAACCTAAAAGTTGTCGCAGCGGTTAGCGTTATACTGTGGGGACTTTGGATAACGTTACAAATTCAGAAGGACTCGGATTACTTGTCTCACCGAGGACTTTATACAACCTGGTTATTATTGAAAATTATTCTTCTAATAATACTGATTCAATTTATTAATGTTATTGATGAGTCTACTCGAGAAACTGCTATAGGGAAATTTTTAAAGGATTTGAAATCTACATTGTCTGAGTCTTCAACAATGACGTCTGTCTTATATAATTTTCCTGTATTTATTTTACTTACTAATAAAGATGGAAGAGTCGTGTTTGCGAATAAAACGGCTCTTAGTAGATTAGGAATATCTAACGTGGTAGGGAGAGATTTTGATTCCATTTTTATGGACAGTATCGAAGAGGCCGTGACATTTGCAAGAATTACCTTTAAGGACCAAAATAATGCGCTACATATGTTTGCAGTGCGTACGGAAAAAATGACTGATGATGAGAAACATAATGGATATTTAATATGGATATTAAAAGCTGTCGATTTTGACTTTGATCTTTTTTGTAAATCAATAATTAATAATCGAGAAAGCTTCAAAGTAACTGGGTTACTGGATCATAATTTTGCCATTTATAGAATGTCGAATACATGGAAGAAGCTAATTGGACCACTTGACAAATTTTTTCATTCTGGTGTCATATGGGATAAACTTAAAATTCTTTCTGGGAGTAACTCGGAGATTGTACATATTGAAAATAAAATTGCTACCAACAAACAGGTGACGGGTTGGTTACGAGTTCAGGGCGGCAATGCATTAGTTGTGACATTAGAGAAGATTTATTCACCAGACAAGAGGCTTTTTTACTATTTTAATGCCCGGCAGGTACTCCAATAAAATAATCTCATACCAGACAAAATCAAAATGTATAATTTCATAATTCATCATAAGAGGATAAGAGAGGCAAGATATGACCATGGTCTCTCAGTATCAGAGCTTGGACTAGTTGCTGGATTAACGGATGAGCAGGTAATTGGATTAGAAAATGAAAAAATAAATAATTGCTTTGTAGAGTATGACCATCGTATCGACTGTGTGAGGAGGGTTGCAGATGCGTTGGGGATTGATTATGACCATTTTCTTCAAAATATTAAAAATCGTATCTCAGATTCAGAAATTTCGGATACAAAAGCACGTATCACTAAATCTGACAGAACAGAATACGTATCTGAATTTGACGACTTAAATAGTCAAATTGCAAAATCCAGCATTAGTGGTCTGCATATCTCGGAAGAGTATCTGGACGATCGTTTTAACACTGAGACAAGTTTGAACGATAATTTACGGTCCTTAGGTTTATTTGGACCTATCATGCTGATATTTTTGTATTTATTTTATTTTTTACTTAATTTTGTTTAAAAACGGAGATAGTAATTATTAAATTTGTCATCATAGACGATCATCCTCTCGTACGTCAGTCGATGGAGACAGCTTTACGAGAGGCCTTCCCAAATTCCAGTATTAAGGTCTATTCTTCATTGGAGGAATCTTTGCCCTGTTTCAATGGGTCGAGCGCGGATGAAGAGCCGGAAAGCGCGTGGTGGGTTTTGATGGATCTCGGTTTGAAGGGGATCACCGGGCTTGCTGCAATAAGGGTAATCCTATCGGTTGAGGCAAAGATAAAGCTTATAACTGTATCAGGGAATGATGACGAGCTTCAAGTAGGTGCCTGTTTTGGTTCTGGCGTATCTGCATTTATAAGTAAAGGAGCTTCCGTCGGTGAAAGTATGAATTTAATTAAAATTTTGGTTGATGGAGAGCAACCGAGAAGTCGTTGGCTTTCTGCGTCAGGCTATCGTGATGTCAAAGACATACGACAAATTCATTTAACTGATAGACAGATTCAAGTCCTGTCAATGATATGCGAGGGTAAGGCGAATAAAGATATTGCCCAGGCACTGGGGATCACAGAAATAACTGCGAAATCGCATGTCGGTGGTATCTTTAAAGAATTGAGCGTCATAAATAGGACACAAGCTGTTCTCGTGGCTCAAAAACTTGGTATTGTTTCTACAAAATACTAACCTAAATTTTTAATTCAAGTAGTCTTGAAATCGTAGTTTGTATTTCATTAATCGTAAGAGGCTTTTGCATGAATTCAGCGTATTTTACGTTTTTATAAAGGATACTTTCCCTTTCAATATCAGACGATAAAAAAATAACTGGGAAATCTTCATTAAATTCCATATTAAGCTTATCAATAGAATGCATTGGTTTTTCTTTCTGATTACTGGTATTCACGATTATTAACTTTGGTGGTGTAACTAAATCGGTATACGAATTTAAGATTGTTTGAGAATTTGATCCAGAAATAATTCTTAGATTTAATTCCGGTTCTAATGTATTGAATGCATCTCTTGATGTGCGATCCTCATCCACCAACAAGATAATTGTAGTTTGAGGGTCTGTAAGTGTTATTTGTGGAATCACGGTTTGCTCCATAGCTTGTTCCAATTCAACCCTTCTGAAACCGAATGGCTTTGGATATGTGGCAGGTAGTCTAATGCTAAATATTGAGCCCAAGTTTTCACTGCTGCGAATAATCAGTTCTCCTCCGATTTTACTAGTTAATCGTTTTGCAATTGACAAACCTAGTCCTAGTCCGTTATTTTCCAAAATCTCTGTCTGCGAAGAGACTTGTGAGAATTCATCAAAAATTTTCTCTTGCAGTTTGAGGGGTATACCTTTTCCAGTATCTATTACGGAAATGGTAACCGAGATTTGATTTTTTTTTAATCTTAATCTCACTCCGCCTGAGTCGGTAAATTTTAGTGCATTAGATATTAAGTTTCTTAAAATTCTCTCTAATAGTCGGGGATCTGTGCTTATATATAATTCGTGGGCTATTTTAGATTTGAATTCTAGGTTTAAACCTAATTCAGCGGCATCCTCTGAATATTGGCTAACAATTCCTTTAGCAAATTGTATTAAATCAATAGGCTGAGTTGTCGGACTAATGATTCCTTGTTCTAATTTTGTAGCTTCAAGTAGTCCGTCCAGAACATTATTCATGTATTTCACACTCATTTTTAGGCGTCGTAGAGAGAAACTGAGTCGCCCTAGGTTAGAGTCAGCTAACTCTAACTTGATTAAGACTCGTTCCATTGAGGAAATATACAAGTTTATCGCATGAATTGGTTGTCTTAGGTCATGGACGAATGACGCTAAAAAATTTGATTCTAATCTTTGTTTAATTTGTAAATTCTTTTTCTCTGTATAAATTTGTCTCACTAAATTTCGTATTCTAATTTTCGCTAATTCTGTTTTTCTTAACACCCTTAAATTTTGGGTGCTGTAAATAATCAGTGTAAAGCTAGCTAATATTCCAATAAAAATAAAAACGCTTGTTCTCGCACCGAATTGCTGTTGAAATGCAAATAAAAGTAGTCCACTTAACGTCAGTAGAAAAAAACGCGTGAGAGACGCGGTTAATCTATCTTCCGACCCAAAAAAAGCTATCAACGTTATTACAGAGGGTAGATAAATAAAGAATCCCGATGAATCTGTCTGCACACTAACAATAAGAAAAAATCCAAGACAGAGCCAATATATGATGCTTAAAATCGCTAATACCAAAGACTGGGGGACAAACAAAATAGCGACAGTACTTGTTAGAATTACCACGCTGGTCCAAATTTGAACAAATTCCGCTACCCCGGTCGTAGAGCTAGAATCAACCGTTGCAAATCCAATATATAAACATAAAAAAATGTTTAAAAAGTGGAAATACGGGTGTATGGCTGTCTTGTAAGAAAGCCATTTTAGGTTACGTTTAATAAACACTGATCACCAAATAACAATACTTAAGTGTTGACAAAAATGCACCATTAATTATACTAAAGTATTGGAATTAATTCTATCTATAAAAACATTTCTTTGGGACAGATATGCCTGAAAAAACTTCGACTGCAAGCGGTCTAACTTTGGGAACGATGGAGGGTTTACGCAGTTATGTTCCAGAGCGGGGTTGGGAAGACGTTGTCCAGGAGCGGAAAGAAAATTCTGATGAGAAATCCACAGAGGATGATTTTTTTGAAGGAGAGTATGAACCAACTCCCACAGAGCAAATTACCAGTTCTGAGCAAAAACAGGAGTTGGAAGAGGATTTTATAGAGCACGACCTTGCTGATATTTCAAATGACGACAGTATCAACTCTCTCGCAAGAAAGGTTGCAAAAACAAATTCTCTCGTTGATTCAGCCCTTAGTGATGAAGGTAAATTTACAAGAAATAGTAGTGTTGAGGCTACAAAACAACTAGATCAACTCGGAGCAAGTTTATCTGAATTATTTTCGGACTTATATGAGGAAAAGTCTCAGAATACGAGGTCGCCCTGGGAAACTGTGTCAGAGGCATTTGACGAATTATCCTCTGAGGTAAAAAAGAGAGAGAATTTACGTAGCCAATTAACTTCAACGCAGGAAAAAATAGATTCATGTAGAAAGGAGTTGGTGAAAACGATTGAACGGCTAACCGACGATGAGCAGGAACGGCTTTCGGCTATAAAAATGAGGAGTCGATTAGCAACGGTAATGGCAGATAAGTTACTAAGAAAATTAAAATAAAAAAAAGCTTGAAATTAAACTAAAGTATGATAATAATATATACTAAAGTATAAATATGTTATGGAGGGTCTAAATGGCTGATAGTCTGCAAAAATGGGTCGGTAGGAACCGTCCTCCGCGAGTGCAAATTACATACGATGTAGAAATCGGTGATGCAATAGAAAAAAAAGAACTACCCTTCGTAGTAGGACTAATAGCCGACCTATCTGGAGAACAGCAGGAATCGCTCCCTAAGCTCCGCGACAGGCGTTTTGTGGAGATAGATCGTGATAATTTCAATGAGGTAATGGCTAAAATTTCTCCAAAGGTTGGGGTGAAAATACCAGATGTAATGAAAGGGGAGGGAGAACTAAAAATTGATCTTCAGTTTGAAAAATTTGATGATTTTCATCCCGAGAATATCGTTAAACAAGTTCCTCGATTAGAAAAACTGCTACTTGCGAGGCAGTATTTAAGAGATTTAGTTGCCAAATTAGACGGAAATGATGAACTAAATTCTGTTCTTGCTGAGGTAGCAGTAAGTCAGGAGAAGGTTAAGAAGCTTAAAACTGAGGCATTTCCGCAAAAGGACGACAATTCTGAGGAATCCAAATCAGATGGTAAGAAGTCTCCCGACGCTAGCAAGAAATAAACATTAAACGAAATATTAGGGGTAAAAAATGGCTGATAGTGGAAAAGAGGAAGGTGTTAAGACTGATTTGTCTCTGGTTGAACGGATAATAGAGGAAGGGGGAATGGTTAATAACCCTACTCAAGAATCTTATGCGAAATTAATGCTAGGACAATTTGCCTCAGAGCTTCTTGATGAGGGTATGAAATTCAGTCCAGATAAAGACGTAGTTGCTATGGTTAATGATAGGATCGCGACTATTGATTCTTTGTTATCAGATCATCTAAACGAAATTATGCACTGCCCTGATTTCCAAAATCTGGAGGCTGCATGGACGGGGCTGCGCGACATGGTATTTGGGACCGAAACTGGTCCGAGATTAAAGCTCAGATTGTTAAACGCTTCAAAAAAAGAGCTACTTAAAGACCTAGAAACAGCGGTTGATTACGATATGAGTAACTTATTCAAAAAAGTTTATGAAGATGAGTACGGCACTTTTGGTGGTAGTCCCTACTCGATGCTACTGTCAGACTTTTATTTTAGTCGTCATCCTCAGGATATATCTCTTCTAGAAAGGATTTCAAAAGTTGCTGCATCAGCACACGCTCCTTTTGTCGCAGCGGCCGATCCAGCTTTATTTGATATGAAGACTTTTACCGAACTGGGTACTCCCAGGGACATGTCGAAAATATTCGAAAGTGCTGAATTAATTACATGGAGGGCTTTTCGGGATTCTGAAGATTCGAGGTATGTATCACTTGTACTGCCCAGATATGCAGCCAGACTACCTTATGGGTCGAAATTTATTCCTATCGAATCATTTTCTTTCGAGGAAGATGTTGATGGTAAAGATCACTCCAAATACTTGTGGGCTAATTCCTCTTACCAACTTGGTTTGAGAATCACGGACGCCTTCGCAAAATACGGCTGGACAAGTGCCATTAGAGGGGTTGAGGGCGGAGGTAAAGTTGAAGGTATGACGGCCCATACTTACAAAACAAATGAGGGTGACACTGTGTTGAAATGTCCGACCGAAGTTACTATCACTGATAGGCGCGAAAAGGAACTGAATGATTTAGGTTTCATTGCCATCGTAAATTCAAAAGGATCAAATTTCGCGGCTTTTTTTGGTGGGCAGACGGTTAACAAACCCAAACTTTATAACCTAGATAATGCCAATGCGAATGCTCAGCTCTCTTCGAGATTACCATACATGCTGGCCTCTTCTCGTTTTGCACATTATATAAAAGTGATTATGAGAGACAAAGTTGGAAGTTTTCAAACTAGACAGAGTGTTGAGACATATCTTAACACCTGGATATCCGATTATGTCTGTCTTAACGATAGTGCTCCCCAAGAAACAAAAGCACGATTACCCCTTGGAAATGCCAGGATAGATGTTTCTGAAATCCCGGGCAAACCTGGTTCCTATAAAGCGGTAGTTTTTATTAGACCACATTTTCAAATGGAAGAATTAACAGCATCCATAAGGTTAGTTGCTGAGTTACCTCCTCCTGCTGGTTAAAACAATGAATAGCCTACCATTAAAATCTTTAAAACAACTTACATTAGTGGAGTATAAGTCATGAGCTCGAATGATATTTACCATCTTGTTTTGTCCGACGTTACAGGTAACGATACGATTCTTTTAGATGATGAAGCAGGCATTTTGTGTAAAACATGGGAGATGCAAGCCACGATGCCAATGCAAATGGACATTGCAAACACCGAAAGGACAGCTGGACGAGTAACTTTTTCGGATATGATTCTAACGAAAATGTCAGATTTATCAACACCTGCCTTATTTTCATCCTGTGCAAATGCGACTGTTCACTCTGCTACTCTTCGAGTGGGCCGTACGGCCTCTGGCGCATTTATGCCTATATTTGTCATTACAATGGAAAACGCGATGGTTTCCGATATAAAGACGGAAGCGGGGGGTGATGGGAAATTCCCAACAGATATTTTTAAACTTAACTTCCAAAAAATTCAGATTGAATACAAACAGCAAGGCGTGGATGTTATAAGCCCAGGAAACGACTCTTTTGGATGGGATTTGAGTTTAAATTTACCGGCTTAAAGATAGCTTAATGTCAGGGTTAAAAAATGTCTCGTCTAAAAACCGGTGGTTACGCTCCTCTTTTTGATCGGCTAGAGCAATCAGTAGATAGTGAAAAGAACGGTGCTCAGTGGCTAGATATTGCAAACCTTGAAAGCTCCGTTTTTAAAGAGCTTAGTAGAATATCACAAACGAGATCGAGACTCAGTTTTTTTGAATTCCTGAATAAACAAAATCTTACCGTCCTAGATTATGGTTTACCTGATTTTTACGGCAATTCGGTTCAGAATTCTGATAGCCGAAAGAATATCAACCAGATTTTGGTAAAAGCCTTCCATTTTTTTGAACCCCGTTTGAAAAATATAACGATTAGATATTTAGTTGATCATCAGAATAAATCGGAACTTAAGTTTGAAATAATGGGTAACCTTATGGCCGACGAATCTACTGAACCAGTCACTTTTCTAGTTTCGTCTAAAGACAGTATAGAAAATTATAAATTAGTCGAGAGCGATCATGTCAAGTCATAGAGAGCTAGATTTAATGGATTACTTCACACGTGAGCTCGAATATTTACGTCGGGCAGGTAAGGATTTTGGAAAAAAATACCCACAAGTTGCTTCAAAATTAGATTTGAGGGAAAGTGAATCATTAGATCCCCATGTCGAGAGGCTCATAGAATCATTCGCTTTTTTGTCCGCCAGAGTCCGTCGAGACATTGATAGGGATTACTCACAAATTGCTAATGGTGTCCTTGAAAAGTTTTGCCCATCTCTTTTGCAGCCGATTCCGTCATTAACTGTAGCCCACCTTACACCGAATTCCAAACTAGGAAAAATAACAAGTCCATTAAAAATTCCGAGGCACTCTCGTCTAGAAGCACGCTCTGATGCTGGCCAAATTTGTACATTCAGAACAGTCTGGGATCTTTTCTTTATTCCCTTACAAGTGGTCAATACGTCATTCGACGAGGACGAAAATGTTTTCCTTCACTTACAAACTATACAAGGTTCGGATTTATCTGAATTGCAAATTCCTACTCTTGATTTCCATATTAATGCGGATTGGAAAATGATTTCTCAATTACAAGAAAACTTAATAAACAAACTTAGGAGTGTGACTATTTTGGATCAAACAGGAAAACTTATTGAATGTTCAAAAGATATTGTTCAATTCAAAGGTTTTGATGAGGAGGAATTAGCTCTTCCACTACCTCATGGTGGTCAGCCAGCATATTGCCTGTTACAGGAATATTTTGCATTCGAGAAAAAATTTCATTTTATAACATTGAAAAATTTAAATTTGAACTCGTTTTCTGGAAACAAATTAATTTTAAAGTTTAATTTCTCAGTATTACCAAAAAAGTTAAAAGCATTAACCGAGAAAAATTTAATATTAAATTGCGTTCCGATCATCAATCTTTTTTCAAAAATAAGTGAACCAATTAAGCTTTCGGATAGAAAAATTGATCAACTTTTAATTGCTGATAAGAAAAATGATTCGTATACCGAAATTCATTCAATTGAGAGCATCACAATTTCAGAGCCAGGGGGCAGTAATACCAGAAAAATAAAAGAGTTTTCTGCTGTTACTGAGGGTCAGGACGCATTCGATAGTGAAGGCGATGATTTATTGTGGATAGCCAGAAGGGAAAAAAGTTTGAGAAAAGATGTGACAGGATCGGATATTTTCTTTAGCTTGGTTGAAAAGAATCTGTCCAGTGAAATCATAAAAAATGCGACTGCTTACGCAAATCTACTTTGCACCAATCGGAGAATTTGTGAGCAAATCCCTGCAAACTCTCGATTTGATGCTGAAGGTATCACTGATGGCATTCAGGTAAGATCACTCTATGAACCATCTGCCCAAAGGGATCCCTCATTCGACGGCGGCTCAATTTGGCAACTAACTTCACTTTTGACTTTGAACCATTATTCTTTGGTTGCCGGAGATACCGGCATACATCAAATACGTGAGATGCTTAATTTATTTTCTACTGGAAATCTCCGAGATTTTGAACAAATTAGAGGAATTAAAAGCTTAGTAGCGAATGAGTCTGTTAGAAGAATACAAAAGCAGTCATGGAGAACCTTTTGTACTGGAGTAAGCGTTAGTATTGAGATAGAAAGAGACGCATTTGTTGGGTCATCATTAATTTTATTTACTTTAGTTTTAGCAAAGTTTTTTTCCTTGTACACGACAGTAAATTCATTCGTTTGTTTGTCAATTACTTGTGAAAACGAGAAACTTGTTGAATGGGCACCTATGTCTGGTACGCAGGAGTATCTATAAAATGATTGAGACCCTCCGGGATACCCGAAAATCTATCGAAAGGAAACAGTTTAATTTGAGATTAGAAGAAATGTTAAATAGTTCACAGCAATATGATTTACTACGTGCTATTTATCTTTTAGATCGCAGATTATCAATACAAAACAGAAATCTGGATGAGAGCGAGGTAAGAAATCATATTCGGTTTAAGGGGGTTACCACTTTGAATTTTGAGTCAAGCGATATTTTTTCGGTTGAGTACGACAAGGTGGATAAACATATTATAAATTTAGCCACACCATTTTTTTCATTCACAGCAAACTCTGGACCCTTACCCCAGTCATTTTGCGAACTAATTCTTTCTAGGGAACGAAAAAAGGAATATGCTACGTCCGATTTTTTAGATATTTTTGTCCATCGGCTAGTTACCCTATTTTATTTAGGTAGAAAAAAGCGTGATCCATCTTTGGTGTGGGGACAAAATTTTCAGACAAGTATGGAAAAAATAGTCGATAGTCTTGCATCGTTAGGGAGGTCGAGCACAGAGTTTAAAAAATCCACTAATATTCAATGGTTAAAACACGCAGGTATTTTTGGTGGAGCACCACGGTCCTCTACCAACCTCCGTACATTAATTAAAGATAGATATAATTTAAGTATTGTAAATTGCTGTGAGTTTTATGGGGCTTGGTCAGGTATTTCGGGTCAACGGAAAGGTTTGAAGGCTGGATTAGATGCTGTTAGTTTAGGTAACGATGCTGTTTTAGGAACAAAATCATGGAGTCTTTCATCCGGTATACTGATTGAAATTAAAAACCTAGATTTGAAAAAATTCTTATCTTTTTTACCAACAGAAGAAAACTATTCACAAATCGTTACGTTGGTTTACAGATTTCTACCGCGGGGTATTTCTATATTTCTAAACCTGCATTTAGGTAAGTCAGATATTAGAAATTTTAAACTATCTAATCAATCCGGCATGAGGCTGGGCTGGAATACGTGGATTGGCGATATAACAAAAGCAGATCTTGATATTGTAAAACTCGAGTTTAGGTTAAATGAGAATCGGTTATAGTCAAAAAAATTCTCTGATGCGGTTTGACACCGTGTTGGGTGAAGATGAACTCTTATTATATGAGCTACGGGGCCAAGAGTTTATTTCTGAACCTTTTGTATTTAATTTAAAGTTGAGGTCATCTGAAGTCTCAATTGACGTTGAAAGGCTGCTAGGTACCGAAGCAGCCGTTTCTATATTATCTGGCGACCACACGGAAAGGGAATTTCGCGGAGTTATTTTGTCTATTGATGAAGTCGGCATAGATACAGAATTTTCATATTTTGATCTTGTATTAGTACCCAAGTTATCCCTTTTAAAACAAACGATGAATAGAAAAATTTTTCAAAATTTGAATAGTGTAGAAATTATAACTGAGATACTTATTTCCAATGAGATAGAGTTTGAAAAACGTTTAACGAATATCTATGAGAAGCGAGATTATTGTGTTCAATATGATGAGTCCGACTTTGATTTTATTTCTAGATTACTTGAGGCCGAAGGAATATTTTATTTTTTTTCATTTAAAGATGGCAATCATATTCTTGTACTAGGTGATTCGGTGGAGTGTCACGAGCAGTGCAAACAAAAAAAGCTTTTTTATCAATCTAATCAGGATGAAAGGGTTAGATCAGACACGGTAACAAAATTTAAATCTAGGAGACACCTTGCTGGCAAGACGCTTTCCTTAAAAGGATATGATTATCTAAACGCCGGATTAGTTCTTAACGAGGCATACTCAACTGACAAGGGTTTTGGCGAATTTTATGATTACCCTGGCGGTCTTATTGGTGGTAAATTTTCGAATAGAAAGGCAAAGATAGGTACAGAACAAATCAGACAAGACTCACAATTAAACAAAGGACACAGTTTATGTTTTTCTTTAGAAGCAGGCTCTTTTTTTTCACTAGAAAATTATAAAAGCGAGACGATAAACCGAGATTATATAGTCAAATCAGTATCTCACTCAATTAAAAATAATAAGTATGGTAATACATTTGAAGCGGTTCCTATCGATTATCCGATAAGACCTTTAAAAAAAACAAAGCTACCAAAAGTTGCCGGCACACACTCTGCCTTTGTAGTCGGCCCACCAGGAGAGGAGATTTGGACAGATAGTCTCGGTAGGATAAAGGTTAAGTTCCATTGGGATAGGGCAGAAATACGAGATGAAAACAGTTCATGCTGGCTACGAGTTTCGCAAACATGGGCGGATACAGGTTGGGGGCACTTATTCATTCCGAGAATAGGTCAGGAGGTTTTAGTTTCTTATGTAGACGGAGATCCAGATAAACCGATCGTCACGGGATGTGTCTACAACTCTGAGAGGGACCGTCCAGTCGATCTACCGGCATGTCAAACCCAAAGTATTATTCGTACAAAGCCTTTTAATAAAAGTACTAGGGAAAGTACTACCGAAACTTTTGTTTCAGATTTATCTGAAGCAGCAAATGATGTGAGTGATCACCCACTTGATTTTATTAATTTTAAAATACTAGATTCAAATGACGGAAGAGGTATTGGGAATGAAATTAGATTTGAAGATAAGATGAATGAGGAGGAGTTCTATCTACATGCTCACAAAGATATGAAAATTGATATTGAGAACAATCTGAATACTACTGTATTTAACGGTGATGAAATACATAAAGTGGAGAAAGGTGACAGAAAAGTTAAAGTATCAAGGGGATCCGAGGATTATTTTGTTAAAAAAGATAGGACCTTTAAGGTAAACGGAGATGAAATAAGAAACAATTCACAGGATTTCACTCAAAATGTCGATGGCAACTATGAATGCAATGTTAAAGGAAATTATTCGTTAAGTATAGACGGTGACTTATTGATAAAAGTTAAAGGAAAAGTACTAATTGAAGCGGATGCTTCAATTAGCATTCTCACAAAAGAAGAATTTTCGCAGGAATCAGATAAGACATTTACGATCAAAACTAAAGATAAGTGTGATATCCAATCCACTCAATCTTCAAAATTGAAGGCTCTCAGCTTAGAGTTACATGCTGACACTAGCTCCAAAATAAAAGGGGGAACTTCAGTGGAAATTGACGGCGGAGCAAATGTTTCAGTATCATCCCCACAAATTGGATTAGGTTGAGTATGGAAACAAGACTAATAGAAGAGTTCTATAGTGATAATAAGATAAAACAAAGAGCCTGTATGAAAAACTTTAAGCTCGATGGTATTTGTGAATTTTATGATACTGAGGGTTATTTAGAGCAGAGGAGTAATTTCAAAGACGGTGTTTTAGATGGTTTTCTTGAGACTTATACAAAGGGAGAGTTAAGATCTAAACGCAGTTTTAAAGAGGGATATTTAGACGGTTCAACAGAGCTATATGATGAGGCTGGAGAGTTGTCAGCGATAATTAACTTTAAAAGAGATTTAAGAGAAGGAATTTCGAAATTTTGGTCGAAAGGCCAATGTATAAGAGAAGCTTTTTATAGGGAGGGATTTCTTGAGGGAGTTACTAAGGACTTCGCATCTGACGGAACGATAATACAGCAGTCGACATATTTACGTGGTGTTTTGGAGGGCTCAATGTTTCGATATTGGCTTAACGGAAATATTAGGGAAGAAACCGAGTTTAGTAATGGGAGAACTATAGGAGAAACTAGATACTATGATGAACAAGGAAAAAAATTATCCAAGAAAAGAGAAGAAAGTACGGTCATGTCTGTTGCTAATATTTTTAGGGGAGATTAATGTCAAAAGCATCTTGTATGAATAGTATTCTGAAATGCTCTTGCGGTACAGTACCAACCCCGTTCGTGGTTCTTCCTATTAACGGCGTTACTACCGCAGGATTACCTACAGCAAATGAGATTGATAATGTACCTTTTTTGAATATCATTCCTTTTGGCATGTGTACAACAACTGTCAATCCAGCGGTTGCAGCAGCAGGATCTCCCATGCCATGTGTTCCAGTTACCATATCTCCATGGAGTGATACTGCTACAAAGGTCAAGATCAGAGGGTTTCCCTCTGTGACTGAAAAGTCTAAACTCCAGTGCTTGTGGAATGGATCCATAACTGTTGAGGTTTCATCCCAGTTTATTGTGGATGAAAAGTAAGAGGTATCAAATGAACATAACTTTTTCTTTTACGACCCGATTAACTATGATAGCAATTATAAGTTTTTTGATTTTTTTTATAGCGTCATTGATGGTTGTCTATGAGTTAGGGAAAAAAAGAGGTATTAAAATCGCTTCTGAGAATAATATAAAAATTTCTACAAAAGCGAAGCCAGAAAAAAGTTCTAACCAACGATACGACGGCGAAAAATGAAAGTTTTAAAAATAACTATCCGAAATATTTTCTTGTCACTAGTTGTACTACTTATAAACGGGTGCGGCGTTTTAGACGTACCGTTAAAGGTTTATAAGTCCACAAAAAATTATATATTTCCTCCTGGTGAAAGACTGTATTGGAAATCGGTGGATATCATAATAAGAAAAAATGCAAACAGAAACTATCCTATCGCTATCGATATTACATTGATTAAAGATGAGGCTCTTTTTAATAAAATTTTGGAATTAGACTCAAGCAAATGGTTTGATCAGAAAGACATCCTTTTAAAGACATTTGCAGAAGAGATTGTAATAGAGAGCTGGGAGCTAGCTCCTGAGGATGGATTAAAAGTACCGGAAAAATTTTTTAAAGAAGAAAGAGTTTTCGGCGCTTTAGTTTTTGGGAAGTATTTTAATGATGGTGATTACAAGGCCCGCATTGATAATCTAGAAGGGATGGTGGTAATTGATTTTGATGTAGATGAACTCAACGTATATACACTTAAAAGGAATTAATAGGGGTTACGAATGAATATTTTAGATAGGATCCAATGGCATGAAGGAATGCTACTATCTCCACAGCATTTTCAAACAGAATCATCAAGAGTAGATCAACTGATCGCTTTTCATACTATGAGCAGATTTGGCGATTCGTGGGGAATTAAGAATCTAAAAGTTGATAATGCTTTACTCGCAGGAGGTATTTTTCGAATATTAAAGCTGGATGCATTTATGCCTGATGGCACTGCTGTGAATTGGGATGGAGAGGTGGAAACTTCATCATTGGAGATTAAATTAGATGAATTATCTGAGGATACAAAGAATGCAGAAAGCATAAATATTTTTATCGGCCTACCAATAGGAACAAAAAAAAATAAAGAGGGTAATTTTCGCTTTGAGGAAAAGGTTGGCGATCCTGTTCCAGATGATTTCCAGGATGGAGAACCAATCGATATACCGAGATTAGCACACAATTTAAAAATATATGCAGGTCAGCGACCACCTGGTTCATATACCGCCTTTAGACTTTGTGTTTTAAAAAGTGAAGATGGTGTCATAAAGATTAGCGATTATATTCCCCCATTAATTGATATTAGTGTTTCCGACTTCTTAACAAATGAGTTAAAACGTCTCGCTGAGGAGCTGCGTTCTAAAGCAACTTTTTTTGCTCGACAGGTTGATTCACAAGAGAGAAATTTTTCCGACCCTGATCAAACGTCCACTATACAAAGACTTAGCCTCATGGCGTTTGCTTTACCAAAATTAGAAAGTCTAATTCAGATGGAGGTTGTTTCGCCGCGCCACTTATATATCGTTCTTTGTGATTTATTAGGTCCCCTCAGTCAATTAAAAGTTGGAGGAATTCCTACATGTCCTCCAAAATATTCTCATAATAATCTGCATAACATTTTCTCATCACTATTTTCCAGTTTGTTTAAATTCTTAGAGGAAGTAAGTCAGAGTTATCATGAGATCCCGTTCACGAAAGAAAATGACAGCTTTGAAATAGTCTTAAGACCGGAGTGGGTAGATCAATCTCTAGTTTTTGGTGTAAAAGGAATACCGCTCGAAAATGTTGACACATGGATTAAGTCAATAATAATTGAAAAGTCCACTGAAATTGTAAAGTGTAGAGAGAAAAGAATTCTCGGTATGAAAAGAAGAAGAATTGATGGTGATTCTAAACTAAAGCTGAAGTCTCTTCCCGGTATCGAATTATTTGAGGTTTTATGCCCAAAAGACTTAGAGGATTCAGAGTATCGCATAAAAGTCGTACCATCGGCAGGTAATTTAGTTTATGTAGTTCCTCAAGGAATGCTACTTTTTGTTAAAGGCGAGAAAAATATAACTGAATAAATTAATGAAAGATTTTAACGATAAATATCTCGAACCAAGAATAGATAATCACGCGACAATTGTCGAATTGAATTCGCAAAAAGCAGGTGGAGAAATCCGTACGAGTACAAGTGTTACTCAACTTAGAGAGTTCCTTACAGAAATTTTGACTATATTAAAAAATACAGAGTTATCTCAAACCGGAAACGCTAAAAATATAGAAAATGATTCTCTGAAAATGGAAGCAAAAAATCGAGAATTAACACCACCACAATCATTAGCTTTACAAGTCCGTGATAGGGTATGTAGACTTTTGGAACTTAAGAAAATTGAGTTCGCTAAAATTGCAATGCCTCTGGAAAAAGAGAGGAACGAGGAAATTTGGTATATTTTTACAGCGGTAGCCGATGAACTTTTCCTGAGTCGACCGTGGCCTGGACGATCTGAGTTTATTAATTATTTGATTGAGGAAAAAATATTTAAAACAAGCATTGCTGGCCAACAAATATTTGATCGGATAGATCATCTATTAAGTTCTAAAAGCGAACAGAGGGATGATCTTGCAGAATTATATCTGCAGGCGCTAATCATTGGTTTCGAAGGACAGTATAGAGGTAAGGAGTCGAAGGAGGATATTCGAGAATACATACGGTTACTCTATGTTTACCTCGTTAAAAAAGAGCCGGGTCTCAATCGGTCATCATCTAGGATAGAAGGATATGACCAGATTGATTCTGTCCACTACGAACGAATAATTTCGAATTTTAATCCTGTAAAATTTTTTCGTTTGAATAAACCAGTATTGATCTCAGTTCTTATAACTATTTTGCTTTTACTGTTTTCCCAGGTAGTTTATTTAGTTATAACAAAACCACTACGTGAGGTCCTCGATGTTAAGAAGACCGTACAAATACAAAAAACTCTCAATTACAGATTAGTAATTCTAGATTTGATTGAAAAAAATAACTCTAAGACGAGAGAACTCTGATGAGTAATATATCCTTTTTTTGGTTATTTTTGATTATCTTTATTGCGTTATTAATTTTCTCACTATCTATTTTTTTTAGCGTGAAACAACAAGGCAAAAAAAAGAAGGAGTTCATTCTTAGTAGAAGAAAGATCAGGGATATATTTAGAAAAGGAATCCTAGGGTCAGAAAAAATGCTACTACCAAAGAAGAAAAAATATGATTATCCCTGGGTTATTCTTTTAAATGAAGGGGGAGAGAATAATCGTATTCCCATAGAAGAAATTGACGTAACTCGTTCTAGTGTGTCAAAAAATTTAGATGGAAATAAAAGTTTTTTCTGGCATTATTTTAGCAAAGGTCTAATTTTAGAGTTTTCTTCTAACGCATTGGCTGGTCAAAACGAATCATCAAGAGAGGAAATTAAGTGGGCAGAGTTCTTAAAACTTTGTAACCGTTATAGACCTCGCAGGCCTATTGATTCGATTGTGATAAGTGTTCCCGCGAATATATTGTTGGATTCGCGCAGCAACATAGAGGCTAAAACAGTGTTAAAAAATCTATCAAAGATTACTAGCCAGCGAATTTGGATGGTACAAAATAGTTTTTCAATCAGAATACCCGTCTATCTTATAGTCTCTGGATGTGAAGAAATTCAAGGTTTTTCCTCTTTTGCGCAAAGCCTACCAAAATCAATGAGAAACAGTATTTTAGGGTGGTCTAATCCTAATGATCTTTTTACAATATTTTCAAAAAAGTGGATCGTTCAGGCGATAGACGAAATTAGTGCAAGAGTAAGCAGTTTAGTAATGGAAATGGGTGCGTCCCATCCAGATAAAAATAATAGACTAGAGGAGTTTCTCCTGCCTCTTGAAATTAAAAATTTGCAAAATGGATTAGTAGAATATACAGAGGGTCTAGTAGAATCGAGTGGATTTTACGAGCCATTTTTCTTTAGAGGTATTTTTATGGTAACAAACCATAAAAAACCGAGTTTCACTAAAGATCTGTTCGGAATGAAGTTTTTTGGTGAGTTCGGCCTATTGAGACCATCGAATAATCAAAGATTTAAAAATTCGGAACCTAATAAAATTTTTAAGTGGTTATTTTTTTCATTCATTTCTTTTTGGTCAATTGGACTTGTATTTTCTGCAATAAAAGGTCATCAAGTTGTTGGAAGACTAACCGACGGAATATCAGGGTTAAATGAGGATGCCAGGCAGAGGAATGAGGCAAGTAGAACTGGTAACTCACTAAACTTTGAGTGGTATAGGAAAACGGCAGTATCATTGATCATCGGATTAGAAGAGCTAGAAAATATCAGATTCAAAGGGGGTTTTACGGACTACGGTTCAATCTTCATTCCAGGATCATTGCCGATTTTTGACGACGTTTTTTTGAGAGCGAATACCCGAGTCAGAGAAGATTTTGGTGAATTAGTAGTGGATACTTTTAAAAGATCGCTAGAATTAAAAACCGCTGATTTAACAGGTTCATATTATGACCCCGTAACTGGAAGTCTATCGCTCAGGGATAATACTTGCAAGCCACCGGAACGAGATAGCGGCAAATTAGCTCCTCCTGAAGGGAGATCTTTAAAGCTCTCCGATTCACCAAACTTCAGATCCCTCGAAACCTTTTTAGCTAAATCAAAGGAGTTAGAGAGAGCAGTTTTGGCGATGAACAGGTTACGGTATAACGGGAGGAGTAGTAATGATGATTTTCGATATTTAACGAGTTTTGCTTTACAAGTCGATTTATATGGCGATTTATCTGGTGTAACAAGCTTGTTTAATAAAACAGTTAATAAGAATAAAGAGGTGATAAGCTCAAAAATTATCTCTAACGCTTTGAAGTGCTCGCTCATTGAGGGTGTTTTGAATTTGAACGATGAATTATTTTCTTTAAATTCATTGTTAGAAGATGAGCGAAAAATAGTAGAGGCACAAGAAAGATTCTTAACTGCCGATTTTATAAAACTTAGCGGAGATGAAATTGTAGAACTCCTTGAGGAAATTCTTTCTAGTATCCAAGACCAGGAAATCCTGTTGACAAAAGGAGGAGGTTTGTGGATGTTGAAGGATCAATTAGATTTGGGAGATAACTATGAAGAATTTTTACAAGAAATTCAAAATAATACGCTATTAGGTCCAAATATATCATCCGATATTAAGGTAAGAGCAAACAAAGAGTTTGGACGGTTACGTGTCAATTATGAGTCCTTAGTTCTTCAGAGAGGTACGGAAGAGGGTATTGAGATTGGTCGTAATGACAATGGAAATCAAGTTCTAATCCTTTCCGAGAAAAGAAGAGATTTACAAAAAGCTATCGAGAAACTTTTATCTGCGCCAATTATGTCTATTAATGTTGACTCAAAAATGACAATTAATGAGGATAGACCAATTGTTGAATGGGATACTAATTACTTAGATGATGCTTTAACGCTACGGAGTTCTAGAGATAAGTACCTGAACAAGGACTTGATTTTATTTCCGACTGAATACAGAGACCGTGTGCTCGAAAGCATCGATAACCAAGTTGAGAAAAAAATAATATCATTAATTAGAAGAGCTTATTCTAATAGAGCCGAGGACTCAATTCAGTTTGGTTTTGATTTAAACAACAGAAATCTTACAACATATTTTAATTCTCTTTCCAAGCTTAGCGAAGTACTTATTTTCATGAAAAATATGAATCAAGGCAACGACATACAAAAACTTAAGGAAATTATCTTGAATGACGCGGTAGCTAGGGAAAACATACTAAATGAAGGCTTAAACGATGTGAAAATGGCTTTTATGCTTGGGGACGAAATTAATTTCTGGGACTATGATGTTTTACAGCGAATTGTATCTTTGCAAGAGATGGATGATTCTTCTGCCATATCAAAAATTCCTTCTTTTGAGAAGTTCGAAAGCGAAATAGTAGAGGATCGTATAAATAAGGAAAAAGTACTGAATCTTTTTTATCTGTTGAAAAAAGCATATTCTGGAAAAAAAATCGATGATTACATCGCTTCCTTTAACTTACAAAATGAAAATTCAGAAAAATATTTAGAAAATCTCAAACTATTGCGACAAGCGGAGGAATTTTCTCGACGATCAGGTCATAATAACGAAGCGATATTAATCGAAAATATCATAATATCCGATGCTGCAAATAGACTTGGGGTTTTAAATAATTATTTAAGTGAGAAAGATTTTCTACTTCCTGCCTTTGAAAGAGTGCAAGATTGGGATGGAGGAATAGGTTTAATCGAATCCTCCTACTCGGTACAATCTTTTATGGAATTGAAGGAATTTTTTAGATTCCAAATGTCGGAATTAGAAAAAATTAGTGATTTAGCAAAAGCTTATCTAGATGGTCTCCCTACAAAATATTACAAGTCCGAAAAAAACTATTGGGGAATGATCGGTTCTGAAATTTATAATTACAATAAGAATATTCCGAGTAGCACTCTAATGCAACTACAAAATTTTTTAGAGGATATCTATGAGGATTTTTCAATCGAAAATTGTAGAGATAAATTAGATAAGGTTGATATTAATAAAAATAATAATAACTTTTTTTTTCTCAAGTACGGTTCGATTGTAAGTGAAATATCTAAGCGTTGCGATTCTTTAAGGCGCTACAGTATTCAGGAAAGGTGGGTATCTGCATCACTCGACTACAAGAATCTTTTACTCAAGAAGAAACCATTCGCAAACAAAGTTTTCAATAATATATCAGCGAAGGACTATCAAGCTTTGGAAGAGGCAAGTTTATTTGAAGTGGTAAATGTTTTTTCAAAATTTCCTCCCAGGGATAAGGTTATTTCGATTATTGATAAGAATGATACATTAAATAGAGTCACTATGTTTTATTCAAATTTGGATACATTAAAATCCCTTTTCTCACCATATCTTGTAAAAAGCAAGGAAGATGATCGGGGTTATGAAGTTGATATAGAAGTTCGTGGAGGACGCGATGGAGAATTGTACGGGAATAAAATTATTTCATGGGTTTTTCACTCGGGGGGGAAATCGATTAATATCCTTAACGATAAAAAAGACATAGAGTGGAACTTTGGAGAACCCGTAAAACTGGAACTTAGGTTTGCATCTGATACAAATGTTTCTCCTCAAAGAGATAACCAAAATCCGTTTTATCGGGTTTCTGGGAAGACAGCAATTTATTCCTTTCCTGGTAGTTGGGGTTTGCTCGATATGATTAATATGCATAAAGTCACCAAGGAAAAAAATGCTGTTGGGGATACGTTAAAATTTGAATTCCCGGTGATAATTGATAATGAAGTATTATCTAAAGGGAGAGCTCCATCCAACGCGAGGATTTTCTTTAAGATAATTTTAAAAAGAAAAATTGATAGTAAAGCACTGAAACTTCCTTTGTCTTACGTTAAAGAGATTCCACAACTATGAAGTCAAAGAATGAGATTTTTTCGGTTACTGATATGGACTTAACGAGACTACTTAAGCCGATTGAGAAAAAAAATCCTTCTGGAAAATGGGCTCGATACGATAATAGATACTTATCCATACTTAGTGAAAAGAATGCGGATGACCCGACGCTACCTATGGGGGAATGGGAAAGACCTCTAAAACAAACGGATTGGAAAAAAGTGGTTAATATTTCTTCAGAATTACTGCAAACAGAGACCAAGGACCTTAGTATATGCATATTTTTAATACAAGGATGGACATCCTTGGCGGGTATGGAAGGCTTAAAATTTGGTCTTTTGCTGATGTTCCAACTTACTGAAAAGTACTGGGATACATTATGGCCAAAATATGATGTAACTGATCCCGAATCACGTATAGCACCGTATAAGTGGCTGGCTACTAAGGGCCCCGACTTCTTAATGGAAAATATTGTTCTTCTTCCGAGCAATAAAGGACGAGAAAAAGAGTTCAACTATCTCGATTATTTGAAGATCAAAAATAGAGTATTAACTCTAACAAATCAACTTGAAAGGCAAGATTCTCCGCCAATTAACTCAAAAATTTCGGATATCCATGTGCAGAAAGATGATACTAGTTATTTGAAAGATTTGGACCTGAATACTAACGAATCAATAGAGATAGTAAAGAAAATTGACTCATTGTTGGATGAAAAACTGGGAAGTGAAGCAATTTCATTTGTAAAAATGCTAACTTTTCTTACAGAAATTGAATTCTTTAATAATAAAATAAAAAGTCATTTACCTAAAGAGGGGGCTAATATGGTTGAAGGATCTTCTCCAATGGAGCAAACAATTTCCAAAGATGGACTTCAACAAGACTTAAAAATATTAGTCGGTGAGGAACAAAAGAAAAATAGTAGAGTGGCCGTTGAAAAACGTCCCTTACTTGCAAAGAATGAAAGAGATCAAAGAAATGAAATTTATGAGAATATAAGAGATCTATCGAAAAAACTGAGGGCAATAGAGCCACATAGTCCCTCCTCTTATGTATTAAGACGAGTTGCAATTTGGGAAAATATGACTTTGGAGGAACTTGTTGAGGATATTGGAAAGTTTGATGGTACCCTTAAGGGAATTATTTCCACATTCGAAGAAAAAAGTGATCAGGATAAATAGTTATTTCCGTGAGCGTATACGGTTAATTTCTCCGGACCTATAAGGACCATCTTTGTCGGTTCCTATCACATTATATTCTTTTTCTAATATCCGATTATCATCAGCATTCGAAGTATTTTCGATTACTATTTTTTGCGAGGGTTTTTCCTCTTCTTTTGCTGTGCCATTTACGATTCTATCCTTATCAGGAATTAATTCTTCTCGCTCGCTTTTTTCCTGGTTTAGTGTAGGTGGATTTTCCTTCACTTCTTTAATTGATTCCAGAGTTCTGTTCAAAATTTGATCGCAACCAAAAGACATGAGTAATGATATAGTAAATAGTGTTACTAGGAAGTATTTTGATTTCATTATGTCAGTGAATCCATGAGAAAGTTTTCGAATAAAAAAAACACACACGCTATATTCATTTTATCATTACTGGTAGTAATGCTCTACCTATCTAATCTAAGCTTAATCAACGACGAAACCAGGCTTTACTCTTTAAATGAGGCATATCAAAATACAGCAAGTGAAATTGAGAATTTTGACAAATCTAGAATCCCAATCCTAGGTGAGAAATCCGACAGCGAGATTTTATGCTCAGCATTCAGACAAACTAACGTAGAACAGGTTAACTGTTTTACAGGAGATATCATCAGCGATAATTTCCAACATCACGGAATAAGGAAATATTTAGACTATATCTCCAGTTTATTATCAAGTTCAAAGAACCAGAAACTAAGTGATAAATCATACCAGGAGATTTGGAACAATATTTATCAAGATAAAAGAGAGAAACTGGAATTTTTGGTTTTTCTAAGGAATCATCTAATAGGGAGTTCTGATCGGAGCGAACAACAACAAACACTCGCTCTATTAATAGACCAACGTGTAAATAATTTGCAGAAGCGATTCAAAGACCTAGAAGATAATTTGTTTCATGATGAAACACAACGAGAACGTCAATATCGCAATTTATTTTTGATATCTCTTGAACTTGATGGAATGTTGTACTCACAAGTTAGCGGTGAATTTAAAAAAGTTTCATGGGGAATTGGAACAATACTACGACAGGGGGGTGAATTAGAGGAAACACATCGTACAATATCGATATTAAAAAATTATCTACCGTTGATTATCATAGTCCCCTTAATGTTTATAGTCTATTTTTATCTGGAACATCAATCGAAAACATTGCTAGTTTATCTCACATCCTTGTGCTTTTTTATATGCGTATCTCTTTATATAACACTTGACGCAGCTATCAATTTCGGATTTACCTCTTCCCAGTTTATTATTAGTCCGTTTATTGATATTTTCAAAAGACAAGTTTTAGTCACGTTAGTTGGATATACTGTGCTCTTCGCATCAATATTCTATCTAGATTACTTTAAGATAGTGTTACAGCGAATGCATCAACATCAGAGAAAATTAGTTTTTTTTGGCATTCTAATCGGTTTTGCTGGCTATGCAAGTTTTTCTGCCGCAGTAGGTTCTGAGATAATGAAAATTTTTATAGTCTTATTTTCTGCGTTTATGACTAGCCGTCATGCACGGGAGATTTTCTTGATACAGAAATATTGTAGTAGCACCTTTAGTATGACTAAGTTGAAAGAATTTTTATTTTGGAAAAAATACTCAAATGACAATATCATGACATCTGATTTTCTCATGGTCCATATATATCGAGCTTTTTTTTACTTCTTATTAATCACGTTTTCTTTAATTTTTTTTAGTTTATTTATTTTTAACGATATTGGTGGAGTATTCATTACTTTTGTATTGATAATGATACTAGTCTCAATAGTTTTTGGATTAAGATTTTTTTTCTTTTGGTTTTTAATTTTAGTTGTACTTGGGTATTTTGCCTCATTTACAGAGAAAGTTAGGGAGCGCGTCACGTTAATGATGGAACCAATGAATGCGCCAGTGAGTGATTTTGCGAGGCTAATTAATTTTTCTAATTCAGATGAAGACGGTCTTCTGGTTGGTTATTCCTGGTGTAACGACTACGGTGTCTGCGTTCCTCTGCAGGTTTTGAGTGATTATATGCCACTCGTGATAGAGAAAATTTTTGGCTTCTATGGTGCGATAATTTTTCTTTTGATCCTAGTGGGTTTTTTTGCGTTCATTGCTGCCAAAACCTTCTATATTTTTTTAACAGGTGAGAAGGAGAATAGGCTACTTTCGATATTTCTTTTCTATATTTCATGTAGCAGTATTATCCAGATAATTTTAAGTACATTTGGAAACTGGCGGTTAATCCCCTTATCTGGCATAAGTATTCCATTCACAAGTATAGGGTTTACGGCGATTATTATACCCTGCCTTACCTACGGCCTTTTTATTGGATTGACAATGAGAATTAACAAACGAGGGTCAATACATGATTTATAGCAAAGTATTAGTGATTAGATTTTTGTATATTCTGGGGTTATCCTCTTTGATATCAATAATAATTCTATTTCTTTCAAATGCATTACAGACAAACACGATAACAACAGGTCCATATGCTCCAAAAGAAAAAGTAACTCGAATTTCTAACCTGATAGAGGAGTGGAATACATATCCGGAGTCGATTAATTATAGACCGAATGACAAAGAGGATCAAAATTTTAATCCGGTTGTACAGTTTATAAATCAGTTTTCATGCAACCAAAGAACAAAAAATATAATTTATTCTTCCTCAATGAAAATTTTACGGAATTATCCAGGGATGACTAAAGAAAAATATATCAGATCTATAAGTAAGTTTTATTATCCATTTTTTCGCAATGAATGTATAAAATTGATACAGGATCTTGAGGTGGCAAAAAAAATAAATGTTAAAGGAAAAAATCAGTCTTCTAGTATTAAAGGTATGGTTAAGGCTTATCTCACCGAAGATTTAGAATGGAAGAAAAAACCTTTATGCCTCTATCATAAGTTACAATCCGATGAACTTGTCTATCTTGCAGGTTCAATTAAGCATTGTATCGTTGAACGAGAAAATATAGAAACATTTTTGAATTTTCCTAAACTTAAAAATCTGACAAATACTGCTAGAAAACTTGAGGCTCAAACAAAAATAAAAAATAAGCAAGATGGTTCAGTCGGAGGAATTAAGTCCAAAAATTTTGATTATCTTTTAACCTTGAATCCGAATATTCAGTTGTCTTTAAATTCTCTTGAAATTTGTTTTGAGGATTCAGTGCGTTGTGACACCACGATTCTACGTATAGATCAATTAGAGGGAATTTCTATAGTATTAATTGATCCTTTTACAAGTGGCATAATTGGTGTTAAGTGCATGGGGTCATTTTGCTCAGAAAATGGGCTTAAGCCGTTGGGGGATTTGGCGACGTTGAGGGTACGTTCGCCGCCCGCATCAATTTCAAAATTATTTTTTGGTCTAGGCATTGCCTCTGAGGGAAATAATAATACTGTAGAGATATTGAATCAACTAAAAACCTCTGGTAACAATCAAAGCCCATCAGGAAAAAGAAATGAATGGTGGGAAAGAAGGGCAATTTGTGATGGAGCAACCGATAGGAATATTTGTTCAACGTTGATACGTACGGGTTACTATATTAATATGTTTGGGTTTTCTACAAATTGTGCGAACGGCTCTGTTTTCGGAAGAAGCGAGGGACTTTATCGACCATTTGATCCTAACTGTGGAAGTATTCCATTCATTGCAAATGGAGACTCATTAGAAAGTAATCTGTCTCCATTCCTAGGTTATCTTCCTATCCAGGACGGTTTGCAGTTGAATGAAAACGGCATCGTAGAATTTCTCTCATGGGATGCTTATAACCAATTTCGGGATGGTTTAAATAAATCTTCAATCGGTAATGATTTAAGATTGGGAAACACAACTCGAATTATCCAGGCTTCTATAGGAGGAGGAGATTCGAGAGTTAGTGCGCTCGGCGTCGCATCAATAATTTCAAACTTATTTCAATTAAAAAACAATGTTCATCCTATCTTACCCTTTATGATGGAAAAAAAGACTGATTCTTTGTCTACAAAAAAAGCTCAGAGTTTTGTTCTAAAAGAAGACTCAAATTCAGCTAATACAGTTTTAAGGGGTTTAGAACAAGTATTAATGCCCGAGACAAGTGATTGGAAAGGGAGTGGAACTGCGAGTAAAGCATTTTCCAACACTTTTAATGGGATATGTCAACAGAGATGTCCGATCTTAGGCAAGACAGGTACAGTGAGTTTTCAAGATAAAAATCATAGAGGGAAAACTCTTTTTGGAGGACTAACTGATATTAAAAATTTAGCTAAGCTTACAAATTACAAAATAAAAATAAAAGATTATAACCAAGTTGCTGTTGGAATTATTGTTTCTGAAAGTGGAAATTCCGATGTTCCAAATAGGGCTGCCGATTTGCACATGAAAATACTCAAATATATTTTTTTTGAGTGAAGTTAACTTTTATAGCCCAGACATGCTAACAGAATATAAATATTTTCGAAACAATACCAACTCAAAAGAGTGTTTGTTATCATTTGTTATCGAATTAAAAAAAAGAATTGAAGAAAAGAGGTATGTGAAGGTAAACATACCTGAAGTGATCTACGGAGAAATTTCAAAATCAGAGTTTAAAGAAATTTTTTTCGATCAAATAAACGAAATAGAAGGCTTTAACCAATATCTTTTGGAGGTTACAATTATCAAAACGAAAAAGACTCCTCCCAAAGAAAACTATGATTATTTTGAGATTATCGAAGTTAGTAAAGATGAGGTTTGATATGTTTGATTGGTTTAAAAAGAAATTATCTAGCAATAAAAATTTTATATTTACAGACAATACCGATAGCTTCGCGGATGTCCTTTTGGTGGAGCTTAAAGCGACCTCAACCGACGCTATCACTAAAGCAGTTAATAGGATAGAAGGAAAATACATGAGAAGTGTATTAGAGGAGTCCTATTTCCCATTACAATCACTGAACTTTGTCCCAAATGATATTGAAGTTGCGCGAGCTCTTGAGGAGTTTCTTAGAGTGCATGAGGATATAAATCCAGAGTTTCGAAAAGAATTCTGCAAATCCTTTTTACAGCAGGAGTACTTTTCGGATAGGGGGGCAAGAGTTGTCATAGAGGATGATCTTGTCCCAACTTTTAAAATCGATGTTAGAAGTTTAGAGGGAAATTCAGAAGACGAGAAGTATCTCATTTCTATAAAGGGGAGAAGAATTCTTTTTTCGAGTGATGCAAAATTAGGAAATCCTAAAAAGAATAAAAGGAATACCGACCATATAACTGATCTTATAACAAAAAATCATACTGATCAAGTAAGAACCAAAGTTAACCTCAAAGTACTTATTACTGATCGAGATGGACATAGGACTGAAAAAGTAACACTACCGACTCTTTTAGGTAAAAATCCGGATACTGCTTGTAGAGACTTTGGAATCACTCCAGTTCTCATTAAGGCAAAATATGTATCAAGGCACCAAATTTTCATTTATTCAATTTTAGATAAGATGTTTTATTCAATTCCTGAGGAGGCTACCTTAACTTGTAAAAATAAAGAGGGTGAGATTTTGGAACGTGGCAAGAATTATCCTGTAAAAATAACCGGGGAACGATTGTATCTTGGTGTTCCTCCTGAAAAGATTGGGCACTTAACGGGAAATGTTGATCCTGCTGAATTCCCAGTTTTGGAGCTTCAACCAGTGTCACGCGAAGAAACTCACGCAACAGATAAGACACCACGTCCCACCATAGTTTGAAAAAATGACCTATGAATATGCAGTTGTCATTAATGGTGGGAAACGTAAGTATGAGTGTTTTGATGCTTTTGCTCGAGTTTCAGATAGCTTTACTTTATGTGATGGAGCTAACTCGTGTAAAAATAGTGGCAAATTAGCAAAGAAGTTGGCTAGTCTGTTCTCAAAAAAGATAAGTTCGATCGCCATGAAAAAAGTAGATAGAGAACGAGAAATATCAAAAATTGTATTAGACATACACGAAAATTGCGCCTTGAATAATGAGGCTGGAGCATCAACGTTACTTGGTTTGAATATATTAAAAGACTCGTATGAAATCATTAGTGTTGGAGATAGTTATGGCAAAGTATTTACGCGTAATCCAGATGGAGAATGGACTGAACACTGCAGTATACCTAGAGATTTGGATTATAATGGTAATCCCTGGCAGCTTATAGGGTCTGACGTTTGTGAGTTGGTACACTATACGAGATTATATCGAGAAAACGTAGCATGTGTCTTTCTGATGTCTGATGGAGTTGGTGACTTCATAAAAAATAGTGACATAGAAAAAATATTAAATAAAAAAGACATAAAGAAATTTAATCCATCTAACCTTAGAAAGATTGTTGAGTCCTTGCTTAGTATTTCAGGAGAAAGAGGCAGCAAAGACGATATGTCTATCTGCATGGCTTTTATAGAAAAAAAAAATGAAGGATAAATTTGATAAGGTTTTTGACAATTCTTATTCTTATTTCAGGGAAATACAAATTCTCACTTATCTAAACCAGCGTGATGCACCTGTTCCCATCTTAAGACAAGGAATTGCAAATAAAAAAAAAATTATTATGGATAATGTGGGAGTAAATCTTTTTGAACAGAAAAAATGCTTATCATTTAACCAAAAGCTAGAAATAGCCCTAGCGATTATGAATGCCATTCAGAAAATTTACAATTTAGGTATCTTTCATTATGATGTGGCCCTCCGTAACCTTACATTTAAGGAGAGTTCTACAACTTGCTTTACGAAGATATATGTCATTGATTTCAGTATATCAACGAGTTCTATCTTTAGACTACAGAAACCCTTATGGATCTTGCCAAACCTGGAGAAGCAACACAAAGATCTTGTAGATGCAATCAGTAGAGATTGGGATACATTCTTTAATTTTTATGGGAAGGAATATCATAGGAATTCAAATAAGATAATTGAGGTATCGATGGAAGACTACGAAAATTATTGGATAAAGGATTTAAATGTTGAGAAATTGAAATGTCCGCTTTCAGTAATATTTCATAGCGTCTCGTTCGCACTTGAAGATTTATTTTCTTCTAATCCTGCAGAAGATGAGAAATACAATTTGAAGAAACTAATTAGGGGATTGAGGAATATTAAAAATGATTCGATTATTTTAAAAAAAATTCAGATGGTGAGCAAAAGCATTCTGGATACAAAAAATAAAATCGTTGATAATGCTCACACACCTATTCCTAATATATCTACGGAAGAGATTTATAAGGAAAAGACATTGAAAGAAAAAATTTATCATTTATTAGATAAAAATCAACGATATATTCACGTGATAGTGTTATGCGGATTATTTTATGCTGTAGATAAAAGTTATTCCTATCACCAAATTATAATAAATAATTCTGATTATTATATGGGGTTAACATCAATCTTTATTTGGATGGGGTATCTATTAGCACTTGTGATTAGAAAAGTTAATGGATTGAATATTTTTGAAGTCTGCCTATATTTACAACTGATCTATTTTTTTCTTCGTATTTTGTTTGAAACTAATTAATTTTTCTGCCAATCGTTGGTTCTTGAATTACTGTTGTCTTCAATTTACATTCTTTTTTTGCTAAACCTTCGTAGGTAGACACGGAAATAGGTACTTTTCCTTAAATTGCTTCTGCTTTTGAGAGCTAAAACTATAGCAATCTTTTTTTTCTTTGAAGCAGTAGCTTATGTGAGTTTGGTTTGACTTTTTTGCGCACCACATCAGTTTGGGAGACAGCTCCAAAGGAGTAATAATTAAAGCAACTACGAGACTTGAGAACATAAATTTTTTTCCGCTAATTCTAGTATACTATGTACTTACATCGACAAAATAAGAGAATCCTTAAATGAATTCTGTCAAACGGAAAGTTATAATTGCGGCTTTAAGTGGAATAGCTTTAGGGGGTGCGAGTTTTTCGGCAATTTATGTGTTTAAGAAACGCAAAGCATATGTGGATAGAAAAAAATATGAGCGCAAAAAAGCATACCGTGGTTCAAGTACTATGAGAAAGGATGCTGGTAAGCGTGCCGGGAATGCTGTAGATGCATGGAAGGATCAGTTTAAAAAATAAATTAAAGACTAGAACACTATAATCCCCATTTAGGGAGATTTTCAATATTCCAATTCGCCTGGGCACATTGTTTTATAATAGCGGATAGTATCTGGTGAATATTCTTACGGTCTGTTTTGATCTCAAAGGAATTAGCTTCCTCCGCGCAAAAAAACTGCAATTTCCAGGCTTTCCCAAATTGGATGTTAACGGAGCTACATAATCGTATTGGAGAATTATATTTAGGTTTTACAGCCTCAACAGAATCGTTAGGTTTTTTTTTTGTTGCCTCCTCGAGAGCAACTTGATGTTCAGTTGCCAATATTTTTGCCATATTTTTAGACGGTTTCGAGTTTTTTTCAGAGTTAGGACTTAATGTTTTTTCTAAGTTGGATACCAAACATATACAAATTTTTTCACATAGATTTCGAGTCAACCACATTTTCTTGTCGGTTCCATCCTTATTAAGAATACGTATCCATAACCGATCCTCGGTATCTGAATAACCTAATGTGACGGTTGAAGAATTAATAATTCTGTGTTCCAAAAATGAGTTCAAGAATGGTAGGCCGGGCGGGGTTCGAACCCACGACCAACGGATTAAAAGTCCGCTGCTCTACCAGCTGAGCTACCGACCCACGTACATCCAACTAACTACTTTAATCCGTAAAGGGTGTTCAGGTCAATGGATTAAGCAACTTTATTTTCCAAATGACGAATGCCTAAAGTGGCACCAAAAATAATCGAAACTACGGTAATAATTGAATTAAGCGCGCCAATTGATAGCCCAGTAAGTCCATGGCCTAGAGTACACCCGAATGCTGTCACACCACCAATCCCCATAAAGCTTGAGCCAATTGCACAATAAAAAAAATCGCTTTTCGTCGTGAAAAATTCTATTTTAAATCTCCCCTGGAAAAACGATGAAAGAAACGACCCAAATAACAGTCCTAAAAGAATTGTGATTCCAAACGATATAAATTTACTACTGTCACTCTGGTATAAGAAAAACTCAAGTGAATGGACTAGTGGTCCTATGAAACTAAATGATTCTGGTCTTCCAGAGTTTGTAAGTAAATATTTACTTTCTAGGGTTTCGGGATGTTCAGCTATAAAGCCAATATTGCCAGACATGAACCATGCTCCAACAATGCATAAACCCATAATAAATCCCCAAATCGAATTTCCTTTACAATCTATACTCTTTTTTGACAAAATATAAAAAGTAGCGATAATCAATACCAAAAAAAATGCAGGTCCTACAAGAGAAACTAACGAGTCATTCAGTTCAAAAAAACCATTTACTTTTCTTATGATAAAGTTATCTTCTAAAATATGTACCCTAGCGACTCCCAGAGAGCCACGCATTGTTGATATGGCTACTATTCCCGTGAGGATTAAAATAAGTAAGGACTTAATATTTCCTTCACCAACTTTTATCAGGTTGCTTGTGGTGCATCCAGAACAAAGAGTCATTCCAATTCCAAATAAGACTCCTCCAAAAATACACGAAACAGTTTGATTTTTGATATTAAAATACACTGAATCAATTGGATTTAGAAATCCGTACCAGATTAATATTTGGCTACCTAAAACAGCTGTGATAAGTGTTAATAAATATAAGGTTAGTCTTCCTGGATTCCCGTAGACGTATATGTCAGATATCACACCTAGGAAGCAAAAGCGCGAACGTTGACAAGCAAAACCAAAAACGATACCCAGTAGTAATCCTGAAAATAATATCGCTAGCTTAACCGAAGCTATGTCCATAGATCATCTTTTCGATAGCGCTTTTAATCTTTCTTTTGCTGTCAATGCTGCATCTGTAGAAGGTGTTTTTTCTATAATTTCGTTAAGTATTTTTGTAGCTTCATTATTTTTTTTCGTCTCTACCAATGCGGCGGACAACGTCAGCATTGCCTCAGGTAATTTAGGATAATTTGAGTATTTTTTCTTTAGTAACTTTAGCGAAGTAATGGCCGCGACATGATTTTTTAAAACGTAATTACCCACACCTTCCGAGTGCAGGGCAAATGCAATTAGTGGGGAGGAGGGATAATTTTTTCGCAGTTGTGAAAAAAGATTAACCCCCTGTTTATATTTACCATCGGATATCGATTTCGCAGCTTTCTCGTATAAGATTTTTTCTTCATCCTTAACTAAAAATTCCTGGCCCATGAGAGAGACAGTTTTCGGCTCAAGTGCGGTTAGTCTATCGAATATTTCGACGATCCTCTCTTCAAATCCTGAAATACGTTCCTCTGTACGTGTTGCATTTTCTGTAAACTCTTCAGAAAATCCTCGAAATCTAGCTAATTCTTTGTTAAGTTCCTCGATCTGGTTCAGTAGTATTATTTGACCCCCTTTATAACTATTAATGAGATTTTGGGATTCTTTAATAGATTTTTCTAACGTCTTTATTTGCTCTCGCATTTTAAGAATTTCCCTCCTGGCATCAGAATCTTCGATGAAAGCAAAAGAATTAGTTTGAAGAAATCCAATAAACAATATTATTGATGATCTTGCTAAGATAGAATAAAGTTTAGTCACTTATTGTATTCCCCTCTTTAAAATTAAGTCACACCGTCTATTTTTGGCCCACCCGTCTTCATTTTGGGTATTATCTTCAGGATCTTCTTCCCCAAAACTAACTGTATCCATACGTTTACGATCAATCCCTTCCGCTTCCAATGCTTTTGCAACAGACTCGGCTCTTTTGTGTCCCAATGCCACGTTGTATTCCCTAGTGCCCCTTTCATCCGAATGTCCCTCAAGCATTACATTTAATTTAAGATCTTCTCTCATTACTTGAGCTATTTTTTTTATAATGTCGATGTAAACAGATTTGACGTTGAATTGATCATAGTCGAAATAAACAGCAGGTTCAAAATCACCATAGTTTTCTAAAGACACTTTTGGAATGGTTTTCGGTGTTAGATTTTGCGATGAAATTATTGAAGAATTGTTAACTTTGTTATCGTCATCATTACTTAATTTTTCTCTGTTTTCAGAAGTTTTGATGGGCGCGGAATAAAGACTATCTTCATTCCCATCTAAATCAATTGATGAGCAGCCTGCCAATGATAGAATCATTAACAAAATAAATTTTGTTGATATGTTTTTATTTTTTTCGTCGAAAATAAAATTTTTCACGTTTAAGTAGATATCCAAATAACTCGTTAAGGAATGTTTCCCCATGCTGGGCTTCTGATATTTCCAGATTCAAGGGACAGTCTAGTTTTAACTTTTCCGTCAACCGAAACAGCAGAAAGGATTTCTCTTCCCCTTATTGTACTTGAAAAAATGAGCCAATTTCCATTAGGTGCAAAGCTTGGTGAATCATCGCGGGGTCCTCTACTCAATATTCTTTCTTCATTACTTATTAAATTCCTAACCGCGACCACGAATTTACCATCGATTTGTGTTACGTATGATAAAAAGGATCCGTTTGGACCGGCCACAGGTCTTGCGTTATATTTGCGATTAAAAGTTATGCGCTTAGGCCGGCCAACACCCTGGGAATTTATCGAATAAATCTGAGGGCTCCCTCCCTGGTCAGAAGTATAAAAAATCCGGCTACCATCAGCGGAAAAGCTTGGCTCAGTGTTAATAGCGCGGACTCTAGTAATCCTTTTAAGATTTTCCCCAACTGAAGAAGATGTGTATATCTGGGACGTACCGTCTTTGGTGAGGACAAATGCGAGGACCTTACCATCGGGAGACCACGCTGGGGAACTATTTGAACCCTTATAGTTGGCGAGAATCGACCTTTTGCCAGTCGATAGCCGATGGATGAAAATTACCGGTTTGCCTGTTTCAAAAGACACATAGGCGAGCTTATCGCCCTTCGGCGACCAGGCCAGAGAAATTATTGGCGTCGAAGATTTTAGAGCGGGTCTTTCATTAAACCCATCAGAGTCGGAAATCATAAGAGTGTGGTTACTCATATTTTTTCTCACAACGTACGCAATTCTGGTTGAAAAAAACCCAGGTTCACCCGTTAGAGACTCAAAAATAAAATCAGAGACTTTGTGTGCAACTGTCCTGGCTTCAGTAGTTCCGTGGGTACTTTGTAGAGACAATCCTCCGAGATCTAGAGAGCGTAGTGTATCCAAAACCCTAAAGCTTGTAATAATTTTTTTTGTTTTAGGGCGTTCCTCCAGAGTACCAACAACGAGGGCATGTGTTCCCAAATTTTTCCATGTATCAAAAAAACCAGGAGAAAGTTCAAGATCATGACGCAAGTCGGGGTCTTGAGGTGGTAACGGTAACAAATTAAATGCTCCCGTTCTCCTTAAATTTGCCTGTATAACGTCATCAAGAGTTTTTCGAAAGTCATATTCCTTATTATTCTTTGCAGAAAAAGGTGCTAGTGCAATTGGCATCTGAGTCTGTCCAACTCCGGTAATTTCAATACTTAACGACTGCGCATGGAGAGAGCCGGTCAAGTTACTAAAAAAATACAGAAATAGGTATAAGGCGTATCTTAATTTCATGTCTCTGATTTTAGGACTAATAACTAAACATCTCAAGTTATATTAGTTTTAAGATAAATATTCAATGTTAATGTTTAATCTCGTGGGGTGAATGATAGTAGCAATTCGTTTGGTAATACCAGCATGTCATCTCCGGTTGGATTTGGTAACGGAACAGAGCGTTTGATAGCATCCTTTACTGCACTATCCCACTTAAGATTACCACTACTTTTTTTTAATCGAATTTTTTCGTAACGTCCATTAGCCCTTTCGACCGTAAAGACAACTTTCGGATTTCCAGCAACTTTTCTTAAATCAAAGATGATTTTTCTTCGAATTTTTGAACGTATTTGCTCGGCATAGTCTGCCAATTCCCCCATCCTTTTCCCATCTTCAGATCCTCCTTCAACCCCTGCAACTGTTTTATTGTTATTCCCACCTTTTGGGACCTCATTTAGATTCATCCCAGCCAGTGCATTTTTTAACCGTTTAACTTCCTCGCTTCTTTGCTGAGCTATTACTCGTTCTTTTTCTGCTTTTTCTTTGGCTAATTTTTCTTTGGCTAGTTTTTCTTTTCTTTGTTTTTCTGCTTTTTCTTTGGCTAATTTTTCTTTGGCTAATTTTTCTTTGGCTAGTTTTTCTTTTCTTTGTTTTTCTAATCCTATTTCATCTCCCCTTGACTCTTTAACTGCAGAATTTTGATTATTTTGCTGATTAGGAGGCGCACTATCCCGCTTTGGAGCATTCAATCCTGGGGTATCATTTTGGATTGGCGAAATCGCTCCATATTCTCCAGACCATAGTTCGGCCTGTACATATACAATTTCCGGTTTGGAAGAACGAAGAAAAAGATAAACCGCGTAAAAACCGCCTATATGTATGATCGCGGAAACCATTATCCCTGTAAGAAAATAATTGCTCGTTGTCGTGTGATGATCACTCACTTTTTTATATAGATTAAATAAGTTATCTTTTCTTTTTTACCAATAAGCCGACACGATTAAATCCCCCGACATGCAGTGTTTCAATTGTCTCAAGAACAATATTATAAGGTACATTTTTTTCCGCTGATATCACAACGGCACTATCTCCAGAGGATGACTGGATACGTCTAATATTTTCCAGTAGGGTTGATTTGGTCACTGTTGTTCCGACCCTGTCATTTTGTAATTTTATTTTTATTGATTCGTTTTTTCTTATCTCTATAGTGACTATATTCTCTTTCTTAGGCGCTGTTTTGCTAACTTCTGGAAGATTAAGAATACCCGTCGTAATCAAGGGAGCTGTTACCATAAATATAACTAGTAAAACTAACATAACATCTATGTAAGGAACGACGTTAATTTCGCTAATTATTTTCCCTCGTCTTAATTTCTTGATTCGCATTGACATTTAAATCTGCCTTTGTAATATATTTGAGAACTCTTCAATAAAAGTGTCAAATTTAGAAGAAAGACTCTCCAGCTTAGTAGATAAATTGTTAAAGGCTATTACAGCTGGAATTGCGGCTAACAATCCTATGGCGGTTGCAATTAACGCTTCTGCAATTCCAGGGGCAACATTTGCTAAGGTTGCTTGTTCGATATTAGCTAGGGATAAGAAAGCTTGCATTATTCCCCAAACAGTTCCAAATAAACCTATGTATGGAGAAACGGAGCCTGCCGTAGCTAGAAAAGGAAGTTTATTTTCTAGCTCATCAATCTCTTTAAAAGTTGCTGCTTTCAGAGCTCTTCTTGTGTTGTCTATAATAGCTTCGGTCTGGAGATTACCTTGGTTAACACTCTTCCTAAACTCAGTCATACCTGACTTAAAAATACGTGGCATCTCGCCCTGAATTTGTCTGCTTTCAATTTTACCCATTAGATCCATAAGTTCTCCTCCAGACCAAAATTCATTTTCAAACTCAGAAGAAGATTTCTTTGCTCGACGGAAAACTAGGAACTTCGAGATTATAATACCCCACGAAACTATTGAAATACCTGCTAAAACTGCTATTACAAACTGAACAGGCAAACTTGCATTTATAATTAGAAAAACTATTGATAACTCATTATCGATCATTTTCAACTTTCTTTAACTTGTGTAGCACTGTCACCATACCCCAAAGAAAAAGATTTCTCCTTTAATTTAAAATCATTATTCGAAAAATGTTCCAATCCAATTTTTGTAGCGACTCTGCCTTTTTGTGTGCGTTGTAGGTATCCTTGTTGAATAAGATATGGCTCGATAATATCCTCTATCGTATTTTTTGTTTCTCCAAGCGAGGCTGCTAAATTCTCAACACCAACAGGACCACCATCAAATTTGTCAATAATGGCACTCATTAACATATGGTCTAATGAATCAAATCCAATTTGGTCTATGTCTAATGAATCAAGGGCCAAACACGCATTTTTTTGAGATATTTCTGAGTTTGACTTTACTTGTGCGTAATCACGTACTCTCCTAAGCAACCTATTTGCAATACGTGGAGTTCCTCTTGATCTGTTCGCAATTTCGCCTATTCCGGAATCTGTATAATCTGCTCCTAATAACGATGCGGATCTTTCCAAAATTTTTTTTAATTCTGTTGCGGTATAAAATTGCAATCTTAAGATCAAGCCAAACCTATCGCGTAGAGGATTGGTAAGCATTCCGGCCTTAGTTGTAGCACCAACTAAAGTAAATGGTTGTAGAGGCATTTGAACGGATTTCGCGCCGGGTCCATCCCCTAGCATTATATCCAAACTAAAGTCCTCTAGAGCTGGGTAAAGCTTTTCTTCTATTACAGTTGGGACCCTGTGTATTTCGTCTATGAACAAAATATCATTTTTATCTAAGTTCGTTAATATTGCAGCTAGATCACCTGCTCGTTCCAAAACTGGACCCGATGTTGTCTTCAAATCTACGCCTCTTTCCTCCGCTAAAATATGAGCTAGCGTCGTTTTTCCTAATCCTGGAGGACCAAATAGGAGTATGTGATCAACAGGTTCACTCCTCATTGTGGCCGCTTGAACTGTTATTCTAATCTGCTCAACGATCTTTTCCTGTCCGACATAGTCATCAAGTTTTTTAGGTCTCAACGCCTTCTCAAGTTTTTCTTCGCGCTGATTTGGCGATTCGGCAACTATAGTTCGTTTACCTGATTCGTTATCGTTGTATCTAATCATTTCTTTAACCGGATAATAATTTCAAGGCTTTTTTAATTTTTTCCTGTATCGATAGCTTATACTCAATGGCTGAAACTGTCGACCTCACCTCCTTTTCTGAGTACCCAAGCGATAACAATGCGTGTACTAGTTCATCATTATCATTATTGTGCGGTTTGGATGCCTGTCCAATTTTTCCGTTTAATTCTAAAATCATTCGCTCTGCGGTTTTTTTTCCTATTCCAGGAATTTGACACAAATTTTCTACATTTCTACTCTCTACATAGCTTACTAAGTCGATCGGGGAAATAGTAGATAAGATTGCCATCCCAACTCTAGGACCGATTCCGCTCACTTTGATGATCTTGCCAAACAAATCTCTCTCCAGCTTTTCAAGAAAGCCGAAAAGTTGATGAGAATCTTCTCTGATGTAAAGATGGGTGAATAATAGTGTTTTTTCTCCGATTTGCGGTAACTTTGAAAAAGTACTAACTGGAATCCCTATTTCATAACCTATTCCTCCAACGTTTAAAACTATCGCCGAAGGATTCTTTTCAATAATTGTTCCCGAAATTCGGTTGATCATGGTGTCTTAATTTTAACCTATGCGAAAGAGTAATTGCACTTGCAAGAGCATCAGAAGCGTCCTGACAAACTTCTTTATTAAGATTTAACAGATTTTTTACCATAAATTGCATTTGCGATTTTGTAGCATGTCCGTTTCCAACAACAGATTTTTTTATCTCATTCGAACTTAATTCAAGAAGAGGGATTTTTTCCAAGGCTATCGCCGTCAATGAGGCACCTCTAGCCTGCCCCAAAGCCAATGTTGTTTTTGGGTTGGTGTTAACAAACACTTTTTCCATTACAGCGTACTTTGGTTCGTAGCTTCGGATTACCTCTGTTACACCCATGAAAATATCTTTTAATCTATCCGCATTTGTATCGTTACTTTGAGAGCTTACTGTGCCACTTGAAATGTAAGTAACCAAATTTTTTTTTAACTCGATTACACCAAATCCTGTGTTACGTAAGCCGGGATCTATGCCGAGAATAACCATTCTAATGCCTAAAATGACGCATTTTGGTCATGATCATGCTCACACCGAGCTTTTGAGCAGTGGCTACGACCTCCTCATCTTTAATTGATCCTCCTGGTTGTATAATACATGAGGCACCGCTGGTTGCAATTTCCTCAATATTATCCTTGAAAGGGAAAAATGCATCGGATGCAACCACCGCATCCTTAAGATCAAAACCGTTATCTAATGCTTTTTTTATTGCGATTCTAGTGGCGTCAATCCTGCTCGTTTGACCGGCACCTATGCCGATAGTTTTAAGATCTTTACACAGTACTATCGCGTTACTCTTAACAAATTTTGCAATATGCCATGCGAAGCGAGCATCTCTGATTTGCTTGGCTGAAGGAACTTTTGATGTAACGGATGTCAACTCGTTGTCACAAAGATCAATTGATTTTTCCAACCCAAAGCCATCAGATTCCTGGACAAGATATAGTTCATTAAGTTTACGAATATCTAATAGAGCCGGTTTATTTTGCGAAAGAACCGGGTGGGAAAAAACTTTCAAATTCTTTTTCTTCCTAAAGAGTGTTTTCGCACCGGCGGTAATATTAGTAGCTATAACGACTTCCAAAAAAAAACTCGTAAGTAATTTAGCTAATTCCTCATCAATCTCATGGTTAAATGCAACGACCCCACCAAAAAAAGAAATCTGGTCGCATTCTTTGGCTTTTTGAAAAGCGTCCAACGAATTATTTCCAATAGCTGCACCACAGGGATTGTTGTGTTTTACAATCGTACAGCATTTTTCCTTCACTGCACTGACGCACTGGAAAGCTGTTTCGATATCGAGCAAATTATTAAATGAAATTTCATTTCCTTGAACCTGACTTTCGAGAATAGTTGAATTTTTATTTTCACACAAGTTTACATAGACGTTTGCCCTCTGATGTGGATTTTCTCCGTATTTTAATCTCTGAACTTTTCTTAGGTGTATTAGTATAGATTCAGATTCTAGCCCATCGTGTGATTGAGTATTGGACACTTTTTCTTCATCACAAAAAAAATAATCTGAGATAGCAGCATCGTAATAGCAGGTGTGTTGAAAGGCTTTCTTAGCCAACTCTTTTCGAAAGCTGAGCAGGGAATTTTTTTGTCTTATCTGGTCCAAAATCGATGCATAGTCCTCGGGATCAACAACTACAATTACGTCACGGAAGTTCTTCGCCGCAGCCCTTATTAAGGTTGATCCTCCAATGTCAATTCCCTCAATAATTTTGTTTTCATCTCCAACAGACTGCTTTCGGATGTCCTCAAATGGGTAAAGGTTAACAACAACTAGATCTATCATCGGAATCTCTAAGTTAGTCAATACTTTTAAATGCTCCTTATTGTCCCGTTTCGCTAGAATTCCACCGTGAATTTTGTGATTTAGGGTTTTTACCCTTCCATCCAAAATTTCGGGGAAATTGGTAATCTCCTCAACCTTAGTGGTTTTTATTCCTTTTTGCTCAAGGATATTGGCGGTTCCGCCTGTCGATATGATATTGATATTTTGTTCCACAAGTCCTTTTGCGAAAGCCTCTAAGCCTCTCTTGTCGTAAACAGATAAAAGAGCATTATTAACATTTTTCATTTTAAGGGTCTGCCATTCTCGATTTTATACTTTGATATTTTTTTTCGCAGGGTCGCCCTCGTTACGCCAAGTATCTCACTTGCTTTTGATATATTGCCCCCAGTTTTTTTAATCACGTAAACAATCGTTGGTTTTTCAATAACCTCGGTAACCATCGCTAAAACAGCATGAGGCTTTTGTTCTCCTAGCCGCTGAAAGTATATATCGAGACATTCAACTAGCGTTTCCTCCAACGGGGGTTTATCATTTTTTGGTGATCTCGTTATCATTTTATGAATTGCGGTTTTTATAGACTTGCAAGTTTTTCTACTTCATTTAGTTCAACTGGCACACCTCTGCTAATAAGTTCACATCCTTCTTCTTTTACAACTACATCGTCCTCTATTCTAATCCCTATATTCCAAAATTCGCGAGGAATATCTTTAGATGGGCGTATGTATATTCCTGGCTCGACAGTCAAGACCATATTTTCTTTAAAGGTGGTATCGTAAGAACCAACATCATGAACATCTAATCCTAGCCAGTGGCCTGTTTTGTGCATATAAAATCTCTGATAATCTCGTTTTTCAATTGCTTCATCAACACTTTTGTTCTTAATTAGACCTGCATCTATCAAGTTTTTGGTTATAGATCTTACAGCTGCATCGTGAGGGGTGGCATACTTTTTCCCTACTTTGATCTTTTGAATAGCATCTTTCTGAGCTTGTAGAACAATCTCATATATGAGTTTTTGAGCTTCTGTAAATTTACCGGACACTGGAAACGTCCTTGTTATGTCAGACGCATACCCTTGTAACTCGCATCCAGCATCAATAAGTACTAGATCATTTTTTTGTAATAGCCTAGATCCTGCTTTATGATGAAGAACGCATGCATTAGGTCCACCTGCAACGATGCAGGGATATGCAACATCATACGCTCCATTATTCCGAAAAACCCGCAATAACTCAGTTTCGATATCAAATTCTTTTAGACCGGGTTTAGAAACTTTCATGGCTTCTATGTGCGCAGCGGCCGAAATACTTGCTGCCTTTTTCATAATTTTCAATTCGTATAAATCTTTTACCACTCGCTGATTTTCAAGTATCCGGCTTAAGTCACCTAAGTGATCTGGGTTATCAATTCCCATGCGCTTTTTACGTGTCAATTTGGATAACCAGTCAGAAACCGTTCGCGAGAAGTTTCTGTCAGAGATAGGAAAGAAAATACATTGAGATAATTCCAGTTTAGAAATTACTGTTTGATCAACTACTTCGATAGAGTACGCTTTATCAAACAAATACTTTTTTTTTGCTTTCTCTTGTCCAATTATGTCACCATCCCATAACTCTTTTGTTTTATCTTTAGTTTTTGATATTATTATTTCTTCGTATTGTCGCTTTCCGTCTGAATACATCATCATCCAGGCATTCGACTCATTAAAGCCTGTGAGATAGTAAAAGTTGCTATCGCATCTAAATGGATAGAAGACATCACCATTCCTGCTAACTTCCAGACCAGAGTGTAGAATCGCAGTAAACGGTTTACCAGCAGTTATTTGTTGCAAATTCTTTTTTAGTACAAGTCTTCGTTTTTTAAATTTCTCGTAATTTATCGTTCTAGACAAAGATTTTTTTTTAATTTCTCTCGTCAACTTTTTCCTCCCGACTTTTATAGATATTTTCGATTCTTTTAAGGTTTTCTTTTGTGCCTATGTCCTCCCAAATTCCATCGTGGTACTCTCCCATCACTAATCCCTCGCCGATTGCGGGAATGAGGACATCCCTGAGGCTACGGGACGTTCCCCGTCTCACACCATTAAAAAATTCCGGCCGATAAATCCCAATACCGGTAAAGGTAAGTTTATGTGACCTATTTGTAGATTGATCACCTACTGTATTAAATACCGTGTTTTTAGAAAGATAAAAGTCTCCATGATGTGACATACTACTCGTCAAAACTAGATAAGCAAGTTTTTTTTTAAGGAAACCATCGGATGATATTCTAAGGGCCTTACTCAGTGGCCAGTCGCATATGATATCGGAATTTATTACTAGAAATGGTTGACCTAGAAGTCTCCATGGCTTTGCAAAAGCGATGCCACCCGCAGTTTCAAGAGGCTGGGATGGTTCGAAAGAATAAGAAATATTTAAACCCTTGTGTCGATAACCAAATTCTTTGAGAATCAAGTGACCCAGGTATGAAATATTTATAACTACGTTAAGAAATCCTGCGTTGTGAAGTCCATCAAGTTGTTGCCTTAATATTGATTTACCGTTGATTTTTATAAGCGGTTTCGGAATGTGTTTTGTGAGAGGCATTAATCTATTCCCTCTTCCAGCAGCGAGTATCATTGCATTCATCTGAATTAGTTTAAAGGATTATTAAGGATTCCTCTGAAAAAATTTGTGATGAAACTTAATTCGGTGTATTTTTTACTAATTGAATGGGTTCGATGAATCAATTTTGTGATAAAAGTCATATAGTTGTCCTTTTTGTCTCGATATTTCAGCCTGCAAAATATACCAATGATTTTTATGTTCCTCTGAATTGCCGTGTAGTCGTAGGACTTTTTGAAAGATTCAAAATCTTTTTTTAGAATCCCACGCTCCGTCATTTTTCTATAAAAATAACTTAGGCATGCATGCTCAGTATCTTCGTCATAATTAACGTAAGCATCTTTCAAGAGGGATACCAAATCATATGTAAGCGGGCCTATAACCGCATCCTGGAAATCGATAACACCAATTTTTTTTAATTCTTGAATATACATAAGATTTTTGCTGTGAAAGTCTCTATGAATGAGTATCTTCGGTTCTCTCAATATTGATGAGGTTAAGAGATAGCAAAAGTTCTTAAAATCTTTATTGGAAAAAGATTTATAACTCTGATTTAAGTGGGTGCCAACATACCAATCCCGAAAAAGATTTAACTCATCTAGCAGTTCTTCTTCCGAGAAAGATTCGATAATCCGATCACAAATTTTTTTCTTTTTTTGATATTCGGATTCAATTTGAAGTAATATGTCGATCGTTGAAAATAGGAGCTCTACGGGTTTCTTACTTTTTGCAATCTCCTTCAGGAGTGTCGTATCTCCAAAATCTTCAATAATTAGAAAACCATTTGGAAGATTTTGAGCATATATTGTCGGAATGGTTATTTTCAGCTCACTAAAGATTGCTGCTCGAGACAAAAATTTTTGTATAGGCTCCTTTTCCGGGGGGGAGTCCATTAGAATTAGAGGACGATCAAGACTTGATGCAGTTATTCTAAAATATCTACGGAAAGACGCATCGGATGATATAGGGGCTATATGATAAGTTTGGCAGTCTTTTAAAATACATGAATCTATCCATTTTTTCGCTTGGGATAATCGGATATCGTTCTTGCTCTCGGTCAATGGTTTAGTCAAGTTATGTTAATAAGTGATAAAGTATAAAGATAGCGATGATTACCTACCGGTTTTTTCTCAATAGCATTATATTTATTATAGTATGCGTATTTAGTATACAAAAAAAAGTTTCTGGAGAGACTAATGCAGATAATCCGGATTCGATTTTAAGTTCTAATTTTGAACTAAGGATAGATTCTGATTTAACTTTGAAGCTTAGCCCAGACATTATTGGTCCAAGTTATTTGCTTGGGGAGAAAATAACAGGCCAAATTGACGACAAAATAATTGTAGAAAATAGTGCTCAGTATAGAAAGTCAGGTATCAGTTTGAGTGCCGATAAATTAGTTTATGATCTTGTGAATAGTGAGTTAGATGCTGTAGGAGATGTTACTTTCTTTAGGGAAGGAGAGTTATATACTGGGCCTCGTCTCTCGTTGAATCCATTGACGATGCAGGGATTTTTTGAGGATGTTAGATACGATTTCACAAGGATTAATGGAAGAGGAAAAGCTGATAGGGTAGAATTCATTCGTCCGAAGGAGATAATTCTCCGCGGTGCCACATTCACAACATGTCCTGCTGATAGGCCTGCCTGGGAATTGAGGTCCTCTACAATAATCGTAGATGATGTACGTTCTGTGGCAAGAACGGAAGGCACCTCGTTGTATTGGAATAATTCGGAATTGATACCGGTAGGAAATTTATCGTTTTCAATATCAGGAAAAAGAAAATCTGGGCTTCTTGCTCCTACATTTTCTGTAAATTCAAAATTAGGTTTGGATCTTACAGTTCCTTATTATTTGAATATTGCGCCAAATAGAGACCTAACTTTTTATCCAAGGTTGGTTGGCCGTCGAGGAGTTCAAGTGGGGGCAGACCTACGTCTTCTAGGGATAGATTATTACACAGAGGTTGGCTTGCAGGTTTTGCCTTCAGACAAGATTGCTGGTGAAGACAGGTGGCTCGGAAGAGCTTCCGTGCGATATAGTCTGCCAGCCCAAACAAGCATTTCTTTAAATTTGAATAGAGTATCAGATAACGATTATTTTGCTGATTTTGGCGCGTCAGTTTTAGCCGCATCTCAAAGAATATTACCGACTACCATTCAAATTAATGGAAACTTGAATGGTTGGGCCTATCAGGGTGGCTATCAGGGGTATCAAGTTTTACAAGACCCTGGAGCACCGATTTTGCCTCCATATGAGTGGAGTCCGAAATTAACTTTTAGCAAAAGTACGGATGTTTCAATTGGCCACAAAGAAATGGATATGACGCTGGCGGCTGAGGCTACGCATTTCACACATCCTTCTTTGACAGATGGTACACGATTTATTGGAAAGGTTAGTTTTTCGACGCCATTCAATCTAGGAGCTGTAAAGCTGGTTCCAGCATCTAACATACACTATACACTTTACAGCAAATCCAAAGATGGCAATTCATCCGAGACTGCTAAGAGGTTCAAAATTGATCAACCTCTCTTGGGAGTTTATGCAAATAACATAGACGGTAGTAAAAATTCGTACGAAAGATTGGTTCCGGGAATAAGTTTGGAGTTATCCTCTGCCCTTGAGAGAAAATCAAAATTTAGGGGAAACATGTACACTAACACTGTCGAACCGATGCTTTTTTACGCCTTTACACCGTACCATAACCAAGATGATTTTCCAGTTTTTGATACAAGCAGTGTGACATCAAGTTTAGCTCAACTACTCTCCGAAACTAGTTTTTTTGGTGATGACAGAGTAGCAGATAAAAATTTTCTTACCGCCGCTCTGACAACGAGATTTTTAGACGGAAATGGGTTTGAACGAGTGCGAGCCTCGGTTGCACAACGATATTATTTTGATAGGCAAAGAGTGGTACTTCCTGGTCAACCCGTTAGGGAGGATGACGAGTCAGATCTTTTTTTTGAAACTGGTGTTAAGGCTTCAGGGAATCTTTCTATATCAGCGCTGGGGCAGTACACCCGAAAGTTAGGGCTTTGGCAAAATCAAATCGTTAGTGTTCGATTCTCGCCCAAGCCAGGTCGAGCAATATCGTTTGATTACAGGTTCACCAGAAACTCCGTAGATTCGGCTGATTTAGCATTCCAAACTCCGGTATCAAATAATTGGTATGCTGTAGGTAGATATAACTACTCTTTCCAAAGTAGAAGCGAGGCGTCAGGCAATCAGCCGCCCGGATTAGTGGAAGCTCTCTTTGGGTTGGAGTACAATGGAGGTTGTTGGGTCTCAAGACTAGTAGCTCAGCGTTATGTAACCGGTTCAACGGAAGCTACTAATGCCTTGTTTTTTCAAATTGAGTTAAATGGTATCGCGAGGGTTGGTGCTGATCCACTAAATGCACTTAAACGTGGAATTCCAAATTACAGAAGGATCAATCAGCTAAAGCCCATGCCATCAAGTTTTGATAATTTTCGATGATTGAGATTTTTATGGGTAGGAAAATGCTTACAATCGTTTACTGGACCATTTTGAATATATTTCAGGCAGTGAATGCAGAGCCGGTTATCATCGATCGGGTTATTGCAGTGGTGAACGGAGAAGCGATATTAGAAAGTGAGTTACAAGCAAATATAGCAATACAAAGTTTGACGGTGAGAGATTACCGGGGATTTTCGGATGCACAAAAAAATGCTGTTTTGGAAAAAATGATAGATGAAAAAATTCTAGTTCAAAGAGCAAAACGTCTCAATATATCGGTTGATTCTGATACTATTTCCACGATATTCGAAGATATTGCTGGCAATCAGGAACTGACGGTGGAAGGGCTTAGGGAAAAATTACGGGAAGCCGGAATTAGTTATGAGGATTTCAAAGCTAAATTAGAGACTGATGTGTTACTTACTCGGTTACGAGATAGAGAGCTAGATCAGAAGCTGTATGTATCCGACGCAGAGGCGGAAAATTTTTTGTCTACGGAAGTGGAATTTAACTTGTCATCGGGAGAGATAGCTATCATGCATCTTAAGGTCCCTTTCAACAGTGAAATTAGCAGAGAGACTTCAAAAAGATCTGCTGAAAAAATATTAGAATCGTTAATCAGTGAAAAGAATGGGAATTCTGAAATCAGACAACATAAGAGATTCGAATTTGAGGATTGGGGTTGGAAAAAATATGATCGAATCCCTGAAATATTTCTTAATCACGTTATAGAACTTAAAACGGGGACCTACTCTGAGATAATTGAAAGCAAAAGTGGGTTTCACATTCTTTATGTTGTGGACCGCAGATCTACCGTGATCAGAGATAAGATTATTAAGTATAGGGTGAAACATATATTAAAACGAGTTAATGAAAGAGATGATGAGAAGGCCGCGTTTGAGTCATTGAAGGAAATTAAAAATAGGGTTCTGGCAGGAGAACCGTTCGAGAGTTTTGCAAAAAGATTTTCAGATGACGAAAAATCAGCGAAAAATAACGGTGACTTAGGATGGGTCTACCAGGGGGATTACGTTCCCAGTTTTGAAAGAGAGGCTTTGACATTAGCTCCTGGCGAAATAAGTAATCCAGTTCGAACACCATTCGGTTATCATCTAATAATGGTTATGGATAGGGTGCAAGAGAAAGTGAGCCCTGAGCGTAAGTTAACTCTTGCAAAGAATCTTATCAGGGAAAAACGCATTAAAGAAGTTGTACGTGAATGGATATCGGACATGAGGGCTAACAGCTTTATAGACAAAAAAATCTAGGTTTACCCCTGATGAAGAGGCATTTGGGCCAAAATTTTTTAATAAATACCCACATTACAGATTGTATAATTTCTCACCTGCATATTCGGGCCAACGATTTTTTATTTGAAATTGGTCCGGGCGAGGGTGCACTAACGGGCTCAATAATCTCCAACACAGAATGCAGTTTTGAGCTTACAGCACTCGAAAAAGACAAAGAACTTATTCCGTTGTTGAAAAAAAAATTCCCGCAACCTAATGTTGAAATACTATATGGGGACATACTGAAATTTGATCTCAATACCTATTTAAGAAGTTCTCTAAGGCATGGGAGAGTGAGAATTTTAGGTAATTTACCCTACTATATTTCGTCACAGATACTTTTCAAGTTACTTAAGTCTAGACGGCTTATTCAGGATCAGTTTTTAATGCTTCAGAAAGAGGTTGTAGATCGAATAATTGCTACACCAAAAAACAAAGAGTATGGTAGGCTTTCCGTCTTGATTCAACTATTTTATGATGTTGAGAAAGTTATCGATGTAACGCCTGACAATTTCAAACCTATTCCAAATGTACATTCTTCTGTGATTAAAATGTTACCTAACGACAAGTACGAAAAACGAGTTTTAGACCAAAACGTCCTCTTTGAAGTGATTAGAAGATCGTTTTCCATGAAAAGGAAGATGATAAAAAATTGTTTAAACGGTTTTGCTTCTGAGCCGGAGTTGATGAGTGTGGGGATTGATCCTACGGATCGTGCTGAAGAGGTTCCGATCTCTGATTTCATAAAACTGGCAAATCTCATTTTTAGAAATAAATTAAATTAATTTATTTCGCTTTTCAATTTTTCAATACGGTCTTTAACCAGAGAGATGATTTGGTCGGGTCTTTTACCTTCAGGATAAATTTCATCTCCAAACTTTACTATGATTGTTCCAGGTCTTTTGATAAAAGCATTTTTTTTCCAGAGTTTCCCTGCATTATGTGCGATTGGAATTATAGGAACCCCTAGTTCACTGGCTATGACCGCTGCACCAATTTTATAGCGTTTCTTTTCTGATATAGAAACCCGTGTCCCCTCTGGGAAAAAAACTAACCACCTTCCTTGAGCAAATTGGTTAGGAGCTTCATTGATTATTGTATGAATAGCATTTCTTCCCGTTCTTCGATTTATATGGATCATATCCAGCAAAAAAATTCCCCACCCAAAAAATGGAATGAAAAGTAGTTCTCGTTTAAAGATGAAACAAACTTGCTTCTTTAAACAGGACGCGATGAAAAAAGTTTCCCAGGTACTTTGGTGATTGCTGCATAAAATAATATTTGAATTTAAGTTACGATCAATGACTTGAGATCCTCGCACTTCGCATTTAATTCCAATTAGCTTATCGGCAACCTTTAGGTTTAATTTTGGCCAAAGCATTGTTATTGAATATCGCGTTTTTAAATTCAGGAAGGGTATTATCACTATTACTAGTATTCCCCAAAAAAAAAGGGAAAAAACCTGAAATAAAAAGAATATTATTGAACGGAAAATGAACATTAACTAATTTTTTCAGCTAAAGAACTGAGATCATTTTCTATTTGAACCTTACAAGGCATTAGATTGAGGCCGGACTTGTGTTCCATTAACGTTCTTTCCCCATTTCCAGTCAAGACTAGTATTGATCTCGCTGAGACCGCTTCTGCTGCCTTTAAATCACGGAGAGAGTCCCCAACTGTAACGCAAGAGTTCCCAGATATACCGAATCGTTTTGTTATTTCTAAAAACATCCCTGGTTTTGGTTTCCTACAGGAGCAGTTTTGGTTAGGACGATGTGGACAGAAAAAAATACAATCAATATCAGAGCCATATTGTCTAACTGAACTAAGCAATTTTGCGTGAATACTGAATAAATCTACCATTTGTATGATGCCTCGACCAACTCCAGATTGATTAGTCGCAATCGCAATTTTCCATCCCTTTGCTCTCATTTTAGCGATAGCCTCTATACTCCCAGGTATCGGATGCCAATCGTTAGGACTTTTAATGTAATTTGGAGAATCATGATTTATCACACCATCTCTATCCAGAATAATCAGACGCTTACTCATTACGACCCTTGGATACCAACGACAAATCGATTAGTTGATTCATAATGGTATAAACGTGTGAAAGTAAAAAAATCCGGTTATTTTTAATGGCTTTTTCGTCAACATTAACCATGATATTTTCAAAAAAAATTTCAATGGGCTTTTTAAATTCTTCACAGGACTGTAGGTATTTATCAAATTTATTATGAGAAATTTGATCACTAATTTGATCACGTAAATTATTTGAAATTAGGAATAAATCTTTTTCAGCTTGATCTATTAATAAGTTTTGATCTATGGCATCAAACCCCTCCTTATTTACCCCTGCTTTTTCTAAAATATTTTTAATTCTCTTATTAATTAAAAATAAATCTCGAGAATCATCATCAATCGCTACTTTTTCGAGTTCTTTTAGTAAGTGGGGAAAGTGATAGATATCGACATGACAAAATTTCATGCATGCCATGATACAGTCAGGCCTATTACCCTTGTCCTTGAATAAGAAAAATATACGGTCGGAAATAAATCGACTCATTTTTTTTATTGCATCTTCTTTTTTTTCTCTATCTGAAATAAATATACTCAATGATGATTCAATTAAATAACTAAGGTTAGTGTTGAAACGCTCCGACATGAGAATATTGATTATTCCTAGGGCACTTCGTCTCATTGCATATGGATCTTTATCACCGCTTGGCAGTAAATTAATACTAATAAGACCAGCAATCGTTTCAAACTTGTCAGCCAGTGCAAGTGATTTTCCTAATTTGCTCTTGGGAAGATTATCCCCTGAATATCTTGGCTTGTATTGGTCCTCAATTGCTTCAGCAATATGTAACTTTCCCCCTTCAGATAAATAATAATATTTTCCCATAGTCCCCTGAAGTTCAGGAAACTCATTTACCATGAGAGTTACAAGATCATTCTTCGAAACATCAGCCAGAGTAATGCAGTCTGATTTATTCAAATTTATTTTCGTACTCCAATCTAACAAAAGAGATTTTATTCTTTCAACTCTGTCACTCAGCATTCCTAGAAGACTGTGATATGTTACCGACGCAAGATCATGGTTTCTCTCAATCAAATATTTTTTCTTATCTTTTTGAAAAAAGAAATGAGCATCTTTTAGCCTTGCTCTCAGAACTTTTTCATTACCGTTTTTTATTCCCGTCACATCTTCAGGAGTATTATTGGCGATAACAATAAATTTATTACTTAAACTTTTATCGTCTTCGGCTAAGGGGATATATTTTTGATGCCTCTGCATGGTTAAAATAAGACATTCATCTGGAAGAGATAAAAACTCTTTATCGAATTCACAAAGAAGCGCTTTTGGCCACTCACAGAGAGCAGTAATCTCGTCGAGTAGGTGATCGTCAATGATGGCTTTACAGTTCTGTTGTTTGCAAATTTGGTCAATTGACTCATTGACTTTAATACGTCTTTTCTCAAATTCCGCAATCACTTTTCCCGTCTCAAAAAGCTGAGATTCATATTCTAACGCTGATCTAATTTCGACAGCCTTGCTACCTAAAAACCTATGGCCACTCGTGATTCTTGAGGATTTTACACCGAGAATCTCGATATCTAATAGTTTGTCATTAATCATTAAGGTGATGCCTCTGACTGGACGTATGAACTCAACGTCTTGTATTATTCGCTGTGGATTTAATTTTTGATATTTCATCAATTTTGGAATTGGTAACTTTTTCAGACACAAAGCCAGATTTTTTTTCACCGATTCTTCTATACTTATACCCTTATTTGAAACATCGATAAAAAGAAATTCTTTACCGTTTAGCTCCTCACTGTAAATATCTTTTAACAACGTTTCTAGATAGTCAGGTTTTAAAGGGACGATTTTGAAATTATTTTGTAAGAGACCCCTTAATTTGTTCTCCAATGGAGGTAACATTGTTCCCTTGTTATCTAAACCAATCTGTTTCGGAACTAACCGGATTTTTTCTTCTTTATCTGGTGCCATTGTCGAAACATTTCTAATGAGAAAACCGATTCGTCTGGGTGTAGCGAAGATTTTAAAACTGGGTTTATCAAAAAAAAGCTCATCTTTTTGTAAAAAACTCAACGAAAGATTTAGAAGTGATGTTGATATATCTCTCAAGGATTTTGGAGGTAATTCTTCGGTCAGTATTTCTAGCAGTATTGAGTTTGACATAATCTATTTCACCATTGGAAATCCTAGATTTTCTCGTGATTCTAGGTATTTTTTCCCGATTTCCTTTGATAAATCTCGAATTCTTTTTATATACCGCGCCCTTTCCGTGACGGATATACATCCTCTTGCCTCTAGCAAATTGAATGTGTGCGCTGATTTTAGCGTATATTCATAAGCCGGTAACGGAAGACTTTTATCGAGAAGCCTTTGTGCCTCACTTTCATATTGGTCGAAACTCTCAAACAAAAATTTTGGGTTACTCATTTCAAAGTTGTGAATCGATTGTTCAACTTCATTCTGTCTATATATGTCTCCATAACTTACTTCAAAAACCTTTCCTCTATCATCTTCATGAGACATCCATATTAATTCATAAACGTTTTCTTTCTCTTGAATGTGCAGAGCAAGTCTTTCCACACCGTAAGTAATTTCGCAGGTTATAGGTTTGCAGTTTAGACTGGCGATTTGTTGAAAATATGTGAATTGGGTAACTTCCATGCCGTTTAACCAAACTTCCCATCCTAACCCCCACGCACCTAGGGTTGGATTTTCCCAATTATCTTCAACAAGCCTTACATCATTGTGTTGCGGGTCTATGCTGAGACAAGATAAGGATTCAAGATATAAATCCACCATCCTTTCAGGACTAGGTTTAAAGATAACTTGAAACTGAAAATAATGCTGTAGTCGATTCGGATTTTCGCCGTATCTTCCGTCTGAAGGACGTCTGGAGGGCTGAGAGTAACAGGCGTTCCATGGTTCTGGCCCAATTGCTTTTAAAAAAGTCATAGGATGTGACGTTCCAGCCCCAACTTCAGTGTCAATGGGTTGAAGTATAATACATCCTTTGTCCGCCCAGAATTGCTCTAATTTAGAAATAATATTTTGAATTGATAACATAGTCATATTTTATCGAAAAATCCTCCTTACGACGCCAGCTGATAAAACAAAAATACAAAGTAGAGCAATAGGCGTATTTCCGAATAATGTAAAAGGGGTATTTCCCACCCGACCTGAAATTTCAACAACGAGGTAACCTGGAGATGTCGGAGGCAGAACAGCCGCTATTACCCCCCTGTGATCAATATAACCTGTCATACCAGTGTTAGTAGATCGAAGAGTTGGTTTTGCTGTTTCAAGACTTCGCATCCTAGCTGCCATTAAATGATATTTGAGAGAATTTGACTCCCCGAACCAACCTAGATTACTGATGTTCAGTAGGATTGAGGATTCATTTTTCAATGAGGTTTGCCGAAGGTTTTTTATTATTTCCCAGTTGAACAAGTCTTCGAAGCAAATATTTGCTACAAATTGATGCCCGTCCAGTGAAAGCGGATCCTGCAGAGGCTGTCCTCGGGAAAAATCTCCCAATGGAACGTTCATCAAATCGACAAACCACTTAAATCCCTGGGGAATAAATTCACCGAATGGAACTAAATGGCGTTTGTTATACTCACCGATTTTTTTGAAAAAATGTGGATTCTCTGGATTTGCCTCTAGTGAAAACAGTGAGTTGTACCAATTTCCATTCTTCAAATTAGGGACTCCTGTAAGAAGTAAGCTTTCATTGGTCTCTAAAACAATTGATAATTTCTTTAAGAACGTTTTTTCGATGAGTTCAAAGGGCTTTGTTAACGCAGTTTCGGGCAAAATTATTGCATTTATGCCCTCATGTTCCATAGAAGCCTTCTTAATAAGAGAATAGTATGTCTCTTGGTTTCTTAACTCTTGGTCAGAGTCAAATTTGATTGACTGTGGAATACCCCCCTGTACCAGGACTATCTTAATTGGTTTTTTTGTTTCTTCGGTCAAGCTAACAAAGGATAGACTAACGCTAACTAAGATGATAAATGTTATTTTTAAAAATGATGCAGTATTGCAGTTGTTAACCAAAGTAGCAATACAAAAAACAATAAAAAAAGTGACGCCGTAACTTCCAAAAAAAGGAGCTACGTTAGCAAATGGCAGATCAATTCCCAGCACTCCTATTTCAAGCCATGGGAAGCCGCTAAAAAGAATACTTCGAAGTCCCTCCAAACTAGTTACTAACGCCGCAATCTCAAGGCTTGAGAAGCTGTATGATCTGCTTAAAATAAGGGCAACGATATAAAAACTTGCCACATAACATGCCAGCAACGCTGTAGAAAAAATTGAAAGGAGAAGCGGTAACCCTCCGATGAAATATAAACTATCAAAAATCCAGTATAGACCTAGCTGAGAGCAACTAAAGATAACTAGATAAGAAACCTTCCTATAGTTTGGATTATTGTTGGCGTTTAGGTAAAGAACTGTTGAAATTAAAGCTACAAGGCTAAGACTCACCATTTAAATAAGTTATCGCTTTATTATCTTTTATCTCCCTAGCAGGGCTAAATTTTTCAATATCAATAACCAGTTGATAAACCCTCCTAGCATCTGCGCGTTGAATTTCGAAAGCAATATTATCAATTTCTGTTTTTTCTCCACGTCGAGGAACGTGTCCTAAATGGTCAGTGACGTAACCACCTATTGTCTCAACAGCATCGCTGTTGAATTTCGTTGAAAAAAAATTATTAAACTGGTCTAAGGAAGTTCCAGCCCTTACTCGAAAGCGGTTCAATTGAGCAGGAATTTCTAAAATATTATCTTTTTCTTCATCAGTATCATGTTCGTCTTCTATATCGCCAACTATTTGTTCCAACACATCTTCGATAGTTATTAATCCGCTGATTCCGCCATACTCATCCACGACAATTGCCATATGGTTTCTCTTAATCCTAAAATCTCGCAGCATAGCGTTTAATTTTTTTGACTCTGGAACTAACACTGCTGGTCGCATCAAGCCCCTAATACTCTCTTCATCTCTATGGATATCCTCATCCCTGTGAAGGATCGAGAGAAGATCCTTTGCGAGTATTATACCTATCACATTATCTTTTTTTCCCTTAATAACGGGAAATCGGGAATGTGCGATTTCAGTAACAAAGTCTAAAATATCGTCAATGCTTGTCTCTACTTCTATACAGTCCATTCTTGCCCTGGGTACCATTATGTCTCTGACTGCGAGGTCCGATATTTGTAAGATGCCTTCCATCATCGAAACTGCGTCTGCGTTCAGAACCGAGTGTTCTTCCGCCTCATGAATTTGTTCGATGAATTCTTCCCTGTTGTCAGGTTTCTTAAAAAAACGGTTGAAAAATCGTTTTACAAGTTCTATAAATCTTCCCGGATTGGGGTCGTCGTTCATGCGCCGGCATGTTTTAGTCAAGGAATCTATATTTTGCCAAAAAACTCCTTAAAATCAAGTTTTTTGCGCGTAAGGAGATGAAATACTTAATAAGTTTAATATTTTTTCTTCAAGTTTTTCCATAATTAGTGCGTCATTAGAGCATTCATGGTCATATCCTATTGCGTGAAGGGTTCCGTGTATGATCATATGGGTCAGATGGTCAAGATATCCCACATTTTGTTCTTTACATTCGGCATATATTATCGGAAGGCATATAACAATGTCAGCAATAACGTTTGGGTATTTCTCATAGCTGAATGTTAAGACGTTCGTGGCGTAATTCTTTTTTCTATACTTAGCATTTAGAAGCTTGCTCTCACGGGCATTTGTAAATCTCACCGTCAAATAATAATTGCCCATGAAATCATTTAAAGCAGCTTTATTCAACGTAAGACTGATTATTTTATTAATTTTTTTTTTTTATAAAGCAGTGAAACGCTCTAAGTCTTTTATCCTGAATTTGCTGTACATTCACTGATATCATTAAATAAGCTTCCCTCTTAGACTATGTTTTTTGATGTCAGTAATCAACACTGGGACGATCCTACCAATCAAGCTAGTCTCTCCCACAAAATTCACGACCCTATTGTTTTGAGTGCGGCCCATCAACTCTTTTTTATTTCGCTTAGAAGATCCCTCAATCAAAATATTTTCTTTTTTTCCCAGCATTTCTAAACTGTATTGAAGGGAATAGTGATTGAGTTTCGCTTGTAAAGCTTCCAATCTAGACAACTTCGTCTTTTTATCAATCTTTCCAGGTAGTAAAGACGCAGGAGTCCCCGGACGATCACTGTAAATGAATGAGTAGGATCCGTCAAACTTAAGTTCATCGACGAGATTTAGTGTTTTTTGAAAATCGTCGTCATTTTCTCCGGGAAATCCAACAATGAAGTCTGATGTTAAAGACAGTGAAGGTCTACTTATTCTTAATTTTTTAATAATAGATTTATATTCGATAGCAGTATATCCTCTCTTCATTGCAGATAAAATTTTATCGCTCCCTGATTGAACAGGTAAGTGCAACTGATCAACTAACTGGGGCAACTTTTTATAAGCTTGAATGAGGCTTCTCGTTACCTCTCTAGGGTGAGACGAGGTGTACCGAATTCTTTCCAACCCTTTAACAGTGGAAACTAGTTCTAGTAAAGTTGCAAAATCTAGCCTTTCTCTTTTGTCATAATAAGCATTAACGTTTTGACCAAGAAATGTGATTTCCCTTGCTCCATGTTTGACAAGATGTTGTACTTCTGGAATTATTTCGAACACGGATCGTGAAAATTCAGTTCCTCGGGTATAAGGAACCACACAAAAACTGCAATACTTGCTACATCCTTCCATGATTGAAACAAATGCTGTGCTAGAGCTCTTCGACGAGGATGGCAAGTGGTCAAATTTTTCGATTTCAGGAAAGCTTATGTCAATTTGACTTTTTCCATCTTTTCGCGCCCTCTGGACCATAGAGGGAATCCGATGTAATGTTTGAGGCCCAAATACAATATCTACATAGGGCGCCCTTTTAACGATATTTGCTCCCTCCTGGCTTGCTACGCAGCCGCCTACTCCAATAACTAGATTGGGATTTTTTCTCTTTAGGTGTTTAATTCTTCCTAAATCAGAGAAAACTTTTTCCTCTGCTTTTTCTCGAACGGAACATGTGTTAAAAAGAATGATGTCAGCGTCATCAGGCGAACTTGTCTCTGAGATAGCATTAGTCTCCGATAGAAGGTCGGCGATTTTTTCGGAGTCGTACTCGTTCATTTGACATCCGTATGTTTTAATATATAGCTTTTTTTCCATGATTTTTAAAATTTATATACTCTATTCTATCTAAAAAAAGAACGTGTTACAGCCAAGAGTCACAAAGAAAGAGATGTTTGCATGGGCAAGTTTAGATTTTGCAAATTCTGGCTATACGACGGTAGTTCTAACAACTATTTTTAACGTCTACTTCGTAACTGTTATTGCCGCAGATATTGCAGAGGCTACATTCCTGTGGACAGCAACTTTGTCATTTAGCTATCTACTTATTATGATTGTATCCCCTTTTATCGGTGCATACGCTGACGCCAGGGCAACCCACAGAAGAATACTTTTTTTAGCAACGATATGTTGCTCAATTTCGACAATCATTCTTGGCTTCTGTGGCCCGAACAACATGAAACTCACTATAACATTTATTGTAATATCTAATTTATCGTATGCCATACATCAGAATATTACTGCATCTTTGTTATCCAGGATTGCCGACCTACGTTATTTAGGTAAAGTTTCAGGGTTCGGTTGGGCGTGGGGTTTTATTGGTGGTGTTTTAGCATTACTGATGTCTTTATGGTGGATGCAACAAACCTTCGTGCTCCCACGTTATTTGTCGGCAGAGTTTGACCAGCAAATTTTAGGTTCGTTGGTTTTAACTGGTACTCTGTTTCTACTAATAGGTTGTCTCTCTGTAGTTTATTTAAAATCAGTTGTAATTCTTCCCGCCAATAACGATTGGAGACACGTTTGGCAAAATCTTGTATTTAATTTATTTCGCTTAAAATCACAACATGACATCATGCTTTTATATTTGTGCATATTCTTCTATCATTGCGGAATTGCCGCCGTTATAACCGTCTCATCAATATACGCATCTAAGGTTATGAATTTTTCGATCGAAGAAATTGTGGGATTGGTTTTAATAGTAAATGTAAGTGCATGCCTCGGCTCATTTTTGTTCGGAAATTGGCAAGATAAGGTGGGTCATAAATTGGGTTTACAGGCTATCCTTTGGTTTTGGGTAACGACGATTGTCTTTCTTTTCTTTTCCGATAGTAAACTAATGTTCTATATATCCGCTAATTTGATTGGGTTAGGGTTAGGTTCGGCCCAGAGTGCCAGTAGAGCTTCAATTGCCTATCTGGCCCCGAAAAATCGACAAGCTGAGTATTTCGGGGTTTGGGGCCTGTTCGTTAATGCTTCTTCAGTAGTCGGCCCGTTATCGTACGGAACTTTAACAGTATTATTAAACAATGACCATAAATTAGCGGCGATTGGCTTAACTCCATTTTTTCTTTTATCACTAGCGCTTATCAGCCAAATTCGATTCGTTACACCCCGATAAAACTTTTTATATTTGGCCAATGCTTTGAAAAATCGGTCACACTATGGTCGGAACCCTCTATGATATATTGCTGACATCCCTTGAAGAAGGAACTCATTTCCTTCCAACTTAACAGTTCATCGCCTTTTGTTGCCACTAACAAAATATTATCCGGAAAGCGTATCTTTGTTCCAATTTCAATTTCGAGTTCTTTTAATTCAAGGTGATGATTTTTGGTAAACGGTTTTATGTTCAATGCCTCCAGTTGCCATTCTTTTCCTGGGTTAACTTCAGATTCTAAATCTCGAAACGGTCTCACAGCAGGGTTAATAACAATTGAAAGTAAGTTTTTTGATTCTATAGCGGTTTGCATAATCCAGGTAGCATAAAATCCCCCCAAGGAGGAACCCACTATAATAACCTGCGTATCTTGATGTTTGGCTAAATTTCTAACTGTGGTAATCGATTGCTCTGTTGCCATAACTGGCGACAAATCTAACGGCGGGCATAAAAAATCTATATCATTTTTAACACAAAAATCTTTCAAGAAAGTTGCTTTTCTTGACGTCGGAGAGCTCCTAAACCCATGTAAATATATGACAGTTTTATTTTTCATTTCCTCATGAACTAAAAACCCTGAATTTACCATAGTATAAAAAAATAATGGTCAGGGGTATACTTGAACATAATCCGGTATGAGTATTTTTTATGTTCATTGATAAACATATGTTAAGCGTTGGATTTTGATAGACGAGATTAGTTTTTTATTTTTGAAAATTAAGAGTGTAGCCTACTTTACAGTTATTGTTTATCAGTGTGTTTGAAGGATTTTCAGCTAGTTGAATTTGAAAATAAATTAAAATTATCGAGGGAAGATGTTTCTAAGTTATTGGTTGAAACAACATTGATCAGTTTTTGTTATTTATTTTTTTACATAAGTAAAGGAGGATTCTAGTGCTTTCACCCGCAGAGGATAGTGCTTTTCGTGATATAAGGAGAGATTTTCATGCTCATCCAGAATTAAAATTTGAGGAATTTCGAACTTCCGAGAAAATCTATTCTTTTCTGAGGGAGTGGGGTTGCGACGAAATTACCCGAGGGCTTGGGGGAACAGGAATTGTAGGGGTTTTGCATGGCAGATTGGGAGCAGTGACTTCCAAATCAATTGGCATCCGGGCGGATATGGATGCCCTACCTCTTACTGAAAAAAATGAATTTGAACATGTGAGCAGATATTCAGGAAAAATGCATGCCTGCGGGCACGATGGTCATCTGACGATTCTCCTGGCAGCTGGGAAAAAATTAGCTGAAGAACGAAATTTCTCCGGCAAATTAAACCTTATTTTTCAGCCGGGAGAGGAGGGTGGAGCTGGAGGAAAGGCTATGATAGATGACGGTTTGTTTGCAAAACACCCATGTTCAGAAATATATGCCTTACACAACTGGCCAGGTTTATCCGAAGGGACTTTCGGATTTAAATCTTGCGCGCTTATGGCTTCAAGCAATCAATTTGATATTACCATAACAGGGAAAGGTGGTCATGCTGCAATGCCTCAACTCTGTGTTGATCCAATCTTTATCGGTACCCAATTATGTCAAGCCATTTATGGAATAACGTCAAGGATGGTTAAACCAATAGATTCTGCAGTAATTTCAATTAGTCGAATTAAAGCGGGTGATTCACCTAATATTATTGGAAATGATATATTTTTATCAGGTACTGTTCGTACTTTTAGTTACGAGGCGCTGGATCTAATTGAGAAAAAAATAAAACACTTGAGTACGCAAATTTGTAGTGCTTTTGGGGCGAAGGCAGATGTTTGCTTTTTGCGTCAGTATCCTCCTACAATCAACGACGAAGAAATCACTGCCCATGCTGTTTCCGTTGCCGAAAAACTTTTTGGGAAGAGAAAGGTACTAACGGATATTGAGCCTACGATGGGAGCTGAAGATTTTTCATTTATGTTACAGAAGGTACCTGGAACATATTTTTTTCTAGGAAATGGGGATATTTCGGGTAATCATCGAGGGCAAGGACATGGATTGGGACCCTGTACATTACATAATGCGACCTACGACTTTAATGATAATCTGATAGGAATCGGCGCAAAATTTTGGAATGAGTTGGTCATGACTCGCTTAGGCCATGATGAGAGCTCTGATTAAATCGCGCAATACCAATTTCGTCAAGTCTCTTTTGTTCGGACCTTTTCTCGGAAGTTTTTACAATCAAAGCCTGTCTTTCATTTAAAAATTCGGCTTTTTTTTGCTCTTTTAATGCGTCGATTAGAAGTTCCTCACGATCATTGAGTATTTTCTCGGCATCTCTTTCTTCCTTGTTAATGACTTCTAACAAGTCATTTACTTGCTTTATGAAATGGCGATAGGCGATGTTGTCGGTTATCGAGTGAACATCTGTCTGAGATTCTATTAGCTTTTCTTTGTATTCATCAAGCAGTTCTAGAAGTTGTAGCTTTTGTTTACTTATTCGACTAAGTTCATACGTAGCGTCAGCCACCAATTCTCTTGCATCCGCAACTTTAACCTCTGCAAGTTCTTCAAGTATTGTCCACGCTGAGTGGGTTAGTGTATTCATTAGTCCGACCAATCGTTCCAACAAGTTTTAGGCACTTGGGTAATCGGCATATCATCAAGATTCTTTAGAATTTTCACTATAATTAGCCGACCTGATTTTTAAGTAAGGATTCTGACTCGCTCATGATTACAGTCATATCCTTTATAGAATCTTGAAAACCGTAGCGCTGATTCAAGTCCTGACAAAGAAATGACACCATTTTTTCACGTATTCTGATAGCTTCATCCAGTTCCAGATTTGTTCCGGATTTATAGGCACCTACCTTTATCAAATCTTCATTTTGTTGATAGAGAGACCAGAGTCTTCTAAATTGTCCTCCGTACTTGTTTGTTTTCTCATCAACCAAGTTTTGCATAACTCTTGAAATTGAACCATTGAGATCAATAGCTGGATAGTGTGCAGCATCTGCCAAACTTCTAGATAGCAGAACTTGTCCATCCAGAGATGCGCGTGCTATGTCAACGATAGGATCTGAATTATCATCGTTCTCGGCCAGCACAGTATAAATTGCAGTTATGGACCCGTTACCACGCCTTCCAACACCAGCTCTCTCAATTAAATTTGGTAATAAGGAAAAAACAGAGGGGGGATATCCCTTCGCAGTTGGGGGTTCGCCAACAGCTAGTCCAATTTCTCTCTGTGCATGAGCTACGCGGGTTAAGCTGTCGACCATCATAAGTACATTTTTACCCTGGTCACGAAAATATTCTGCGATAGAGTGTGTTAAGTAAGTCGCTCTGATCCTTAACACAGGTGAGATATTGGCTGGTGCAGCAATAACTACTGATTTTTTAAGTCCTTCCTCTCCAAGTGACTCTTTAATGAATTCCTGGACTTCTCTGCCTCGTTCTCCGATTAAACCGATGACAACAATATCAGCTTCCGTAAAACGGGTAATCATTCCCATCAGACTACTCTTACCAACTCCCGATCCTGCAATCAAACCTAATCTTTGACCTTTGCCAATTGTCAAAAAACTGTTGATAGCTTTAACACCCACATCAAGAACATCCTTTATTGAGTCTCTATCCATAGGGTTTATTGGAATTCCTTTCAAAGAAACCGAGTTTTCGCAGTGGATCGAATCCTTTTCGTCCAAGGGCATGCCTCTAGCATCGATTATTCTGCCTAATAAATTTTTTCCGACTTTTGCCTTTGCGTCATTGCTAATTATTTCAACAGATGCGCCTGGACCAATTCCAGTTGCCTCATTAAACGGCATTAAATAAAGGGTGTCATTTTGAAAACCTACTACCTCGGCTTGTACCGTCCTCTCAGTTCTATCATTTTTTATCTCACAAATTGCACCCAGAGGCGCATTGATTCCCTTCGCTTCAAAAGTTAATCCTATAACCCTTACAAGAGAACCAATCTGCGAAGGAGGGGGTAGCCTCACATCATTAATTATTGCATCTGAAACA
>CACOBT010000006.1 GCA_902625535.1 uncultured beta proteobacterium | reverse complement strand
AAAAGTAAAGTGAATTTTAAATCCGCATTCCTTATACTCATGGGCCTTTTGGCAGGCATGATTTTGAGTGTTGGATTAGACGTGTCCGCTGATAAGCCGACTAACAGGCTGCCAATTGATGATTTAAGGAAGTTTGCAAGCGTTTTTGGAACCATCAAGGCGAATTACGTTGACCAAGTGGAGGATAGTGAGTTAATAAAGGGAGCAGTAAGTGGAATGCTTTCTGGGCTTGACCCGCACTCCAGTTACCTTGACGCTGAAGCATTTCGGGATTTGCAAGTTGGCACACAGGGTGAGTTCGGCGGTTTGGGAATAGAGGTTGGCACGCAAGACGGCCTCATAAGGGTGGTCGCACCGATTGAGGATACGCCCGCTGCTAGAGCGGGTATGAGGGCCGGCGATCTAATTATGAAAATTGATGACAAAGCCACCAAAGGGATGAATCTTGGTGAGGCAGTAAAACTGATGAGGGGAAAGCCAAAGACCAAAATCAAGCTTACTGTTTTGAGAGAGGGGGAAAGTAGTCCTATCGTCATTGAGATCATTAGAGACATCATCCAGGTTACCAGTGTCAGATCAAAATTGGTTGAAAAAGATATAGGCTTTTTGAGAGTCTCGCAATTTCAAGAAAAGACGATCGGCGGTGTTGTGAAGAATTTTAATAAGTTGGTTGAAACTGCAGAATCGAACGATACTCAGCTTAGAGGGATTGTTTTGGATTTACGAAATGACCCGGGCGGACTTTTGAATGCAGCGGTCGGTGTCTCAGCAGCTTTCCTTGAAGCAGGAGTAAAAGTTGTGTACACGAACGGGCGTCAACCCGACTCTGTAAAAGAATTCTTTGCCCGGCCTGAAGACTATGCAAGAACCAGCAAAGATCCTTTGACAACCCTAAGCCCTCTAGCCAAAAAACTACCCATGGTTGTGTTGATAAATGGCGGTTCTGCCTCGGCCTCGGAAATTGTTGCTGGAGCCCTACAGGACCACAAGCGAGCGAAAGTTTTAGGGACGCAGTCTTTCGGTAAGGGTTCAGTGCAAACAATTCTGCCGTTGACTAACAGCACTGCGATAAAGCTAACAACCGCTAGATATTTCACGCCGCTCGGACAGAAAATCCAGGCAAAAGGTATAAAGCCGGATTTTTGGGTTGAAGAAACAGAGGCTGGCGACGTTTTTGACCGGGACAGGGTTCGAGAAGCCGATCTATCGCGTCACCTAGATGGTAAGTCCAAAAAGGGCGAATCCGAGAGATCCCCGAATAATGACGAACAAGGAGATCAGTCTTTGAACTCGCAAAAAATGCCAGTTGAGTTTGGCTCGGAGAAAGACTTTCAGCTTAAACAGGCCATAAATTTGCTGAGAGGACTTCCTGTAAAGACAGATGACGTTCCGGAAAAATTCTCGTAGTTTCACAAAAATCGGTTGACAAAGACAAGGTTAGAGGAGAATTTTCTACTTAGAAATAGTAGACACCTCCTTCTTAACGAGTTTGACGAAAATTCTATATTGCGTTTGACTTCAGCGCGAATTTTAATTGTGGGTGCCGGTGGTTTAGGGTGCCCGGCTGCACTGTATCTAGCGACCGCGGGAGTAAAAAATATTAAATGGGTCGATCCTGACAATGTAGAGATCAGCAATCTTCCGAGACAGGTTATATTCACGGAAAAAGATTTAAACATACCAAAAGTTAGTGCCGGCAAAAGGATGCTGAGTAATATTGTTCCAGAGGTAAATATTGATGCCATCCATGATCAGGCAGATGAGACTAACCTAAACAAACTCATCGCAGGGTGCGAAATTGTTTTAGATTGCACTGACCGATTTAAAACTCGTCATCTGATCAACAAATTTTGTATCCAAAACAAAGTTCCCCTTGTAATAGGTTCCGCAGTCGGTTGGTCAGGGCAGCTCCTGGTTGTAGATCCATCATCACAAAATGCAGCCTGTTATGCGTGCGTATTTGAAAAAAATCCAGAATTCATAGATCATTCATGCGGGGCTTTCGGTATTTTCAGCCCTGTTGTTGGTACCATAGGAGTACTTCAAGCTGGAGAAGCAATTAAGACGTTGCTAAAGATTAAACAAACTGCTGGCAAACTACTTTTATTCGACGGACTCTCAATGAGTTTTAATCAAATAAACGTTACCAAAAATATTCATTGCAAAGTATGTTCCAATAGCAATGGACTCAAGTCGTAACAGAAGTAATTAACGTCTTTTTGCATCCAATCGTAAAAGTTGCTTAAACGTAGATGCTTTAAAGTCAACATACGGCGGGCGATAAGAGTGTTGCGCATTCCAACACCTTCTCTTTCTTAGGTATTCACACATCCAAACCGTTCTAAAACCGAGTCTTTTTGCTGTTCTTAGATTCGCAAGCGTATCGTCTACTAAGATATGATAATTTTTTTTTGCTCTGGTCTCTTGCAAAATGCATTGCCATAATAATCTCGAAGGTTTGCACTTGATTTCACTATTTATTAACATGTTCTCAAAAGCGCAAATTCCGTCAAAGTATTTTAATAATCGATATCTGCTTAGAACTTTGATAGCATAACTTTTAGGAGAATTTGTAACCAAATATTTTCTTCCCATCAATCGCGATAAGATACGACCGATATAGGGTTTTAATTCAATGAACGCCTCGAAGGATGGTAGATGATGGGAAAAACCAAGGAAAGTTTCAAATGAGAAACCGTGATTTTTCCGCATTCCCTTTGCCGTAGCACCATACTTTTTCCAATATTCAACTCGTAATTTATTAGCTTCTTCAAAATTTATCAATAATTCCTTTTGAATAAACGACGTCATGCGAGAATTGATGACTGACATAACTTTTCCTCCTGAGAAAAAAAGAGTATCGTCCAAATCTATTAACCATATGACATCAAAATTAGATTTCTTTTTTAGACGCACCACAATCAGGCTCTTATCATAGTACCGATTCCACTATCGGTTAACACCTCCAGCAAAAGACTATTTTCCACACGACCGTCAATTATATGAACAGACTTTACACCACGCTCAGACGCTCGAAGTGCAGCCTCAACTTTTGGGATCATCCCTTCACTAATAGCCTTTTTGCTTATCAGACTTTTTATCGTCAAAGCATCTATCTCTGGAATAAGATCACCAGAATCATCCAAGACTCCTACTGTGTTAGTCATGAGAACCAATTTCTCCGCTTTTAGAGTTTCAGCTAATTTTCCAGCCACTACGTCAGCGTTAATATTGTAAGTTTCCCCTCTTTCACCAGATGCAATCGGTGCAACAACTGGAACAAAATTATCGTCCATTAGAGTAAGTAACAAGTCTACGTTGACGCTTTCTACGTCTCCTACTAAGCCAAAGTCGACAGAAACGTTGTCCTCAGTCTTTTTTGCCTTCTTTTTACGAGCTTTGATTGTATTGCCGTCCTGGCACGTTAAGCCAACAGCTTTTCCTCCCGATTGATTTATAAGTTCCACGACCTGCTTGTTTACGGTCCCAGCTAAAACCATTTCGACAACATCTAAAGTTTCCAGATCTGTTATTCTCGTCCCCTCAAAAAAGTTTACTGGCATCCCTAACTTTTTTAAATGATTTTCTATATGGGGACCTCCTCCATGCACAACGAGTACATTAATACCCACCGAGTTCAGCCACGTCACATCGTGGGCAAATGACGAACTTAAATTTTCATCGGTTAAGGCACTACCCCCCAGTTTTACAACGACAATCTTGTTATTGAATTTTTTAATATATGGAAGGGCCTGGGATAAGACCTCTGCTTTTCTTACTGCGCCCGCTTTCAAATTAATTCCATCTTCCTTAGGAGAAACTCTACTCATGTTTTTCACTTTAACTATCTCCAAATTGTCTCTGACGCTTTTCTCTGCGCTGCTGAGCTTCCAATGAAAGAGTTGCTGTTGGCCTAGCCAAAAGCCTTTCTAGACCTATTTCCTCACCAGTTTCAAGGCAGTATCCATATTCTTTTCTATCGATTCTTATGATTGCTTCTTCAATTTTTTTAAGTAGTTTACGTTCCCTATCTCTCGTTCTTAATTCAAGAGAGTGTTCTTCTTCTATGCTTGCTCTGTCTGCTGGGTCTGGCACAAGCGAAGTTTTTCGCAAATGTTCTGTCGTCTCATCAGCATTCTGTAAAAGCTCATTAGCTTGTGATTCTAGTTTATTTTTAAAAAACTGTAGTTGCTCTTCACTCATGTAATTATCTGCAGAGTCTCTCAGCAAATCATCTTCCGTAAGAATTTTATCTTTCCTTTTCATTAACCTACGCCATCATAGTCCTGTCTATCGAATAATTAATAATAATCTAATTCAAAATTAGAGACTACCATTGATTGAAAGTTATGCACATGCTTCAACTATTATTTTTCTTCGCTCTCGGATGACTTTTGTCATATACTTCCGATAAAAACTGATAGTCTAGTTTTGTATAAATTTGAGTGCTTGTAATATTTACATGGCCCAATAATTCTTGCACCGCTCTCAAGTTTTTACTTGACTGTAAGATATGACTCGCAAAAGAATGTCTAAGCATGTGTGGTGTAATTGATATTCTCGAGTTTGATTGAATTGAGCAAATAGAAAATCGTCTTTGAATCCCTCTAACTGATAGTCGTTTCCCAAATCTGTTAAGGAAAAGAGGTATGTTATGTGAAACAAAATTTTCATTAGTGGGTAGGACATGTTCCCTATATTTTAACCATTCCTCGATTGCATTTCTTGCTTTCTCTCCAATAGGTAACCTCCTCCATTTTGAGCCTTTTCCCAAAACCTCTACCTCCATATTCTTTAGGCACAAACTTCCTAAGCTATTTTTACAAGAAGGAAGATCAATATTGACTAACTCGGAAACTCTAACTCCAGAGGAATATGCCAGTTCAAAGACAGCTATATCTCGAAAGTCGATCCATGATCTACTGTATTTTTTTCGTTGTGAAAAAAACAAATCTATTTCGTCAACTGACAGTGCTTTCGGAAGTAGATTTGGCAAACGAGGTCCTCTTATACTCTGCAAATTAGAATCTATCTTCAGGTTTGTTGCATAGTTTTCTAACCATGCAAACCATTTTCGTAATGTTGACAGATGCCGACTTAATGATCTGTCAGATAAACCACTTTTTTTTAGTTGTGCGATGTAGTCTAGAACGAAATTTTCAGTAAGAATTTTCTGAGCTAACGCATTTTCCTTAGTACTGGCATAATCAAGAAACCGTCCCAAATCACTTTTAGCCGCTCTAACCGTGTTTTCGGATCTATACCCCAAATTCCCCTCTAAACTCATCAAGTAATCAGTAACTAATTTGTGTAAAAAATCCCGAGTTTTGATGTCGACTTTCATTTTGCTAAAGTTACTAACGACGACACTTCAGAAATTTTTTCCAAAAAAAATATTCCGAGTCGTTCATCAAACCTTTTTGCTTTTGTTGATCCCAAAATAAGAACCCCCCTAGCCTGCCCTCCTTTTTTTCGTCTTAGAGGCAAAACTATCATGCTGGCGCACTCTGTTTTAGAAGCTTTTGCATAACTATATCTTCCAAAACTAAGTAAATTTTTCCAGTATTTGAATTCAGAATCAGGATTTGCGAGTATAGATATTTCAATATTTTTTATTTTACTCAAAAGTTCTTTGTTTGTATTTGATGGTTTTTCTTTCGGAGTAGACTGCGTTTCATTTCTCAATTCACTTATCAAAAGCAAAGATACAATGTCTAAGTTAAATATTTCCCGAGTCAACTTTAAAAAAACCGAAAAATTTTTTTTCTCATCTGCGACAAAAGAAAGTTTTAAAATCCAATCAAATACTTTATTGAGTGTTTCGTGGTTTTTTTGCGCAATTTGTTTAACAGAACCCAGTTCTTCTCTAATTTCATCTAATGATTTTCGAAGCAATTTGTTCTGCCTTTCAAGCAAAGAAACGGAACCTCTTGTATTCGGATGAGATAACCTCAGCAAGCATAATAAGTCCTCATTTCTTACAAAAAAATCTTTTTCATTAAGTAGAAACTTTCTGACTTTCTGCTCTTCGGTCAAATTTTTCATAAAGCTAGCTCACATACCATCAAAGTTGGACCACATTACACATAATACTCCCCATCAAAAACCGTATTTGCTGGACCAGATAAAAGAACAGGAGACAAAAAATCCCCGTCCCACTTCACGAACAGTGAACCCTGCTGCATTTTTACCTCTATAAGTTCATTCGCCGATAGGAAATCATTCAAAATTCCTGAAACTACAGCTGCACACGCACCACTGCCACAGGATTTTGTCTCTCCAACGCCTCTCTCGAAAACGCGTAAAGACAAAGCTCTTTTACTTTCTTTCTTACAAAATCCCAAATTTATATTATTTTGAAAAATATTTATCGCATTTAATTGCTCAAATATGTCTTTTAGCCGCACACTTTTGTCAAATGTGTCCCAGCATACACCGTGCGGATTGCCCATAGAAACCAAACAGAGATTTATAGAGGACTCATTGGTTAATTTTATTTGGTAGTGAGGGTTTGCCCCTTTCCCCTTCTCCCTGGCAGCATTCTCGTCAAATCCCACATCACCTGGTCGGGTACCATGGACTTTTAAACAAACAGTGAAGTCCTTATTGTTTACCGATTGGACCAAAAATTCACTTTTCATCGCTACCAAAGTTAAACTTTTTTTTGTCCAAAAACCTTTATCAAACAAAAATTTTTTGACGCACCTTGCCCCATTTCCGCATTGTTCGACTTCCCCGCCATCAGCGTTGAAAATTTTGTAGTGGAACTTGCCGACTGAGTTACCTATATCTCTAACAACAAGAACCTGATCTGCACCAATCCCCTGTTTTCTGTCAGTTAACTTTTTAATTTGGCTCTTTTCGAGATTGAAAATTTTAGAGATTTGTGCAGTTTCATAAATGACTATGAAATCATTACCTAAACTTTCCATTTTCGAAAATTTAATTTTATCCATGGGTTAACTCTTAGAACTTAAGCTCTAGGTTTTTTATATCTGTCATATCCCCAAAAATACTCCTCTGGATAATCATAAACAAGCTCCTCTATTTTATTGTTTAATTTTATTAAACCTTCATTTTCGTCTGTATTTTTATCAAATTTCTGATCCCATATTTCAGCAGAAAATTTCCACCCATTCGAGGTTCTAATGCAAGTAACCCATGAGATTGGAGCAGAAGTAAGTTTCGCAAGCCGAATTACCAGAGTGTTAGTGTAAGCTAACTTTCCAAAAAAAGGGGTCCATTTACCCGCCCCTTTGTTAGGTACATGGTCAGGTAAAATACCAACACAGTTTCCATTTTTCAAAAATTTTATTAGATATTTAACTCCTGAATAATTAGTTTGCACTAGCTTTATATTTTTGGAATTTCTAAAATGCACTAACAATTCATGCAAATCTTCGCGTTTTGGAGGACGATAGAGTACAGTTAAAGGCGTTAACTCGCCCACAACTCTCGGTGCCAGTTCAAAGGAACCTAAATGCGGCGTTAAGCAAATCAGACCTTTTCCCGCATTTATATTTTTATGAATTAAATCGGTACCTTTTTTCTCAATTAAAGAAACTACCTTTGTCTGCGTCCATATCTTAGGAGTTTCAAATAGCTTTTCACCAGAGGTTCCGACAGCATTAACAAAAGAACAGTCGTCCATCTTACCTGTATTGTCAGCTTTTTTTGCCTGAAGCCAATTTCTTCTAAACTGCTTACGAAAGCTTTTTGATGAGAGCCACATCAAAAGGCCAAACAATTTGCCGAGCAGTCTCAATAAGGGTAATGGAAATATTCCAAAAAATTTGAAACTAATTTTAATGAAGGCTATAGTGAGATGTTTCAAATTATAAAAGCATTTATTTTTCTATCATCTTACAAAAAAAAGGTAAACAATGGCACATTCGTACCTATTTACTTCTGAATCTGTTTCAGAAGGACATCCAGACAAAGTATCTGACCAAATTTCGGACAATATTCTTGATGCTATTCTCGCAGAAGATCCGGGCGCAAGAGTAGCTGCGGAAACCTTGTGTAACACTGGATTGGTCTTGTTAGCTGGCGAAATCAGCACCTCAGCAGAGGTTGACTACATTGGTATAGCCAGAGAGACGCTAAAAAATATAGGGTACGACAACTCTGATTTCGGAATTGATTATAAAGGTGCTTCAGTATTAGTAGCTTATGATAAACAAAGCAATGATATCGCCCAGGGAGTCGACCGAGACCGCGGTAACGATCCTGCTGAACAGGGAGCGGGTGATCAAGGTTTAATGTTCGGTTATGCGTGCAGCGAAACTGATAATTTAATGCCAATTGCCATTGACACAGCACACAAGCTTGTGGCAAAACAGGCGTGGCTGAGAAAAAATAAACAAATCGAATGGTTGAGACCAGACGCAAAATCGCAAGTTACCGTCAGGTATGAAAACGGACGCCCGGCCGCAATTGACACTGTGGTCATGTCAACCCAACACGCCCCAGACGTAGAAAAAAATACGATAGAGGAGTGTGTCATTGAAGAGATTATTAAACCATGTTTACCACAACACCTTTCCGCTAAAAATGTGACGTATCTCGTGAATCCCACAGGACGTTTTGTAGTAGGAGGGCCACAAGGTGACTGTGGCCTAACCGGACGGAAGATTATAGTTGACACATATGGCGGAGCGGCTCCTCATGGAGGAGGGGCGTTTTCAGGCAAAGATCCTTCAAAAGTCGATAGATCAGCTGCGTATGCAGCGAGATATGTGGCAAAAAACATAGTAGCCGCTGGCTTATCCCAAAAGTGTTTGGTTCAGCTGAGCTACGCAATCGGTGTATCGAATCCTACTTCGATACACGTTTCTACGATGGGAACAGGTCTGGCACCAGATTCACTGATAGAGGAAGCCGTGAAGAAGATTTTCGATTTACGTCCTAGAGGAATAATTAACATGCTGAATCTTATAAAGCCTATTTATGGAAAAACGGCCGCTTATGGTCATTTTGGAAGAGAAGATCAGGGTTTTAGTTGGGAAGAAAGAAATAAGATTGCAGAACTCAAGAAAATGTGTTGATAGACTGCTAAAGAACTCTTTTCACATTCCGAACCATAAATATGTTTACTTCATTTATTTAAGGAAGTAGAATAGAGAGTTGACTAAGGAGCGTTGCGAGAATAGACTCCCAGGCTTAGTCTAAATTCTAATATAAAAGTAATAACGGCGCTCATCTTCATAGAGGAGGTGGTATGAGTGCTGTTTTAAGTGGCGATAAAAACGCAGATTACGTTGTAGCAGATATATCCCTAAGTAATTGGGGAAGGAAAGAAATTAGCATAGCAGAGACTGAAATGCCTGGTTTAATGGCGATTCGGCGAGAATTTTCGGAAAGCAAACCGCTCGCTGGCGCACGAATCTCTGGTTCATTGCACATGACTGTACAGACCGCGGTCCTAATCGAAACATTAACGGATTTGGGTGCAGATGTGAGGTGGGCTTCGTGTAACGTTTTTTCAACTCAGGATCATGCCGCAGCGGCCATAGCAGAAACTGGAGTTCCTGTGTTTGCAAAGAAAGGTGAGTCGTTAAACGAATATTGGTCATACACGCACAAGATTTTTGAATGGGATAATGATCAGACTAGTAATATGATCCTCGACGATGGAGGAGACGCGACCCTACTTCTTCACCTTGGTTCAAAAGCTTCACGAGATTCCAGTGTTTTATCGAATCCGGGTAATGAGGAAGAAGAGGCGTTGTTTGATTCAATAAAAGAAAAACTAGCGGTTGACCCAGGCTTCTACGAAAGAAATTTGAAAAGTGTAATCGGGGTCACGGAAGAAACAACAACTGGTGTTTTGCGTCTCAATGAGATGTCGGCCGAAGGAAGTCTGGCTTTTAAAGCCATTAATGTTAACGATTCCGTAACAAAAAGTAAGTTTGACAACCTATACGGATGTCGGGAGTCTCTCGTAGACGGAATCAAAAGAGCCACCGATGTAATGATTGCCGGTAAAGTTGCAGTAGTTTGTGGGTATGGTGATGTCGGAAAAGGTTCCGCACAAGCGCTCAAAGCTTTGTCTGCTCAAGTTTGGGTCACCGAAGTAGATCCAATTTGTGCGCTTCAAGCAGCAATGGAGGGCTATAAAGTTGTAACAATGGAATACGCAGCTGATAAAGCGGATATTTTTGTTACCGCCACCGGAAACAAGTCTGTAATAAATAGAAAACACGTTGAAGCGATGAAGAATGAGGCTATCGTTTGCAACATCGGTCACTTTGACAACGAAATTGATGTTGGGGAATTAGAAGATTTGGAGTGGGAAGAAATTAAACCCCAGGTGGATCACGTAATTTTCCCAGACGGAAAAAGAATTATATTGCTTGCTAAGGGTCGTCTAGTAAACCTCGGATGTGCGACCGGACACCCAAGCTATGTAATGAGCTCCTCTTTTGCTAATCAGGTATTGGCTCAAATTGAATTATTTTGTAATCCCGACAGATACGCTGCAGGCAGAGTCTACGTCTTACCCAAGCATTTAGATGAGAAAGTTGCCCGTTTACAACTGGATTCCATCGGCGCGGAACTTACAGAGCTTTCGGGAGAACAGGCAGCGTACATTGGAGTTGAAATATCTGGTCCGTATAAATCTGAAACATACAGGTATTAATGTTGGAATTAAGCGTGGAATTCTTTCCCCCAAAAACGGGGGAAGGAATATCTAGGTTTAAAGAGGCGGCAAAAGAACTTTCTTTAATGCGTTTTGGTTTTGCATCTGTGACTTATGGAGCTGGTGGTTCTACTAGAGACGGAACCCTGGCTACCGCAAGAGAGTTAAAAAAAAGTTTTAAAGAAGGTGTGCCGCATGTTTCATGCTACGGGTCTGACGAAAAATCAATTTTTGACCTACTTGATTCTTACGCAAAGCACGGGTTTTCCAGGCTCGTCGTTTTACGAGGTGATTTGCCGTCTGGCTACGGAGGCCTTGGAGAATTCAAGAATGCAGTGGATCTCGTGCGATTCATTAGACGAGAGTTTGGGAACCATTTCAAAATAGAAGTTGCCGCTTACCCTGAAAAGCACCCCCAGTCTGATAGTTGTGAACAGGATATTAACTATTTTGTTGAAAAAATTAATGCTGGAGCAGATGGGGCTATTACCCAGTATTTTTATAACCCTGATGCCTATTTCTCATTCGTTGAAGAAGCCCATAAACGGGGCGTAACCGTGCCCATCGTTCCGGGTGTTATGCCAATAACAAATTTTAGCCAACTCGCTCGTTTCTCCGATTCCTGTGGTGCTGAGATTCCAAAATGGATCAGAAACAGGCTATCTGATTTTGGAGATGATAGGGTAAAAATATATAGTTTCGGAATAAGTGTTGTTACTCGACTCTGTAAAAACCTATTACAAAATAATTGCCCAGGACTACATTTTTATTCGATGAACCAGTCTAAACCAATAGTAGACATTTTATCTGGTATTCCCTTTGCGAATAATGATGAATAGTATTTTTTTCAAGACAGGACTACTTTTTTTTTTTAATCTAATTATCACTCAGTCAAGTAGTTCCTCTGCTGCCTCCATCAGCCATCTCAAGAATCTCTTAGATCAAAAACAATTTTCAGAATTAAAGGAGCAAAAAGACAAGATAGATTCAGAGGTATTGACTCGTTGGCTAGATTATGAACTTTTACTTTTTAACATTAAGAAAAAACCCGACTCAATAAATGTCAAAACCGAATTGACAACATTTATAAAAAAATATCGAGGGCATAGATTTTCTGACTTGTTAGTAGAAACTTACTTTAATGAAATAGATGAGATTGTTCAAAATTCTAATTTGTTGAGAGACTTGGCGATAAATTTCTCAACTAACTCGTTGGGGGACCCTAATCCATCGTTACACTGCTTGAAAAATATCGGAAAAAATATTGAATCACAAGCTTTTCAAGGGTTAGTCATGGAAAATGAGTCAAGGAAAGGTTGCCAACGGCTTATAATGGAATGGCTAACAAAAGAGAAAATGAATCCGAATTTTTATATTGAACGAGCGAGGTACTCGGCAAAGAAAGGAGATCTTGAATTTTCTATGCGAGTCCTAACGCATTTAAAAAAATTATTTAAAAAAAAATCGACTGGAATCAATGAGGATCTAGTACTGAAAATAATTTACAGGTCTAGCCGGAATAGTCGAGAGGCTTACAGATTGTTCAAGGAAAGCAAAAAACTTTTTAATAAAGAACAAAAAAGTTATCTACAACTTCAATTAGGGACTGCTTTGTTTGGTGTGACACATAGGAAGGCCTGGGATACTGTGATCCTAGGCTTAGACTCTATTTCGAAACATCCCTCTGAAACATTAGAAATTGTAGCGCGAATGGCCTTACGTCGTGCAAACTATGATGTATTCGATAAAGCGTTAACGAATCTTCCAGGTCACATAAGCAAGAATGAAAACTGGATGTATTGGAAGGCCAAAGCCTTAGAAAAACAGAATCAAACTAATAAAGCAATGAAAATATTCGAAACGTTAGGAAAAAAACAAAGTTTCTATGGCTTTCTAGCTAGTGCTAGAATTGAGGAAGCAACGGATAAAGTTTTAAACAAGCAACTTGTCTATTATCCAAAATCTCTCTCTCTGACAAATAATTTATCGTGGGAAAACAATAACCAGCTTAAAGATATCTTGAAGTTATTTGAATCGCAAATTTTTCATATAGGCCTTTCTGAGTGGAAATTTTTTATTAAAGATTTTTCAACAGATAAACTTTTAAACCTGGCATCGTATCTATCAAAAATACAAATATACGATCGAAGTATATCGGCGGCTATTTATGCTCATAACGGCGATAGCTTTCAATTTAAATATCCACTTGCTTTCGAGGAATCTGTTGCCGAAGCAGGCAGAATCAGTGGAGTTCCTCCGTGGCTTATCATGGGGTTAATTAGACAAGAGTCACGATTCAATAAAGAAATTAGGTCGTCTGCTGGCGCAGTAGGATTGATGCAGATTCTGCCGAAAACTGCATTAGAAACGAGAAAAAATAACAAAGCAAAGCTAAATTTGACCAACCCCAATGAGAACATTCGATTAGGTTCTAGATATCTTAGCAAACTTTTAAGTCAGTTCAATAATTCTATTCCGCTTAGCTTAGCAGCGTATAATGCAGGGCCATCTCGAGCAAGAAAATGGATAGCGGATGGAAAAAAGAAGAGTATGAGTGCCGCTATGTTTATTGAATCGATACCTTTTAAAGAAACAAGAGAATATGTTCAAGCCGTCATTGTTAGTAGTGCTATATACAAAGAACTGTTAACTGATATCATTCCAGATAAAGAAATACATAAAGATAAAATTATTATAAACTTCAATGAAATTTTAGACGCGCTGCGGATTTAAGAGTCGATATGGTCAACGAGTATAGAAAAACAATTTCAATAATTGGGGGTAGCGGTTTCATTGGAAGAGCGCTGGCTACCTTCCTTTCAAAAAATGACTTTTTGGTTAATGTATTAACAACCAAACGAATAAACGCAAGGTCCCTTTGGACAGTTCCCAACTTGAAAGTTTTTGAGTTCACTAACGAACCGGATAGTATTTCTATCGCAATAAAAGATAGTGACATAGTAATTAATTTAGTTGGGCGCCTACATTCAAAAAAAGGCGATCCTTGGGGAAAAGATTTTAATGAAGCACATGTCAAATTAGTTAAAAATCTCGTAGTAGCATGTAACAAACTACGAGTTAAAGAGATTATCCATGTTAGTGCATTAGGGGTATCAGAGTCAGCGCCGTCCGAATATCTTCGGTCAAAATATGCAGCTGAGAAACAACTTGAAAACTTTTCTGGTAAATTTGTTTTATTACGTCCCTCGGTTGTATTTGGCCCAGGAGACTCATTTATGAACTTATTTGCAAAAATGCAGAAGTACTCACCAATAATACCGATAGCATTGACAAAGACTAAGTTTCAACCAATTTATCTAAATGATCTCATAAGAATTATTTTCAGTTGTATAGATATGTCAAAAAATAAAAAAAAGTATGTGTATGAATGTGTTGGTCCAGAGGTGTTCACCTTGTATGAAATCATTAAATTTTCAGGAATTTACTCAGGAAGAAAAGCAATGGTGGTACCACTACCAAAATTTGTTGGTTTAGTTCAAGCATTTATTCTAGAAAAAATGCCTGGTCCAACCTTGATGTCGAGGGATAATATAGCTTCAATGGAAGTTCCATCAATCGCATCAGATAATAAGGAATTTGTATTTAATTTAGAGAATCCAACCAGTCTTCATAAGGTTGCTCCGGGATTTTTATCAAAAAATAAATAGTGTGAAAAATCTTCAAGGTTTATGTCCAAGTAGAGAGGATGATTCTTTTTTTAAAAGACTTCCTGACTCTATTCGCATATATTGTGTTGGTGGTGCAGTGAGAGATTTTCTTCTGGGAAAAAATTTTACAGATAAGGATTTTTTACTAGTTGGAGCGGACTTAGAACATTTCAAAAAATATAGACTAAAAGCTGTTGGCAAAAATTTTCCAGTTTTTTTACATCCAGAAACTAATGAGGAACTCGCTTTAGCTAGAAGAGAAAAGAAACACGGAATTGGTTACAAAGGTTTTATTTTTTTTACAGGTAAAGATATTTCGCTAGAGGAAGACTTGAAAAGAAGAGACCTAACAATAAATGCTATGGCCGTGGACGAGCTGGGGAACTTACATGACCCATTTCAAGGAATGAAAGATTTGTCGTGTAAATCATTAAAACACGTGCATACTGCATTCGTAGAAGATCCCTTAAGATTAATAAGATTGGGTCGCTTCTTGTCTCAACTAAACGGCTTTAGCGTGCACGATAGTACCTACAAATTGTGTCGACAAATGGTTAAGGAAGGGGAAATATTAACTCTTTCAAAAGAGCGTATATGGGTAGAACTTGCAAAAGGACTCAAAGCTCAAAAACCGATCAATATGGTTAATTTCCTCCTGGATTGTGGCGCCTGGGAGCAAATCACTGGTTCCTCAGAATTTGATAAAAAACTCTGTGGGTTTCTAAAAAATTTGGAAGTGAGCAAGGTTTCACTGGAATGGATAGCTGCAGCTGTATTTCAGAATTTCAAAGTTAGAAATATTCACTGTAAATTTCCTAAGGCTGTAGTTAATGCGATAACCGTTTTAAATAAATCGAGAATCTCCAGGAAGAAGTATATCGATAAATTTAGCAATCAGAAAAGCCAGTGTGATCTAATTTTGGATATTTTTGAGACAGCAAGTTTATTTAGAAACCCTGAAAATCTCGACGATTTCTTATATGTATCTTTCTTTAACCATCCAGAACACAAAACCCTATTGACTGATTGTTTCAAATTTTTATCCAAAGATTCTCTCAAACCAGTGATTGACTGTAACCAAATCAGACAGGCAATAAAATCAGAGATTAGGGATTACCGATTAAAACGGTTAAAAGAATTTTTGATTACGAGAATTGTCTCTTAAAAACGTGAAAAAAAAGAAATGATTGTCCCATTTCGTTATCCGACATCAATTTTTGTAGATTACCTAGCTCTTCAATTTTTTTTTGCTCATCATTTTCGGATCCGTATTCCCGCGTGATCTGGTTTAATGCTCCCGAATCAATAAGCCACGCGGTCTGTGTCTTAAGATTGAAGCGACAATCACCACGCTCAAGAAAAAATTTTGTCAATTGCGAAAAATCGATGAGATAGGTTAAATCTTGATTTCCTGCGTTCTTTAGACAGTCAACAAGTTTAGGAATCTGAGAGTGTTTAGTGAAGGCTGTCACATTACTTTCTATTCTATTATCGCTATCTAGTTCATAACGTTCTAAACCATAGTCGGAAATTATGAGCTCCCCCGCGCTAAAAGTTTTCATCAGACTTGCTAACCAGCTTTCAGTATGTAAACAGATATCAAGCATCCTGGGAGTTTTCCATAAATGGCCATTCTCTTTTGCCTGTCCTTTGCGTTGGAGTACTTCTTTCACCAATTTCTCCTCAGCAATATTCTGCTGGAACTCCAAATCATCCTTATTGTTAATTTTCACACCCAGTTCTGAAATTTCGTCATTTGGATACCAAAGTGCAATTTTAACTGGAAAGGAGTCGATGATCTCATTGGCAATAATCAGTCCTTCAATCGGATTTAGATAGGCGTCCGTTATAAATTTCTTACAATTAACGCTAACAGGCTTCCATTCCAATATTTCATTTGCTTTTTTTAAAAGAGACTCATTATGTGCTTTGAGGATCCTTGCCATGTTTTTTTTTTGAACCTGCATAAAGCTCTCACTGATTTCAATTAATTCATATTTTTCGGGCAATTTACCACGCTCAAAAAGCTCAATGAGAATTTTAGCCGCTAAATCTCCATTCCCCGGACCATACTCTCGGATTTTTAAGCCCTTTTGATCGATCCTAGGAGTTTTATTTAAAACTCTTTCGTAACTGTTGGCATACGCTTTGGCCATCCACCGTCCTAGTGAGGAAGACGTAATAAAGTCGCCAGATTTCCCAAACGGCATCTCAGTATACATAGAATGATTTCTTATATAATAACTATTTTGGGAACCATACAAACACTCAAACATAAAAGTGTCGAATGGAATCCAGCCTCCCTTTTTTTTAATAAAATTCTTTAAATTTTGTAAAAGCATATTGTTTATAAAATTTTACATGTAAACTAAAACCAATGAATAAAACCTGCATTATAACCGGAGGGGCGAGGCGCATCGGCAAAGAGTTGTGTAAAAAACTCGCAGCACGAGGATGGAATATCATTATCCACTATAATCAATCTCATCAAGAAGCAAAAGATTTGCAGGTAGAAATATTAAAAATGGGTGTAAAGGTAAAAATCCTCCATGCAAATTTTCCTTTAAAAAAAGAACTAGACTACCAAAATATTCTCAAAGAAATTTTATTTGAATTTGGTACAATAGATTTATTGATCAATAACGCGTCTGAGTTTCAATATGATTGCCCAAAGTCTGTTTCAGATGAGAAGTTAATCTCTGCTTTTAGTTGTAATTGCCTCGCTCCCGTATTACTTACTAAGGCATTATTTGATGTTTTGAATAATACTAAAGATCCAAAGACTTCACTGGTGATAAACATTTTAGATCAGAAAATTTCCAATCCTAACCCGGATTTTTTCTCCTACACTCTTTCTAAATATGCATTACATCAGGCAACGAAATTAATGGCAGTTGAGATGGCTCCAATGCTAAGAGTTGTTTCAATTTCGCCAGGAATTACCCTCCGGTCTGAACATCAAAGCAAATCTAATTTTGAAGAAGGCCACAAAAAAACTCCTCTCGGACGGTCTAGCATGCCAGCCGATATTGCAAGCGCTGTCGTCTGGCTAGAATCTAATCCTGCCATAACTGGCATTGATCTGATTGTTGATGGGGGGCAACATCTACTTCCCTCCAATAGAGACGTTATGTTCACAGTGTAATGAGTTTAATAGATCATCCCAAACTTTCTAACCACTTATGCATATTCTTTGATCGGTTAGAATTCCAAGTTTCTATTGGAATTCATCAGCATGAAATTCTTCAAAAGCAACCAGTGGTAGTATGTATCGAAATGTATTTCCCTTTATCAGCAGCGTCACCAAAAAAAGATTCTATAAGTGAGGTTTTGGATTATGACACTATAAGAGAGGGTATTAGAAACATTGTAAACAAAAAACACTTTTCTCTCCAGGAGACTTTAATTACTGAGATATCGAAGTTTTGTACAAGTCAAAAGAATGTCACAGCGACAAAGGTTAAAATTGCTAAAAAGGATGCATACGAAAACTGCGACGCCGTCGGAATTGAAATTATCTCCTGGACATGAGGTCATTAAAAAATTGTCTGGAAGTAAAGAGGGTAAAAGGAGCAATTAATCTGCGCCAGTAACTTGTGGATTATTATTTAAGAAAATGTATATTATTATGTCCGGCAAAATAAAAATGATTTTCTGCAAAATCTGTTTATAAGGTAAATAAAAAAAATTCTAAGGATCAATGGTACTTTCTTTATTAATTTTCTGTTCCATTCTTCCGCAAAACGTTTTTAACTTCAGAAATTCAATTTGATCTATGTCAAATATTTTTAGATTATTTAAAATATTGTTCATATTTAGGAGCTACAGACTGGCTGAGTTCCTAGGGGTAAATACACCATATTTTATAAAGATATTTATACCAGTTGTTAATGCGTTAGGTAGAAAGAAATACAAAAATTTTTCAAAAGAAAAACGACTGAGAATTGCACTAGAGACATTGGGTCCTCTTTTTGTTAAATTTGGACAACTGCTTTCCACTAGAAGAGATATTCTCTACGATGAGCTAGCAGATGAATTGACATTACTTCAAGATAGAGTGAAGCCTTTCCCAGGAACTATTTCAGTATCAATTATTGAAGAGTCTTTAAAACGAAAAATATCTGATGTATTTTGCGAATTCTCCATGGAGCCTGTCGCTAGTGCATCGGTTGCTCAGGTACATTTCGCAAAACTGAAACGAGATTCCAAACCAGTTGCAGTAAAAGTCCTAAGACCGAATGTACTAATAGATATTGAACGTGATTTAAAATTACTGTATCTGTTTGCAAAAGTAATTAGGGCTCTTGTTCCAGGGGCAGAACGTTTAAAACCGACCGAAGTTGTTTCAGAGTTTGACAACTATCTCCATGATGAAGTGGATCTGTTGTACGAGGCAGGTAACGCATCAAAAATAAAAAGAAATTTTACGAATAGTTCTATTTTAAAAATACCAGAGATGATGTGGGAATTTTGCACATCAGACGTAATCGTAATGGAGCGAGTAGAGGGTATTCCAATAAATCAAATTAGTTTATTAAAAGAATTCAAAATTGATTTAGTTCAGCTATCTCATGACGGAGTTGAAATATTTTTTACTCAAGTTTTTAGAGACGGTTTTTTTCATGCCGATATGCATCCTGGTAATATTTTAATTGGAAAACAAGGTGCTTATTTCGGAAAATATATTGCTTTGGACTTCGGCATAGTAGGGAGTTTGACAGATTATGATAAAAATTATTTAGCTAGGAATTTTTTAGCCTTTTTTAGGAGAGATTACAGAAGGGTAGCACAGTTGCACATAGACTCCGGATGGGTTCCTGCAGATACTAGAGTAGAATCACTGGAATCAGCCATAAGAACTGTTTGCGAACCTTACTTCGATAAGCCATTAAAAGAAATTTCTCTTGGGCAAGTTTTGCTCAGACTTTTTCAAGCATCGAAAAAGTTTAATGTCATAATACAACCTCAATTAGTACTGCTTCAAAAAACTCTTTTAAACATAGAAGGTCTCGGAAGGCAACTCAATCCAGAGTTAGATCTATGGGTGACAGCAAAACCATTCTTAGAACGCTGGATGAGCGAACAAATTGGATTTTCTGCCTTTAAAAATCAAATTTTAAAAGAATCAGAGAACTGGGCTTCAGAATTGCCTAGAATTCCTAGATTAGGGTTCGATTTAGTCGACCAACTTAGAAAATACAATCAGCTCGAAAAAGAAAAAATTTTCGAAATAACAGAACTGCGAAAGAACTTAAAGTATTGGATTAAAACAAGTATTATTTTTTATGTCGTTATCATCCTTATTTTCATTATCTTAATTATTTTTTTAAACTATGGTGCTTAAATTCATTTTTCTGTATATTCTCGTTTCAATTTTATTAGGACTATATTTTTCAAAAAGAACAAAAACTGCAGATGATTTCATTAGAGCTGGAAGAAATCTCCCATTTTTTATAATTTTTGCTATGGTTTTCGCAACGTGGTTTGGAGCTGAAACGGTACTTGGTATCTCCGCAACTTTTTTGGAGGAGGGTCTTATTGGGTTAGCCTCCGACCCATTCGGAGCGGCTGCCTGCCTAATTATATTTGGTTTATTTTTTGCAAAAAAGCTCTACAGCATGAATTTACTGACATTGGGTGATTTTTTCCGTAAAAAATATAACAGGCATATTGAACTTATTATATCGGTACTTATTATCATTTCCTATCTCGGATGGATTAGCGCACAAATAACAGCATTAGGCCTAGTTTTTTCTGTTCTATCAAACGATGGCATCTCCAATAACAATGGTATCCTCTTAAGTGCCACTATTGTTCTTGGTTATACAGTAGTCGGTGGAATGTGGTCTATAGCTGTTACAACCTTTCTGCAAATGGTAGTAATTGTCATCGGTTTAACTTTTGCCCTAGCGGAAACAACCAGTCTAGCAGGGGGTATTGCTTCCGTAATCAGCAGGGCGAATATTGACGGTAAGCTTCTTTTTTTACCAGCTATCGATTCATTTGAGTTTTTATTTTGGATCGCCGCATTTCTAACGATGGCCTTAGGTTCTATCCCACAACAAGATGTTTTCCAGCGGGCAAACGCAGCTCAGAGCGCCGGAATTGCTTCTATCGCAACTACATTCGGTGGTTTATTTTATTTAATATTTGCTTCAGTTCCTCTTGTTTTAGCATATACTGCTTTTATTATCGACCCAACAGAAACCTCTAAACTGATGGAAATTGATTCCCAGCTTGTACTCCCAAACTTGATCTTAAATCATACATCCATTTGGTTGCAGATTATTTTCTTCGGATCACTTATTTCCGTGATACTGAGTACTGCTTCGGGAACTTTGTTAGCGCCGTCAGTGCTATTTACTCAAAATGTCATACAATATTTTGGTAAAAAGCTTGAGAAAAATCAACTTGTTTTGGCAACTCGATTAACGCTATTTGTTTTCATAACGATAGTTTGTCTGTACTCAATTTCCTCAAATGATACAATCCACACTATGGTAGAAAATGCCTACAGGGTAACGCTTGCAGGTGCATTTGTACCACTTGTAGCCGGCTTATTTTGGAAACGGGCAAATAGTTCTGGTGCCATGTTAGCAATTCTGCTAGGAATAACATCGTGGTTAGCTCTTGAGATACTTGAATTAGACTTACCCATAGAGCCCCAAATAATAGGTCTGCTATTTAGTATCATTGGAATGGTTTTAGGCTCTCTATCTATTCCTAAGCTAGGCTTAAAGAGATGAATGTAGTTATCCTGGCGGCCGGCATAGGAAGGCGAATGAAAAGTCATTTCCCCAAAGTACTCCACCAAATCTGTGGTAAACCCATGATATGCTACGTTCTCGATGCTATTCAGTGTTTTGAAGACTCGAGAATTATTGTTGTGGTTCCGCCAAATAGCTCAGAAATTAAAAATACCATCATCCAATCCAACAACCAAAAACGTAAGCCGAAATTCGTAGTTCAGAGAAGGGCATTAGGAACAGGTGATGCGATAAAGTCAGCATTACCTGTCATTAAAGATTCTGCGCCGACATTAATTTTATTTGGTGATGTACCTCTGTTGACCAAAAAGTCCCTTACTAATTTCATAAATCGTTTTAAAACCGGTGAAGCTATTAGTATCCTGACTACAAAGTTAAAAAATCCAAAGGGTTACGGAAGAGTTATACGGGGCGAAAAAAAAGAGATCCTTGCGATAAGGGAAGAAACAGATGCATCCGTAAAAGAAAAGAGAATAATGGAAATATATGCAGGTCCTATGATTATAAGAACAAAATTTCTAAAACATACAATCTCCGAAATACAGCAGGATAACCAGCAGAGTGAGTTTTATCTCACTGATCTGGTAGAAAAAGCTGCGGAAAAAAAACTGAACCTTAACTCTTATGAACTAAAAGACGCCGATGAAATTCTAGGAGTTAATACTACGAAGCAGAAATTAGAAGCTGAAAGAATTTTAATAAAAAAAAAGATACTGCTTTGTTTGAACAAAGGATTGCAAATAAAAAATCCAGATAATTTTACTCTAAGAGGCGATATTAAATTTAAAACGAACGTCACTGTTGACGCAGGATGTATTTTTGAGGGAGAGATTAATTTAGGAAAAAATGTAAAAATTGGAGCATATAGCATTCTCAGGAATGTGGTTATTGGGGATAACGTCTGTATTGAACCTTATAGTTATATTGAAGAGAGTCATATAAAGAAAAATAGTATTGTTGGTCCCTTCGCGAGATTAAGGAACGGCGTATTAGTAGGAGAGCAGTGTCGTATTGGTAATTTTGTCGAAATTAAAAACAGCACTATTAAAACGGGTACCAAAGCTAGTCACCTTTCTTATATTGGAGACGCAGAAATCGGAAAAAACGTGAATATCGGTGCTGGCGCCATAACCTGTAATTATGATGGACAAAAAAAACATAAAACCAAGATTGAGGATGACGTTTTCGTAGGATCAAATACTAGCTTAGTAGCTCCAATAAAAATCAAGAAAGGTGCGACGATTGGAGCTGGTAGCTGTATAACAATTGATGCTCCGGCCAAAAGTTTAAATGTTGGGAGAGCGAAACAAACCACTATAAAAAATTGGAAGAAAAATTAGACTATGTGCGGAATTATTGCGGGGATTAAGAAAGAGAACGTCGTACATGATTTAATTAACTGTCTAAAAAAATTAGAATATAGGGGTTACGATTCTGCAGGGATCGCTTGTTTTGAAAACCACAGGATTGAAAGATATAGGTCGGTTGGGAAAGTTTCTGAACTAGAAAAGATTGTTGGTTCTAAATATTCTAACATTGGGATTGCTCATACCAGATGGGCTACCCACGGAATGGTAAACGAGTCGAATGCCCATCCTCACTTATCTACCAGAGATGGTTTTTCAGTTTGTGTGATCCATAATGGAATAATAGAAAACTACAAAGAACTTAAAGTATTGCTGATTAAACAAGGATATAGGTTTGAGTCTCAAACTGATTCTGAAGTTCTTGCTCATCTTCTACACGCAGAAAGGAAAAAAAGTTCGTCTATAATCCATGCGTTACAAACTGTGAGAGAAAAAATAGTAGGTGCTTACGCTTTGGTTGCCATTTGTGATAAGGACCCTAATACAATACTGGGAACTAAAAAGGCCTCTTCTCTTGTACTAGGTGTTGATGAGGAAAATAAGCAGGTCTTTTTATCATCGGACCCAAACTCGTTATCTGGTATTTTGAACCAAATTGTATTTTTAGAGGAATCAGATATAGTCTGTCTGGAAGGAACAGAGTTTAGTATCTATAACAATGCTTTTAATAAAGTTGATCGCAAGATTACTATGCTGGATGTAAATAACGATAGTGTTTCCCGCGGTAAATATCAAAGCTTCATGCAAAAAGAGATTCATGAACAACCAAATGCGGTTGCTATGACCTTAGAAAACTTTTTGGATGAGAATTCTTTAACTGCTGGCTTATTCGGTGATATTGCAAAAAGGGTATTTGGGCAAGTCGAACAGATTATTATTATCGCGTGTGGTACGAGCTATCATGCCGGATTAGTTGCAAAATACTGGATTGAGGAATTGGCAAAAATTCCGGTATCGGTTGAAATTGCGAGCGAATTTCGATATCGCAAAAGTGTAATCAAGAACAAAACTCTTATGATCGGGATATCCCAATCGGGGGAAACAGCAGATACCCTTGCTGCCTTAAACCTAGCCAGAAATTTGGGATTAGAGTGGATATTTGGAATTTGCAATGTCCAAGAGTCCACTCTTATGCGAATTTGTAATCTTTCTTTCATCACAAGAGCTGGACCTGAAATTGGCGTTGCCTCTACTAAAGCGTTCACAACACAACTCGCATCCCTTTTCATACTAGCTCTGACACTAGCAAAAACTAAGTCTCATATAAGCGTCCAAGATGAAAGAAATTTTTTGACACAATTGAGACATCTACCCAATGCGATAGCGTCGATACTCCATGAGGAACAAAATATCAAAAACTGGGTTAAATATTTTCAAAATAAGCAAAATGTCTTATTTTTGGGAAGAGGCATTCATTACCCCATCGCTATGGAAGGAGCCCTGAAACTCAAGGAGATTAGTTATATCCATGCTGAGGCATATGCTGCTGGAGAACTAAAGCATGGTCCTTTAGCTCTTATTGATGAAAATATGCCTATTATTGCCATTGCTCCGAATGACGATCTCGTGCATAAACTTAAAAATAATCTTGAAGAGGTTAAAGCGAGAGGAGGTAAATTATTCATAATTGCCGATCATGGATTTGAATTGCAGGAGGATACTTGTACAAAAATAATCAGCCTAGGAGACCACGCAGGTTTTCTATCACCAATCCTACATGTTATTCCATTGCAACTACTGGCGTTTCATGTGGCAGACTCAAAAGGACATGATGTTGACAAGCCCAGAAACCTGGCAAAAAGTGTGACTGTAGAGTAGATAAAAGTGTCTACTTCTCTCGGAAAATCACTTTGAAATTTGCAGAAAAAGTAAAACGTAATAATAGACTTTATCAAAAAGAAAAGTAGATCTATGCGAAACTATAAAATATTATAACGAAGAGTTAAAGATCAGCTACTGAACAATTTGTTCAATATTAAACAAACACAAAATAAAAACTTAACGGAGAAAAAAGTGGAATGAATCCGTTAGATCATTATACTACGTCATAAAAAGAATGAATGAAGGAGAAGAAAAATTAAAAACGTTAGAAAGAGTGAAATAAAACTAACTGAGTTAGAGAAGGAGTTTGGCAATTGATGAGAAGATGTGATAATGCCCGAAGCAAACCAATCAAAGATGAATGTATCGACCTCGGAGAATACATTAAAGTAAACAAAAAAACATTAAAGGTATTCGCCGTATTCTTAAAAGGCACTGATTATTTTTATCTTGCGAAACTTTATGAAAATTCAAATCATTATTTTTTAGTTTCTGAGTTAAAAAAAGAAACACGCAGAAAATATGAAGCATTAAATTCTTTTGCAGGAAGTGAAGAAGGACTGGAAAAAACTATTGATGTTATGTATAAACTTTCAAAAGAGGAAAGTTATCGAGGATTAAAAAGAATTAGGTAATCAATATGAATATTACTAATGAAGAAATTGTATATTTGAACCAGAAAAGAAATTGATGGAATTAATATTGAAGAGGGTCGTAAAGCATTTAAGACAGGCGAGTTTGAAGGGCAGACTAGTTAACTAGGAAGAAATGGAAAAAAAAATTGGAATAGTCAGTTAAGGTTTCAGTTCAATAAAAGTAAATGTTTTTACACATTAAGTGACTGTATAGTTAACAGAAATGTCTATTTTTATAACAATTTTGGCTAAATTGTATTATCGCGTATCTTTGCCAATCGGCTTTATGTAATAACATACGATAATAATCACAAGTTGTGAGAGTTAAATATCAAATTCATAATTTGCATGACAATTAAATATTAGGGTGAAACAGGTTAAGTCTAGAATTAGGGTATCTGAGTTTGGGGAAGTTAATACTTCCAAAACGGAGATTAATGCTATGGTCAATCTGGTCGAGCATGAAGCATCTAGACTCGACTCTCGATTTCTTGAGCCCGCGTGCGGAGACGGAAATTTTTTGATGGAAGTTTTAAATCGAAAACTAACTACCCTTGTAAAAAAATTTAGATGTAATAAATACGAATTTGAAAAAAATTCTATTATTGTCATAGGGTCAATCTATGGTATTGAAATACTAAAAGATAATGTTCAATCTGCAAGAAATAAATTATATAGAAGATTTTGTATGGTTTATCAACGATATTTTAGAGAAGATATTAATAAAGAACTAATTCAGTCTGTTGAGTTTATTATAAAAAAAAATATCATACTCGGGGACTTTGTAACTTTTAAACAGAAAAACTCAAACAACCCAATCACTTTTTGTGAATGGACTTTGATTGAGCAAAAATTAAAAAGGAGGGATTTTACGTTAATGGATTTACTTGCCTGCACAACCTTTGAAGGTGGGCCTCCAATATCCGATAACGGAGAACCGATAATAGTACCTCAACCAATAAAGGAGTATTCATTGGTTAAATTTGACGAAGCGTACAAAGCATGTTAGTAACTTTGCGTAATCAAGATATTCCAACTCACATTTATAACGTTAGGAGCGTAAAAGTTTTTTCTTGTACTAAACTTGCAAACGACGTTCCTAGTAAGCTACCCGAATAATTCCGATTTCTGATAAAGATATTTTTTTTCGGCACGTCGTTATAGTCTGTAGTTCTTTTTATATAGATTACTTAAGATTATTAGATGGGATATAACAATAGGTTTCTGTCACTAAAAAAGGAGATATATGATTCGAAGTACCAGGTATCTGGTATTCATTTAACGACTCAAATCTTTAGAAAGATCCATATTAAATCTAAACAGGTAAATAGACAGTGTCTTATTACATAATCCGGGGACGATTCCAGAAAACATAAATGTTGTCAAGGCCAACAGTTTTTTTTTCAAATGGTTTAAAATGCAGATATCGCGAAGTAAACAGAAAAAGTGCATCTTAGAAATGGTGAACACCAGTTTTACACCTTGTTGTTTATCCATAATATCAATCTGTAGAGGTTATTCAGTGTGAAATTTGATGTAATTATCGGAAATCCTCCGTATCAAATGAATGATGGAGGCGGAGTTGGTTCAAGTGCAGTGCCAATTTACGACAAGTTTGTAAGGATCGCGAAGCGATTAAAACCGAGGTACCTGACAATGATAATACCTGCTAGGTGGTATACGGGAGGTAGAGACTTGGATGCTTTTCGAGAGAGTATGCTTACTGACAATTCAGTCAAAGAATTATACGACTTTACCAATTCATCCGATTGCTTTTCAGGAGTGGAAATAAAGGGAGGAGTGTGTTATTTCCTTTGGGAAAGAGGCTATCAAGGAGTATGCAAAGTTACTTCCAAATCAAATATGAAGAAAACAAGTACTGTTTTCCGGCCACTTTTAGAGGATGGCATGAGTGACTTTATCCGACGAAATGAATCGGTCTCAATAATCAAAAAAGTAAAAAAATTTAATGAAGAAACCTTTGATAAAATAGTTTCTGCGAACGATCCATTCGGATTTGATGTACGGATAAAAGGTGGGTACGAGAGAATTAAACCAACGTTTTCTCATAGGGAAGACCTAACTAAAATTCCATTTTATTATCAAGGTTGGAGAAAAGACGGTTTAGGTTTTATCGATAGAGGATTGATCAAAAAGAACCTGTCAATCGTATCTAAAAGTAAAATCCTCATTCCTAAAGCATGGGGCACTGGTGAATTAGGTTCCGATAAACTTCATCCAATACTAGTCGAGGGAAACTCATGCTCAACTGAAACATATCTAATAATTACATCGGACTACTCAAAGACTGAATTAAGTAATATTTGTTTTTATATTAATACAAAATTTTTTCACTTTTTAACCTTGACTCTTAAAAATACACAAAATGCTATGAAAAAAGTATATTCATTGGTTCCTCTGCAAGATTTTACAAGGAAATGGGATGATAAAGATCTTTATAAGAAGTACAGCCTTTCATCAGATGAGATTGACTTTGTAGAAAGTAACGTACTTCAAAAATGAAGTTCCTTTCGCTTCGCATAAATGAATCTCAAAAAATATACTCTCACTGAACCTAATCCAAGTAATAAGAACTTGATACACAAAAAGGGAGGTTGCAGACACAACGAAAGAGTGTCATCCCATTTTATTAAATTAGACAGATATCAAAACAAAAAATAATACGAGCTTCAAGAAAGGCTTAGCCCAATGAGAATAAATACCTTGTTACGATCAGTACTTTGAAAAAAAAATTAAAAATGTTTTAAAAAGCGAAACATCTGATATTTTAAAGTAAATAAAAAATTGCTATAACTGTTTAAAGAAACATGTCTGGCCTGTTAAAGATCCTAAATAACCTCTCTAAGGAAAGTGGGTAATGAGATCAAGATTTATCCATCTATACATACTCTATGAAAAAGATTGAAAGAGTATTGTTTATCATGGAACATCTGGAGCAGCTTTATCCGGATACTCCCATTCCACTCAATCACAATAACATTTATGAATTATTGATAGCTGTATTACTAAGTGCCCAGTGTACTGATGAAAGGGTAAACAAAGTAACACCAAAACTATTTAAACTCGCGAATACACCGCAGGATATGCAGAAACTAAAAACTAAAAATATCTACGATATTGTACGACCTTGTGGATTAGCTCCAAAGAAGTCTTTAGCTATTAGTAATCTATCAAAGATACTTGTTGAAAAATATAATTCGAAAGTGCCTCAAAACTTTCAAGATTTGGAGTCATTACCGGGTGTTGGGCATAAGACGGCCAGTGTCGTTATGTCACAAGGTTTTGGTCACCCTGCATTTCCAGTAGATACTCATATTCATCGTTTAGCCCAAAGATGGGGCTTAACTAAGGGTCAAAATGTTTCCCAAACAGAAAGAGATTTGAAAAGTATTTTTCCAGAACGACTCTGGAATAAGCTACATTTACAAATAATTTTCTACGGTCGAGAATTTTGCACCGCACGTGGATGTAATGGTATGGTTTGTGAGATTTGTAGAACATGTTTTCCAAAAAGGAAAAAACCAAAAAGGGTAAAGAAATGAATAAAACGTTATTAATAATTTTGGGAAATCAACTTTTTAACCCCCGTTTTTTGAAGACAATTAGGTTTAATTTTATCTTTATGGCTGAAGATTATGAGCTTTGTTCCTACGTAAAGCATCACAAATTGAAGATACTGATGTTTTTATTGTCAATGAGAGAATATCGTGACGAGTTACGTGAGAAAAACTACAATGTGATTTACAAATCGTTAGAAGATAAATCGTTTAAAGAAAAATATGAAAATAAACTAGAAACTATAATTACGAAAAAAAATATAAATAAAATTATATTCTTTGAAATTGAAGATAAATTTTTCGAAGCAAGAATTAATCGATTTGCAAAAAAAAGAAATTTAGCTATTGAAATAATCACCTCGCCAATGTTTTTATTTAAGAGAAATGACTTTAAAATGTTTGCTAAAGATAAAAACAGTCTTCTTATGGGAAGGTATTATCAAGAAAAACGCAAACAATTGGACATTCTTCTAGATGGCAATAAAAAGCCGAGCGGTGGGAAGTGGTCTTTTGACGAAGAAAATAGAAAAAAGTTACCAAAATCCATGACAGTTCCAACGCTATTAAAGTTAAGTAAACCTAATTATGAGGAAGAGTTAAAAAGTCAAATAGAAACTATCTTTCGGGAGCACCCCGGTAACACAAAAAATAGATGGATGCCGGTATCTAGAAAGGATGTGAAACGCTGGCTAAATGATTTTCTGAAGAATAAATTTAAAGATTTTGGACCCTACGAAGATGCGATCAGCTCGGAACATAATTTTATATTTCATTCTGCATTAAGCCCTATGCTTAATAATGGACTCTTGACTCCGAGTGAATTAATTCATGAGATGGAAAAATATATTGACAAGGTTCCTATTAACTCTTATGAAGGGCTTGTGAGGCAAATTATTGGATGGCGAGAGTTCATAAGAGGAATTTATCAGGAGAAAAGTGAAGTGCAAGAGAGAAGTAACTTTTTTGGACACTCTCGAAGGCTAAAAAAAAGTTGGTACGAGGGTACTACTGGTATCCCACCACTTGACGATGCAATCAAGTTTGCACAAAAGTTTGGTTACACTCATCATATAAATAGATTAATGGTAATAGGGAATATAATGAATTTATCCGAACTTGACCCGCATGAAGTTTACAAATGGTTTATGGAGATGTTTGTTGACTCTTCCGATTGGGTTATGACACCAAATGTTTTTGGTATGACGACATTTGCTGATGGAGGTTTGATGGCAACTAAGCCTTATATCTGCGGGTCAAACTACATTTTAAAGATGAGTAATTACAAGAAAGGGCCATGGTGTGACATAGTTGATGGCTTATACTGGAATTTTATTGAAAAAAATCAAAAATTCCTTTCAAAAAACCCGCGATTAGCGCTGATGGTGGGCGCACTTAATAAGATGGATAAAAAAAGAAGAAAACTTATAGACGAAAGAGCAAAAGAGTTCACTGAAAGAAACTGTCATTAAGGTTTTTTCCCTAATTGCATCGCTTTAATTGTAATAGTGTTTTCACACAGAAAGCTTTTGGGACAAGGATGGAACAAAAATTTTGGACAATTAATGTTATAACTAAAGGCATCGGTCTCTACGAAATCACGGATAATATCATTGCTACTGTGAGTGAAGTAGGATTTAAAAATGCGCTTGTTAATCTTACAATACCACACACCTCATGTTCCTTATTGATTCAAGAAAACGCCTCTCCTGATGTTCAAAAGGATTTGATATCATTTTTTAATAAAATCGCGCCAATGAACCATGAGCTTTACCAACACGATATAGAAGGTGTTGATGACATGCCCGCGCATTTAAAGACATCTCTCACCCAAACAAATTTGACTTTGAGTATTATTGATAAAAAACTCATGCTCGGGAAATGGCAAGGAATCTTTTTATTTGAACATCGATTAGCGGACTATATGAGGGAAGTTACCATTCACATAATGGGTGATAAAGACTAACCTTCATTGAATTTTCTCAACTGGTCTTCTAATAATAAACAACATTAATATCCCTGGAATTGAAACCGCGAAAGAAACCAGGAAAAATATTGGCCAGTCAAAATTAAATGCTATTTCACCGGCTAAAGGACCTACAAATACTCTACCTACAGAGGCTAAGGCTGAGAGTAAAGCAAACTGGGTAGCGGTATATCTCTTGTTACAAAGTACCATAAGTAGTGCAATAAACGCTGCTGTCCCCATTCCCCCTGAGAGATTTTCAAGAATTATCACCATCGCCATATCAGTAAGATTGGGAGCGATAATCGACAGCCACCAGAATCCTAAGTTCGTGATCGCCTGTAAAATACCAAACCATAAAAGACAGCTAAACAAGCTTACTTTAGATAGAATCCAGCCACCAAAAAGACCTCCGAATAATACTGCAAATAATCCAACTCCCTTGCTTACAGCGCCAACCTCTGCCGGAGAAAAACCAGCGCCACGGATCAAAAATGCTGTTGACAAAGATAATGCAAATGCATCTCCTAACTTATATAGGATTATAGTCACTAAAATGAGGATAGCGCTCGGTCTAGAAAAAAATTCTTTAAATGGTTCTTTAAAAGCTTCCTTTAGTGATTTTGGCGCAGTATTGCTCTCATTTTCGGGACACAAAGAAATAAACATCGCAAAAAATAACATCACACAACCAAATAAAAAATAAACTCCGGAAAATCCAAAATATAATTCAGCAATAATTAACGCCAGTGCTCCTGATGTAATCATTGCAACCCGATATCCGATCACAGACCACCCTGCCCCAAATCCCATTATTTTTTTTGGTAAAACTTCAGTTCTCCATGCGTCAAAAACTACGTCAAAACTAGAGGAAAAAAAAGCCAATAAAATTGCAAGAATTGCTATTATTACCAACGCATGTTTATTCGAGAAATTGATGAATGAAAATAAAAATAATGTAACTGACATGGCGAAAAGAAAAAATATCAACCAGCCTTTCCTTCTAGAGGAGGGTCCCAAAGGAATGTTATAACGGTCAAGTAATGGTGCCCAGAAAAACTTGTAAGTATAAGGAAGTCCGACGAGACTTAACCAACCAAGAACACGAAGATCGACGCCCTCGACAGTTAACCATGCCTGAAGCGTACCTGCAGATAGGGCCAGAGGTAAGCCACTTGCAAAGCCTAAAAATGTAGTGAAAAATAGGAGTTTGCTATTTGTTCTATCAACGAACAATTCTTTTTGAACATTCATGGAAAATAAGTCTACAACAAACATTATCCGAAATGAAAGATTGCTAAATATTTTTATATTTTGTTTATCTTTCGCTTTTATTGGGGGATGTGCCACAACAACTAGTCAAAAACAGCTTTCTGGTCCTGGAGATGGTGTTGAGGTGAAAAGTGCATCGAATGTCAGGCATATAGTACCTTCCAGAGATCTCATTATTGCCGCAGAAAGAGAATTTGAGAAAATCAGAACTGCAGCAGAAAAACAAAAAAAACTTGCAGAAGACGATGATCCACTTTTAAATAAACTAGAGAGTATTTTAGCTCGAATTCAACCCCATGCTTCTTTGTGGAACCCTGAAGCAGCCCGATGGGATTGGGAAGTAATTTTAATTGAAGATAAACAGTTGAATGCATTCTGTATGCCCGGAGGAAAAATTGCTTTCTTTAGCGGTATTGTAGAAGAACTTAAACTAACCGATGATGAAATTGCGATGATTATGGGTCATGAGATGGCGCATGCGTTGAGAGAACACGCGAGAGCAAGAATAGCTTTGGCCCAATTAACAGACCTTGGTGCAGAATTATTATCTGCGACTCTTGGACTGGGAAAAAGTGAAAAAAGGATAATCGGTTTCGGAAGGCAGCTTTTAAGTCTCAGATTTTCCAGAAAAGATGAGAACGATGCAGATGTAGTTGGATTAGATTTGGCGGCACGTTCTGGTTTTGACCCAAGCGCAGGAATTACGCTTTGGAAAAAAATGATGAAAGCAAATAAAGGCGGTCCTCCAGAATGGTTATCAACTCACCCATCCGGAGATAATAGAATTGAAGAAATGAAAAAAACATTACCGAAGGTGACGCCCCTTTACGAAGAAACTACAAATCGTAAATAGCAATGAGTGGGGCATGGTCGGAAAGCTTTGGCTCTTTTTCAACCCAAATTTTTTGGCATTTACCAGCAAGCTTCGCTGTAGCGACATGATAGTCAATTCTCCATCCGACATTATTTTCACGGGCCTTGCCTCTTTGGCTCCACCAGGTAAAAGCCACATCATCGGGCCGGAGATATCTGAACACATCGTTCCACCCTTCGTCGAAAACCTCAGAGATCCATTTCCTTTCTTCGGGTAAAAAACCCGAATTTTTTTGATTTTGCTTCCAGTTTTTCAAATCAATTTCTTTGTGAGCAATATTCCAGTCACCGGCTATAACGAATTGTCTTCCTGATAAAGTATACTCCTTACTCCAGCTACGTAAATTTTTTTTAAACTCCGACAAAAAACGATTTTTTGATTCTTGTCGTTTTTCTGACGCTGAGCCTGAAGGAAAATAGATACTCACTAAAGAAAAAAGGGGGGCCGAGTGGTACAGGTCATCAAAATCTATCCTTAAAACACGACCCTCTTTATCAAACTCCGGAACGTTGATGCCGGCAAAAATATTTGTCGGTTTTCTCTTTGAAAAAATAGCAACACCAGCATAACCTGGTTTCATTGAAAAGAAATACGTTCCCTTTAATGACGAATCTTTCATAACTATGTCAAAGTAGCTGGAATCCAAATCTTTTTTTTGCGCCCTTGTCTCCTGAAGGCAGACATAGTCAGGGTTTTGCGAAACGATCCATTGAAAGAGCCCTTTTTTTTTCGCTGCTCTGATACCATTGACATTTATAGTTATAACTTTTACTTTTTGCATAAAAATATATTTCTCGTTTAGACTTTGGACATGAATAACGATAATGTTCGGTTGTTCCTTAAATTTGTATTATCCAGCAATGTTTTAAGCTTTGGCAAATTCAAAACAAAGGCAGGTAGAGACTCACCGTATTTTTTCAATACTGGAAAATTTTCGAATGGGAAGCTTTTAACCACGTTAGCCGATTTTTACGCAAAAAAAATTTTAGACATTATCAACGCTCATGGTTTAAAGGTAGATTGTCTATTTGGTCCTGCGTATAAAGGGATACCCCTGGTGAGTGCGATTGCAGTCACGCTATGTGACTATTCTCTTAATTTGGACATAGCATACGATAGAAAAGAAAAGAAAATACATGGGGAAGGCGGTCAAATAGTCGGAGATATTAACGGAAAAAATGTATTAATCATAGATGATGTTATTTCAGCCGGGCTGTCCTCAAGGAGAGCCATTGAAATTGTGAGAAAAGAAAAAGGAGTCATCTCTGGAATCCTAGTTGCTCTCGATAGAATGGAACAAGGGCAAAGCGTTGCTTCGAGAGACTATAAAAATACTACGGAAGAAATAACGGAATCGATGGGCGTTCCTGTATTTTCAATTGTTAAATTATCTGATCTCAAAAACCACAGCGAGATAGATGGCAAAAATTTAAAGCAGATCGATAGCTATCTTAAAAAATTTGGATCCTTGAATTAATTTTTAAGTCTTTGCTATCGCATGTATTATTTTATTCTTAACAGACTGTGCATTTGCTCTACCTTTGGACGCTTTCATTACTTGGCCGACAAGAGCATTCAGAGCCTTATCCTTACCTGACTTATACTCAAGCACCATTTTTTCATTGTTACCCAATACATCAAAAATTAAATCATCAACAAGACTATCATCTTCAATCTCAGTCAAATTATGCTTCTTTACTAAATCTTCAATGTTTTCGTTTTCATTATTCCAGAGCAGATCAAAGAGCTTCGCAGCAGTTTGACTTGTAAGCTCACCCAATTCAAGACGATGAAGAATTTCGGCCAATTCAAATGGACTGATTTTCGAACTTGAAACATCGAGAGCCTCCTTATTAAGCTGAGCAAACAACCTTCCAAGCATCCATTTGGAGATGGATTCTGCCTTCTTTGTAATTTGAGTTTTATGCTGATCTTTTCCAATTTCTAATCCTGAAAATTCACAGCTTTTTTTTAAAACATCATTAAAGAAATCTAAATATTGTTTCTTTGAGGTTAGGATATAAGCGGACTCCTCACTCATGCCAAAAAACGTAACTAGTGATTCTCTAACCTCACTAGGAAGCATCGGCATTTGCTTGGTCATTGAGTCGATTAGCTCCTCACTAATTATTATCGACGGAATATCTGGATCCGGAAAGTAGCGATAGTCGTCCGAGTTTTCCTTACTACGCATTTCTTTAGTCTTGTTAATAGACGGATCATAGAGTCTGGTTTGCTGAATAACTTGCTCATCATTCTCTAATAACTCAATTTGTCGAGCTGCCTCATATTTGATAGCTTTTTCGAGAAACCTGAAAGAATTCAGGTTTTTTATTTCGCATCTCGTGCCCAAAACTTTCGTTCCTTGTGGTTTTACCGAAACATTAGCGTCCATTCGGAAAGAACCCTCCTGCATATTACCATCGCAAATTCCAATCCATGTAACCAAATTATGCAAACACTTTGCATAAGCTACGGCTTCAGCAGCCGACGTCATTGAAGGCTCGGAAACAATTTCTAAAAGCGCTATCCCAGCCCTATTGAAGTCTATACCTGAGCTAAGATCGCCGAATCCCTCATGTACGGACTTTCCAGCATCCTCCTCAAGATGCGCTCTTGTCAGCGCCACATTGAACTTTTTATTTCCATCAAGAGTAACATCGACGTTACCGCCAATTACGATAGGTTTATCTAGTTGGCTAATTTGATAACCTTTTGGTAGGTCAGGGTAAAAATAGTTTTTTCTAGAAAAAATTGTCTCTTCAGAAATCTTTCCTTTGACTGAGATTCCGAATAAGATTGCGTACTCCAATGCTTTTTTGTTTACGACTGGCAAAACTCCAGGCAACCCGAGATCTACAAAGTCGATTTCCGTATTAGCCGTTTGTCCGAAGTGCGTTCCACCTCTGGAAAAGATTTTGGATTTAGTCAATAACTGAACATGTGTCTCTAAGCCAATCACAATATCCCACTCCATTATATTTTTTCCTTAAGTTTTCTCGAAAGGTTTTAAAGTGTGCCAATTCGTCACAGTTTGAAACATATCCGCTATTTGCAAAATCCTCTGTTCACTAAAATGGGGTCCAATGACTTGCAAACCAATAGGACGTCTGGAAAGATTGCCCTTCCCAAAACCACATGGGACAGATATTGCTGGCAGGCCCGCTAAGCTAGCACCAACCGTAAATAAATCAGCCAAATATTCTTTAGGAACATTCTCAGGACCATTAAAGCTTGTGCCAAAATCTGGTTGGGTACCAATATCCCAGGCTACTACCGGAGAAGAAGGACAAAGTAAAAAATCACAAGCTTTGAATGTTGCTTCAAAATCATGAAGTACAAGACGCCTGACTTTCGACGCTTGATTGTAATAAGCGTCATAATAACCGTGAGACAAAACGAAGGAACCTACGAGGATACGCCTCTTTACCTCCGCCCCGAAGCCTTCCGATCTAGTATCTATGTACAATTCGTCAAGGGTCGTAGCCCCAGAACTCCTATGACCAAACTTAACACCATCAAATCTCGACAAATTAGATGAGGCCTCAGCAGGGGCAATGACGTAATAAGCAGCTACAGAATGTTTAGTATGAGGAAGAGAAACTTCTTTTACCGTGGCCCCAAGCTTTTCGTAAGTGCGTACTGCTTCTTCAAAAGCAAACGCCACGTCCTCCGAATAAATTGCTGCGAGATATTCTTTTGGAAGCCCCAAAACCAAATCTTTCAAAGGTCTATTGCCAGCTTTCTCCTTGTTACCATTCATGAGCTCGCAATAATCAACTTTGTCAATCTTTTGACTAGTCGAATCTCTTGGATCAAAGCCAGCCATAGCATTCAAGACTAATCCACAGTCGTAGGCCGAGTTCGCTATAGGACCAGCCTGATCTAAACTCGAAGCGTAAGCAACTATGCCCCACCGGGAAACTAGCCCGTATGTTGGTTTCATCCCGGTAACCCCACACATTGCAGACGGTTGCCTTATTGAGCCACCTGTATCTGTACCGGTTGCAAAAGACGCATGCCCGGCGCCTACTAATGCTGCTGAGCCACCGGAAGAACCTCCAGGAATAGCATTTTCATCCCACGGATTCAAACATGTTCCAAAAGCGCAATTTTGGTTCGCAGACCCCATGGCAAATTCATCACAACTTGATTTACCCAAACAAATTGCACCCGACTGAGCAATCTTTTTCACAACTGTCGCATCAAATGGACTGAAATAGTCCGACAGAATTCTTGAACCAGCCGTTGTTTTCCAGTATTTCGTAACAAAAACATCCTTATGTGCACAAGGTACTCCGAGAAGAGGCTCCGAAATTCCAGCGTCGATCTTTTTTTGAGCTTCCTTTGCCTGTTTTATAGATTCATCTTTATTTACGCAAAGAACTGCTCCTAAGGAATTATCCTCAAATTTTTGTAATAGTTCCGTTACTAACTCTAATACCCCAATTTTTTTGGTTTCAAGGGATTTTCGTAGTAATCTTATATCTTGCACAATAATTTAAAAAATATCTAACTTAAACCTGATCAATGACTTTCGGAACCAGAAAGTGATTATTTTCTGACTCAGGCGCATTTTTTAGAGCGTTGTCCAAGGAAATGTTTTCTGGCGGGAGGTCATTATTGCAATTCGTATTTAGAGGAACTGGATGTGTCATCGGAAGGATGTTTTCGGTATCAGCGCTTTGTAGCGTTCCAACCCATGATAGAACTGATGATAATTCACGGGCTAAAGAATCTTGCTCCTCTTTTTTTATTGTCAGTTTAGACAAAGCGAAAAGCTTTTTTATATCTCGGCTATGTAATTTCATATAAGAATTATCTCCTTTAATTATTTAATTATAATTATATTTTGACGAAAGATTTAATAACGAGGACATTATGATTGGTTTTTTAAGTGGATATTTTTCTCAAGACCTTGCAATAGACCTTGGCACAGCAAACACCCTCATTTACATGAGAGGTAAAGGTATTGTTCTGAATGAACCGTCGGTTGTTGCGATAAGACAGGAAGAAGGTCCTGGTGGAAAAAAGATCATCGAAGCAGTCGGATCTAAGGCAAAGCAAATGCTTGGTAAGGTGCCTGGTAACATCGAAGCAGTCAGACCAATGAAAGACGGCGTGATCGCCGATTTCACAGTAACCGAGCAAATGCTTAAACAGTTTATTAAAATGGTCCATCAAAAGAGAATGTTCTCTCCGAGTCCGAGGGTTATAATCTGCGTACCATGCGGTTCCACCCAGGTTGAAAGAAGGGCAATTAGAGAATCTGCTTTGTCGGCTGGCGCCTCTAAAGTTTATTTAATTGAAGAGCCGATGGCAGCTTGTATCGGGGCTGGAATGCCTGTAGGGGAACCCTCTGGCTCCATGGTTGTAGATATCGGTGGTGGTACAAGTGAAATAGGCGTTGTCTCTCTGGGGGGACTAGTCTACTCAGCGAGCGTTAGGGTCGGAGGCGACAAATTTGATGAAGCAATAGTTAACTACATCAGGCGAAATTATGGAATGTTGATTGGAGAGCAAACTGCAGAAATGGTCAAAAAGCAAATTGGTTCAGCTTTTCCTGGGAGTGAAGTTCACGAAATGGAGGTAAGAGGACGAAATCTATCTGAGGGGATACCGAGAACGTTTGCTGTCTCAAGCAATGAAATCCTTGAAGCCTTGACAGACCCGATTAATCAAATAGTTGTTTCCATTAAAAACGCTCTCGAAAACACACCGCCCGAGTTAGCCGCTGATATTGCTGAAAGGGGAGTGGTTATAACAGGAGGTGGTGCTTTACTTAGAGACTTGGACAGACTTCTTATGGAGGAGACCGGATTACCCGTCTACCTAGCTGAAGACCCGCTAACGTGCGTGGTACGCGGGTGCGGAGAGGCGATAGATAGGGTTGATGAATTGGGTCCGCTTTTGGCCACAGAGTAATTCTTTACCGTGTCCCTATCACAATCTCCACCGCCATTATTCAAACAAGGTTCTTCACTGACGGCAAATTTTGTTGTCTGTGTTTTATTATCAATTACTTTAATTACTCTGGATTTAAACTTAAATTTTATAACGACAATTAGAAGTACCTTTTTCTCTTTCACGAGACCAGTAATCGAAGTCTTGCTTTTACCAAGGGACGCCTTTGTTTCTTTATCTCAACATGCCTCTACAGTTCTCTCTCTCAATAACAAAATCGACGATCTTGAAAATGATTTACGAATTAATACAAAAATAATGTTAAAAATTCAACAGTTAGAGAATGAAAATAGAGAACTAAGAGCCCTACTAGGATTACAGGTTAAGCTGGAACCTCCATTTGTAAATGCCGAAATAAGATACGAGTTACCTGACATCTACACCGACAAGGTTGTTATAAACAAAGGTAAAGTCCATGAACTAGCTGTTGGTTATCCAGTGATTTCCTCACGAGGGATTTTAGGTCAACTAAGCAGAGTGTATAACACCTCATCGGAACTTACATTAGTTTCTGACTCGAATATTTCAGTGCCTGTCTCTTTACCGTCCTCGGAAGTAATCGGAATAACAAAGGGCCAAGGTAACAGAGCGACGTTTGAATTGCAGTACGCTGATATCAGTGCAAATATTAAAATAGGTGACGAGGTTATCACCTCCGGGCTAGGAGGGATATATCCGCCTGGGATAATGGTTGGCCACATCATCAGTGTTAGCCCGGCAACTGCTGGACAACTGCCCAAAGTCATCGGTCGAGCCGCATCAAGCGCCGGCGCACAACACCAGGTCATGATTTTGCTCAAGAAAAAAGTTGATAATGGTTCCGAATAATCTTATACGGCGAAAACCTACATCAAAAATCTTTTATATTTCTATTGCGATTGCATTTTTCGGAAATCTAGTTCCCACAACAAATCTCTTCCCATGGCCCGATTTTTTAGCTGTTATTTTGGTTTTTTGGAACATCTATACGCCAGGAAAGGTAAATCTTTATTTTGCATGGTTTATGGGATTAATCATGGACGTGTATACAGGAGCTTTCTTGGGTCAGCATGCACTTCTTTACTCAATATTATGTTTTTGCACAAACATATTTCACAGGAGGTTGAGTTGGTATCCACTGGCAACTCAGTGTGTCAACCTAATACCAATATTCGCATTCGCTCTTTTAATTGATGCCATAGTTCGCTATTTTGCAGATGGAACCATGGCACCATGGTGGTTTATTTTTAAGCCGTTTTTGGAGTCAATCGCCGCTTTTTTTGTAGGGTGGGTAATGTTAAAATTAATTAACAGGCGTTCTGGATCGGAATTAACAACGCGCTCTTCTAGCTCAAGAATAAAGATATGATTTTCTCTCGCGAAAACCAGAAAGTTTTTCGGGTAAGGGCAAGCACCCTCGCATTGGTTGTAACCATAGTATTCGCATTACTCTTGTCAAGACTTGCTTGGCTTCAAATTATAGAGCATGAGAAACATTCATCTAAGGCTGAAGATAACAGGGTAATCCTCCTTCCACAGCAAGCGCCCAGAGGAATGATTTTTGACAGAGAGCTAAAAGTCTTGGCTCGAAATGATGCTGGATTTTATCTTGAATTACAGCCCTCAAAAATAGTGAATTTCGAAAAAACCATTCGAATTCTCAGAGAAGTTATCGATATCACAAAAACAGATGTCAGAAAATTTAATCGACTACGAAAGGAAGTTCGCTCCTACGACGGACTTCCTCTTCGGGGACCACTCAACGATATAGAAGTAGCTAAGTTAGTTACGAGAATTCAGAACTTGCCGGGTGTTGAAGTACGCCCTCGTTTGATAAGAAGTTATCCGTTGGGGAAAAGCTCCTCCCATATTCTTGGGCACATCGGTAGAATTTCTGAGGCTGATTTATTAAGACAAAAAAAACAAAAAAACGCAAATCAATACAGGGGGTTTACACACATAGGAAAATTAGGAGTTGAAGAGAGTTATGAGCATCTTCTTCGAGGAAAGATAGGGTATCAACACGTAGAGGTTACGGCCGGCGGAAAGATGATTAGAGAGCTTAACAATAGTCACCCTGTTCCTGGGAAAAATATTGCTCTGACGATTGACGCAACCTTACAAAATCTTATTGAGGATAGCTTCGGCTCAAGAAAGGGGGGGTTAGTCGCGATAGAACCATCAACAGGTGAAATTCTCGCCTTTGTTTCGATGCCGAATTTCGATCCCAACGCATTCATCGATGGGATTGATCAGAAAATCTGGGAAGAGTTAAATTTATCTCCAGACAAACCATTGCTGAACAGGCCTCTTAAAGGGTTGTATCCTCCGGGCTCTACTTACAAACCCTTCATGGCACTCGCAGCGTTATCGTCCGGAGCAAAAGATCCCAACGAGATAGTAAACGACCCTGGCTATTTCGTGCTGGGCAATCATAAATTTCGAGATAGCTCACAAGGAGGGCACGGCCAGGTAGACATGAGGAAATCAATAATAGTCTCCAGCGACACGTACTATTACAAACTTGCTATCGGAATGGGCGTAGACCTGATACATGAATTTGTAGCACCTTTTGGATTCGGGGAAAAAACTGGAGTTGATCTTAGCGGAGAAGCCAAAGGGATTTTACCTTCGTCTTCCTGGAAACTCAAACGCCATGGGAAGCAGTGGTTACAGGGTGAGACCCCTTCAATAGGGATTGGTCAGGGCTATAATACCTTTACAATTTTACAGATGGCTAAAGCGATTTCTATAATAGCCAATCGCGGTATTGTCATCAAACCCAGATTGTTTAAGGGGAGTCAAGAGTTTAACGCTAGCGACTTTACCTATGTTAAGCCTATTGTTCAGGGTAAATTGAATACTGAACAAACTTGGTTTGATTTTGTAATCGATGCAATGGTGGAAGTTAATAAATCTGGCACAGCTTCAAGGGTGTTTGGCGGTTCTCGTTACCCAGTTGCGGGGAAAACGGGCACGGCACAGGTCTTCACAATCAAACAAGATGAGGAATATGATTCAGAAAAACTCCCCGATCGATTAAAGGACCATAGCCTATATATTGGTTTTGCGCCGGTTGATAAACCAAAGATTGCGATAGCTGTAATAGTAGAGAATGGAGGGTTCGGAGTAACCGCTGCCACGCCCATAGCTAAGTTAGTTTTTGACTTTTATTTAGGTAAAAAACGATAAAAACTGCATGAAATGAACAAGTTGACCATTCTCCCTAGACCAATCAGTTTCATCTTTAAACACTTAGATAAGCCATTATCAGTAATGATTTTGGCAGTTTCTATTATTAGTTGCTTCGCTGTATACAGCTCTAGTCACGATGAGGTCATCCGTTTTTATCAACACCTTAGAAATATATTAATCGCTGGGTTGTTGATAATTTTTTTGAGTCATGTCCCATCTGTAATAATTGAGAAATTTGCAATTCCAGCGTATGTCGTGACAATTTTTCTTTTGATTGCTACAGAATTTTTTGGGGAAACTGTTAACGGGGCTACACGATGGATAAATTTAGGTTTTATCAACATGCAACCTTCTGAAATATTGAAAATTTCGTTGCCATTACTTTTAGCTTGGGTTGTACAAAAATCGGAAGGTTTAAATTCTAAACGTGACTGGTTATTTATTTTATTACTATTTTTATTCCCATTGATTCTCGTTTTGCGACAACCAGACTTAGGGACGTCAATTTTATTATTCATTTCGGGAACAATTCTTCTTTTCTTTGCCGGATTGCCTTGGAGAATCATATCACTCGGCGTTACATTTTTGATAATTTTGCTGTTAAGCTTATTGATTTTTGGGGACAGATTTTGCGCTGAAGATGTCATATGGCCAGGATTGCGCGATTATCAAAAATTGCGCATCTGTACCCTCTTAGATCCGATGAGAGATCCCCTAGGGGCCGGCTTTCATACATTACAGTCGATTACGGCTGTAGGTTCCGGAGGAATCTTAGGAAAAGGATGGTTGCAAGGAACCCAAACTCAACTTGCCTTCATACCCGAACGATCGACAGATTTCGTTTTTTCTGGGTATGCGGAAGAGTTCGGATTTTTCGGCGCCTTTTTTTTAGTGCTCCTCTATGCAGGAATTACCCTTCGAGGCTTATGGATTTCCATCGGCGCTCCAACTGATTTTGCCAGGTTGCTCGGTGGGACGTTATCGATGATGACATTCACATATGCATGCGTAAATATCGGAATGGTAACCGGCGTATTACCAGTTGTTGGAGTCCCATTGCCGTGGATGTCTTACGGTGGGACCGCCTTGATAACGTTAGGCATAGGTGTCGGACTCTTGATGAGTATCGGTAAAGATAGATCTGAAACCACACAAGGATTTTCCTTACAAAGGTAATGAAAGACTCAGCGCAATCCATCGCTAAGATCATTTTAGAGGGTTTTGACAAACACTTTTTAGTTTTCAGAACAAACTCTCAATTAGCAAAAAATAAATTTGAAAAGTCTGAGTATTCAGGAATAAGAGAACTTCTTAGCGAAAGAATTAGTTTTTATGACCTTAGAGTGAAAGAAACCTCATCTAATTTAGAGGTCAAGTATGGTAACGAAATTAAAGAAAACTTGTTTTGGCCTGAAGTCAAAAAAGCATACATTATGTTGTTAACTGAGCACAAACAACCTGAATTAGCAGAATCGTTTTTCAACTCAATTGCAACACAGGTGTTAGACAGAATTTATTTTCAAAATCACGATTACCTTTTCGTAAGGCCTTCCATATCTACGGAATACCTTGATTCAAAGCCCTCTTCTTATAGAGTTTATTATCCCAGATCTCTTGGTTTAAAGATGATGATTAAAACAATTACAAGAGATGTAGGGCTTGAAGGATCCTGGGAAAATATCGCGAGAGATATAAAGTTAATAATTAAAAAAACGTTAGTAATTCTGCAAGGAATTAAGCCTTCTAAAGATTTTCAAATACATGTAATGCGCTCTTTATTTTATCGAAACAAGGGTGCTTATATGATTGGGAGAATAGTTTCTGATGGTGACCCCACAGGATTTGCTATTCCAATCTTAAAGAATAGAAAGGGGGAATTATTTCTAGACACTATAGTTTTCCATCAAGACAGTTTAGGAGTTTTATTTTCGTTTTCAAGGGCATATTTTATGGCCGACATGGAGGTTCCATCAGCATATGTCAATTTTTTAAAAACCATTATGCCATCTAAGCCAACTAGTGAGCTATATACGATGCTAGGTCTACAAAAACAGGGTAAAACGCTGTTTTATAGAGATCTTCTGCATCATTTGAACAATTCTAGAGATAAATTTGTTTTGGCTGAAGGGATCAAAGGTCTGGTAATGCTAGTTTTCAATTTACCTTCGTTTCCTTACGTCTTCAAAGTTATTAAGGACAACAGGCAGAAGGATGTCTCGAGGGAACACATTTTGAACAGGTACCAATTGGTAAAACATCATGACAGAGTTGGTAGATTAGCAGATACATGGGAATATTCTAATGTAGACTTTCCTGCTGAGCGATTTGATGCTGAGTTACTCCATGAGTTACAGGCTAATGCAGGTAACATGTTTGAACAGATTGATGATCACGTAATAATTAAACATGTATACATTGAGCGTAGAATGATTCCTTTAAATGTTTTTATAGAGAAAGCGAACGAAGAGAAAGTTGATAAAGCAATTTTTGAGTATGGAAACGCAATAAAACAATTGATAAGCGCAAATATTTTTCCCGGAGATCTACTCTACAAAAATTTTGGTCTAACAAAGAATGGTCGAGTAGTGTTTTATGATTATGATGAGATTCAGTACATCACGGAATGCGTTTTCAGATCAGTCCCACCTCCAAATAACCCGGAAGACGAGCTTAGTGGTGAGCCCTGGTACTCTATTGGTCCCAACGATGTTTTTCCTGAGGAGTTTGAAACATTTCTTCTTAGCAACAAGAAAATAAAAAAACCTTTTTTAAAATATCATTCAGAATTACTAAATCCTTTATATTGGAAGAGGCAACAGGAAAAAATTAAAAGAGGATCATTTGAGGACGTTTTTCCATATTCTGAGGAAGAACGTTTTACTCCGGGCAAACTAATCGATGATTAATAGATTATCCTCTTTTAATAAAAATATATTTTGTTTTGATGCCAACTACGTACGCAGGAATTTTGCCTCAATTCATTTTATCAATCAGAACAATAAGCTATTGGTCATTGACTCCGGGACTAATCATTCAGCTAAGCAGTTTCTTGCTGCACTCGAAACTTTGAATATATCGCCTGAATCAGTTGAGTGGATTGTCTTGACGCATGTTCACCTTGATCACGCAGGGGGAGCTGGTTTACTAATGAAGCAGTGCCCAAATGCTCAATTAGCTGTGCATCCTCGAGGAGCTCGGCACATGGTTAACCCGGAAAAATTGTGGATGGCAGTTGTGGATGTTTACGGGTTAAAGGAGGCTTACGAGCAATATGGGAAACTTATCCCTGTAGATGAAAATCGAATAAAAGCTCTAGCTGATGAGGAGATTATAAAATTCCAAAACAGAAGGCTTCGAATCATAGACGCGCCGGGACACGCAAATCATCACATTGTGATCTTTGACGAAGAGTCTGAATCTTTTTTCACGGGTGATGCCTTCGGTATCTCATATCCAGAGCTTACTAGTAACAAGGGTGAATTTATCTTTATTTCATCAACTCCTACACAATTTGAGCCGACAAAGTTAGCATCAACTGTAAAACGAATAATGGAAGCAAAACCACAGAACTGTTTTCTCACTCACTTTTCGAAGATAACCAATATCGAAAGAAATGGTCATGAGTTACTCAAACAGATTGATGAATATGTTATGATCGCTCAACAATCAACTAGGAATGGAGAAAACCAGCAAGATCGCATTAAGAAAAATCTTTTTGAGCTCCTATACAGGAAACTAAGCACAACTAATTTAAATATATCAAGACAGGAATTTGGAAATCTTTTAGATTTAGATTTGTCTCTTAATGCACAGGGTTTGAAATATTGGAATATCAAATTTAATAAACAGGTTTAAATAATGTCATTGATTAAAAGTTCCCCAACCACTCACAGTGACCTTCAACTAGCCCTTGAGTTTTTAATGAAAGAGCGAATACTTATTATGGATGGGGCCATGGGCACGATGCTACAACAAGAAAAATTAGGGGAAGAGGATTTTGTGGGCCAACACCAAAATCGAGTTCCCGTTGATATTCGTAAAGAAATTGAAAAAGCAAAAACTAAAGGCATTGAACTGAAAGGAAATAATGAACTACTCTCGATTACGCAACCGGATATAATCCAATCGATTCATGAAAAATTTCTTGAGGTCGGAGCGGACATAATTGAAACAAATACCTTTGGAGCTACCTCCGTTGCCCAGGCTGATTACTGTTTAGAGGCGTTAGCTAGGGAAATGAATCTAGCTTCCGTACGAATAGCAAAGCGGGCTTGTCAAAAATTTAGTTCAGCGAATTGTCGAAAATTTGTCGCAGGAGCTATAGGGCCGACCCCAAAAACAGCATCGATTTCGCCAGATGTAAGTGATCCAGGAGCCAGAAATATTACATTTGATCAACTCTTAGAATCTTATTCAGAGCAAGTAACGGCCTTGATTGATGGGGGAGTCGATATTCTTCTAGTAGAAACCATATTTGACACACTCAATGCTAAGGCCGCGTTATTCTCAATCCAAGACGTGTTAGGTCGGACGGGAAAGCGTATACCCGTAATGATATCGGGAACGGTTACCGACGCATCGGGCAGAATCCTTTCGGGGCAGACCGTAGAGGCATTTTGGAATAGCGTGAGACATGTAAAACCGGTTACCGTTGGATTGAATTGTGCTCTAGGAGCGGTTTTGATGCGACCTCATGTAGAAGAAATGCATAAAATTTGTGATGTGCCAATTTGTATCTATCCCAACGCTGGACTTCCAAATCCGATGGCACCAACTGGCTTTGATGAGACCCCTAAAATAACGTCTGACCTCATTTCTGAATTTGCGAGAGAAGGATGGATAAATATTGTTGGAGGTTGTTGCGGCACAACACCTGAGCACATTAAAGCAATTAAAGAAAAAGTAAAAAATTATGCGCCGAGGATTGTTCCTAAGATCCAAAAAAAATTACGGTTATCGGGCCTTGAACCCTGCAATATTGGTGAGGAATCCCTGTTTATCAATGTGGGTGAACGCACAAATGTGACCGGTTCAAAAAAATTTTCGGATTTAATTTTGAGTGGAGATTACTCAGCTGCAATAGAAGTTGCCAGGCAACAAGTCGAGAATGGGGCTCAGATTATTGATATCAATATGGATGAAGCCATGCTTGATTCAGAAAAAGCCATGGTTAAGTTTCTAAATCTGTTAGCCTCTGAGCCAGATATTTCACGGGTTCCGTTAATGCTCGATTCATCCAAATGGTCAATTTTAGAAGCAGGCTTGAAATGCTCGCAAGGAAAACCAGTAGTCAACTCAATTTCTTTAAAAGAAGGAGAGGAAGAGTTTCTTCGTAATGCAGAATTATGCAAAAGATATGGAGCAGCCGTAATTGTTATGGCTTTTGATGAAAAAGGTCAGGCAGACACTATTGAAAGAAGAAAATCAATTTGTAAACGAGCGTATGATCTGTTAACCAAAAAATTATCCTTCGACCCGGAAGATATAATCTTCGACCCAAATATTTTCGCAATTGGAACAGGAATTTCGGAGCATGACGAGTATGCGGTCGACTTTTTTGAGGCAACAAGTTGGATCAAAAAAAATCTACCATTCGCAAAGGTATCTGGAGGGGTTTCCAATGTGAGCTTCTCTTTTCGGGGCAATAATCAGGCCCGAGAGGCAATACACAGCGTATTTCTATACCACGCGATTAAAGCTGGAATGTCTATGGGCATAGTGAATGCGGGACAACTCGCTGTTTATGAGGAACTTGATCCAGAGTTAAAAAGACGTGTTGAAAATTTAGTTTTTGCCAAGACAAAAGATGCGACAGAAGAAATGATTGACTTTTCTTCCTCGTTGGATTCTGGGCTAGCTGTGAAACAAAAAGTCCAAGAATGGCGTAATGGGGATTCCACCTCCAGAATAAAACATGCTCTTATTCACGGTATAACAGAGCACATTACCGATGATACGGAGGAAGCTAGGCTAAAGATAGATGCAGAAGGGGGGAAGCCCATAGAGGTTATTGAGGGCCCACTAATGGATGGAATGAACGTGGTCGGAGATTTATTTGGAGAAGGGAAAATGTTTTTGCCACAAGTGGTAAAATCCGCAAGAGTGATGAAGTCGGCGGTTGCTCATTTAGTACCTTTCATAGAACAAGACCAGACAGAGGGAACAAAACAAAGAGGGAAAATACTCATCGCTACAGTAAAAGGAGATGTTCACGATATTGGAAAGAATATCGTAACTGTTGTTTTGCAATGTAATAATTTTGAGGTAATAAACCTAGGTGTAATGGTACCAGCACAAAAAATTCTTGAGGAAGCAAAAAACCATGATGTTGATGTAATAGGACTATCGGGATTAATAACTCCATCGCTTGAAGAAATGGCGCATGTCGCCCGGGAAATGGAAAGGGATTTGTGGTTCAGAGATAAAAAAATTCCTCTTCTCATTGGTGGAGCAACGACCTCTAAAGCACATACAGCAGTGAAAATTGCTCCCTTCTACTCTGGGCCTGTTATTTGGGTTCCTGATGCATCGCGCAGCGTGCCGGTTGCTCAATCGCTTACGGGGAATTCAAATGAAAAGATAGACTATCTAAAACAAATTTATCTTAATTATAAAAATATCAGGGACAAGTTTAACAAGAAGGAGATACCTTTCATCTCAATTAGTGAAGCTAGAGAAAATGCTTTTAAAATCGATAAGGACTGCATGGTTCCAACTCCTAAAGTCATCGGCAGAAAAGTATTGAAATCATTTCCATTAGAACAGCTCGTTAATTACATAGATTGGACTCCGTTTTTTAAAGCATGGGATCTAGCAGGTAAATTTCCGGAGATTTTATCAGATGAGATTGTTGGCGACGAGGCCAGCAAACTTTTTAAGGACGCAAAGAAGTTGCTGAGTCGGTTAGTGAAAAGGAAGGAGCTTAATGCGAACGGTATTTTTGCCATCTATCCCTCACGCAGAACGGGTCCTGAAGATCTATCAGTTTTCGCAGATGAGCAATTGAATCAAAAATTATTTACATGGATAGGACTTCGTCAACAAACAAAAAAACCTAGTGGTGGCAAAAATAAAAGCCTTGCGGATTTTGTTAGACCGATTGAAGATAATAGAAATGATTACTTAGGGATCTTTTTTGTCACAGTAGACGGAGTTGAAAAGTTAACAAGGTCATTGGAAGAAAAACATAATGACTATGAGTCAATAATGATTAAAGCCCTAGCCGACAGACTAGTCGAAGCCTTCGCCGAACGTCTACATGAATTGGTAAGGAAGGATTACTGGGGTTATGCTAAAGAGGAAAACCTTTCTAACCAACAACTCGTCGAGGAGAATTATCAAGGAATACGTCCAGCACCTGGCTATCCCGCTTGCCCAGACCACAGTATCAAACCAGTTATAGCAAATTGTTTAGACGCCCAGGAAATTGGTTTAAGCCTTACCGAAAATAACGCAATGTACCCTGCAGCCAGTATTTGCGGTTTTTATTTTTGGCATCCAGAGGCCACCTACTTTAACGTCGGTCAAATTAATTCAGATCAATTAGAAGATTATGCGAAACGATCAAGAATTCAGAAAGAAGTTGCCAATCAAAATTTAAGAGAAATCGCTACTGTTAACTCAGACTCCCCCAAATAATGAATTTATCATTTGAGAATTTCGCAGCTTTGATCATCTCAATTAAAGGATATAGCCGGACAGATAGGGGAACACCGCCAACCATTTGGTCGTTGAAACTGGGATCTTTGAGTGCATTGAGAATATAATCAAACTCATGATTTAGAATTATCCCGTCTGGATGGTTTTCTTTTTGAATTGCTTGAAATAAGTATGGCGCGAAATCTGACGTAACTATAAAAGTGGATGTTGAAGAGCAAGAGAATTGAGTTACCATAAGATTATGTTGCAAGCTGCAAGATTTTCTATCCTAATTTTACTGTTAAGTTTAATTGGTTGTTACCCGGCCTACAACTGGAGACTGGTCCAAACAGACGAATTTGGATGGGAAGCACTATTCCCCGCTAAGCCGAACAGAAGCACCAGGAAGATTAACATACTAAATCGCTCACGAGAAATGATTATCACTATCGACAGATATTCTGTACTCGTGGATGATATGAATTTTGTCCTGGATGTTATGAACTATGAAGGAGAAGTTTCAGCAAGTCCTGGCTCATTACAAGGTTTCATTAACGATGCGTTAAAAAATAACTTTAATATGACTTCAAAAGTTGAGATTGTCGACGGGATACGACTAGATGGGTTCGTGGGTGAAGTGAATACAAAACCTGTAGTGCTAGTTTTAAAACATTTAAAAAATAATTATTCTTTGGCTAGAGGAGCAGTAATATCGACTCCGCACAGCTTCAAGAACGAAAAAGCTGAATTTTTTCTCAACTCTATAAAATGATAAGAAACGTGATTCAACTATATTTTTAAGTAAAACTAATGAGTATTGACCTTGAATAAAGTTTCATTAGAAATAAGTTAAGAAAAAGATTTTATAATACCAGAGCACGACCCCTAAGCGAATTGCTTCGTATTCGTGCAAATTACGCTTGGAAAATGATCAGCAGCTTTTAATTACCATTCAGTTTTTTCTTAAGTATATGATTAATAATGTATTTTTTTTTAGCAAAAAAATAAATTTTTGGCACGTAAATAGCGATAGCAATATTGTTTTGTTAATTACATGGAGAAAAAAATGGGTAATAAATTTCTTACAAGTATTTGTTGCGTTTCATTAATGCAAATTCCCTTAACTATAGGAAGCAGCGCCAAAGCGGAGTGGGAAACGTCAGCGAACGTCGGCGTTTTTTCGGAATATAGGTTCCGAGGAGCGAGCCAAACTGAAAACGCACCGGCAATTCAAGGTGGATTTGACCTATCTCATTCCAGCGGATTCTACCTTGGAAATTGGAACTCTAACGTTGAATTTGGTAATACTTCCATCGAAATGGATCTTTATGGGGGATATACATTCGATGTGGGCGGGTTAAGTATAGATGTTGGTGACCTATATTACTATTATCCAGACAACTCTGGGCAAACTCCAAACATAAACACTAACGAAATTTATGCAATAGCGTCTTATGGGTTTGTAACCGTTGGATATCATTATTTTTCAACTGAATGGTTCGGGGTCGGGGATGATAGCGGAACGACATACATGCAGATAAACTTTGAGTTTCCTTTATCTGATGCCATCACGATATCCGCTCATGCTGGTTCCTCTGATATTAAAGGAGTCACAGGTGCTGATTATGAAGACTATAGCGTAAGCCTCGCCTATGATATTGGTGAGGGATATGCGCTCGGCCTCGACTTTGTTGATAACAAGGGTGATGGAGCAATAGGGCCAGCGTTCTCCTCTGGAGCGGTGATATCTTTTTCTAAATCATTTTAGTAAAACAAGTATGGAAACTTTAATAATTTCCAGAGAGCATTTAACGCTCCATGGGAATACATTTAAAAGGAAAAATTATGAAATTAATCACTGCCGTTATTAAACCTTTCAAATTGGACGAGGTTCGTGAAGCTTTGTCTGAGATAGGAGTTCAAGGTCTCACGGTAACTGAGGTAAAGGGGTTCGGAAGGCAGAAAGGTCATACTGAACTTTACAGGGGAGCCGAGTACGTAGTTGACTTCCTTCCGAAGGTTAAGTTAGACGTGGCCGTTGATGACGATGTTACTGAAAGAGCTATTGAAGCTATCGAAAATGCCGGGAAGACCGGGAAAATAGGGGATGGAAAAATCTTCGTCTCAGATCTCACAGAAGTCGTTCGAATTCGAACCGGTGAGACTGGTAAAGAAGCTTTATAAACGCAACATTATTTAAAGGTTTTAATTATGAAATTTTTTACAAAAACTTTACAAAAGTTAAATATAGGCAAAGCGTTCGTTCTGTCTTTGCTTTGCTCAGGTGCAGCTTTTGCACAGGACGTTCCTGTAGAGCCAGCTATGTTTAAAGGCGATATCGCGTGGATGATGACTGCCACGTTGCTCGTAACCTTCATGGCCGTCCCGGGACTTGCTTTATTTTACGGAGGTCTTGTTCGAACGAAAAACATGCTTTCTATGTTGATGCAAGTGACTACTGTGTTTACCCTAATTGTTGTACTTTGGGCAATTTATGGATACTCGCTTGCGTTGACTGAGGGGAATCCCATATTTGGAGGTCTTTCGCAGCTCTTTTTAGCAAACACAACAACTGACTCCACAGCTGGGACATTCACAGATGGCATTGTACTGCCAGAAACAATTTTCATTGCTTTTCAATCAACCTTCGCTGGATTGACATGCGCCTTGATTGTGGGTTCAATGGCGGAGAGGGCTAAATTTGCTGGTGTGTTAATATTTGCAGTGATTTGGTTCACGTTTTCATACGCACCAATTTGTCACATGGTTTGGGGCCCAGGAGGATATCTTCTTGACAAAGGTGCTCTGGACTTCGCGGGCGGTACTGTTGTCCACGTAAATTCTGGCGTAGCGGGATTAGTAGCCGCGTACGTATTAGGTAAAAGAATTGGTTACGGAAAGGAGCCAATGCCTCCCCATTCGTTACCAATGACGCTCATTGGAGCGGCGATTTTGTGGGTTGGATGGTTTGGATTCAATGCTGGCTCAAATCTTGAGGCTACCTCTGGCGCTACTTTACCTTTTGCCAATACGCTATTTGCCGCTTGCTCTGCTGTCTTAGCATGGAATTTAGGGGAGTCTTTTATTAAAGGTAAACCGTCTATGCTAGGTGCAGCATCAGGTATGATTTCGGGTTTAGTAGCTATAACCCCTGCCTGTGGGTCCGTCGGTATTATGGGGGCAGTGATAATTGGAGCCATAGCTGGATTTTTTTGCCTGTGGGCTTGCACGGGCCTCAAGAGTATATTGGGGGCAGACGAATCACTGGATGTGTTCGGGATCCACGGGGTCGGCGGTATTCTGGGAGCCGTCTTAACGGGCGTATTTACAGCTCCCTACTTAGGAGGTACCGGAGGCGACGATTTTGCCATTGGCTCGCAAGTAGTCATCCAGCTTGAAGCAGTAATCATTACGATTGTTATCTCTGCGGTTGTTGCCTTTGTCGCTCTAAAAGTTGCTGATCTACTTGTTGGAATCAGGGTTAGTGAAGATGAAGAAAGAGAAGGTCTTGACGTAACCTCCCACAGCGAAAAGGCTTACTACCTTAACTAATTTCTCCAGGCGAGCGTTTACCAAACTCGCCGTACACGCCCTCCCTAGCGATTTGGTCTAGGGAGGGTTTTTTTATATTAATATAACGATATGGGCCCCCAATTAAAAGCAAACTTGTGTGGTGAGTTGCGAAATTTTGAAACCGAAGTAATTGAGAAAAGATCAGTCGTTGAGCACTGGTTTAGGGATATGTTTGCTAAGTACAAACCACCGTTTTACTCCTCCGTCGACCTGAGAAATGCGTGCTTCAAAATTTCCCCAGTGGATACAAATCTTTTTCCTGCAGGTTTCAATAATATTGGAAAAGATGATAGACGCACAACCGTACAAGCCTTTATGAATGCTATTGAAAGACATTGTCCTCATGCAGAGACAGTATTAATTGTTCCCGAAAACCATACCAGAAATCTTTACTACCACCAGCACATCGGTCATTTACACGGACTTTTAAGTAATGTAGGCCTCAAAGTAACTGTAGGTTCTCACGAGGATTCTTTCTGTCAGCTGAAAGAAATTTTCTTTAAAAATATAGAAGGACAAACCATATCCATTCCTGTTCTGAGAGTATCCCGTCACGATGGATCGTTGTATGTGGATGGCAAGAAACCAGATCTAATTTTATTAAATAATGATTTTTCATCGGGAATTCCTGCTGAATACCGCGAACTAAATTCTGATCAAAAATTAGCACCCTGCCTTGAGTCGAGTTGGGCAATAAGAAAGAAATCAAGACACTTTAAATTGTATTCGGAAACGGCTAAGGAATTCGCTGGTCTTTTTGATGCTGATGATTGGCTTATAAGTCCTGTTAACAGAAGATGCACTAATGTGAGTTTTAAAGAAAAAAAAGGGGAAGAATGTTTAGTTAGAAATGTCACTGAAGTATTGAATGAGATCAAGAAAAAATATGCCGAGTATAAAATTCAAAGAAATCCGTTTGTGGTGATAAAGGCTAATTCTGGTACTTATGGGATGAGTGTCATGACGATTAGACAACCTAATGAGATTTATAACTTAAATAACAAACAACGCAAGAGAATGTCAAAAAACAAGGAAGGGGTTACTGTAGAAGATATTTTAATTCAGGAAGGAGTTCATTCATTCGAAACGGTAATTGATTACAACGTTCAAAGCGTTGCGGAACCAGTAGTCTATTTGGTAGACAATCATGTTGTTGGTGGATTTTATAGGATACATGCAAAAAAAGGGCTCGACGAGAATCTCAATACTCCTGGAATGCAATTTTTCCCAATTGCATTCGAAGATAGTTGCCAATTACCTGCCTCCTCCGCAGACCCTGATTCAATCACGAACCGGTTATATTTTTATGGAGTTATTGCTCGTTTAGCAACGCTGTCCGCAGCTAAGGAAGTGCGGGAATGAAACTTTTATTTATAGCAAATAAATTAGAGTATCTAGTACCGGAAGTCGATACTACCGTTTTTTTAATGCAAGGGGCATGGAAGGAAAAATACGAGGTTTGGTTTAGCACCTTGCAGGATATAGGCATCAATACGTCTCGAGAATTAAGCCATTATGTAAATGCTACTTACATTACACCTTGTAACAGTTCAACATGGTATGAAACAAAAGTAACTTCAAAGGAAGACTTATTATCTTTTTCAGCTATTATTATTCGAACAGATCCGCCATTTGATCAAGAATATTTACTCGGCACAAATATTTTAGATTTCGTTGCGACACGTGGTGTGAGAGTCATAAATGCCCCACAAGCATTGAGAAAGTTCAATGAAAAATTAATCGCATTAAAGTTTCCTGATTATATTCCTCCTACATTAATATCCTCCAATAAAGATGAAATCATTGATTTTTTACAGTCTAGAAAACAAATAGTACTTAAACCTTTAAACCTCATGGGAGGACAAGGAGTATTTCTTTTGAACGTTGGGGATTATAATCTGAATGCTATTATCGATTCTATGACAAGTAGAGGGCGAGATAAAATTGTAAGTCAGGAATTTCTTGTTAATATTAAAGAGGGAGATAAGCGAATAATAATTATTAATGGAAACGTTGAAAAATTTGCTCTGTGTAGAAAGCCTAGAGAAAATTCTATTGTTGCAAATCTAGCCGGTGGCGGGACATTTTCCATTGTCAAGCTCAATGAGGAGGAGCTTGAAATTGCAAACATAGTTGCATCAAACATACAATCAGATATTTTTTTCGCAGGATTGGACATGATTGATAAAAAAATTACAGAAATCAATATTACTAGCCCTACTGGAATGAGGCAAATTGCAGAGTTTAAAAGTCCTCACCTTGCTACCTTATTTTTTAACCAACTTAAGAATCTCAAACAATGAAGCATTTTTTTTTAGTTTGTCATGAACCCCTAGGATCTTCCCTACAAAAATGTGTTGAGTTTTCAATCGGAAAAACCATCAAAGAAGTTATCAACATTGATGTAAGCCCTAACTACAATCTGCTGCAGATTCGTGAGCTTATAGATAGAGTTTGGCATGAATGTGGAAAGCCAGAGGAAATCTTTTTTTTCTCTGATCTGAAGGGAGCCTCTCCATGTAACGGTCTTTTTAGTTGGTTGAAAGACGAAAAAGTTGAATATCGAGGTGTCACGGGTGTCAATCTTCCCATGTTGGTGTGTGCTGTAAACTATAAAAATCTATCTCTTGATTCGTTACTCGATAAAGTTCTGGAGGCGAAAGAAAAGGGGATTGAGTCACTTAAAGAAAATAAAAATGGAACATAAAATTCTTACGCTTAAAAATAAATTAGGTTTACATTTGAGAGCGGCATCGAAGTTATCAAACTTGGCAACCAACTTTGAATGCGATATTTCAATATCCAATTCACCCGAAAAAAAAATCAATGCAAAAAGTGTATTAGGGATAACTTTGCTGGCTGCTGGATTTGGTTCAACAGTGCGTGTAGAAACTAATGGATCGGATGAAATAAAAGCTTTAAGCGAAATTGAAAAACTCTTTGATGATAAGTTTGGAGAATCCTCTTAATCATGTTTACTTTGATGGGTCACGGAGTCGGTACGGATATAGTTATTGCGAAAGCCTGGATAAATATTGACTTCACTGGACTTGAGATTCGACATACTGAAATAACCGAGTCTCAGACCGTTAAAGAAATTGAAAGACTTAGGCGTTCCGTAAAAATGTTGGATAAAGATTTTCGTGACGTCTCGGATTCATTCAAAGAATTCAAGACTGGTGATTTCGATAATTTATTGGAAAGTCAGAGGCTAATCCTAAACGACCCACTTTTGGTTCTTGAAACCGAGAAAAGAATTCAGAATTCTTTGATCAGTGCAGAGTGCGCTCTAATTACACAACTAGAGTATATTGTGGAACAGTTCTCAAAAATATCAAATCCTTATTTTCAGGAAAGAAAAATTGATGTAGAACAGATTGTTGTGCAACTTGTGAAAAAACTTAATTTGCTCGACCAAAATAAAAAGCCTAAAAATAGCCATTCCGAGATAACGGAACAAGTGGGGCCCGGTTGGATTTTCTTATCGGATAAATTATCAATAAATGAAATTCCAAAATTTATACAACATGGAATTAAAGGATTTGCGCTAGAATCAGGTAGCCCTACTTCGCATCTTGCAACCCTTTTTAAAAGTCTCGAAATTCCAGCGATACTAGGCCTTCAGGAGCACAATCAACTAATTGAACATGGTGAAAAAATTATTTTGGATAGTGAGTATGGCATTCTATTGGTAGGAGCGGACGATCATGTTCTGGCGGAATATGAAGAGAGAATAGAAAAAGGACATGAAAAAAAGCAGAAGCTTAAGGCATTTATTAGCTTACCCTGTAGGACAAAAAACAATATCGATGTTCGTCTGATGGCTAATATAGAAAATCCAGCTGAAGCAAATAAAGCTATGGAAATAGGTGTATCAGGTATAGGGCTTTTTAGGACTGAGTTTCTCTTTTTAGAAAGGAATAAGATACTTACCGAAGACGAACAGTTTGAAGCATATAAGAGCGTAATTTTGACTCTTAGTCCTCTACCAGTAGTTATAAGAACTTTGGATCTGGACGCCGATAAACTACCCTCCACAATGTTTACTAAGTTCACACAAGATTCTAATCCAGCTCTTGGCCAGAGGGGCATTAGATTTAGCCTCGAAAATACGGATTTTTTCCGTGCGCAAATTCAGGCAATCTTGAGAGCATCAGAATATGGAAACGTTAAGATTATGCTGCCACTGATAACTGAGAAAGAAGAAATAATCAAAGCGAGGCAGTTGATTGATCAATCAGTAAATTTCGTTTCTAAAATTCGTCAGATTAATCCAAAACCACCCTGTGTAGGGGCGATGATTGAAGTTCCGTCGGCGGCAATCGCAATAGATTCATTAATTCCGCATATTGACTTTGCCTCTCTGGGTACTAACGATTTAATGCAATACACACTTGCTATAGATAGAACGAACAGTAAAGTATCACATCTATATAATCCTGAGCATCCGGCCGTGAAATTTTTAATTGAAACTGTAATTAAGACATGTATCAATAAAAGTTGCCCCGTTTCGATTTGTGGCGAATTGGCAAATGATATTCAACAAACGAGAAATTTCTTAAAAATGGGTCTAAGGGAAGTCTCAATTAATGTTGGTGATCTGTTAAAAATGAAAGAGCAAATTTCAAGGATAGAAATATAGGCATATCGATGGTATACACGGAGGAAAGGAATTGCAAAATCAGTAAGCCACTCAAACTTAAAAGTGGGGAGATATTAGAGTCTTATACTCTTACGTACGAAACACATGGAGTGCTATCAAAAAACAAGGATAATGCGGTTTTGGTATGCCATGCTTTGAATGCCTCTCATCACATCGCCGGAGTTAGAAAGAATTCAAAGGATGTTGGATGGTGGGATAATATGATTGGACCTGGTAAACCCATTGATACAAATTCATTTTTTGTCATTGGGGTTAATAATATTGGCTCTTGTTTTGGCTCAACTGGACCAGCGTCGATTGACCCTAAAACAAACAAACCTTACGGTAGCAATTTTCCCTTATTAACTGTTGAGGATTGGGTGAATTCACAAGCCGCTTTTGCTGACTTTCTAGGAATAGATAGCTTCGTCGCGATTATAGGCGGTAGTCTCGGGGGAATGCAAGTTCTACAATGGAGTATTTCCTTTCCTGATAGGTTAGAAAACGCCATCATTATAGCCTCAACTGCAAGGTTAACAGCCCAAAATATTGCTTTTAATGAGATCGCCAGGAGAGCAATAATATCAGACAAATCTTTTCATGGAGGTGACTATTACTCTGAGAACACATTTCCAAACATAGGACTTTCCATTGCACGTATGCTAGCGCATATAACTTATTTATCTCAAGATGGAATGACTGAGAAATTTGGGAGGAATTTGCAAGAAAAAAAAGATTACTCCTTTTCGTATGACATAGATTTTCAAATAGAGTCATATCTCAGGTACCAAGGTGAAAAGTTTTCTCATAAATTTGATGCGAATTCTTACTTGCTTATAACTAGAGTTTTAGATTATTTCGATCCTGCAGGAGAAACGAATGGAGATCTTGTTAAAGCATTAGAAGTGGTTAAAGCAAAGTTTCTACTCGTGTCATTTACTTCCGATTGGAGATTCTCACCTAGTCACTCCAAAGAATTACTATCAGCTTTACTGGCAAACGATGTTCAAGTTTCGTATTCAGAAATAAAATCGGAATATGGTCACGATTCTTTTCTTCTAGAAGACCCAGAGTACCATGAACTGGTTCGTGTTTTCTTCAGGAATATGTTAGGAATGCTCTGATGCTTAGGGGTGATTTAAAGGTGATTGCGCAAAGGATTGCTCACAAATCAAGGGTCCTTGATTTGGGTTGTGGGGATGGGTCACTTATCCGTTGGTTAGAAGCGGAAAAACAATGCACCTGCTATGGGGTGGAAATCTCTCCTGACAAAGTTTTACAGTGTATGGAGAAGAGAGTAAATGTGATTCAGGCAGACATAGAGGAGGGGCTGTCTATCTTTGATAATAATAAATTTGATGTAGTTATACTTTCTCAAGCACTTCAGGCTACTCTTAAAACCGAACTAGTATTAAAGAAAACCAGTGAATTAGCGAAAACTGTTATTGTAAGCATACCTAATTTTGGTTACTGGACTCATGTATTAGATTTGTTACTTGGTAAAATGCCGGTAAATAACAGGCTTCCAGATCAATGGTATGAAACTCCAAACCTTCATTTTGCTACAATTAAGGATTTTGAATCCCTTCTTAAAAATTTAAACTTTTGTAACGTGAAAGCATTTTATCTACAAGAATCGCGAGCTAATTCAATACGAAAAATCGTTTTCCTACCGACACTTAGGTGTACAACTGCAATTTATCAATTTAGTAAAGCAAATTAACTTTTCCAAAATGACGTTGAGAAAAATACAAAAATTGTTAGAAGTTCCAACCTCCCTAAGAGCATTGCCGCCGCTAGGATAGAGAGTTGAACCTCACTTAAAATGCCATAATTTGCTGACGGCCCAAGTTCAAATAATGCAGGTCCGAGATTGTTTAAGCAGGCTAAGGCAGCGGATATTGACGCTCCAGCAGATAACCCTGTAGCGGTTAGGAAAAGAAATGCAGTAACTAATGTCAGTAAATAAAAAAACATAAAAGCTAAAACTGCCAGAATTACTCTATTGGCAACAGTCTGACCTCCAATTTTGATTGGAATGATTGCGTGGGGGTGTACAGTTCTCAAAATTTCCCTTTTAGCCTGCTTAAACATAATAATAATTCTAATTAGTTTTACACCGCCGCCTGTCGACCCCGAACACGTTGTAAAACATGAAAGTAGAAGCATTAACGAAAATGCAATTGTAGGCCAAAGATTATAGTCTGCTGTAGCATAACCTGTCGTAGTGGCTATTGATACAACATTAAAGATTGAGAACCGAGCGATTTCTATTAAACCAATTGAATCGCTCGGCATCATCAATAATACAAAGAAGACAAACGCGGCAGAGACGGTAATAATTACAAAAAAATATCTGGCTTCTATACTGTGCAAGTAAACACTTAAAGAAAGTGATCTAAATGCGGCAAAGTGTAATGTAAAATTCAGGCCAGCAAGCAACATGAAAAATATCGCTACTGACTCAATTTGGAAACTGTTATAAAAACCTATACTTTGATCATGTGTTGATAAACCGCCAATGCTAACGGTCGTAAAAGCATGAGCGAACGCATCAAACAGATTCATTCCCGCTATCCAATAACCGAGACTACAAAACAACGTAAGAAAAATGTAAATCGTCCATAACGCCTTGGCCGTCTCTGCAATTCTGGGTGTGAACTTTTTATCTTTCATGGGTCCAGATGATTCCGCTCTAAAAATTTGCATACCACCAACGCCTAGCATCGGCAGTATGGCAATTGTCAACACCAAAATTCCCATCCCTCCCAACCATTGTAAAATAGCTCTCCAGATTAAAATTGCTCGAGACATTTCGTCTAAACCCGAAAAAATTGTCGCTCCAGTAGTAGTTAATCCAGAAACAGCTTCAAAAAATGCTCTAATAAAGGTCAGGCTCTCATCATATAAGAGAAAAGGAATAGATGAGATTATTGAAAGTAGAAGCCAAACAAACACCACAAGTAACAAGCCGTCTTTTGGTTGTAACTCTGAGGAGCTCTGAGGATGCGATTTTGTTTTTTTAAAAATGTTGAATATTATTAAACCAAAAGCAAAAAATAATATTCCCAAAATTAAGAAGTCGCTCCAAATTATTTCAGAGTAAAAATAGCCAACTCCCGCGGGTAAAAAAAGGAATAAAGAAAAAAAAGAGGTTATTAAACCAACAACCGAAAAAACTTCGCTAAGCCGAGCGGGGATTATAGTCATGCTCCACTAATAATTAAAAGAATCTTGCCGAAACCGTAAACATTTTTTCGATATCGGAAATTATCTGACGATTTGAAATGAATACGATCAAATGGTCATTATTATTAATAATCAAATCATGGTGTGCCATCAGAGCTGTATTTTGCCCATCAATTTCACGCACTATAGCTCCTAAGAATGAACCTTTTGGCATGTTAATCTGTTCTACCATTCGGCCAATCACTTTTGACGTAGATTTGTCTCCATGAACAATTATTTCCAACGCTTCAGCCGCGCCCCGCTTTAAACTGTGGACGGCTTCAACATCACCTCTTCTAATATATTTCAACAACTCCCCAACCGTAGCATGCGAGGGAGTTACAGTTATATCGATATTTCCCCCCTCTACTAATTCCGCATATGCTTTTCTGTTGATTAGAGACATTACTCTCTTAGCGCCGAGTCGCTTTGCTAAAAGTGCCGACATAATGTTATTTTCATCGTCGTTAGTTAATGCCACAAACATATCGACGTCTGCTACATTTTCTTCAGTTAACAGTGCCTCATCTGTGGCATCTCCGTGGATAACCAATGCGTTACTACCAAGAATATTCGAGATTTTTTCACATCTAAGTTTATTATGGTCGATAATTTTAGGTGTCATAGATTGAGAAATGGACTGAGCCACCCTAACCCCTACGTTTCCCCCTCCAGCAATCATAACCTTACGGACGGGTCGATCAATTTGGCGCAGCTCTCTCAGAACTTGAGAAACATTTTCCGTGGCTACAAGAACAAACACCTCATCCCCTACCTCGATATTAGTTGTTGCATCTGGCAATAAAGCTATTCCATTGCGATAAACAGAAACAATTCTGCAATCTACAGTGGGAAGATGCGCCCTTAAATCACTGATCGGATGACTAACTAAAAGGCCTCCGCGATGCGCTATCACAGTCAACATCGTTACTGACCCGTTGGCGAACTCTGTTACCTGAAGAGCTTCAGGTATTTGTATTAGGCGTTTTATAGTATCAGTTACAGAGGTCTCGGGGCTGATAATCTTGTCAACTGCAAAACCATCCTCTGATAATAAATCGCTGTTGTGTAGCCACTGAGTGGATCTTGTTCGCGCTATGCGTTGAGGCACATTGAAGACTTTGTGCGCTATCTTGCAAGCAACCAAATTAACCTCATCATCGGCAGTTACAGCAACAATCATGTCAACATCGTCTATCCCGGCGTCCCTTAAAACCTCTATTGAAGTTGCTGTTCCAGCAACTGTACGCAAATCAAATCTCTCCTGTAGTTTGTCTAGTGCTTCGGTATGCGTATCAACTACAGTTACGTCACTTTTGTCATTCACCAACATTTCTGCCAGGCTTGAGCCGACCCTTCCGGCGCCCAAAATTAAAATTTTCATTATTGATTATTCTTTTTTAGAATTCCTCGCTGCAGCTCCATCCCTAACTGCCGTATTTTTCTATATAAATGGGTTCTCTCTAACCCAGACCTCTCAGCAAGCCTGGTCATGCTGCCCTGTAATTTTGCTAGTTGGTAACTGAGGTAAATCCTTTCAAAGGAGTCTCTTGCCTCCCTAAGCGGAGAGTCTAAGTTGATCATGGATAAGTCGTTTCTAGCCTCAGTCAATGCAGTAGCCTCTTTAACTTCTTCTGTATCTTCACTGATGACTACTTTTTGCACCTGGAGTTTTTGAGCACTTCCCTTTTTTGAAACGATTCGTTTATCAGTCGCGTCAACACCCTTTTGACTGACACCAACAATCTGCTGTTCGCTTTGGCTATCAAATAGCGTCCCCATAGGTGTCTTTTCTGTTGCATTTTTAATTGTATTGGTTAGCTTTGATAACGTAATCGGTTTCTCAAGATAATCATAAGCCCCAATTTTTGTCGCCTCAACTGCAGTATCTATCGTGGCGTGACCGGACATCACAATTACAGGTATCTGGAACCCTGCCGACATCCATTCCTTAAGTAAAGTAATCCCATCAGTATCAGGCATCCAAATATCCAGCAGCACCACTTCAATCGATGGCCTTTTCATTTGCTCACGGGCCTCTGCACCGTTGGCGGCAAGTGTTACCGAGTGACCTTCGTCTTGAAGAACTTCGGTCAAAAGCTCCCTGACCCCTATCTCATCATCAACTATAAGTATTTCTGCCATAAATTCAAACTTTTTCCGTTATTCTATCAAAAAGTAGATGAACAACCACTCCATTGTTTGGGTTTTTATTATTTAATATTATTGTGGCCTTGTTTTCTTGAATAATTTTTTTCACTATTGGCAGACCTAAACCTGTTCCCTTTGCCTTGGTAGTAGTGTACGGATCAAAAACTCTCGATAATATTTCTTGATCGATACCAGGTCCATTATCTTCAATACTAAGTTGAATTTTTTGCTGATCTTCTATTTTGACACTCAATGTCTTTATTTTTATCAAACCACGTGGGTTATTATTTATCGCATCCTGAGCATTTTGAAGTAAATTATGAAGAACTTGAAGCATTTGATCTTTATCGAAGTTAAATAACAGAGTATCTCCGTTTTCTCTCTCATAGTTTATGCGCTTATCTCCAGAATACATCTGCAAAAATTCTCTTAGTACGTCATCCAAATCCATTAGAGCGGGTCGAGCTTTAGGCAGTCTTGCATACTGTTGAAATTCGTTAACCATTGTTTTTAATGAAACCGCCTGATTAATTATCATTCTCGTTGCTTTTTCCAAAACGACCTCCTCTTCGGAACTTAATTTTCCTGATAATCTCTTTTTCAGTCGCTCTGCCGAGAGGATGATAGGGGTCAAGGGATTTTTGATTTCGTGAGCCAGACCCCGTGCCATATCTGCCCACGCTTGCGATTTCTGAGCTTCTAAAAGTACAGAGACATCGTCGAAAACTATAATAATTCTGTTGCTGTTATCAAATTCCACATTCGGAAGTAAGAATGCCGTAATAATTAGACTTACCTTGCTTCCATCCTCTTTGATACCATCGACTCGTTGTTGGTGGTTATTATTAACAAAGGAGTCTCCAAAACTAATTTCCTGATCGGAAATAATTGGAATCTGAGATATTGGGCAATCTAAATAATCAACAAGCGAACACCCTAGTATTTTCTGGGCGCTACTGTTAAATTGCTCAAGGTGCCAATTTTTGTCAAATACCATAACTCCAGTTGTCAAACCTGCTAAGATTTGCTCAAAAAAACGACTCGAGGTTTTTAGTTGACGCTCACTATCTAAAGCTGCTGCTTGAGCTGCGCTTAATTTCATCATCATATCGTTAAACGATGAAAGAAGATCATTTAACTCATGATTTAGCTTATCTGTTTTTAGAGGACGAAAATCACCGAGACCAACTACTTTGGTTGCTTTTTCCAACGAGCGTAAGGGGCCAATAAGCCAACCACTCAGAAGTACGGAGGCTATCAAAGCTCCCGAGACCGCTAATAAGAGAGTAAAAACAAGGGTAACACCGTACATTTTACTAATTCCCTCTTTTCCCAACAGTAATTGCTCATAATCGTTAAAACCTTTGTTTAAGGCTTCGATGTCCTTAACTAAAACCTCCGGTATTGGCTCAATCCATTGAATAATTAACTCATCCTCCCAATCAATAAGATATTCTGACATGGCTAAAGCTCTAACCTGTAAAACATCCTGTTTTTTTATTGGCGACTCAATTTGAACCAAAGCGCCAGATGCTTTCAACCGGTTGATTAAGGCACTTGATGGAACATCGGGAACCAGTTCTTTTCCTGAACCCTCAACAGCAAGTATGGCTCCTTCAGATGAAAAAACAGAAATCTCAGCAGATTGGTTTTTCGAAGCGAAAATTTCTAATGTTCGCAAAAGATCCAATCTAGATTCAGTTTCAATCTGAGTTGCAACTTGTTTCGTCTGAGAAACTACATCAGTTTTTATAGCATCTAGTGTAGCCCGTCCAAGCCCATAACCTGAGTCGAGTGCGGTATTTACGCTTTGCGAAAACCATGTATTGATGGTTTTAGCTAGAAACTGATTTGAAACGATAAATACTAAGGTGACTGGAACAATAGCTATAATCCCAAAGGTAAATACTAGTCTGATTATTAACTTTGATCCGAAAGCACCCTTTTTGTATCTTAGCCATGCTTTTCTTACCAAAAGACCAGTAAGAACTATCATCAGCATAGATAGCAAGATATTAGCGTTTAGAAGCCATGTATAGTTGATATCAATACTCGGAGCATTGCTTGATGCAAGAGATAGTAAAAGAAGCAAGCCTAATGAAGTCGCCCCAACTAAAAAAAGTGTAAGTCTAAGAAAAAAACTCAAAATGAAGCCCCTACATAAACGTCAACCCATCCCGAAGATAATTGCCACGATTCGTCGGATGAGGCTACTATCGATATAGGCCGAGGTAAGGCCTCCTCATCGAGCATTAGTTGAACTTGTATAGTGGTTTCTTCCATATTCTCAGGCAGAATTCCTCGCGGAAAAAAAATCCAATCTTTTATGCTTAAGCACGCCGCTAACGCCTCCGTAAGACTCTCATAATAGGCCGAACTAGCTTCACCGTCCAGGATCACCGAAAAACGTCTAGTTATACCATGATACTCCAACACTGCTCTACGCTTCTTCTCAAAAAGAATTTTTACACCAAATAAAGAGGATTTAAAAATTCTGAATTCAGACGAGAATTCCAAAGGTACACCTTTTTTCAATGCCTCTATAAGAGTATTTTCTAGTTCAACTGAGACGTCCCCAGTGAGCTGAACTCCTTCAGAGCTATTGACAAGCTTTACATTTTCTACTGAAATCTTGGAGCTTTTTTCATCAGTTTTTGTTGAACAAGCACATATGATGAATGTAAAAATAGTCAAAGGCAAAAAAAAATTTTTGATGACGTGCTTACTTCTCCAGTATTGCGTAAAAGAAACCATCATTTCCTATGTATTTTAATTCGTTACTATCTAGTTTGTTAAATATGTCATTATCTGAAAAATACTGCTTACCGACAGTCGGATAAATCAAACCTGGGGCACTTTTTCTGTTGACATTCTTTGTTCGTTTTTGAAATTCCACCACTTGCCCCTCACCCTCATTGTAAAAAATAGAACAGATACAGTAAATTAGAATTCCTCTGTTTTTGAGAATTTTCCAGGACGCATCCAGGAGTTTTGACTGAATGACAAGCATTTTTTCTAATTGCTGCCTGGTTTTTGTCCATGGAATTTCAGGATGGCGTCTTTGTAAACCTGATCCTGAACAAGGTGCATCTAGAATTATATAATCAAAACCACCGCTTGTTAGACTAAAAAGGCAATCCAATTGCTTTGAATCTAGTGGATTGAAACAAGTTATTTTCGGTACAGTAACTAACTGTTCCTTAATTCTATTGATTTCGCGTTCAAACATTTGCAATCTTACTTTGGATTTGTCATTAGAAAATAATTGGCACTTTATATTTGTTGCGATTGCAAGGCTTTTACCGCCGGGAGCGGCGCAAATATCGAGAACTTTTTCATCGCTTCTTGGTTCTACCAGATCAATTATTTGTTGTGAACTGATATCCTGAACACTTACCAAACCTTTCTTAAATACAGACGTTTGAACAATGTCGAGAGGGGGTATTACTGATAAGCCGTGAGAAGAGACTTGCAAAAGTTTTCGGTTAAATTTTTTTAATTCAACAACCACTTCGGTTTGTTTTTTTTGGTTATTTAATCGCAAGTTTAACGGTGGATGATTCGACAAGGACCGAAGCAGGAGTTTTCTAAGATGAACATCCCTGACTTGTTGTTTTAGATACTCTATCCACCATAATGGAGCATTCCATTTAATTTCTTCATATTTTGCTTCATATGAAAACAAATTCAAGTCTGTCAAAATTCTTCTGAGAACATAGTTGCCGAAAGCAACGGTTTTCTGATTATTTGTTTTTTTCAAGCATTCCACTGCCTGATTGACCAAAGTATGTTCGGAGAATCTCCTCTTCTCATGAAGTGCAATACAAATAGCTACAACAAAAACTACGTTGTTTTTTGGCTTTTTACGAGCATATTTTCCGAGAATGAATTTTGCTAAGGCTAATCTTTTGATTCCTAAAAATCTTATATATTTCTGTCTTGGCGTAAGTTCAACATCGATTTTTTTTTTCAAAAAATGCTTAACAGATATCGACATATCCTTCCACAGGGGAGACTGCTTCATCTGTCTCTAATATCGCTCGTCATTCTACGCAATCTCGATATTCTCTCTGGGGTTGGTGGATGGGTAGAGAATAGATTGCTTAACCCTTTCGCTAATAGAGGAGAAACAATCATCATTTGGGCTGTCTCGGGATGCTGCTGCACAGTGGTAAAGCTCTCTGCTTTAGAAATACAATCTATTTTATTTAGTGCAGATGCAAGCGAGAGAGGATCCTTCGTCAAAAGGGCCCCTATTCTATCAGCCTCATACTCTCTAGATCTAGAAATTGCCATCTGTATTACTGTCGCAGCAAGTGGCGTTATAAGTGCAAGTACAAAAATAACTATTGGATTTGCTTGTTTATTGCCACCCCTAGAACCAAAAATCAAAGCAAAAGATGCTAAAGAAGAAATAGCGGCAGCGAAAACAGCACTAACGGTTGCAATTAAAATATCTCTATTTATTATGTGTGCTAACTCATGAGCTAAAACTCCTTTTAACTCATTTTCAGTTAATCTTTTCATAAGTCCTCGAGTAACAGCGATAGCTGCATTTGAGGGGTCTCGCCCAGTAGCGAAAGCATTCGGAAATTCGTCATCGACAACGTAAATTGCAGGCATTGTAAGATTAGCATTCACAGTAAGCTCCGAAATCATCTGAAATAATTCTGGAAAATTTCCCTGATGTACCCGTTTAGCTTTATAAATAGCGAGAACGACTTTATCGGAGTACCAATATGCGAAAACGTTGCTTAAGATCCCAAAGATCAAACTGATCAACATTCCTTCCTCTCCCGCAATAATATATCCTGAAAAAACAAACAAGCAGATGATAGAAAACATAAGGATAGAAGTCTTAAAAAACGCCACTAACTATTGCCTCCTAGTAGAATTTCGCTGTAACCCTTTAAACCATTAATGAATGAGTTTGCATCAAGCCATTTTCCACCGGCTTTCTGTAACAAGTTTATTTTTAACATTCCTTTGCCACAGTAAACTGTTAGCGTAGACTCCTTCTTTTTTTTTCCGATTACTAGCGTTCCAGGAGGTTTGTTGCTAATTAAATATGGTTCTAATACTTCCACATGGCCGAGTTTAATCCTCTGTTTATCCAAAAATGTATGTGCGCACATTTTAGAATAGAATGCGTTAACTTTACGAGCGACTTCTGTTGCAGATAAGGCCCAATCAATCTCCATTTCACTTGCCTCTATTTTTTTTGCGTAAGTTATCCCTGTCTGGGCCTGAGGTTTGAAAGTTATTCTATCGTAAGGAGTTTCAACAAAAACCCTTAGCAGATCTAAACTGATTTTTGCTAGCTTTTTCTCTAAATACATGTAATTGTCATTGTTGCCAATTTTATATTCCCCAACTTTCCAAACGGGACCTGCATCCAACTTTGAGATCATTTTCATAACCGATACGCCTGTCACTTCGTCTCCCGCCTCAATTGCTCTTTGGATTGGTGCCGCTCCGCGCCATTTAGGTAGTAGCGAGGGATGAACATTTATACAACCATATTTTGGCAATGCTAAGGTTTCCTCCGTCAAGAGGCATCCAAAAGAAGCAACGATTAGGTAATCTAAATTTGAGATTTTTTCAGCTAGAAAGTTTTCGAGGACCTGGCTGGAACTTATAGTTTCAATTTGGAGATTGTTTTCTTTGCTAAAGGAAGTCACCGGATTGTCTGAAAATACTCGGCCTCGTCCTTGACTTTTTGCCGGGATTGTCAAAATCAAATCCAGGCTGAATCGACTCGCTGCCATTTCTTTAAGCCCGGACAAAATTTCTAACGAAAAACTATCCGATCCGGCAAAACCAATATTCATTCCTTACGCTTCAGCGAGTAATCGTTTTCTTTCTTTTTGCAATTTTCTGTTGATCTTTTCCTGTTTTAATCTCGAAAGATGATCGACGAAAACACGACCATTGAGATGATCAATCTCGTGCTGAAGGCATACCGAAAGCAATCCATCCGCTTCGAGTTTATGTTCACAACCATCTATATCAAAATATTTTGCGCTCAAAGAATTTGGCCTTGTAACTTTTTCGTAGATCCCCGGCACGGACAGGCAACCTTCCCCATATTCTTTAGTATCGTCACTTAATTTAATAATTTCCGGATTTACGAAAAACATTGGTTCATTTTTGTTCTCCGACAAATCCATTACCACTATCCTTTTTAAAATATTTACCTGAATTGCTGCTAATCCAATACCTTTAGCATCGTACATCGTTTCCAGCATATTTTCACAGGTGTTTCTCAAAGAACGATCAAAAATCTTTACTTCCTTGGCTCGCAGGCGTAATTTTGGGTCAGGAAATTGAAGAATTTTCAGTAATGCCATATTTTTTTTAAAATAAAACTTGCAAAAAGTGTCTGTTGAGTAATATGATGCAAAAAATTTTACTTTATTTCAACCTGTTTAAATATGAATAAATCATTAGTAATCGCAGAAAAACCCTCAGTTGCATCAGACATAGCTAGAGCTCTCGGTGGCTTTAAAAAACTAAAAGATGTTTACGAACGGGATGATATGGTAATTACATCAGCGGTTGGACACTTGTTAAAAATGGTCGTACCGGAAAAACACGATATTAAAAGAGGTAAATGGAGTCTTAAAAATCTGCCCCACTTGCCTCCCCAGTTTTCTTTGGAACCCTTTGAAAAAACGGAAAGTAGACTAAAAACGATCGTAAAGCAAATAAAAAGAAAAGATATTGATTTGCTCATAAACGCCTGTGACGCCGCTCGAGAAGGAGAGTTAATTTTTCGTCATATTGTCGAATACACCAAAAGTAAGCATAAAATTAAAAGATTGTGGCTACAATCAATGACACCGGAAGCCATTCGGACAGGATTTAATAATTTGAAGGCTAACGATGATCTCATTCCATTGTCTGATGCTGCCAAGTGCAGAAGCGAAGCGGATTGGTTGGTCGGTATCAATAGCACACGAGCATTCACAGCCTTTAATAATTTAGATGGTGGGTTTTTCATAACCCCGGTCGGAAGGGTTAAAACACCGACCTTAGCAATGGTTGTGCGGAGAGAAGAGGAAATCAAGAAATTTGTTACGGTGCCTTTTTTTGAAATTAATGTAAGATTTAAAACAAAAAAAGGCGAATATACCGGCAAGTATTTCGATAAAGATTTTAAAAAAGACAAAGAAAATCAGCAGCTTAAAGATAGTAGAATTTGGAAACGAGAAATAGCTTTAGATATTATTCGAGAAATTTCAGGAGAAAAAGGATTAGCAGAAGATGAAACCAAAACTTTGTCTCAATCGCCGCCATCGTTATTTGATTTAACGAGTTTGCAAAGAGAAGCAAATAATCGTTTTGGATTCTCCGCGAAGAACACTGTAGGACTTGCACAGGCTCTGTATGATAAGCACAAACTTATAACTTATCCCAGAACTGATTCAAAGTTTTTACCGGAAGACTATGTAAATACGGTTAAGAAGACAATTAACTCTTTAAAGTCCTTTTCGGATTTTCAGCAACATTGCAAAGAGGCTCTAGACTTAAATCTTGTGAATAGTAAACACAAGGTTTTCAATAATAAAAAGGTTAGCGATCACTTTGCGATTATACCGACTGGAATTAGTCAAAAAAAGCTTACTGAACCAGAGGCAAAACTTTTTGACCTAATTACGAAGAGATTTTTAGGAATATTTTTCCCGGCAGCAAAATATTTAAATACAAGAAGGATAACATCTTTAAAAAATTATTCATTTAAAACCGAAGGGAAGGTCCTTGTGGAGCCCGGTTGGCAAAAACTTTACATGGACTCCAAAGCAATACATAAGGAATCCCTGATTCCTTTGGATGAAAAGGGAAACGTCACATGCAAAAGTGTAGACCTTGACGAACTAGCGACTAAGCCTCCAGCACATTACACAGAGGCTACCTTACTATCCGCGATGGAAACGGCTGGCAAGTTGGTTGAAAGTGAGATTCAAAGAGAAGCTATGGCAGAAAAAGGCATCGGGACGCCAGCTACCCGAGCAGGAATCATTGAAGAGCTTATTAAAGATAAATATATTATCAGGGACGGTCGTGACTTATTGATATCTACTGCTTCTACCAGGCTTATGCAGTTATTGGACGGTTTGAACATTAAAGAGTTGTCGAGAGCGGATTTAACTGGTGAGTGGGAGTATAAACTCAAAGAAATTGAAAATGGTATTAGCGATAAAGATAGTTTTATAAAAGAAATAAGACATATGGTTTCAAATATCGTTGAAAAGACAAAAAGCTTTGACAGTAAAACCATTCCTGGAGATTATGCTGTCCTCAACGTTCCTTGTCCAAAGTGTGACGGTATAGTTAGTGAAACATACAAAAGATATGCCTGCAATGTCTGTGATTTTTCTATTTCAAAAACTCCGGCAGGCAGACTGTTATCCGTTACTGAGGCTGAAACTTTCATTAAAGAAAAAAAGTTAGGTCCGCTTGAAGGTTTTAGAAGTAAGAGAGGTTTTCCATTTGCGGGCACCATAATTTTAAAAGATTGCGAATTAAAATTTGATTTTGAGTCGAATGAAGACGACAATTTAGAAAAGTTAATCTATGAACAAAAAGACATTGTTGGTGGTTGTCCTAGATGCTCTGGAGATATAGTTGTTTATAAAACAAGCTATTCATGTTCAAATTCAGTAGGAAAAAACAAATCGTGTAATTTTAAAAGCGGCTTAACTATACTTCAACAGACTATTTCAACAGAACAAATGGCGAAACTGCTCAAAGATGGAAAAACAGATCTGCTCGATTCGTTTGTTTCTGCCAGAACTAAAAGGAAATTCAAAGCATATCTGGTATTAAAAGATGATAGATCAATTGGCTTTGAATTCGTCTCAAAGCAAAAAAAGGTTAAACATCAAGATTAGTAACGTTCAATGCGTTTTCTTGGATGAATTCTTTACGTGGCGCTACCTCCTCCCCCATTAATTTAACAAAGATTCGTTCAGTTTCGGTTTCTGACTCATCTTTGATTTCAACCTTTGACAGAATCCGGGTCGCTGGATCCATTGTTGTTTCCCAAAGTTGGTCAGGATTCATTTCACCCAACCCCTTGTACCTTTGCAACGTAATTTTTTCTTCAACATGCTTTAAAATATTGATTACAGCGGTTCTAAATGCAGGCTGTTTTTTTTCTTCATCATCGCTAGAAAATTTGAAAGAGATTTCGAAAGACTCAAATTGCTCTAGCTTTTGTGATAGTTCGTGAAAAAAATTATAATCTTTGCTGTTGAAAAAACTTTCATCGAGAAGAGTAACTTGATCTCTGTCAACTAACATTATGGAATTCGAATTAGGTTCCTCAATACTTTCCTTTAACTCCAAATAGATGTGCTCTTTGTTGTTTCTTTTTACCCAGGTATTAAAGTCAAGAATAGTCTGAATTACCTGTTCGGGTGAATCTAAACGAAATTTTACGCCGTCTATTATGGAGTCAATGATATTTCTGTTTACTTTCAATTCTAGTGGTATGATTTTCTTCTCTGCCAGTAATATTGCTTTGGCTAAATCAAGATAGCTACCTTCAAGTTTTTCTTCTCGAATTGGTGTGTTCTCCTTATTAAATAACAACTGTACATTCTGTCTCGCAATGTCTAATAGATGATTTTCAAGATGATAGTCATCTTTGATATAAGCCTCATCTTTTTTAAATTTAACTTTGTATAAAGGTGGTTGGGCAATATAAATATGTCCCCGTTTAACTATTTCTGGCATTTGTCGGTAAAAGAACGTGAGAAGCAGAGTTCTAATATGCGATCCATCAACATCTGCATCTGTCATTATTATTACTCTGTGATATTTCAGTTTATCAGGGTCGTAGTAATCCCCTTTTAACACACCAATGCCGAGTGTTTGTATCAAAGTTGTAATTTCCTGCGATGATAACAATTTATCTAGACGTGCTTTTTCGACATTAAGAATTTTACCTTTCAATGGTAAAATGGCTTGATACTTCCTGTCTCTAGCCTGTTTCGCGGACCCACCTGCCGAATCACCCTCTACCAAAAATATCTCGGACTTTGATGGGTCTCGCTCTTGACAATCAGCTAGTTTTGCAGAAAGTCCTATAGAGTCTAAGACTCCTTTTCTCCTCGTGATTTCCTTAGCTTTTCTTGCTGCCTCTCGAGCTCTCGCTGCGTCAATAATTTTAGAAATTATTTGTTTTGCGTCTTTCGGATTCTCATTTAGATAATCCTCGAAATATTTGCTAATAACATCCTCAACTGGTTGCCGAACTTCACTTGACACAAGCTTGTCTTTTGTTTGTGATGAAAATTTCGGTTCAGCTAATTTAACAGAAAGAATACATGTCAATCCCTCTCTCAAATCATCACCAAGAACATTTATTTTTGTTTTCTTTCCTATCTCATTTATTTCAAGATACTTATTGATACAACGGGTCATGCCAGAACGCAGACCAGTTAGATGGGTGCCACCGTCTCTTTGTGGAATATTGTTTGTAAAGCATACAACATTTTCATAATAACTACTGTTCCATTGCAATGCGATTTCAACATGTACTTTATGCATGTCTTTTTGGACGTGAAAAATTTTGGTATGAACAGCAGTTTTATTTTGGTTTAGGTAAGTTACATAACTACTTAAACCACCAGAATTTGTAAAATTTTCTTCTTTATCTGTTCTTTCATCAGATAAACAAATATTTACCCCATAGTTTAAAAAACTTAGTTCTCTAATTCTTTTTGCTAATATTGAATATTTAAATTCTATTGAGTTAAATATTTCTACTGAGGGTAGAAAGTGAATCTCAGTTCCTGTTTCATTACATTGTTCTATTTCGGTAAGTGGCTTAGTGCAAATACCTTCTTCAAATTCCAGAATATATTTCTTCCCTCCTCTTTTAATCTGTAATCTTAACCACTTGGATAATGCATTGACTACTGATACTCCGACTCCATGTAACCCTCCCGACACTTTATAAGAATCTTGATCAAATTTTCCACCTGCGTGTAACTCAGTCATGACAATTTCTGCCGCCGATCTATTTTCATCATCGTCTGAATGTATGTCAACGGGTATCCCTCTCCCATTATCTGCTATGATTACTGAGTTATCTGACCTTAGCTCCACGGTGATTTCTGTACAGTAACCTGCGAGGGATTCGTCTATTGAATTATCGAGAACTTCGAAAATCATATGATGCAATCCTGAACCATCTTGAGTATCCCCAATGTACATCCCTGGACGTTTTTTTACAGCGTCTAAACCCTTTAAAATTTTTATCGACGACGAGGTATATGATTCCATTTAAAGCCTCATTGGCATAACAATATATTTAAACTCTGTATTCTCAGAGTTCGTTATCACCGCACTAGACTGAGCATTGGTGAATGAAAATCCAATTTTTTCAGAACTAATATTGTTTAAGGCCTCTATTAAATACGTAACATTAAACCCTATATCAAGTTCTCCCGTCCCCTCCTCAGTAATAATTTCTTCTATTGCCTCTTCTTGATCAGAATTTGTTGATTTTAGTTGGACTTTTTGTCCCGACAGCAGAATTCTTATCCCTCTATATTTATCTGATGTTAGTATGGAAACCCTATTTAATTTTTCAAGCAAATCTTTCTTATTGAATTTGACATGGTATTTACTTTCTTGCGGAATTACTTTTTGATAATCAGGATAGTTACCTTCAATCAACTTTGTAATTATTTTTTTTGTTGGTAGGATAACTTCCATATAATTTGAATATACTCGAAACGTAACATCCGTGTTTCTTTCAGAATTGAAGATCCTCTGTAATTCTATTACGGCTTTTCGTGGTAAGATGCAAGTGACTGTTTCCATGCTATTTTCACTCAATTTTATAGACATACTGTTAAAACACAGTCTATGTCCATCAGTTGTAACAGCGATAACATTTTTTTCACTAATTTGTAAAAATAAGCCATTCAAGTAATATCTTACGTCCTGAACTGCCATAGAAAAGGCAACTGAATTCAGCAGTCCCTTTACTTTGTCACTTTTAAAACTAAATTCTAGTAAGCATGGGTCAGTCAATTTTATTAATGGAAAATCCTTCGAAGATAATGTTTGCAGTGAAAACTTTGATTGCGCTTGCTGGACAACAAACTTTTCTTTGAGAAGAGACAAGCTAATTGTCTCCGTCTCTGATAAAGATTTTATAATTTCGTAGAACTTTCTTGCAGAAACAGTTAACTCAACATTTTCTAAATTGTTATTTTTGTTTAATAACTTTGACGTTATTTGAATTTCAATGTCAGAAGTTGTAAAAGAGACTCGATTTTGGTGAAAGTTTATAAGAACATTTAACAAAATTGGAAGAGCATTCCGTCGTTCGACAACACTAAGCACAGGTTGCAGCGCTTGGGATAGTTCGTCTTTTTCGAATTTAATAATTTCCATATATATATTAGTAATAATAGTAGAAAAGACTTTTATTTGAAGTTTTTATAAACTACTGTTTTATAATGATAAAAAAGAAAAAGTTGTTAAAAGAATTATTGCCTTATTTGTTAATAAAAAAGTCATGTTCCAATGATATACAAGTTATTCCCATTTTATACATTCTTTTGTTTAATTTCTTAACTGTTGTTCAAGAATATGGAGATTGTGGTTTAAAGTGGCGTTCGACTGCCGAGAATTTTGTATTTTTTTTACTGCATGAAGTACAGTAGTATGATCTCTGCCACCAAATGCATAACCTATTTCCGGTAAGCTTTTCTGAGTTAATTCCTTGCTGAGATACATAGCTATTTGTCTGGGAATAGCTATCGACGCCGGGCGCCGTTTGCTATACATATCTGCAAGCTTCAGCTTAAAAAATTCAGCCACTGTTTTTTGGATCATTTCGATCGTTATAGCGGTTTTCTGAAGTGAAAGAAGGTCTTTCAATGCATCTCGAACAACCTCTAGTGTTGGAGTTTTATTATGAAAAGAACAATATGCCTCAATTTTTTGAAGTGCTCCTTCTAGTTCCCTAACGTTTGATCGTAAATGTTTAGCAATAAAGAAAGCAGCATCCTCTGGTAAGGGTAACCGTTCTTTTTCCGCTTTTTTTAACAAAATTGCTACTCTCATCTCCAGTTCGGGTGGTTCAATAGCAACTGTAAGCCCAGATCCGAAACGGGAAATTAGCCTACTATCGATTCCACCTAATTCGGTGGGATAGGTATCACAAGTGATAATTATTTGCTTTTTTGCTGCAATTAAAGCTTCAAACGCATAAAAAAATTCTTCCTGTGTTCGTGACTTTCCAGCGAAGAATTGAATATCGTCTATAAGAAGGATGTCGAGACTATGATAGCGTTTTTTAAACTCTTCGAAAGATTTTGTTTGATAAGCCCTGACGACATCGCTAACGTATGATTCTGCGTGGATATATTTCACTCCGGCACTATTTTTTTTATCCAAGATAGCGTTGCCGATAGCATGAATCAGATGAGTTTTTCCAAGTCCTACGCCTCCGTAAAGAAAAAAAGGGTTATACCCAAGACCGGGGTTATCACAGATTTGTTGAGCGGCGGCTCGGGCAAGTTGATTTGCTTTCCCTAAAACAAAATTATCAAATGTCCAATCAGGATTCAGGTGCGGATTTTGAATGTCAGTTTTATTCCTGGTGTGGGATATATCAGAACCTGGGAGCACATTATGGTTGGTATTTGTGTTAAGCGTTGATTGTGGACTCTTTGCAGAGCTAGATGCGTTTGAAGTAGCATGAAATTCAATTTTAATTACCACATCTTTTTCAAAATTTATCGAGATCCAATTACGGAGTATTGGGGATAATTGACTTTGTGCCCACTGCTGCTTGTATTTATTGGGCGCAATTAAAATTAACTCAATTGAGGTTTCATTGATTTTAAGAGCCTTTACTGAAATTGGATCGATCCATGTCTTAAGTTGTTGAATCGTGTAGTTTTTTTTAATGCCAGCGAGGCATTTTTCCCAGAATTCTTTTTGTTCAATGCGAGTCATTTCATCATTCGACAATTATGATAATTAGTATATAATTACTACACGTTAATGGTTGAGAAAGGATAGTAAAGGGTACCATGAAAAGGACATATCAGCCTTCGGTTACCAAAAGAAAACGAACACATGGATTTTTGGTAAGGATGAGAACCAAGGGTGGAAGAGCAATTATTAGGGCGAGAAGAGCAAAAGGTCGAAAAAAACTAGCGGTTTAGTGTAGGAAGATACGTTGAAAAAAATAAAATCTATGAATAAAGCAATTTCTCGTCTTAGACTAAAATCAGCGGAAAAAAAAAAGCACGAACTTCACATTATTCTACGAATTCCAAGATTACAACAGGACACGAATGGGGCAAAATTTGAACTCAAAACCTGATGAGATAATACTGGGGTTTATTTTGCCAAAGAAAATTGTAAGAAAAAGTTCAACTCGAAACCTTATTAAAAGATGGGGGAGAGAGCTTGTCAGGCGAAATCCGAAGTACGCTGTTACAGTGTTAGCTATTAATTCGCTCCCACAGTTTCATCATGATTTTACGCAGAAAAACCTCTTTGCTGAACTGAAAACCTTAATAAACGGCCAATGAAAATCTAATGGACGGTACGGTGAAAAATTGTGTAATAGTGTGTTTTCGTCTAATTATAAAATGTTACAAATTAGGAATATCGCCGTTGATTTCACCACGATGCAGATTCCTACCGACTTGCTCCGATTATGCAGAAGAAGCGTTAAAGATCCACGGACCGTACAAAGGATTGTATTTGATTGTTTGTAGAATCTTAAGATGCAATGTTTTATCAGAACAACGAGTAGATCCAGTACCCATAAAAAAAAATGAAATTTAAAACCACTCTCCTACTAATAATATTTTCTTTTACGATGTTGCTGTTATGGGATAGATGGATCAGTTATAACAATGAGTTCCCAGTGGCAGTGACCGAAGTCGATTCTCCGGAAATTAGTCCCCCAATAAATGAAGAACCTACTAATCAAATAGATTTACCTTCTGTCAATAAGCTTGAATCAAAAAGAGTAGCTCCATTGGAGGAGAAAATCGAAACCAGCGAAAAAAAAGACGTTGTAATTCTTGAAAATTCAGTTTTAAAACTTGGCATAAACACCTTAGGCGGGGTTGTAGAATTTGCAGAATTACAAAACCAAAAATCAGAAGATTATCCTGATGGAAAAATAATTTTATTCAACAATACTCCCGCTTCGGTTTATTTAGCTGAATCTGGACTTATACCGTTAGGAAAACGCAAGACCAAGTTTCCCGATCATTTAACGCAATTTAAAGTGATAGAAAAAACCTCAGACAAACTGGTAATTTCGGCTGATAGAAACGGCGTCTTATTAACTAAAACATATGAGATTCAACCAAAAAGTTATGCCGTGGTAGTTACTCACAACATAACCAACATCTCAAACGAAACAATACAAGCAGGCTTATATTATCAACTTTCCCGAGATCCAGATCCTCCACTCGGTGGAAGTAGCTTTTATAACACGTATACCGGGCCAGTATTTTATACTGAAGGCGAGAAATTCCAAAAGGTTTCATTTTCAGATATTGAAGAGTCCTCTCAAGAGCACGTGCAAGTTTCAAAAGACGGATGGTTTGGGATAATTCAGCACTACTACGTGGGAGCCTGGTTATTAAAAAACAATCTGGATCGCGAATTCTACACAAGAAAGCTAAAAAATAATAAATATTCAGTTGGAGCTATACAACTATCGGATTCATTGCAACCGAAGCAAACACAGTCTTTTACAAATTTGTTGTATGTAGGGCCACAATACCAAGAAGATTTAAGAAAATTGGAAAAAGGGCTCGATTTAGTTGTTGATTACGGAATATTAACGATTGTCGCAAAACCTATATTTTGGTTACTTGATAAGTTACATTCTGTCGTTGGTAACTGGGGTTGGGCTATTGTCAGTTTGACGATAATCATAAAGCTATTATTCTTCCCGTTAACTGCTGCTAGCTATAAATCTATGGCCAAGATGAAAGCCGTCACACCGAAAATTATGAAAATTAGGGAGCAGTTTAAAGAAAATAAAATGCAATTGAACAATGCTATGATGGATTTATATAAAAAGGAGAAAATTAACCCGTTAGGTGGGTGCCTGCCCATATTAATACAAATTCCAGTATTCATTGCATTGTATTGGGTGCTACTTGCCAGTGCTGAGATTAGAGACGCACCCTGGGTTTTTTGGATAACTGACCTATCAAAACCTGACCCATATTTTATTTTGCCGATAATCATGGCCGCAACGATGTTTATTCAAATGCGATTGAACCCCGCCCCGCCAGACCCGCTGCAAGCGAAGATAATGATGTTTATGCCGATTGTTTTTTCAATTTTTTTCTTCTTCTTTCCTTCAGGGCTGGTTTTATACTGGTTGGTTAATAATGTGGTGTCAATTGCGCAGCAATGGTCAATAATGCGCAAATTAAATGTCCGGGCTGGTTAACGATACGATTATTGCATTGGCATCGGCCCCGGTAGCTAGCGCCCTGGCTATTTTTAGAGTTTCTGGCCCGTCTACCAAACGCATCCTCAAAAATATTATCGGCTTTTTACCGGCAAATAGGGTTTCTACGCTTGCAAAGTTTAGATCGTCAAACAACAAGATTTTCGACAAAGGCCTGGTCGTTTTTTTCCATGGCCCAAAATCTTTTACTGGGGAAGATTTATGCGAATTTCAGGTTCATGGAGGATTAGGGGTGATAAAAATTTTAATGGATACTTGTCTTTCTCAGTCTTTTCCAAATAATATTGTTCGATTTGCAGAGCCTGGCGAGTTTTCGAAAAGAGCCTACCTTAATGGGAAGATGTGTTTGCATGAGGCAGAGGCGATCTCGGATTTAATTAACGCAGAGTCTGAGGCGAAAGTCGATGCAATTAATAAAATTTTAGATCAGAGTTTCGGAAAAGCAATTTTACTACTGTCAGATTTTATTATCGACACACGAGCGGAGCTGGAAGCGAGAATAAATTTCTCTGAGGATGAAACAGGATTCTTCCAAGCAGCACCCTTTGTCAAAAATGTTGAAAAAAAATTGGATTGGCTAAAGGATACGATTGAGGCCGCCCAAAAGGGAGAAGCATTATCTCATAAACACGCTATCGCTATAATCGGTAACACTAACGTTGGAAAATCTACGCTAATGAACAGATTGTTGGAAAAAGATGTATCAATCATTCATAAACTCGCTGGAACTACCAGGGACATAATAAGATCGACATTAATTTTGGGAAATTTGCAAATCGAGTTTTTCGATACAGCTGGAATAAGAGATACAAAGAACGAGGTTGAGGCGGAAGGGATCAGAAGGGGTTTATTAAAAGCACAAACCTCAAATCTAGTTTTATTTTGTATAAATACTGAGGGCCTCAATAACTCAAAGTTGCAGGAAGCGCAAGAATTTCTTCTATCGCAGCAAATAGCAGAGCAAAAAGTTATTTTCGTATTTACCAAGGTGGATCTATACAGAGAAAGAACAGCGGAAAAACGAAGCATACCTCACCTCAAGAATGCTGTGTCGATTTCTGCTAAAACTGGAGAGGGGATAATTGAACTTCGGGAAATGTTACTTCGCCATTTTCATTTAAGCGAAAATCAGGATAACGATACAGAAATTATTTTTCTTAAGAAGAGGAGCGTAGATAATTTAGTTGAATGTCACAGAATTCTAACAGCTTGTGTTGAAAATGCTAAAACCAACTCTTTGGACCTTGTCGCTGAGGATCTTAGACTTGCCCAAGTTATGCTATCAGAAATTACAGGCAAGATTTCAAATGAACAGGTACTTGGAAAGATTTTTTCAAAGTTTTGTATTGGCAAGTAGATTTAATATTATTGCGTTTCAAACAAACCCTCATTTTTGTTTTTTCTAACATCATCCGCACCAAAAATTCTTCCATTCATACTAATCCACACTCCAGGTGTTAATAGTTGGGCTGCCGCCAATGCGCTACCGAAATTGAACATAGCATCTGATTGTTTTATTGAATAAGGTATCATGGCACCCGTTATTACTATTACCTTTCCCCGAGGTTTATTTTCTTTTATTGTTTTAGCCGTATCTACCATAGTGTCAGTGCCGTGAATGATCACTATATTTTTCATACTTTCGGCATTAATTCTTGTCGATACTAGCAGTCGATCATCATGGGTCATGTCCAAGCTATCTTTAAAAAACAGTGGTTCAAAATCAATTTTTATTGTTAATCTCGACTTTTTAACTAAGTCTGGGATGGAACTTTTTTGGAATCCCAATGTTCCGGCAATGGGGTCATAAACTTTTTCAAAGGTCCCACCACAGGTAAAAACTTTGATTTCCATAACTTATCTCCTTTTTTTCAAAATCTCTCGTGTCAATTCCAACGCAACTATCATTGGTTTTAGAGACGCAAGATTTTTGCCTGCAATATCGAAAGCTGTCCCGTGATCAACACTAGTCCTAAGGAAAGGCAATCCGATGGTAGTATTTACTCCCGCGTCAAGCCCGTGCAACTTAAACGGAATTAATCCTTGATCATGGTAAAGCGCAATAATTATATTATCCGACTGAGGAGAGTCGCAATCATTTTGGTTTTTAAAAAAAACTGTGTCGGCGGAAATAGGCCCAGATATATTGATTCCCGCTCGCTTCGCTTTTTCAACAACAGGCTCAAGTATTTCTATTTCCTCTTTGCCTAGGATTCCACGTTCACCAGCGTGTGGATTTAATGCGGCCATTATAAGCTTTGGCTGCTTATCAAAATTTTTTCTATACCACATATCCGATATTTTAACGGTTTCGAATACGTTGTCCTTATTTAACCCAAAAATAGCATCTTTTAATGAAAGATGAACGGAGTTTAAAACAATTTTCAATTTTTCTCCGTACATCAACATACGAACCTTTGGTGGGTCTTTTGGGCACACCAGATGTGCGAGGAGTTCAGTGTGTCCAGGCCAGTTATAACCCGCTAGGTGCCATGAAAACTTAGAAATAGGTCCAGTTATTACTCCAGAAATTCTTGATTTTATACAATCATTCACCGCCATTTTTATAATTGATAACGAAATTTGCCCAGCGCTTGCACTTGATTTGCCCGAATTTACCTCGGCGAGATCAAAAACACCCTCAACATTTACCAATCTCGGATCAGACAGATTGGTTTGCGGAGCAAATTTTTTCAAGCACTCAAAATTAGTGTATATCAGCAAATTTTTTTGTTCAGTTAATGTGAGTTTGTAAACTAATTCAGGACCTATACCAGCTGGGTCGCCCATAGTTACCCCTATCGGTTTTTCCATTATGTTAAAAATTTTGTATAAATTGAAATGTTGATCGAAATTTATGGTCTACTTACACTTTATTACAATTTCAAAGTTTTAACCGCTCATGCAAAAATTTAATACAAAAAATATTGTAAGTAAATTTGATTTTACAGAGTATCAAGCCTCACGTGCTGGCTCAGATAATTTAGATGTTTTAAACCCTTATAACAACGAATTAATACTGAGCTTGACATCTGATTCGTTAGCCACGACAGCCGAAAAAATCGACAGGATGGATCTGTACCGTAAAAATGAAACAAACTTATCTATTACAGATAGAGGCTATCTTCTTGAGAAGTGGTACTTAAAGATTATGGAAAACAAAAATAGTCTTGGTGAATTAATAGTTCTGGAACAAGGCAAGCCCTTGTCAGAAGCTATTTCGGAGGTAGAATACGGAGGAGCATTTATAAAATGGTACTCAGAGGAAGGAAGAAGAATTAAAGGCGATCTCCTCGAAAGCCCGTATTTAGAACGAGAATTTTTGGTAAGGCGCCAACCAGTTGGCCTTGTTGCAACCATAACCCCATGGAATTTTCCATTAGCAATGTTCGCTAGAAAGGCTAGTGCGGCATTAGCTGCCGGATGTAGTGTGATTACAAAGCCGGCGGAGGATACGCCTTTAACCACTTTGGCGATGTTGTCTTTGGCTCGTGAAATAGGACTAAAAAAGGAAATATTAGATGTGGTTATCGTACCGAGAAGCAGGGTATCTGATATCGGAAAACTATTATGCACAAACAAAAAAATTAGCAAGATATCTTTCACGGGGTCAACTACCGTGGGAAAACAACTGGTTTTACAAGGAGCTGGGAATTTACAAAAATTTTCACTTGAGTTGGGCGGGAATGCGCCCTTCATCATTAGAGAAGATTGTGACTTAAACCTGGCTTGCGATGAATTGATACTGAGTAAGTTTCGGAATGCTGGCCAAACCTGTGTTTGTGCTAATCGAATTTTTGTAAATTCAAGAATTCTAAATGATTTTTTACCTTTGTTCCTTGATAAGGTGAGGACAATAAAAACAGGCCCTGGACTTGATGCGGACGCCCAAATGGGACCCTTAATCAACGAAGAGGCCGCAACTCGTTACAGAGCCCTTATTTCAGACCTGAGGAAAAGCGGGGCCAATTTCGTTTACCAAAATGAGAAAAGTGAAAGGGGTTTAATTTTTGCACCCACTGTTGCAATTGCGTCTACAACTGACACTCGGGCATTTTACGAGGAGATATTTGGACCATTAGCAGTTATTTATAAGTTTGAAAGTGACGAGCAAGCCATAAAGCATTCAAACGCTACCAATTACGGGCTTGCGTCTTATTTGTTCACAGACTGCAGGCACGCAATAAAAAAATACACTAAATTGCTTGATTTTGGTATTGTATGTGTGAACGCAGGAACTTTTTCAAACTCCGTGGCACCCTTTGGCGGTCTCAAGGAATCCGGTATGGGGAGGGAGGGAGGAAGTTACGGCCTGGAAGAATTTTTGGAAACTAAGTTTATATCAATCAAGTAAATCAAATTGTTTCACGTGAAACTTTTCTGAAAAATGTCTGAATACAAAGAATATGATGTAATCGTAGTAGGTGGGGGCCACGCCGGTACCGAGGCAGCCTTAGCTGCCGCCAGAGTTGGTTCTAAAACGCTGCTGATTACTCAAAACATTGACACTATTGGGCAGATGTCTTGTAATCCCTCTATCGGAGGGGTTGGTAAGGGACATTTGGTGAAAGAAATTGATATTTTTGGCGGTGCAATGGCCCGTGCTGCCGATGACGCGGCGATACATTATAAAACGTTGAATGCATCCAAAGGTCCGGCAGTTAAGGCAACAAGGGTACAGTGTGATCGCTGGCTTTATAAAAAATCTATTAGAAAGATAGTTGAACAGCAGAAAAATTTAGATTTATATAGCGACGGAGTTGTTGACTTCGTAATTAAAGAAGATTCAATCGCAGGTGTTGTCTCTGGTGGGGGAGTGATCTTTAAAAGTATTGCTGTAGTCGTGACCGCAGGGACTTTTTTGAATGGTCAAATTTTCGTAGGTGCAACTACCTCTAGAGGGGGCAGGGCTGGGGAGGCGCCGTCAACCGAACTTGCAAGGAAACTTGAGTCATACGGTTTTAGGTGTTCACGGTTGAAAACAGGCACTCCACCTAGACTTGACGGACGGTCCATTAACTTCTCAATCTTAACCGAACAACCTGGGGAAAGCCCGGTTGAAGCGAAATTCTCTTTTTGGCCTAATGAACATCAAAAAAATTTGAACAGGCAATTGTCATGTTGGATTTCCCAGACCAATACTAAGACGCATGAAATAATAAAGGACTCAATTCATTTGTCACCAATGTATAACGGGTCCATTAAGTCTTCTGGACCACGGTATTGTCCATCCATAGAGGATAAGGTGGTTAGATTTCAAGAAAGGAGTTCGCACCAGATATTTTTGGAGCCTGAAGGACTGAATACCTACGAAATATATCCCAACGGTATTTCTACCAGTTTGCCATTCGACTGCCAAGTTAAAATGGTAAATTCTATCGAGGGATTGGAAAAAGCGCACATTATTCGCCCTGGATATGCAATAGAGTACGATTACTATGACCCACGATGCTTGTTTCCAACCTTGGAGACGAAATTGATTCGAGGCCTGTTTTTTGCGGGGCAGATAAACGGAACGACGGGATACGAGGAAGCGGCAGCGCAGGGGTTAGTAGCTGGCTTAAATGCCGCTCGGATGACAAAGGCTAAAGACATGTTCATTGCTAATCGTTCGTTATGTTATATCGGCGTTTTGATAGATGATTTAGTCACTCAAGGCGTTACTGAGCCGTATAGAATGTTCACGAGTAGGGCCGAGAATCGTCTATTTTTGCGCGAAGATAATGCAGATTTACGATTATATAAAATTGCACACTACTTTGGCTTAATTCAGAAAAGCCAGTTCCAACAGATAGAGAACAAATCGTTAGAAATTGAGAAGCTAAGAAGAAAATTGCAAGATATCTTGCTAAAACCTGAAGACAAATTTTCAGAATTATTTTTTTCTATTTTTAATAAGCCGTTGACTAAAATTACCCCAGCATTAAGTTTATTAAAACAGCCAGACGTTAATATAGAGAATTTACTAAGTTTTTTAATCCAGGCTAACTACCGTGATTTTTCAAAAGATTTTGATAATGAGGTTTGTTCTCAAGTTCAAATTCAAGAAAAATACTCAGGTTATATATCCAGGCAGCAGAGACAATCTTCCCAACTTAGCTCGATGCTCGATTTATCCATTCCGAAAGATTTTGATTACGAGGCTATATCTGGGTTATCAAACGAGGCCCTCGAAAAGTTGACACAAATTAAGCCAACAACAGTCTCGCAGGCTTCACGAATTCCAGGAATGACTCCATCAGCCATTTCTTTAGTTGTTTTATACTTGAGAAAAAGAGAAAAATCGAAGGCTGCGTAGTAACTTTATGGCTTCTTTTTACATCCAGGAACGACTAAATCGTCTGAGAGTTAGTATTGACTCAAATAAATTAGAGTTATTGAATAACTACGTAACAGAGGTTAGAAAATGGAGTCAAGTACACAATCTAACCGGCACAAAGTCACTTGAAAAATTAGTCGATCGTCTGGTATTGGATAGCGTGTTGGTAGGCGATCACATAGACTTCTTAAATAACTTTTCTATTTTAGATAAGATTTCAATTTTGGATGTGGGCTCTGGAAACGGCTCTCCTGCCGTTGTTTGGGCTATTATTAAAAAAAATATTCACTTAAGGCTAATAGAAAAAAGTAGAAAAAAAGTAGCGTTTTTAAACCATTTAATCCGAAATTTAGGTTTGAACGACCAAGTTGAGGTTCTTAATCATAGAATCGAAGATTCTTCCTCTTATGAGAATTTAAACCTAATAACGTGCAGAGCATTCATGGATATTGAGGCCTTTCTGGAAATTACATACAGCCTCGCTTCTAAAGACACGCACTGGCTTTTGATGACAACGACTAAAAATTCTCACGAGCTATCCAACCAGTTTTTAGAAAAAAGAGGCATAATAAGAGTATCTGATATGAGTGGCGCCCTGGCAAAGCTGGATAACAGCTACGAAAAGAACTTCGTAAATAAAAAAATTTTACTCTTCAAAAAGGCAGTCTAGAAATTTAGATGTTTTTCGCACATGACAATCATACTCTCAGTCGCAAATCAAAAGGGTGGTGTTGGTAAAACGACTACCGCTGTAAACACCTCTGCGGTACTATCGGGCTCGGGTAAGAGGGTATTGTTAGTGGATTTAGACCCACAGGCAAACGCCACTATGGGAAGTGGAGTTGAAAAACAAAATTTGAAGAGCTCTATTTATGAATTATTAATAGGCACCGAAGATATAAATTCTGTTTTAAAAAAAACCAGATTTGGATATGACATTTTGCCATCGAATCGAGACTTAATAGGCGCTGAACTTGACTTAGTTGACGTTAGTAACAGAGAGTATCGGTTATCGGAAAAAATAAGTGAGCTTGCGTTCCAATATGATTTTATACTTATAGACTGTCCTCCTTCTCTTTCTCTTCTCACACTAAATGGATTGTGTGCTTCTAACGGGATTTTAATCCCAATGCAATGCGAGTATTTCGCGTTAGAAGGATTGTCGGACCTCGTCAACTCTGTAAAGTTAGTCCATTCCAATTTAAACTCTAACTTGTCGTCCATTGGACTACTAAGAGTGATGTTTGATCCACGGGTTACTCTTTCGCAGGATGTCAGTTCACAATTGCTAGAACATTTTGGTAGGAAGGTTTTCAGCACTATCATTCCCAAAAACGTTCGCCTAGCTGAAGCTCCTAGTCATGGTCTTCCAATAACGTTCTACGACAAGAGCTCCAGAGGTTGTTTGGCATATCAAGAGTTTGGAAAAGAATTATTGAATCGGTTTTCAACTTGAAAGGTAAGGTCGAAAAAAATGAAAAAACGAGGATTGGGTCGGGGTTTAAAGGAGCTGCTTGGTGATAGCCTAGCTGTGAAGGAAAATGATTTACAGAATTCGCTGAATATTAGAGATATCTCAGTCGGATCCTCACAACCCAGAAAATTCCTAGATAATCAAGCGCTAAAGGAATTAGCTGATTCGATAAAAGTACAAGGATTACTTCAACCAATCGTAGTCAGAGAAACAGTTAAAGACAAAGCAAAACCAAAATACGAAATTATTGCGGGAGAGCGGAGATGGAGAGCATCGCAGATGGCCGGATTAACTAAAGTACCTGTTGTTATTAGAAACGTTGATGACCAAACAGCAATGGCCATGGCATTAATTGAAAATCTGCAGAGGGAGAACTTGAGTTCTGTGGAAGAGGCTGAGGGTCTTGCAAGGTTAAAAAATGAACATGGCCTAACTCATTCTGATGTTGCAAGATTAGTGGGAAAATCCAGAACAGCTGTAACTAATTTGATGCGCCTATTATCAGCCCCAAATGTAGTTCAAAACTACTTGAAAGAAGGTCATCTGGAACAAGGTCACGTTAGAGCCATGCTTGCTTTGCCAGTAGAGCAGCAATTGAAGCTCTCTGCTGAGGTTAAGACGAAAGGGCTATCGGTGCGTTGGGTAGAGGAAAAAGTTAAGGAAATTCTTGGCCGAGACAACAAAGTTGCCATCAGCTTAGAAAAGTCTCCTAAAAATGATGCTCCAGTCAAGTTTCTAGAAAACAAATTATCGGATCTTTTGAATCTAAAAACAAAGATACTGGAAAAGGGTGAGAAGAAAGGGGAGATTCGCATCACATTTAATTCGACGGAGGAATTGGAATGCTTTCTTCAGAGATTTGGAATATCAAATTATTGAGACAAAAGAATCCGCGAGGTTTGTATTAAAATTCTTCTTTCGTTAAATTTAATGATATGCTTTTTTGTGGCTTTTTTAGCCTCATGGGGATATTTTCTTAGTTTCATATTAGGCCAGGTATGCTACGTGTTCGGCCTTTCACTTTACTGTTTTAATTTCTTCATTTTACGCAAAGCATCTTTGGGAGCAGTAACTTTTTTATTTTTCATTTTGCTTGCAGCAGCGATAAAGCTAATCCTCATTATCATGTTGACTTATCTAATTTCTTTGTCATTCGCTGAAATGAATTGGCTCGCCTATATTTTAGGATTGATTTTAGCGATTAAAACAATCCCGATATTATTACTCCAACGGAACTAAGTGTGGAAATTTTGGCTCTATTTGGGCTTGTCAAATACGAATCAATAATACATAATTAGGGGTTACCTGGGGTAAAAAAATAATGTCATCAGAGACTCAAACATCGTCGGAATACGTGAATCACCACTTGTTACACTTGAATAATGCAGGTGAAATGTCTGTAGGTTTATTTGCCCCGGCGATTGTGAATTTCGACACATTGTTTTGGAGTCTCGCAATGGGATTGCTAACCATTTTTCTTTTTTGGCTAGCGGCACGAAAAGCAACATCGGGTGTCCCGGGTCGCTTTCAATGCGCTATTGAAATGTTAGTGGAGATGGTTGAAGATCAGTCAAAAAGTATAGTGCATGGAGATAGGACATTCGTGGCTCCGTTAGCGCTCACAGTCTTCGTTTGGGTTTTTTTCATGAATGCATTAGATCTGCTGCCGGTTGACTTGCCGCATTTCATATTTGGCCTTTTAGGTTTATCAGAACTTATTCATTACCACCGGATTGTTCCTACCGCTGATTTAAATGGAACAATGGGTTTGGCGCTCGGAGTATTTGCTTTAATGATCTTCTACAGCTTAAAGATAAAAGGTTTTGTCGGTTTTTGTAAGGAACTACTCTGCGCACCATTCGGGTCGCATCCGGCTTTATGGGTTTTTAACCTTGGTCTTAACGTTATTGAGTTTGTTGCAAAGACATTCTCAATTGGTATGAGACTTTTCGGTAACATGTATGCCGGCGAGTTGATTTTTGTTCTAATAGCTTTGCTGGGTGGTAGCGCCACGATTTTGGGATTTGTTGGCCATGTTTTTGCTGGAACAATTTGGGCGATTTTTCATATACTGATCATTACGCTTCAAGCATTTATCTTCATGATGTTAACTTTAGTTTATATCGGGCAAGCGCATGAGTCTCATTGATAATTTATATTTACTTTAATAGGAGTTGTTATGGAGTCTGTCGTAGGTTTTGTTGCTTTAGCAGCGGGTTTGATCATAGGGTTGGGTGCCGCCGGCGCTTGTATTGGAATTGGAATAATGGGTAGTAGATTTTTAGAAGCCTCCGCCAGGCAGCCTGAATTGATGAACACCCTTCAAACAAAAATGTTTCTATTAGTTGGGCTTATTGATGCTGCCTTCATTATTGGAACGGGAATAGCACTCTGGTATACAACTGCTAACCCTTTCGTTAATTAGAAGAGATAAGATATGAACCTCAATGCAACCTTATTTGCTCAGTTAGTAGTTTTTTTCATTTTGGGATGGTTTACAATGAGATTCGTTTGGCCGCCGATAATCAAAGCGATAGAAGAAAGAACGAATAAAATCGCTAGTGGCCTTGAATACGCGGACAAAACCCAAAACGAATTTAAAAACGCGGAAGTAAAAATTCAAGAAGATTTGAAAAAAGCTCACCACGAAATTAAGGCTAAAATTCAAGAATCAGATAAGAGGGCGGTGGAGATAATTGAGCAAGCTAAAGTAGCGGCAACCAAAGAGGCATCACTTATAATCGAATCGGCAAAACGTGAGGCTGAGACTGAAATAGTCAAGCTCAGAGACCAGCTTCGAAAGGATGTGTCTGTCTTGGCACTTTATGGCGCTGAGCAAATTCTTAAAAAAGAAATTAACCAAAATACGCATGACGATATTTTGAGGCGGTTGGAAGCTGAGTTGTAAACATGAGTGATGGACCAACAGTTGCTAGACCATACGCAGAGGCTTTGTTCAAACTATCAAGTAAAGAGGACAAGACGTTTGGTCAGGAATTGAAGTTTCTATCCGTGATTCTTCGTGACTCAAATTTGAAAACCTTCGTATCAAATCCTACGGTATCAAGGGATGAGATTAAGAAGTTGTTATTGTCATTGTTACCCCCGGATTTTAATAAAAATTTAAAGCATTTTCTTGAACTTTTGGCTGAGAATTCTCGCTTAAATTTTTTTGAGGATATACTTGAGCAATTCCACAAGCTGGAGAATGAACACAATAAGGTGCTAGACGCTAAAATTTGTTCAGCCTTCGAGTTAGTTGAAGAGCAGCAGGTATCGATAAAAGATAAATTAGAAAAGAAATTTAGAAAGAAAGTTGTTCTTTCGTGTGTCGTTGATAAAAACCTGATTGGGGGAATTAAGATAATTATTGGTGATCACGTAATCGACGGCTCAATAAGGAGGAATCTTGAAGTTTTGAAAAATTCGATTTTGACCAGTTGAAGTTTTATTTGTTAGGAGTATAAATGCAACTCAATCCATCAGAAATTAGTGAGATAATTAAAGAAAAAATTAGTGGTACGAAATTAGCAGCCGAACTTGCTAATCAGGGAACCGTTGTAACTGTCACAGATGGCATATGCAAAATCCACGGGTTGTCCGATGTTATGCAGGGTGAAATGCTTGAATTTCCCAACAACACGTTCGGGCTTGCACTAAATCTAGAGCGAGATTCCGTCGGAGCCGTAATATTAGGCGATTATGAGAAAATTGCAGAAGGCGATGTAGTTAAATGCACGGGTAAAATATTAGAGGTGCCAGTAGGAGAGGAGTTGGTGGGGAGGGTTGTTAACGCGCTAGGACAACCAATAGATGGGAAAGGCGACATCAATGCGAAAGAAAGCGGCCCGATAGAAAGAATTGCGCCAGGTGTTATTGCACGAAAATCAGTATCTCAGCCGTTACAAACGGGTCTCAAGGCAATTGACTCCATGGTGCCAATTGGAAGGGGGCAGAGGGAGCTGATAATCGGTGACAGACAAACGGGAAAGACTGCGTTAGCCATCGATACGATAATTAATCAAAAAGGCGAAAACGTAATTTGTATATACGTCGCGATAGGGCAAAAAGCATCGTCAATAAAAAATGTCGTGAGATCTTTAGAAGAAAACGGAGCAATGGATTTCACCATTGTAGTTGCAGCAGCAGCAGCTGAGTCTGCCGCTATGCAGTACTTATCTCCTTACTCTGGGTGCGCAATGGGTGAATTTTTTAGAGATAGGGGCCAGGATGCTTTGATTGTCTACGATGATTTGTCTAAGCAAGCTGTTGCATACCGCCAAGTCTCCCTTCTATTGCGAAGGCCTCCGGGTAGGGAAGCCTTTCCTGGAGACGTATTTTATTTGCATTCAAGACTACTAGAGAGGGCGGCTCGTGTGAATGAAGAATATGTGGAAAAGTTCACAAGCGGCTCTGTTAAAGGAAAAACAGGTTCCTTAACTGCTCTTCCTATTATCGAAACGCAAGCAGGTGACGTATCAGCTTTTGTCCCAACTAATGTAATTTCAATAACAGATGGTCAAATTTTCCTGGAGACTAGTTTATTCAACTCGGGAGTTCGTCCGGCGATTAACGCGGGAATATCTGTCTCAAGGGTAGGGGGTGCTGCTCAGACGAAATTAATCAAGAGTCTCTCTGGTGGAATTCGCACAGACCTTGCGCAATACAGAGAATTAGCAGCTTTCGCGCAGTTTGCATCAGATCTCGACGAAGCTACAAGAAAACAACTAGACAGAGGTGCGAGAGTAACAGAACTATTAAAGCAAAAGCAATATTCTCCACTACCGATTGCAAGAATGGGACTATCTCTATTTGCGGTTAACAGGGGTTATTTTGATGACGTGGACGTTGGAGATGTTTTGCAAATCGAGGAGAGTCTTCATGATCATTTTCTAAGTAATGACAAGTTGTCGGATTTGCTCTCAACGATCCAAAAAAATCAAAAACTTGATGAAGTTATGGAATCTTCTCTTGAGGATGGCATTAAGGAATTTAAAAAACTAATGGGGAATTAGGTTTGATATGGCTGTTGGTAAAGAAATAAGAACTAAAATAAAAAGTGTAGAAAACACAAAGAAGATAACCAAAGCGATGGAAATGGTGGCCGCTTCAAAGATGCGTAAGGCACAGGAGCGAATGAAAGCTTCTCGACCATATAGTCAAAAAATTATCAACATTATTGGACACTTCTCGCAATCAAATCCCGAGTATCGCCATACTTTTATGAACGACTATCCGGATGCACCAAATGTTGGGATCATCGTTGTTTCAACGGACAAAGGGCTTTGTGGAGGATTGAATACGAACGTTTTTCGTCATGTTTTAACTAAAATTCAAGAGGCTGAGTCGAAAGGGAAAAAAATAAAAGCTGTAGCTATTGGTAACAAAGCGTTGAATTTCCTGAGCAGAATCGACGTAAACATCCTTTCCAGTTATTGTCAGGTGAGTGACAAGCCCCAGCCAGAAAAATTAAATGCCTCAATAAGACCACTTTTAAATTCTTATGAAAAGGGTGAATTGGAGAAGATTTTCGTTTTTTTTAATAAGTTTATAAACACCATGACACAAAATCCAGTTACCGATGTTTTATTGCCGCTTACTACAAAAGAAATGAAAACTATTAATAATTACTCCTGGGATTATGTTTACGAGCCGGAATCTCACGAGTTAATTGACGGATTAGTGCTTCGCTATGTCGAGACCGTGACCCATCAGGCTCTTGTTGAAAATATTGCTTCAGAACAATCGGCAAGAATGGTAGCAATGAAAGCGGCTACAGATAACGCAGGAAATGTAATTGAAGAGCTTAAATTGGTATACAACAAAACTAGGCAAGCGGCAATAACTAAGGAGCTTTCAGAGATAGTAGCAGGCGCTGCCGCCGTTTAATAACGTAATTTATAGAGGTTAGTATGAATGAAGGAAAAATTGTGCAGTGTATTGGAGCCGTTGTAGACGTTGAATTTCCACGCGAAAGCATTCCGAAAGTTTATGATGCACTCAAAATGGATAACTCAGACCTGACTCTTGAAGTTCAGCAACAATTGGGTGATGGAATTGTTCGAACAATAGCCTTAGGTTCATCTGACGGGCTGAAGAGAGGTATGGTGATCAAAAATACCGGAGCCCCCATAACCGTTCCGGTTGGACAAGCGACACTGGGGCGAATTATGGACGTTTTAGGTAATCCAATTGATGAGGTGGGTCCGGTAAAGTCGGAGCACCAGGCAGAGATTCACAAATCTGCCCCTACATACGAGGAATTATCTCCATCACAAGAATTACTAGAGACAGGAATAAAGGTTATTGATTTAATTTGCCCATTTGCCAAAGGTGGGAAGGTTGGTTTGTTCGGCGGGGCTGGTGTAGGAAAGACGGTAAATATGATGGAGCTAATTAATAATATCGCGAAGGCTCACTCTGGTTTATCGGTGTTTGCAGGGGTAGGGGAAAGGACTAGGGAAGGTAATGATTTTTATCATGAGATGATAGAAGCCGGCGTGGTCAACCCCAAAGATTTTCCCACTTCAAAGGTGTCCATGGTTTATGGGCAGATGAATGAACCCCCTGGAAACAGGCTTAGGGTTGCGTTAACTGGACTAACCATAGCTGAATCTTTCAGGGATGAGGGCAAGGATGTATTATTTTTTGTAGACAATATTTATCGATATACATTAGCGGGAACAGAAGTTTCGGCACTCCTCGGTAGAATGCCTTCCGCGGTTGGGTACCAGCCTACACTAGCGGAGGAAATGGGTAAACTTCAAGAAAGAATTACTTCGACAAAAACGGGGTCAATCACCAGCATCCAGGCGGTTTACGTCCCGGCTGATGATTTAACCGACCCTTCACCTGCAACGACCTTTGCTCACCTTGACTCCACTGTGGTGCTTTCAAGGGACATTGCAGCGCTCGGGATATATCCTGCTGTTGACCCCCTCGATTCGACGTCGAGGCAACTGGATCCGAATGTTGTAGGACAAGATCATTACGAAGTAGCCAGAGCAGTTCAAGGTACATTACAACGATACAAAGAGCTCAGGGATATTATTGCTATTTTGGGTATGGATGAGTTAGCCCCTGAAGATAAGCTTGTGGTCGCCCGCGCCAGAAAAATGCAGCGCTTTTTGTCTCAGCCATTTCACGTAGCAGAGGTATTTACTGGTTCTCCGGGAAAGTATGTTAGTTTGAAGGATACGATAAAGGGTTTTAGTATGATAAATTCAGGAGAACTCGATCATTTGCCAGAACAAGCATTTTATATGGTAGGGACGATTGAAGAAGCGATTGAAAAAGGTAAAAAAGTTCAATAATGCAAGAAGAGGCAAAAATAAATAGCTTCAAGTTAGAGATTGTCTCTGTTGAAGAGAGTTTATTTTCTGGAAGCGCGAGATTTGTTGTGGTTCCCGGTATTGATGGAGAACTCGGTATTTTTCCCAATCACACGCCTCTGCTGACTAAAATAAAACCAGGAACACTGAAGTTTATGGAAATAGATGCTTCACAAGAAATGTTCTTCTTTGTGGCTGGTGGTTTTTTAGAAGTGCAGCCTGCCATAGTTACGGTTCTAGCTGATATTGTTGTTAGAGGCGATGCAATTGATCAGGAGAGGGCAGAGGAATCAATGAACAACGCGAAAAAGTCCATAGCAAAGGCACCAGGTGACAAAATAGCTCTGGCAACCGCTCAAGCTGAGTTGGCCTATGCGATGGCGGAGTTGAGAACGTTGGAAAAGTATAAAGCTGGGGGCAGGACATAGGCTCGAACGGGCGTTTCATAAGAGCCTTAAATGGGCAAACTGTCGACGCGGTTCCAGTTTGGCTTATGAGGCAAGCAGGCCGCTATTTACCAGAATACAATAAAACTAGAGCTAGGGCCGGCTCCTTTATGGCGTTATGTAAGAATCCGGAATTAGCGTGCGAAGTGACCCTACAACCAATAGAACGTTACAGATTTGATGCCGCGATTTTGTTTTCCGATATCCTTACCATACCTGATGCGATGGGGTTGCAGCTTGATTTTGTAGAAGGTCATGGTCCAAAGTTTAATAAAAAAATTACTAACGAAGATGATTTGGTTAATACAATTCAAACAGACCCATATGAAAAATTGGCTTACGTTGGTTCAGCCGTAAACCTCATTCGGAAAAATCTTGACACTAATATTCCACTGATAGGGTTTGCCGGAAGTCCGTGGACCTTAGCTTGTTATATCCTCGGTGGTGGTGGCTCTAGAGATGATTTTATTCAGGTCAGAAAGTGGTTATATAACAGGCCTGAACTTTTAGAACTCCTCCTGAGAAAGCTGACTAAAAATATTATTAATTATCTTACTATGCAAATAGAAAAGGGCGCAGATGCAATAATGTTATTTGACTCCTGGGGAGGCTTGCTATCGCATCACAATTTTCCAATATATTCATTGCAATATCTTAGAGAGATAGTAAGCGCTCTTAAAAAGCAGAATCCTTCAATTCCAACGATAGTATTTGTAAAAGGTGGCGGACTTTGGCTCAAATCAATCGCTAGCATTGGTTGTTCAGGAATTGGCATTGACTGGACCGTTGACTTAAAAGAAGCGAAGCAGATAGGGAAGGGGAAATGTGCCATTCAGGGGAATCTTGATCCTGCCGTTTTACTCGGTGATGAGAAGTATATTCGAAAAGAGGTTCGTAAATTACTCGATGGTCTTACTGTAGACGAGCAAAAAAACGGGTATATTTTTAATTTGGGTCATGGAATCTCTCAATACACACCACCAAAGAATGTTGAGGTCCTCGTAGACGCTATAAGAGAGTACTGACATATTGTATGATAGCTCAGATTGCCATAGATTTACCGAACTTTGAGGCTTTAGACTATTTATATGTGCCAAAAAACTCACTTAAAAAACCAAAAGAATCGATAGTTGGACATTGGGTAATTGTTGAAGTTAGAAACAAAAAAAAAATTGGCCTGGTTGTCGGTCTAAAAAGCCATACAAGTGCCCGGCAAGTTAAACAGATTGAAGTTGTCATTGATAATCTCCCTCCAGTTGATGAAAGCTTTATTAAATTTTTAACGTTCATCGCAAATTACTATCATCGTGCTTTGGGAAAGGTGGTATTTAATTCTTTCCCCACATCTCTGAAATCAATAAAAAATCTAGAGGCTGACTACATAAATAAAAAAAAGAATTATTTTTTTGGACCAAATGAAATAAAAAAAAAAATCAACATATGGTCAGTTGGGAGCTTAACCAAGAGCAGAAAAAATGTTATGAATCTATATGCCTAGCCAGGAAGCCAATTCTACTCCACGGTACAACTGGTTCTGGAAAGACTAGGGTTTACTTTTCCGTAATAAAAAAACTTTTACAAGATCAAAAATCCGCTCAGGTACTTTATCTCGTTCCAGAAATAGGATTAACTCCTCGCCTACACGAACTTTTGCAAAGCTATTTTTCATCTTCCGAAATTGAAGTTTATAACAGTACCCAGACACCATTAGCTAGGGCAAAAACATGGCTTAAAATGTCTACTGGAAAGGCAAATATTGTTTTGGGTACAAGGATGGCAATTTTTCTTCCGTTACCAAATTTAAAACTGATCATAGTAGACGAGGAACATGATACCTCCTTCAAACAAAGTGAAGGTTTTCGATATTCTGCCAGAGACTTGGCGGTTTATCGAGCAAGCATCCTGGGAATTAAGTTGATTTTAGGGTCCGCAACCCCTAGTTTGGAATCCTGGATGCAGAGTAAGCGAACCAAATATAAATATTTAGCCATAAAAAACAGAGCCTCAAACCAGCCTCTTCCAAAACTTACAATCTTTAAAAAAAATTACTACTCCCACGAGCATGGTATTTCAGAGAAAAGTCTAAAACTTTTGAAAACTCACATTTCATCGGGGAACCAGGCTCTTCTATATCTAAATAAAAAAGGCTGGGCCCCAGTTTTTAGCTGTACTGAATGCAACTGGTCAGCCAAGTGTATAAACTGCAGTGTAAATCTTGTTTTGCATAAAGAAAAAAAAGAATTCTTACTTTGTCATTTTTGCGGTCATGAAGAACTACCTACTAGAATCTGTAGAAATTGTGGGTCAAATCGGTTGAAGCTATCAGGAATGGGGACCGAACAGCTGACGCACAAAATCTCTGAGTTGTTACCCAATGCTCGAATTATGAGAATTGATAAACAACTGATTAAAAGAAAGAAAGAATTTGATGACTGTTTGAACAAGATCGAGAATGGGGACGTGGATATAATAATCGGGACTCAAATTTTAACAAAAGGGCACGATTTTACAAAAGTGTCACTTGTGATTGCAATGGAGATTGAATCTAATCTAAAGCACCCTGACTTTAGAGCATCCGAAAGACTTTTCCAATCTCTCATACAAGTCTCTGGTCGAGCAGGACGTCATCCACAAGAGCCCACTACCTATCAGGAACCTGTTTTCATAACTGAAGTGATCGATACTCAAAATGATTTTTTAACTTTCTTATCGAACGCCAGCTATGTTGATTTTGCTGAAAATTTAATTAAGGAGAGAAAGAATTGGAGTCTACCTCCATTTACCAATTTAGCGACTATAAATTTAACTCATCCTAACAGAGATGTATTAGAAAACGAGACGGATAAAATTTTAGTGGCTCTTGATGAAATAGTAACGAATTTTCAAAAATCGAAGGTTAAGTATAGTGGGCCATTAAAAGTTTTTCCGGAAAAGTTGAGTAAAAAGTATCGTTCGCGAATTTTACTGGAGGCCAATAAAAGAGCTGATTTGCACAAGGTGCTTTATGCCATCAAACCGAAAATAATTAACATCGTAGCTAAAGCGATAATTGACGTTGATCCAATTGACTTTTAATTAGATTCTTTTCGATAACTCAATCATAACCTTCGACATAATTTTCATCGCACTTTTTTCGACTTTCGACAAGCCCTCTGTCAGATTTTTTGAGGAGCTGTTCTCTGCCCAGGAGGCATGTTCACCCTCATCTTCGTACATCTTCTTAAGAATTTTTTGGGCCGCTTCGTCCTCAGTCGGAAATGTTTTTAGATGTCTCATAAGGTGCTTTTGTACTTGACGCTCCGTCTCAGCTAGAAAATGCTTAGATTTTTCTCTACCCTGGGATTGCACTAAAAGAGCCAACGTGAAACTACCAAAATACCAGGCTGGATTTAAGAGACTCCCCTTTGTGTCTTTAGACTTCATATATTCAAAAGTCCATTTTAAATGATCCGCCTCCTCTATTGCCGCTTCTTCAAGGTATTTTCTCATGTGAGGGTCGGTTTCAAAAAAACGCTGACCCTGATATAAACCTTGAGCAGCAACCTCTCCCGAATGGTTTATCCGCATCAGTTCACCTGCTAACTTCTTTTTTTTTCGGTCTTCTTTGGAATCACGTTCTACATTACAATTTCCGGCTGGATTGTTTCTTCCTGACCCGCTTAACCCACCAAAGTTCGTCTTAAGAAAATTATCAAGAACCTCAATAACTGCATCTAATCTATTTTTCCGCACCAATTAAAATAAACCTCCATATTTTTTACTGGGTTACCCTTCTAATCGATCATATACTTATCGCCCCAGAAACTACTTCATTACATTCGGTTGGTACCGCTTAAGCTCTAATCATGAGATCAATACCTTACCTTTCATTATGGAATAGTGACCGGGAAAACTGCACAAAAAAGTATAGTCTCCACCCTTTTTAAATTTGCTTGTATTGATCTTTATCGTGATCTGTTGCCCACCTCCAATAATCCCGGTCTTGGCTAGCACTTGGGGATCATTAGGTAAATAGCCACTATCTTCTCCCAGTTTCATATCAATTTTCGAGACAACCGAGTCGAAGTTCTGACTCTCAACAATAACGACATTATGTCCCCCCGCATTTGCTGGCAGTTTCCCGGTATGTTTGAAATTAAGAGTAGTCTCACCGCATGTGGAATCAAATCTAATTGTATTTGTATTAAACATCATGTTATCAGCTGCGGAAATATCAATTATGCAGGGATCCGCATTAGCCTTTTGGACATCAGCACCATCACTTAAACTAACTTGATCCGCGGCAGCCGCGACTTTAACGGGCTCTGTTCGAATGGATCCGATTGGTGCAATCCGTTCAAGGACTTTTTCCTCAGTATAAGCATCCGATGCATTGGATGGATTTTTCAGATTGCCAACATACTGAGTAAGTAGCACGATAATAACGATTGGAACTAAAAAGGCTGCTAGAACAGCGTATAGTAGTTGTTTTGGTGTCTTAATAGGTCCTTCAGTATCACTCATTGTTTTCTCTTTCTATTGATAAATTCCCTTAAGTTTAAATTATAATAAATCTGTGGGATATTTTTAAATTTTTTCCTTAATGCGTCTGTAGCTCAGTGGATAGAGTCCTGGTTTCCGAAACCAGTGGTCGCAGGTTCGAATCCTGTCAGACGCGCCAGTTATAATGACGACTTAATGTTAAAACATCACTCCAGAAGAATTAAGCTTAACGGTTGTACGGTGAAAAAATGATTCATGCACTGAAAGCAGATTTAATTCCAATAATCCTCGAATCAATCAATATTTTGGAGGAGCAGGGAGAATTATTCAATTCAGTAATAGATGCTAGGGATATTGAAACTTCAATTGAAATACCAAAGAATAGGGCAAATGGGGATCTTTCTTCAAATATTGCCCTTAGGAAATCTAAAGAATCTAACTTAGATGCCCTTAAGTTAGCAAATTTAATTGCAAATTCATTCAACTCAAATCTGGTTAAACAATCAAAACACGAGTCTCTTTGGCACACTGTAGAAGTTGCAAAGCCGGGGTTTCTGAATTTCCGTATAAATCCCTTTGCCAAATTGAGTCGCCTGTGTACCGTGTTGACTGAAGAAGATTATGGCTGGGAAAGAAGCAAAAATATTGAAAAGATAATATTAGAATATGTATCCGCGAATCCCACAGGGCCTTTGCATGTTGGACATGCCCGGCAGGCTGTCCTAGGTGATGCAATTTCAAATATATTGTCCAAAGCCGGGCATGATACATATCGCGAATTCTACTATAACGACGCGGGGAACCAAATAGAAAATTTAGCCCTGTCAGTATGGGCGCGACTGAACGGGTATGATCAGAATAGCGAGGAATTCCCCAAGGATGGTTATCGTGGTAGCTACATTATTGAAATTGCAAACAAATTTAGAATCCTGAAAAAGGCTACTAAACTGACCAAGTTTGAAAAAAGTAAAAAATTGCTTAACGAAATAAAGAATTTCTCGATCGGATGTCTTAGAGATGAGCAAAATTCAGACTTAGAACTTCTTGGGATATCTTTCGATAATTTTGCGTTAGAGTCTGATTTTTATCAGAATGGGCTAGTAGACGACGTTATAACAAACTTAAAAAAAAATGGGATGACCTTTTTTGTAGACAATGCGCTTTGGTTAAGGTCCACTGATTTCGGTGATGATAAAGATAGGGTGATGATAAAATCCGACGGATCCTATACATATTTTGTGCCTGACATCGCTTATCATTTGGATAAATGGCGAAGGGGCTTTGGTAAGGCGATAAATATTCAAGGAACAGATCATCACGGGACGGTGCAAAGAGTTAAAGCTGGATTACAGGGGCTAAATAAAAAAATTGACAAAAATTTCCCGATGACCATTCTACACAAAATGGTAACTGTAAAAAAAAACGGAAAAGATGTTAAGTTCTCCAAACGATCGGGGGACTATGTGACACTGAAAGATCTTATCTACTTTTCTTCAGGATTTGACGAGGTCAATGGTGAAGTTGAATGTTGTGAAAACAAACATGAAACTGCGACTATACTATCCCGAGGAAAAGACGCAGTTCGTTTTTTCCTATTATCAAAAAAACCTGAAACGGAATTTAATTTTGATGTATCGTTAGCTCAGAAACATTCTGAGGAAAACCCAGTTTTTTATGTACAATATGCGCATGCGAGAGCCTCCAGTGTAATCAGACAATCCTGTGTTTCAGAGTTGGAGCTTTTAGAGTTTTTCTCAAATCTTAACGACGCTGCTTACTTAGGCAGTGAATCTGTTAATTTAAACAGTTTGGAAAATGAACTAGCACACAGAGTTCTTGGTTTTTCAGAGGTCACTCGTACTGTCCTAAAGAATGTTGAGCCTCATCAACTGGTATTTTACTTGCAAGATCTTGCATCCGATTTTCACAAATTTTACAACGATTCAAAGATACTAGTAGAAGATACTTGGATAAGAAATAAAAGACTATTACTAGTTTACAGCGTAGCCAAACTTTTGAAAAATAATTTAGAATTAATAGGAATTAATGCTCCGGAGAAAATGTAAACATGAGTGAGAATCACCCTGATCCGAAAAAAATTTTTTCTAAAGAAAAATTTTATCCGCATGGTTTTGGTGTTTTGAGTTTTTTTTTCGGAATAGCGTCCGGGCTTCTTATTGCTGCATATTTGGCATTTTATATAACAAAAACGCCCGTTCCATTTGCAGACAAGCTTGATGGATATAGCAAAGCAAATTCGATAGTTGAATCGTCTGAAAAGGACAACGATATAGTTGTAAAAATCGCTCCGAGTGATATGTCGATTTTCATACCCGAAACTAAGGATGTTAGAAAGGAAGATGACTCCTCCTCAGAGTCAGTAGAAAGGGTGATTGAAAGCGCGAAGTTGGAAAGAGTGCCTAACAAAGCTATTGAGTTAGATAAGTCATTTTTTCTCCAGGTTGGAGCATTTAGAGAAGTCAAAGAGGCCGATAGAATGAGGGCCAAGTTGGCGTTCCTAGGTTTTGAGGCTGCCATTTATAAAAAAAACAAGAAAGGTAATTTGTTCTACAGGGTTAGGTTGGGCCCATTTAATTCGTCCGAGGAACTTAATAGCGTAAAAAAGCGTCTTTCAGACAGTAAAATTAAATCCCACGCAGTGTTGGTTAACCGGTAAAGAAGGATCGTCATATGCTTAATATTTTTTCGTTTTACAGTAAGACAAATTTTTTAGATTTCGTAGTCGGAATCCTGAGCAGCGCATTGTTTCTTTTAGTTATAACGAATCCGACACAAGCCAATACTAAATATGATGAGGGCATAGATTTTAAGAGAATTTACAGTAACAATAAATTTAAAGAAACAAAAAAGATTGAGGTCGTCGAATTTTTTGGTTTATTTTGCCCGCACTGTAGAAATTTTTCTCCTGTTATTAAAAGATGGGCAGAATCGTTACCGGAAAATGTAGAATTTAGAAAATTACACGTACCATTCAGAGAGATCTCCCACCAACGATTGTACTTTACACTAAAAAAAATGGGACTTGTCGACAAGTATTTAGATAAATTATTCCTTGATATTCAAGACAAAAGGATGCCACTCAAAGACTTTCTTAGTATTTCAATTTGGTTAGAGGATAATGGGGTCGCCATAGAAACATTTGAGAAACAATGGAACTCTGATAAAGTTAAAAGTGATATGAAGGAGGCATCCTTATTAATGAAATCATTTGAGATTACCGGTGTTCCGCAAATTATTGTTGACGGTGAGTTTTTGACTTCTCCTGCCATGGTAGGAAGTAACAGACGGATTATCGGTTTGCTCAATTATCTGATATCAGAAAGAGCTCGTTAACAATTATTTTATCAGGAGTGTTGAATACATTTCCTGTCTATCTTTTCCAAATTTTTTACTGAGTATTTTTACTAGGGTTGTAGCCTTAACGTGTGGTTTTAGCGTTTTCAACCAAAATTCCAGTTCTTTGTCTGATCCAGTAGGCCGTTTGAGTTTAGACAAATCAACAATGACAACGAATTCTCCTCGAAAAAATTTCTCTTTTTTTTCACCGCTGCCCTGTTGTAGCTCAGTGAGAAGTTCTGAGCACAATCCTTTCCATGTAGATTCATGTATTTTAGTCATCTCTTTTGCTAGAAAAATATCTAAATCCTCTTGAAAAAATTTTTCTAACTGCTGTACCAGGTTTTCCATCCTATTAGCCGATTCGAAGAAAACGACATAGTCTGTGCTTGTGGAAAGTTTTTCAAGTAAATCGTCAACGTCTTTCTTTTTTTTCGGAAAAAATCCTCCAAAAGTTAGTGTTTGATTACTCTTCAATTCAATACCACTTATTGAGAACCCTGCTGTCACAGAACAACATCCCGGAACGGAACGAACAGGTAGGCCTAATTGGTGATACTTTTCTACAATTTTTGAACCTGGATCAGAAATTGACGGCGTACCTGCGTCTGCCATTAAACCTACCATTTGTTTCCTTAATTCCTCAAAGTTTAGGTTTTTTAGTCTCCGCATTTCATTAAATTTGTGACAAGATACGATTTGCCGTCTTTTTTTATTAATACCATACGTATTAAGTAATTTCATAGCAATTCGAGTATCTTCAGCAAGCACTAAATCACAACCTTTTAAAACGTTTTTCGCCCGTTGGCTGAAATCTAAAAGATTACCTATTGGTGTAGAAATAACATACAGCCCTGGGTTGTTTTCTTGCTGCTTTTCTTTTGAACTAATAACTCGACCCATCTCGTCACGGCTGTTAAAATAGTTTATATTATCATGCCGTTATATTTTATGAGAAAAGAGTTTTTTACCCGATTGTCTCCGATTTTGATACTTGCATTCTTTTTAGAGGGGTGTTATTTCCCGGTGGTTGCTACAGGCGTCGTGGCAACGGCTGTTGCTGTTACAGATCGGCGAACTGCAGGAATTATACTAGAAGATGAAACTATAGAGTTGAAGTCAATGAACGAGCTGTCTAAAAACTTCTCAAAAGATGATATATCCGTTGCTGTTACAAGTTTTAATCGAGCAGCGCTACTCACCGGTTGGGTTGCAAAAGAAAAAATTTCTCAAGATATTGCTGCGTTAATTGCAAATGTGGAAAATGTCAGGGAAATAATCAATGAATTGAATATTGGGCCAAAAGCGACTGGAAAAATGTTTGCTCGAGACACGATTTTAACCGCAAAAATCAAAGCCAGTTTTATTGATGAAGAAAAGTTAAACGCAAATGCTGTTAAAGTAAAAACAGAAAGCGGTATTGTTTTTCTCATGGGAATTGTGACGCAAAGAGAGGCCGATTTGGCTGCGGACATTGCTTCGAGAGTAAAAGGGACAAAAAGGGTTATAAAAGTTTTTGAAGTAAAATCTGAGACTGAAATAGCTAATATCGATGCCGTAATTAATTCACAAAAACCAAAAAAATGATTTTTCAATCCAAAAGCATCAGGTTTGTATAGGCTTTTCTCAATTTTTTAAAAATTTGACCTGGCTTGCCTTTGCGTTTTTTACCTCCAATCTGAATGCCATTTACTGAGGTAATAGGGATGATCTCCTTTGTCGCCGAAGTAAGCATTATTTCGTCCGCGGTCATCAGTTCGCTCACATTAAAATCTTTACGCTCAAACACTATTTTTAAGCTTGAGCACAATTCTTCTATAATCTTTATCCTTATACCCTCAAGTAAATTGTTACAGGGTTCTGGGCAACAAACTCTACCCTGTCTCACAATCCAAATTGTTGAGGCCGCCCCTTCAGTTATATTCTCTCCAGCTACAAGAATCGACTCGTAACAATCCATTGCCACAGCTTTTTCTCTCGCAAGAACATTTGGCAAAAGAGAAATCGATTTAATATCTCTTAGTTTCCAACGATTGTCTTCCGTAGTAATAGCTGATACTCCTTCTAGCAAAATTTTTTCAGAAGGTCTTACTAGTTCTGTGGACATAATAAAAACGGTTGGTTTTGGGCTTTTCGGAAAAGCATGATTTCTCGGAGCAACGCCCCTAGTTATTTGCACATAAACAATTTGATGTTTGTGTACACTTTTTTTAATGAGTATCTCAATACACTTTTTTATTTCTTCTTTTTCGATTCCTAAATCTAAATCAATTTTTTTTAAACTGCTAAACAAGCGATTAAGGTGCTCAACAAAAAAAAACGGTTGCTTATTATATACGGGAACAACCTCATAAACTCCATCCGCAAAAAGGAAGCCCCTATCCAGTGGAGAAATTTTTACCTCACTGAGAGGTAAAAATTCCCCGTTAAAGAACGCTAACTCAGACATCTAGTATGATTAATCCTTTTTATCTTTCCTAACAACTATCCATTCAATCAGGTGAGTCGGACGAATGTTCCAGCATACTGCTTGCATAAGTATAAGTGTCTACACCAAATCTCTCCACAATGAGCTGCCGTATCGGGTCGGTATTTTAGACAACTCAAACTATGAACTCTCATTTCCATATCGCTACGTTTAGATTTAATCTTTTCTGTCAATTACGCACAGCAGTGAAATGTTAAAAATCCCGAGTTACCCGACAACCCTCTCTAGCACTAAATTGATTTAAGCAACAAAATTTGCGTTTATGAAAAACCATAATTGGTAGAATATCATACTATGTGGAAAGTGAATGTTTTAGAAGCCCCAAGATCAACACAAGAGGAAGCTCTGGAATACATAAAATCCAACTACAAAAATGAAAAGCTAGTTTTTTATTCTCAAAATCAAACAAGAGGTCACGGAACAAAAGGAAGATCGTGGATTTCTTCTGACATCTCGTTCGCTGCGAGCTTTGTCTTTCCTCTGCAAATATGCACCGACGACAGTGCATCAAGACTATTGCCAATAATATTTGCTTTAATAGTGGCAAAAACGCTCGAAAAAGCGAAGTATTGTCAAGAATTATCGCTAGGAATAAAGTGGCCGAACGATTTATATAAAAACGGAAAAAAAATTGCTGGAATTCTTCTACATTTGTTGCCAATAGGACTTTATGGCAAGGGATTTAAATTAGCTATTTTGGGGATAGGGATCAACATTGTATGGATTTCACCTGATATAAACCTCAATGCAACTAGCATTTTTGATGACGTAAATAGCGCAAAACGTTTTAATGCTCAAAACCTCATTGATGACTTAACAAACAATATTGATAGAATGTATAACGATAATGTTTTTTTCAATCCTCGCGTAGAATTCGGAAAGAGAGATATGTTTAAAAACCAGGTAATAAACGTTTCACTGAATAATAACACTATAGTTTCAGGTAAAAATATGGGTATAGATAAAAATGGTCGCTTGTTACTCAAAGAAACGTCAAAACCCTACATAACAAAAATAGAGGCAGGGTCCATAAAATGGAGATGAAGTTATTCGTTGATTCTGGAAACTCTCGATTAAAATGGGCCATAATATTTCGAGAATATCCCAAAGCAGGTTTGCTGGCTACAAGTGGTAGTATAGACATCACTGCGATAGTCGATAAACATAAAGATAGATACTTGAAAAATTCAATTTTAAATAGTGTTAAAAAGCTTAGAGAGTATGCTAACGGGAAGTATACTTTATTAAATCTACAAAAGATTGTTAAAGTTTACATGGCGTCTGTAAATCCGAGAATTATTAATAAATTAATAAATTGTGAACTGAAAGAAATTTTTCTATTGGAAAATTTTTACCCTATTACTACCCAAGATAACAAAAAAATAATCCTTTCTGAGAATCATAAGATTGTATTTAAAATCAATCGTGATAAGCCAGAAGAGTTAGGCGTGGATAGATGGCTAGCTATGCTTGGATTAACAGAGCGTTTGATGAGGAAAAATTATGACGATGCTTTTATATTGTCTGTTGGCACTGCAACGGTGTTGGACAAAATAAAAATACATCAGGGAAAGAAAAATTCAGCCACTACTAAAGTAATTCACGAAGGAGGTTATATTGTTCCCGGTTTTGCTATGATGGAAAACAGTCTGAATTTTCTTACCAGTGGAGTTAGAGGCCATGAGTTTCGCCCATTAGCATTTCCAACCAATACGGTTGATTCGGTCATGTCAGGGGTTTATAACGTTCAGGCTGCGTTATCGTTTATTGTTAGTGAAAGAGTCCCCGTATTTTTATATGGAGGTAATATCGACAAGTTCACACTGGGACGGACACTAGCGAGAAAGTTCTTAAAGAGAGAGAGTAATATAATTAAAGATCCATGGTTAGTTTTTAAAGGCTTGAATCAACTTTCAAACTGCAAAAGTTAGATTTTTTTCGAATCAAATTTGATCAACATTTTTTCCTATCTTTTTCCTGAAAAGATTAAGTTCTTTCACATTGCTAAAGGATTGATCAAATAATAAAGACAGATTATGTAAAATTCTGTCCGCTACTTTCTTTTCCCAACCTTTATCAAATTTGATCTGATCATCGAGCCACTTCTCAAGCCACCCAGGCTCGGGCAAACGACTTTGGACCGTATCGTTTGGGAATAGGGCTTTGTTGACATGAAGATTGGTAGGATGAAGAGCTTTCTGGTGTCTACTGGCTGAGGCCATCAAAACACCTATTTTAGCGAAGGCTAATTGGGCTGAGGCTCCCAGATTCTTTAAAGATTTTTTCATATATTTTAGGTATGCTCCCCCGTGTCTCGCCTCATCCATGGCAATCGTATTGTATATCTTTTTGATAACAGGTTCTGAATGCCATTCTGAAGCGCACCTGTACCAGTGGTTGAGTCGTATCTCCCCACAAAAATGAAGCATTAATGTTTCTAGAGCTGGTGCTGGATCAAATTCGAATCGCACTGCATCAAGCTCCTTTTCAGTTGGGACAAGATCAGGACAAAATCTTTTCAAGTACTCCATCAAAACCAGGCTGTGTTTCTGCTCTTCAAAAAACCAGACGGACATAAACCCTGAAAAATCGCTATCTCCTCTGTTATCTCTTAAAAACATCTCCGTTGCCGGCAGGGCTGCCCATTCTGTAATCGCATTCATTTTAATAGTATATGCTTGTTCTCGTGAGAGCTTGTCGGCGTCAAACTGATCCCATGGGATATCTGTTTCGAGATTCCATCGCACCCTTTCAAACTCTCGAAACAGGTCCGGATAAAGCATGGTGTTCATATTCATAATTTTCTTCTTTTTAGTTATCTATCTGAGCTTTTGAGAAAACTCTTTTTATAAATTGTAATGGCATATCCAATATTTTAAATGCTTGAAGTAATTCAACGCTATCCCAATAATCACGGTGATGTGCGATTAATCCTCTCTCGTTAACCTGTAGCCAACTGGATCCGTAAATGAAATTCTGACTTTTTTTTCCTTTTCTTTTAAAAACAAACGTCCACTGTACGTTAATTATAGCTCCATCAGACACAATTTTTAAGTTAATAAACCGAGGGTTATTGAGATTTTTAAACATAGTAGTAAACAATCTTTTAATAACGCTCTTGCTCTGAATATCATGAAACGGGTCTTTAAAACAACATTTTTCATCGTAAAAGTGAAGAACATTATCAATATCTTCAATAGTCCTAAGGCTTTCCATCGATTTTTTAAAACTTACGACATCAAAGGTTCCTAAACTTGTCAATTATTTTTCCCCCGTAATTTAGCATTGATTAAGAATATTAACTTGTACGGGAAAAGACTAATAGTTTTTAGAATGAGCGTAAATTTCTTTGGAAAATGTATCTCGAATAAGCCCCTTTTCAAACCATAAAAGATTTCCTTACTCGCTTGTTCAGGCGTAATGATAAAGGGCATATAAAACTTATTTTTTTTTGTAAGACGAGTGTCTACAAACCCTGGACAAACCAAAGAAATATCAATATTGAAGGGTTTGAATTCTACAAATGCCGATTCGGCAATGTTATTTAACGCGGATTTAGTAGGACCGTAAGCACATGAACCCGGAAGCCCAACGTATCCCGCAACGCTGGATATCCATATCCAGTGGGGATTGTTTAAAAATTTGTCTCTTTCTTTTAGCCATGTTTGAGTAATCTTAAAGAACGGATAATACACCGATGTAAGATTCACACATGTTATTTTTTTTGCCTCTTTATAAGAAAAATCTATGTAGGTCATCGGGGAATACACAGCTGCACACCAGAATACCGTATCTATGTCAAGATTCTTTTTTCTGATCAGTTCGAAAAATTTTCCCATGGCTTCCTCGTCAGCTATATCAACAGGAATCCGTGTATTTTGCGAAAAGTTTGCTTCTAGAATATCGGCTCTTCTTGCTGCCACGATCAAATTCTCTCCAAGAATTTCCAATGCTTTCGCAATTTCGAATCCTATTCCGCTGGAAGCTCCCACGACAAGAACTGTTCGGTTGTCAAAGGAATGAATGGGTTTATTGAACATGCGCTTTTACTTCTTGAATGTGATTATGACGGTTCCAATCCTGACGCCTAACTTTGAAAAAACTGCACGGTTCATAAGAACATCTTCTTCCATAAGGAACATCCAGTCGTCAAAATCAACTTCCAACTCTTTTAAAAAAGAGTCTTCAATTAAAATATTGTAACGGTACGACCAGTTTAATGCGTTGCCAGCAATAATTCCATGCGCAGTTCCGACAACTCCATCGGACTTACCATTCCACTTATTGTCAGATAGTTTTTTTAACTCCCACGTACGCTTTTCTTTTTTACCATCAGACCAAATGAAATTTTCAATTAATTTACCACTTAAATTATCTTTTGAAAAAATACCTTCGACTTCAACCTTAAACCTTTTTATCACTCGATTGTTGCGATTCAACACGATCCCCCAGCCGGTTGCTTTTCCGTTAAAGAACGCTTCCAGACGGAAAGGGGGTACCTCATTTTGATATGTAGATATGCCGCTACTGCTACACCCAATCGATAGAGTGGCTAATAGAAATAACAAGAGTGAGGTTTTAGGCACGATGTATCTTTAAAAAACGGTCCATTAAAATTAAACACGTGATCTTTATCATACACGGAGCTCCTGCATACATAAACATTAAGCTTTCTTTACCCACTTCTGTGACTGAACTAGGGTCATAGCCCAAGAGACCGAGTAATGGTAGACAAAACCCTGAAGCTAATGCAATTGCAATTTTATTGATAAGATTCCATAACCCAAAATATGTTGAGGCCAAGGTTGCCTTATTTTTATTCACAGGAATGAGATCATTTAATATTGCCGGAGGGCTTATCAGCTCCCCACCTAGACTGCACCCCGTAAGCATACAAATACACAAAAAGGGATAAAACTGTCCCTCTTGCAATAGCAAAACAAAGGCGAAAAAAATTATAGAGGATATGATAGCTATAAGCCACGTTTTTTTACTCCCAATTTTCGCGATAAGCTTTCTCCATATAGGAATAGAAACGGCTGCACTCAAAAAATATACAGATAGGAGAACACCTCCTTCAACTTTTTCTAAATCAAGGGTATCACTAAAGAAAAAAACAAAGAGTAAGGCTGGTATAGAATTAGCAAAAGTGTTGAAAAAACAGAGAGTAAAAAATAATTTATTTTTCTTCGATCCCAAAGAAAAAAAATTGAATTTTGTTTCTTTGGGTTTACTAGAGAACACATTATCTATCGACGTTTTTCTTACAAAGCTTAAAGAAATTACGCAAATGACAGCCCCCACAAATATAATTTTAGAAAGCAATTCATAAGATCCTAGCGCGATAAGTACCGATGCGACAATCAGCCCAAGCAATACAAAGACTTCTCTACCAGAAATGAGTTTGTTTCTGGTCTCTTCATGTCTAGACCATGCAAATGCCCAGCTTTGATACGAAATATTTGAAATGCCATTTGATATTGAAACTATCAGTGTAAAGATAAAGAACCATGAAAATACAAACATTAAATTTTTCGATAACAATTCTGGCGGGTTAAATAGAAAATAAACCGACGTAGCCAATATGATTAAAGATGGATTTAACCAACGTAAGTATCTGTGTCCACTTGTTCTATCTATCAAATTTCCAAACAAAGGGTCTGTAAAGGCATCTATCAGTCGTATAACCATAAGCATGGTACCTGTAACGATGATGGTTTGACCTAAATCTGCATATATGCTGGGAGTCGCTATGTAAAGTGGCAAAGCAGAGATCGATAAAATAAACCCTACGAAGCTGTAGTTAACGAGAGAAACGAATTTAATCATTATGCCGGAATTTCAGTAACTCCTGTCTTAATCTCGGTTGGGAGGTATCTCCGTCTAGCCAAATAAGAAAAAAGGATTTTGCAAAATTTTTGTCTGATTTCGATGCTATCAAAATTCCGTTATGGTGAAGCATTATTCCTGAGTCAGGTATGAACACGCCTGTCAACTTATCATTTTTTTTTATATCCGGAAAGTTTTTTTCCATCCAATCGTACCAAAGATTTTCTTCTCCTTCCGGAATAAGCTTTAGCCTTTTCATTTCTTTAAAACTTCTTTTTGCGATATCTTTACCGTTTAGATCACGAAAATAATTTATCTGTAATGAAAACTTCGCATCAAATATCTCCCCCGATTTAGATTCGGAAAATAGACTAGCGTTATATATCCTCAGCCCAAAAAATCTTAGCATTCCATTTCCATTAAAAAATTTACATTCCGGGCATACTGCTTCCTCGAGTTTAAATTGCCCATGCTCACTGGCGTTTGTATTCTCTTTAAAAACGAAAAAAGATGACAAAAGAACTAGTGTGAGAAAAGAAACTTTGGGGCCTTTATTTTTTTGATAATACATATTGTCCAACATCAATATCACCTGCTTCGAAACCACTACGGCAGTAATTCAAATAAAATTTCCACATTCTCTTGAATTCTTTACTTAGCCCTAACACGTCAAGTTTATCGTTAGACTGTTCGAACTTAGATGCCCAAAGCTTTAAAGTCTCAGCATAGTCGTTAGAAAAATAAAATTCATCTACAATTTTTAAACTGTGCCTCTTAGCAAGATTTCTAAAAATTTGTTTAGTGGGAAGCATTCCACCGGGAAATATATATGTCTGTATGAAATCTACGCCGTTTCTATATTTCTCAAACTTTTCATCTTTAATAAGAATAGTCTGAATAACAGCTCTTGCATTCCGATTTAAGCATCTGTGAATTGTGGAAAAAAACTCATTCCAATATTTTTCTCCGACGGCCTCAAACATCTCAATGGATACGATACCATCATATTTTTTATCTAGAAGCCTATAATCTTTGATATCAAATTTAAGTCGATTACCTTCGTTGATTCCACTAAACTTTTCTTGTACATATTCGTATTGTTTTGTGGAAAGCGTTATCCCATGATAGTGGCATTGGGTTGTTTTGTAGATCCTTTCAGCCATACTCCCCCAACCAAAACCAATTTCACATACGCTACCGTTTTTTTTATTTGGCGCTAACAAATCTAGGGCCCTATCTATTTTTCTCTGTTGTGCTTCTAGCAAGCTCGTTTTGCTATTTTTAGCTCTCTTAGCAAATATTGCACTCGAATACGTTAATGACTCATCAAGCCATATTGAATAAAATTCGTTGCCCAGGTCATAGTGATATTTAATATTTTCCGTTGCCTTACTTACAGTATTTTCATTGGTCCAATGTTTCACCAGCTTACCCAGCAAAAATAGCCTATTCCCATCGACAAGAGCCGATAAAACATCACGGTTTCTAACTGCTAGTTGTAAGAGGGCGTGTAAATTATTCGTATCCCACTTTCCGTGGATATAATCTTCGCCAAAACCAATATCCCCTTTCCGAATTAAATTCATTAAAACTTCCCACTTGAATATTTGAATATCAGCTTTAATTGAGTTTCTAGATGTTAAATGGCCAAATGTGTACAAGCGCCCGTCCGGTAGTTTTAACGATAACTCCCCGTTTTCTATTCGTCTTAGCATTCTTAAGACAATGAATGAAAAATATTTATGAAAAAACATGGTTTACTCTTTTTCCACTAACTTGATGCCCTTCAACCACAGCAGTAGTGCTTGTATATTAATTCGAAATAAAGTAAAGATCGGAAGGAATATTACTGAGACAAAATTCTTTAGTCCAATAACTGTCTTTATGTCAATTTTTCTTCCGCTTATGCTTGTAGTAATTAAGATCTTCTTTCGCTGCCTAAGTTCAATTCTAGCTGTTTGAATTTCGTCTTCGTAATTTTTATAAAACCTAAAGGAATATTCGCCATCGACTTCGATAAAAGGAGAAACGTAAAAATCTTTCTGCATATTAAATGTTTCACCATTTTTTATTGGCCCTTCAGTGCTTGAGATAAAGTAGATTTTCCTTTCAGAAAAAGTATTATTTACCTCGGCTATCACCGCCAAAAGCTGCTTGTCTCTTCCAAAACAGTACCAAAAACTTACCGGATTGAATCCAATCCCTAAAACTTTTGGAAAAGTCGAGAGGTAAATTTTTTCAATGCTGGCGGTACAGCTATTATTTGCCAAACATTTTTTTACCCATTTTTTTACGTCAAATCCATTTCCATAATCTTTTTGATTGATTGAGATAAAAGATTTCCTGTTGATTCCAAAAAAAATATTTCCGTGCGTTTTACTCAGCTGATCAATCTCAATTGAAAAAAGAAGTGAGTGGTAACGAAACGTATGATTTTTTGGATGCTTTCTTTTATGTATTATCGTTGCATAGTAGGGTTGGCATTCACTGTTAAGCATTGTGATTAACAAGTTCGGCAATCAATCTTCTCAGCTACTTTTTTACCAGACACAAAACCGTCTTCATGAAATCCATTTCCGGTCCAGGCACCGCAGTACCAAATATTATTTGTACCTTGAAATTTTTGTAGTTTTTCTCTTGCCCACATCATATCTTTATCAAAGATGGGGTGCTCGTAAACCAATTTTTTTTTAACCCCCGAGTCCCGTGGTTCCAAAAACGGATTAAGTGATACAAACAGGTTTTCCCTCGTATCCAAGTTTTGTAGCTTATTCATCCAATAAGTTACCGAAATATCTCTGCTTAAACTATCATGTTCATTTTCGATATAATTCCATGAAGACCAGACACTATTTCTTTTAGGCATTAATCTTTTATCATTATGCAGAAAGCCATAGTTTTTCTGAAACTGAATTTTCTGTAATATTGACGATTCCGCCCATTTATTTTTTACGCAACTAAGGGTTTCGTCTGCATGGCAAGCAAAAATAACGTCGTCAACTACAAGGGTAAATTCCTCTTTTTTCTCTAAATTTTCAATTTGTAAATAAACTTTTTTCCCTTTCGTTTGGTGTTGTTTTGTCTCCACGTTTTTTACATAATGATTTTTTAGTACCTCCACTTCCTTTTCTTTAAACTCACGATGGTTGAATAATTGGTCTATGTAGGATGAACTTCCCCCCACTAAGTGAAACCACTGATGGTGATTGTTTATAGACAGCAGGCCATGATTATTGAAAAATTGCAGAATACTTTTTGTCGGGTAATCAGTTATTTTGGACTCGGGCGTAGACCATATCGCCCCAGCCATTGGACCTAAATAATTAAGAAAGAAAAAATCGGAAAAGTTATTCTTGTCTAAAAATGCCCCTAGTTTGTTTTCATCTTCACAAACTTCTCGTTTCTCAAGTAATTTCTTAGATAATTTATTGAACTTAACAATTTCCAGCAGCATTTTAATGAATGAAGGCGAAATTATATTTTTTTTTTGTCCGAAAACTGAAAACAAGTCCTTGCCGCTCCACTCAAAATCACCTGTCCCCCGAGAGACGCTAAAAGACATTTCAGATTTTGCCCGTTTAACATTTAATCTTCCGAGCCAATCAGTAAAATTTGGATAGTTGATCTCATTAAAGACAATAAACCCACTATCGACAACTAGGTCCTTTTGTGCGAAATGTAAAGTATGCGTGTGAGTATGTCCGCCTAATCTACTTCCTTTTTCCAACAAGAAAATTTTATGGGCTTTTGATAAATGCCATGCTGCGGATAGTCCAGAAATACCTGAGCCAATAATTGCTGTCGACCGCTTATTCATAGGAAAGACTAATCAGGTGTTGTGTTCTATTCGCGCAAAAGCAGAATGGTTATGAATAGATTCGAAATTTTCGGATTCTACCGAAAACCCACCAACAACTTTTTTCCTGGTCAGTCTCTGCATTTCGATTGCAACATCACGTACGAGATCTTCGACAAATTTTGGATTGTTGAAGGCCCTCTCGGTTACAAATTTTTCATCAGGACGTTTGAGAATGCTCCAAAGCTCGCAAGAAGCCGATTTCTCAGCAATTTTGATGATGTCTTGAACTTCAACTTCTGCGCTCTCTACAAGTACTTTTATCGTAATGTGGGAACGCTGATTATGGGCGCCATATTCAGAGATATTTTTTGAGCACGGGCAAAGGCTCGTGACTGGTACAACAACTTCCAGCCAAACGTTGGTAGGAGCATTTTTGTAACAATACACTTCGTATGTGACTTGATAATCCATAATTCCATGAACCTTTGACACTGGCGCGCGCTTTTCCATGAAAAAGGGAAATTTAATCTTTATGTAGCCAGACTCTGCCTCCAGTCTAGCTAACATTGCTTCAGAGAGCTCTAGGACGCTTTTGTAAGAAATTTGGTTAGTATTATCTTCAAGCACTTCGATGAATCGTGACATATGAGTTCCCTTCGTACTAGCGTCCAATCCAACAGTCATATCGAACAGTCCGACCGAGGGGTATGACTTCTCCCCTGTATCAATGATGATAGGGTACCTGATCCCACGAACTCCCGCCTTTTGTATCGCTAGCGCTCTTGTATCTCTCTGCGCCTGTACGTCCGGAAGGCCAGCGTCTTTAAATTTTTCTGGGGCGTTCATATCTTAGTCTCTATAAGCGAATTTGATAAAGAAGTTAACGACGTGACTTCAACAAAGTTTCTATTTCGCTAACTACGCTCTTACTCGTCGGAGAAGTAAAACTTGAATAGCTTTTATGGAACGTACCGTCTCGTGAGATAAGATACTTGTGAAAATTCCATCTAGGAGGCTCTGCCAATTCAGCAAGCCTTTTGAATAACGGATTTGCACTGACCTTTTCGCCATCCACCACATTCGATCTAGCAAACATAGGAAACTTAACTCCATAAGTGTTTTTACAAAATTCCGCGATTTTTTTATTTGAAGAATACTCCTGGTTCCTGAAGTCGCCCGAAGGAAACCCTAAAACGACTAGTCCTCGGTTTTTGTACTTCTCGTAAAGACTTTCAAGGCCTTCATATTGCTTGGTGTAGCCACAAAAACTGGCCGTATTCACGACCAAAACAACCGAATCTTTGTACTGACATAAGTTTTGCGGCGATTCATCTTGTAATTTCGGAAACTCGTGATTTAATAGCGTCGGGCAGGAACAGTACCCTACACGAAGCAAGACTAAACTTGATAACCCGACAAAAAATAAAATTGATTTAGTTGTAATTGTTTTAATTTTAATTCTCTCTTCTCTGTTTATAGTGATTTGACTTAGGATACCAATCCTGCTTGTTTCTCTCAACCTATATCCTTCTTAACCGCACGTTTATTTCCTTTTGTTTGCTTTTTTTTCGAACCTTCCCCTGAAGAGGCTTTTCTTCGTTGTGTTTTCTTTTGAGCATGCCGCATTGGATGCTGCATAGTTTCTTCAATAAATTTATTCATCTGCGTTTCTAGTGTTTTCCACCAATTTTCCGCGCTTTTAACTGATGAGCCAATAATTTTTTTGTTCATTTCATCAACAAAGTCGTCCATTCCTTGGTTTTTATGAGATTTATTAAAATCCTTGAGCGCATTTAGGGCCTCGTGTTTTATCTCCATTGTTTTAATAACAGACCTCGTGAATTCTAAGTTAAACTGTAACCACCCCTCAATTATTTTCAACTCTTTGAGCTTTTTTCCGACTTCGGTGTCATTTTCTTGAAAAATAAACTTCGAATTGAAGGGCAAAAAGCTCCAAGGGTCAAAAGGATCGTTTAATTTTTTTTTCGACAACTGAGGGCCTCCTTGATAATGGGTGCTTTGGTAATGAAAATTACGTTCTTAAATCTACGAACAACGTCCCTGTTTTTGTTTGTTACGTTACTGCATTTTATATCTATAACTTTCTTCAAGCCGTACGGGCCAGAATTTACGCATAGCGATGTGTTTGACAAAATAACAAAAAGTTCAGATATTCCTCTCGTTTTCGAGATTGCCCTCACAAACGTCGACAGATCTAGTGTACCGTCTGAAGAGCTAGATAGCAAAACAAAGGGGGACAACCGTCTCGGCAAAACGCCTGCAGAATTGGTTCAAAAAGCTGACCAAAAAGGAAAAAACCCGAATATCATTGACTTACCGGTCCCCATTAACATGCAAGAAGGCAAAAAAAAGACCCAGGATAGAACTCCAATTGAAATTGACAGGTCTGCCGGGGATATCGCAAACAACAGTGAGGCGAATAACAGGCCTCCAACTTCAAAAAATTTCAATAATTATTTTAAAGAAAACGACGGACGAAAATACCCAGTTTTTGTTTACTATGGGGGTTATCGTATGGGCTCTAAACCAGTTGGTGAGGGTTTCTTATCATACAAATTTGATAACTCCAGTTCTATGTACAAAATTAAATTATTCGCTGAGGCTTCAGGTTGGGCCAAAATATTTTTACGTAAACCGCTGCTATTTTTATCTGAAGGACGCGTTGAGGGTTTATTGCTAAAACCAATGTACTACGAGGTGCATACACCAAAAAAAGGGAAATCATTTGTTAAGGTGTCTCATGCGCCCAATTCAATTTTTTTCTCAGGTAAAAATTTAGAAGAAAATTTTTCTGGGGACATTTATGATCCCCTTAGCCTAATATTTCAGATTGCTTCACTTACCGCGACCGGGCAAATTTTTGAAAAAAACAACAACTACAATTTTCAGGTATTCAACAAGAAAAAGTTGGAAAAAATTTTGGTTACTCCGTCGCCGCCAGAGGATATGGTATTACCAAACGGTGATTTGGTTTCAGCGACAAAGATCGTCAGCCGAGTACAAAGAGGGAAAAAAATTGGAGACATTAGTTTTTGGCTAGATAATTCTTTCAACCATCATCCAGTAAGGATAACATTTGAAAACAAGACCAAAAATTACTCTTTGGACTTTCTCATCCAAACAGGAGTGGACGGTACATACGAGCCTAACAAAGAGAAAAAGGAAATAGCTAAAGATAAAAAACAACCTAACAACTCATTTAATCATCCACATCTAAAATTTTGATTGACAAGACAAAAGTAAACGATAACAATAAAAGGTTCGGTGCGGAGGGGTGCCCGAGTGGTTAAAGGGGGCAGACTGTAAATCTGTTGGCTTAGCCTACGTTGGTTCGAATCCAACCCTCTCCACCATTTTGGTGGACTGGAAAAAAAATAGGCGGGTGTAGCTCAATGGTAGAGCAGAAGCCTTCCAAGCTTACGACGAGGGTTCGATTCCCTTCACCCGCTCCAACACGAAGTTTGCCCATGTGGCTCAGTGGTAGAGCACTCCCTTGGTAAGGGA